>NZ_JAHUWN010000009.1 GCF_019219025.1 Bacillus sp. sid0103 | reverse complement strand
AATCCGTATTTTTCCTAATACACAATCTGCGTACCGATTAATTGGAGCGGTCTTAATCGACCTAGCCGAAGAACAAGCTATGAAAAAAGTAGTGCAAGAAAAAGGCTAGGCGCGAAGCGCGCGAAATCTTGATGGTTTGGAAGGGGGTACCCCCTTCCAAACCATCAAAATTCATAAAAGCTGAAAAACATTGTAACCATAGGAAATACAATTTACACAAAATATAGGACTTGACTTATGAAGGACAATTTACCCGGTTTTTTTACGAGTATTGTCCTTCATCGGGGTTATGAAGGACAATTTATTCGGTTTTTTTACGAGTATTGTCCTTCATCGGGGTTATGAAGGACAATTTATTCGGTTTTTTACGAGTATTGTCCTTCATAAGAGTTATGAAGGACAATTTAACCAGTTTTTTTACGAGTTTTGTCTTTCATATGAATGTGTGTCTGCATTCTGTTGTGTGGGTTCCCGTAAATTGATGATAGCCCTTTTTTGACTTAAAAATAAAAACCAGTCCCTGAAAGGAACTGGTTTGAAGTACATACTATATAGCCGCATTTGCCGTATTAATATAAGAAAGTTTTAAACCACCACTCCTCAAAGTGGGTGTTCTCAGAAACTTTTCTTGCATGTCCTCCAAGTCTTATAGACAGAGGCTTGTCAATCCAGTTCCAATGGTTAAACTCCCTTTTACAGCTTAAAGGTTAAAACTTTATTATGACTACGAACAACGCAGCTTGTATAAGTATAATATCTCAATTCTGTCTAAATTTCAATGTAAAAATATCACAAATGAAATTATTTTATGATCTGCAATTCTTTCGGGAATCTTGTGAGAACTTTTGCCCCATTTGCCGTAATATAAACGTCATCTTCAATCCGGACACCGGCCACATTTGGAACATAAATACCTGGTTCAATCGTGTATACCATACCCTCCTCGATAATGAGCGGGTTTGTTTCTGTTAGTGATGGATACTCATGAACGCTAATTCCGAGACCGTGGCCAAGCCTGTGTGGAAAATAGTCCCCGAAGCCAGCATCAGCAATAATTCGGCGTGCAGTAAGGTCTACTTCTGCTGCAGTTATCCCAGGTTTGCTGGCTTCAATAGCAGCGAGTTGCGCTTTTAATACAGTGTCATAGATTTCCTTCTGCTTGTCATTAATATCCCCGTATGCCACGGTTCTAGTAATATCTGAACAATACCTGTCAACAACCACACCTAAATCAAATAAAACTAGATCCCCTTTTTGGATTTTTGTTTCTCCAGGATTTCCATGGGGAGAAGCGGCATTGGCGCCGGATAGAACCATTGTCGAAAACGACATTTCCGTCACACCCCTTTGTTTTAGAGCGTACTCCAGGGCGTTTAGTATTTCCAACTCTGTTTTGCCTTCCTTGATTTCACTAGCACCAAATTCCACCGCATAGTCAGCTAGGGCACACGCCTCTTCAATAATTTTTAATTCCTTGGCATCTTTAATCATTCGCAGCATGCGCAATTTTTCTTCCGCTGAAACAAAGGATGCTTGCGGGAATAACCTTGAAAGATGTTCATATCGTTCGACGTTCATATGCTCTTTTTCAATCGCTGCTTTGGAGACACCATTTATTCTTTTTTGAATAGCATTTAGAATCATTTCCCATGGATTCTCGATGTCGCTATAGCCAAGAATTTCATGCTCCCAGCCAGAACGTTTCGCTTCAGGTACTTCCATTCCAGGGCAGACAAGGAAAGGCTCGTCCGTCTGAAAAATGGCTAGTGCAAGCAAGCGCTCATGGGGATTGGTGTAATATCCGCTCAAGTAAAAGACATTTTCGGAAGAGGTTAGAAAGGTAACTTCAATCTCGTTTTCCCTCATCCAGTTTTGAAGTTTAGTTAATCGCTGATTCATTTTAACTCCCCCTATGTAATTCATATCCTATATGAGAGTATCAATTAAAAGTTGAAATGTAAACTAACTGAAGTTTCTGCCCTTCACCTTGCTTAAATTCGATTTATTAGGAATAAACTAGAAATATGGGAGGAATTCCAGTTATTGCATGGAAATATATTTAGAGGAAAACGAGAGGAGCGAGTCTGATGAAAATTTCTTATCATGGACATTCAGTGGTGCAAATTCTATCGAATGGGAAGCGTATTTTAATTGACCCATTTATTAATGGAAACCAATTAACAGACCTGAAAGTGGATGAAATAAGGCCAGATGTTATTATTTTATCGCATGGTCACAATGACCATGTCGGGGATACGGTCGAACTGGCAAAGAAAAATAATGCTCTGGTAGTTGCCAACCATGAACTTTCCACTTATCTAAGTTGGCAGGGAGTTAATACCCATGGGATGCACATTGGTGGTGCCCATCAATTTGAGTTTGGCAAAGTAAAATTAACACAAGCCTTTCATGGGTCAAGCTATACAACGGAAAATAATGAAATTATCTATTGTGGAATGCCTGCTGGGATTTTATTTATGAATGAAGACAAGACCATTTATCATGCTGGAGATACAGCATTATTTTCAGATATGAAATTGATTGGCGAGCGACATCCAATCGATGTAGCCTTCCTGCCAATTGGTGATAATTTTACAATGGGTCCAGAAGATGCGGCCTATGCTGCCAAGTTACTAAAAGCTAAAACAGTTGTCCCAATTCACTTCAATACATTCCCGCCAATTAAACAGGATCCGTTTAAGTTTATTGACATGCTGGAAGATAAAAATGGCAGGGTACTCCAACCAGGCGAAGCCATTGAAATTTAAAAGTTCTAGATGATTTACATACTTTTTTTCCTCCAAAATGCATAAATATGAACAAGCAGTCTTTAAGAGGAGGAATTAAAATTGAAAAAGAACAGATATTTACTTTGCCTTTTACTCAGTGGCTTCTTGCTTTATTATGGAGTACCACGATTATCGATTCAGGCAGAAGGTGCCCAAGGAATCTTTTCGTTAGTCTGGCTTTCCTTTGCTTTAATCGTCATCGCTGGAAATTTTACTGGTTTGCTTTATAGTCCAAAAAGGCAAGGACAAAAGCTTCAATCGGATCGACGTCCAAGGAAGAAATCTAGGTCCTATCTTTGAGAATTAGGTATTATGTGAGAATCCGCATTGAATCAAGGCTTTTAACACTCTATAATAAATTTATATGTAATCCGGATTATTCGTAACTGAATGATTGGAATTTGACTATAAAAAGGGTGAAGGTCTTGACCACAAAGCATGAACAAATTTTACAATATATTGATGGACTCCCGATTGGGGAAAAGATATCTGTCAGGCAAATTGCTAAGGCGATGGCCGTAAGTGAAGGTACAGCCTACCGTGCGATTAAAGAAGCAGAAAATAAAGGATATGTCAGTACGATTGAACGGGTTGGAACGATTAGAATTGAACGAAAGAAAAAAGAAAATATTGAGAAACTGACTTTTGCAGAAGTAGTAAATATTGTTGACGGTCAGGTATTGGGCGGAAGAACAGGCTTGCATAAAACTCTCAATAAATTTGTGATTGGGGCCATGAAACTAGAAGCCATGATGCGTTACACCGAAGCAGGCAATCTATTAATTGTTGGGAACCGGACCCAGGCACATGAACTTGCCTTAAAAGCAGGCGCCGCCGTACTCATTACCGGGGGGTTCGATGCTGAAGATGATATCAAAAAGCTGGCTGATAACCTCGAAATACCGGTCATCTCAACAAGCTATGATACGTTTACTGTTGCTACAATGATTAACCGGGCTATTTATGATCAATTGATAAAAAAGGAAATTATTTTGGTTGAAGATATTTTAACTCCACTTGCTGAAACATTTTATCTCAAAACAACGGATAGGGTGTCCAAATGGCATGAGTTCAATCAACAAACGGCACATAGCCGCTATCCAGTTGTCGATCAAAACATGAAGATACAAGGAATGGTGACAAGTAAGGATATTTTAGGTCAAGTTATGGACACATCCATCGAAAAGATCATGACCAAACACCCAATGTCGGTTAATGGTAAGACAAGTGTGGCCTCAACGGCTCATACAATGGTCTGGGAAGGGATTGAAGTGCTTCCTGTTACGGATGAATCTAACCGGCTAGAAGGGATCATTAGCAGACAGGATGTGTTAAAGGCCTTACAAATGAACCAACGGCAGCCACAGGTTGGGGAAACGATTGATGATATCGTTACCAATCGAATGGTGTTAATGCAGGGAAGAGCAAAAGGAGAAGAAGTCTACTCTTGTGAAGTAACCCCGCAAATGACCAATCAGCTGGGAACCATTTCTTATGGTGTTTTTACCACCATCGTCTCAGATGCTGCCAACCGAGTATTACGAACCTATAAAAAAGGTGACCTTGTCGTCGAAAATATGACCATTTACTTTATTAAACCAGTTCAAATGGAAAGTAACTTAGAAATTTATCCGAAAGTCCTTGAAGTGGGGCGTAAATTTGGAAAAGTAGATGTAGAAGTTTTCAATGAAGGAATATTAGTCGGAAAAGCGATGATGATGTGTCAATTGTTGGATAGAAGTTAGAAAAGCGGAAGCGCCTAGGGGCTTATGACCCCGAGCCCCTAGGCAGTGGAGCTAGACAGTATTCAAATATATATTTAAAACAAAGCCGCTTCACTAAAATGCGAAGCGGCTTTTTATTTTATTTTTGCAGTTCAAAATTTTTCGCTTCCTCGATTGCGAAAGGAAGGTAGTGTTTATATTTTTTTAAACCGATCCAGCTGAATGTTGCCCCATAAATAATAAATACTGCAGCAACAATATACGATACGGTTGTTTCGGAAATAAATAGTAAATGATTAACACCAAATAACAATACAAAAAGCCCTAAAGCAATATTTGATTTAGCTGCAAGCCATTTCTTTTCTACTAAACGGTTGCTTCTGATGTATTTTGTTTTATAAAATAGGTAGAAAGCGAATAGTAGTGCAATTAATAGAACAAGTACAAACATATTATTTCCTCCAAGCTTAGAAAATCTTCTATTATTGTACCTGTAAAAACAAAAAAATACCACCATGGTTTATGAGTAGGTAAAGGAGCAGTGCCCATGATTGAGCAAATATTAGCAGAGATTGAAAAATATGAAACGATCATTATTCATCGTCACGTCCGTCCGGATCCGGATGCTTATGGTTCACAAGGCGGGTTGGCAGCAATTTTGAAAGAATCCTTTCCGAATAAAAAGATTTATGCAGTTGGTCAAGAGGAACCAACCCTTCATTACATGCGCAGGCTGGATGTAATTGATGATGAAGTATATAAGGGGGCATTGGTAATCGTTTGTGATACCGCAAATGTTGATAGGATTTGTGACAAGCGATACGCTCTTGGTGATAAATTAATAAAAATAGATCATCACCCTAATGAAGACCCATATGGTGATTTACTATGGGTGGATACAAATGCCAGCTCATGCAGCGAAATGATCTATGAATTTTATTTAAACGGAAAAGACAAAGGGTTAAAAGTGAATGATGAAGCGGCGCGACTGTTATATGCTGGAATTGTCGGTGATACTGGAAGATTTTTATTTCCAAGCACAACAGAAAAAACACTTGGCTATGCCGGTGATTTGATTCATTATAATTTTTCTCGTACTGAATTATTTGACAAGATGTATGAATTGGATCTCAACATAATTAAACTAAACGGTTACATACTCCAAAATTTTGATTTTCAGCAAAACGGGGTTGCGTCTGTAAAGCTAACCAAAGAATTGCTAAACGAATACAATGCAAAACCAGCCGAAGCATCTCTTCTTGTCGGAACATTAGGGAATGTAAAAGGTATTAAAGCATGGGTTTTCTTCATCGAAGAGGACGCCCAAATTAGAGTCCGACTTCGTTCAAAAGGCCCGGTTATCAATGGAGTCGCACGCAAGTTTAAAGGCGGGGGACATCCACTGGCATCAGGTGCCTCCATCTATACATGGAACGAAGTGGAAAATGTATTGAAAGCACTTGATGAGGTATGTGAAAATTATTCACTTAACCATTAAAAAAATCGGCCCTCGGAGTGGGGGCCGATTTTTTTATACGGGTGTTTCCGTTTTTCTTATTCAAATTTAATCTCCAATTGTATCGTTAGATTTGTATAGAAAACCATTTCTTTAACCTTAAGTTTATATCTTTTATCATTTATTTTTATGGGTTTATTTTCAATAATCTTTTTTAATAGGTCTTTGCTTTTGTAGACTGTGTCGATATCTTTGGCAATCATCAAGCTAATATCATCTCTAACAGAATCCTCTGTTTCTAATACGCTTAAAGAATCAAGTTTATATTTTTCCGAGTTTGTTATTCTAATATTGATTTTCTGAACGGTGAGTTGTTCAATGTTTCGCTTGTTCATCTCTTTATATTCTTCCTGCCAAATCTTTTTCTCGCCGTTTAGGTCCACAATCTCCTGCGCTTGTTTTCGAATTAATTCGGTGTTCTCTTCCTGCCAGACTCCATAAATATATAAAAAAATGCACCAGCTAATCGCTCCCCCAATGGCCATTCCTGCAAAAAAACGCTGCCAGGCAGGTTTTCTATACAACGGTGGTATTCTCATGATGAGATATGCTCCTGGGTTAACCAATTAATAATCAGGGCTCCAGTCTGGGCACCGCCTAAGGCAGAGAGAATTAATAAAAATTGTTTAAATAGATCCTTTGTATCGGCGTTAAATAATCCCCTTTCAAAAGTGTAAACCGCGTCAAACGTCCCGCCTATTGCAGATACAATAGCCCAAATTCGAAGAGCTGAAGATAAGCGATAAACGGTTGTCAGCGGCGGCTGCCCGGTTAAGAATGAAGCTATTCCCCCAATAAGTGCACCGCCAAGCACGACTCCTAAGGCAATAAAGTAGCTTTCTATAAAAGCAGGGAAAAATCCAATTTCTTTCATTTTGTCTACCGCCTCTACCCATAGTCAAGACTCCATACTCATTTATATGGACAAACCAATGGAAATATGAATTTAGAGTCCTAAATTGAGAGGATTGTCTTGTTTCAAGGCTCCGCAGCTGGTGTACATTTCCTAACGAGCGAGTCAACATTTTTTCAAAATGAGAACATATTTTCTTTTTTATCGATCTCGTTCTATAATAGAGGGAGAGATTATGGAACTAAGGGTGTGACAATATGTCTTTTATTCACCTGCATGTATATAGTGCATACAGTTTATTAACAAGTACGGCATCTGTCCCGGATTTAATAAAAAATGCACAAGAAAAAGGGTTTTCTGCCATTGCCTTAACGGACAGAAACGTCATGTACGGAACAGTCGAATTTTATAAGTTGTGCAAACAAAATAATTTGAAACCGATTATCGGATTAACAGTTGATGTGGAGAGTGAGTACACCGCTAACGAATCCTATCCATTGGTCTTACTCGCTGAAAATGATAGTGGGTATAAAAATCTTTTAAAAATATCAAGTACGGTACAAACCAAAACGGATAATGGAATTCCGCTAAAATGGTTGAAACATTATGCAGAAGGGCTTATTGCGATTACACCAGGTCTTGATGGTGAAATCGAACAGTCAATCATCAATGACAACGAGAAAATGGCTAGAGATATTATTAAAAAACTAGATACCATTTTTGGCAGGGATAACTTTTTTCTTGCGATTCAAAATCACCAACTTGAACAAGAAACAATAATCAGTAATAAGTTTAGTATGATTTCGAAGGAAATGAATGTCCCGCTTGTAGCTACTAACCAAGTCTTTTATCTAGAAAAAGAAGATATGTTTGCCCATGAGTGTTTGTTAGCAATCAAAAATGGTGATAAACTGCAGGACGAACAGAGAGAAAAGTTAGAAACCGATCAGTTCTATTTAAAAACTGCTGCTGAAATGGTTGAGCGCTTTTCTAATGAACTAGATGCGTTAGAAAATACTATCCGGATAGCAAACAGGTGTCAATTTAACATGGAATTAAACAGGACCTATTTACCTGCATTTCCAACAGAAAATGGGATTCCTGCTGAGGAATACCTTGATGTGCTGTGTAAACAGGGATTGAGTGAACGTTTTCCCGCACCGTCTAAGGAGTATTTTGAACGGTTGTCCTATGAATTAGCGGTGATAAAACGGATGAAGTTTAGCAACTATTTTTTAATTGTTTGGGATTTTATGAAATATGCAAGAGAGCATGGGATTTTGACAGGACCGGGAAGGGGTTCAGCTGCCGGTTCATTGGTTGCCTATGTTTTATACATTACAGATGTGGATCCATTAAAGCATAACCTATTATTTGAACGGTTTTTAAATCCTGAGCGGATTTCCATGCCGGATATCGATATTGATTTTCCAGACCATCGTCGTGATGAAGTCATAAATTATGTTGCCGCGAAATACGGTGAACTGCATGTCGCGCAAATTGTTACATTTGGAACACTTGCAGCCAAAGCAGTCCTAAGAGATATCGGTAAAGTATTCGGGTTAAATTCCAAGGAACTCGAACAATTATCAAGAATGATTCCGTCCCGCCTTGGAATTGACCTGAAAGGCGCCTATAAAGAATCGGAAGCACTGCGAAGGTTTATTAAAGAAAGTCCGGTGAATCTTCGTCTTTTTGAAACGGCTTTAAAACTTGAAGGTCTGCCGCGTCATACTTCCACCCATGCAGCAGGTGTCGTCATTAGTGAGAAGCAGCTTATCGATTTAATCCCCATTCAACGAGGGTCAAACCATGTTTTTTTAACGCAATTATCAATGGAACATCTCGAAGAAATAGGCCTATTAAAAATGGACTTTCTGGGCTTAAGAAATCTGACATTGATAGATTCAATTTTATCCTCGATCACTCGTAAAACTGGAAAAAAATTAAATATCAGTTCGATTCCATTAGATGACTCGTTAACCTTCAACCTGTTAGCAAAAGGTGAAACAACAGGTGTTTTTCAGCTTGAATCAGAGGGTATGCGCAAGGTTCTAACACGCTTAAAGCCATCTCGATTTGAGGATATTGTGGCAGTCAATGCATTGTACCGCCCAGGACCAATGGAAAACATCCCGCTCTTTATTGACAGGAAACATGGCGTACAGGCAGTTGAATATCCACATCCTGATTTACGGCCCATCCTTGAAAATACATATGGAGTTATTGTGTATCAAGAACAAATTATCCAAATTGCTTCGAAAATGGCTGGTTTCACACTAGGTGAAGCCGATTTATTAAGAAGGGCTGTTGGAAAAAAGAAAAAAGATATTCTTGATCAAGAGCGCAGTCATTTTGTTCAGGGAGCCCTAAAAAAAGGATATGAACAAACACTAGCCAATGAAATCTATGATTTAATCGTCCGTTTTGCGAACTATGGCTTTAACCGAAGTCACGCCGTTGCCTATAGTATGATTGCCTACCAATTGGCATTTTTAAAAGCAAACTATCCTGTATATTTTATGGCAGGCTTGCTTACCTCGGCTATCGGCAATGATACGAAAATTGCACAATACATCCTGGAAACGAAACAAAAAGATATCACGGTCCTCCCCCCATCGATCAATCATAGCGGCTACTCCTTCCAAGTGGAACAAGAGGGAATCCGATATAGCTTGGCGGCGATTAAAAGTGTAGGGGCTGCTGCCTTAAAAGAGATTTTTCAAGCGCGGAAAAAGAAAAGGTTCGTTGATTTATTTGATTTTTGTATACGAGTTTCTTCGAAAGCTATCAACCGAAAAACGCTTGAGTTCCTTGCTCACTCTGGCTCGTTCGACGAATTTGGAGAAGATCGTGCCGTATTGCTTGCTAGTTTAGATGTCGCGATGGAACATGCACAAATTTTTAAACCAACTGACAATAACCAATTTGATTTATTTGATGAAGAATTCATGCCAAAGCCGAAATATATGCTCGTCGATCCCATTAGTCAGGAGAATAAGCTGACATTTGAAAAAGAAGCCCTGGGTTTTTATCTTTCTGACCATCCGATTTCTATCTATGAAGGGCAGTTAAAGCAAGCTGGGGCACAAAACCTATTTGATATGAAACCTAATAATCAACGGGTATCCTCTGGTGTATATATCACCTCGATGAAATCAATTCGGACTAAAAAAGGTGATTCGATGGCCTTTTTAATGGTAAGCGATTCAAGCGGTGAGATGGAAGCAGTAGCATTCCCTAATGTATACAAAAAATATTCTCACCTATTAGGGCATGGGAAGTTTACATTGCTTGAAGGGAAGGTTGAAGAGCGGGATGGGAAACGACAATTTATCATTCAACAAGTTTTTCTATTAGAAGAGTGGCTCCAAACAAAAACACGGAAGCAATCAGTATTATATTTGAAAATAGTGGAAGAAAACCAATCTGAGAAATTTCTTCAGCAAATCCATCAACTTTTGAAAGAAAACAGAGGAGTTGCAGCCGTAATCTTACACTATGAAAAAGGCCGTAAAACAATTAAGTTAGGTGAAGAAAATTATATCAATCCGACTCCAGAATTACTCGAATTATTAAGAGAGATGCTTGGGCCAAAAAATGTCGTCCTGAAGGATTAATTCTTTACAACTATCCCAGATATGTTATAGTGATAATGAGACAAGTGTGGTCTGACCACCATAAAATCGGGCTACATATAGAGGGATGTTCTAAACTTTTTGTAAAAATTTGAGGGGTGACATATCTTGACTTTACGGGAAGAAGCATTACATATGCATCGAATTAATAAAGGAAAGTTAGAGTCGAAATCAAAAGTTATAGTCCGAAATGCGCATGATTTAAGCTTAGCTTATTCACCAGGTGTTGCAGAGCCATGTAAAGATATCTATGAGAAACCAGAATTGGTTTACGAATATACCATGAAAGGGAATATGGTTGCCGTGGTTTCTGATGGTACAGCTGTACTTGGTTTAGGGAATATTGGTCCAGAAGCAGCACTCCCTGTTATGGAAGGTAAAGCTGTATTATTTAAAAGTTTTGCCGGTGTTGATGCGTTTCCTATCTGTTTAAACACAACTGATGTAGACAAAATCGTGGAAACGGTAAAATTGCTTGAACCTACATTTGGTGGTGTGAATTTAGAAGATATTGCTGCTCCTAATTGTTTTGTTATTGAAGAACGGTTGAAAAAGGAAGCCAATATTCCTATCTTCCATGATGATCAGCATGGTACTGCCATTGTAACGGTAGCTGGTCTTGTCAATGCTCTAAAGCTTGTTGGCAAAAAAATGACCGAAATTAAAGTAGTCGCTAACGGTGCAGGTGCTGCTGGGATTGCTATTATTAAATTGTTATATAGTTATGGTGTAAGGGACATAATTATGTGTGATACCAAAGGAGCCATTTACGAAGGTCGCCCTCAAGGTATGAATACAGTGAAGGCAGAAGTAGCAAAATTTACAAATCGTGAGAATCTATCAGGCAGCCTTGAAGATGTCATTAAGGGTGCGGATGTATTTATCGGAGTTTCAGTTGCAGGTGCACTAACCAAAGAAATGGTTGCTTCTATGAATCCTGATTCTATTATTTTTGCGATGGCCAATCCGGTCCCTGAAATTATGCCAGATGATGCAAAAGCAGCAGGAGCAAAAGTGGTAGGAACAGGCCGTTCTGATTTTCCAAACCAAGTAAACAATGTTCTTGCCTTTCCAGGAATTTTCCGTGGCGCCCTTGATGTTCGCGCTACACATATAAATGAAAAAATGAAAGTTGCAGCTGTTGAAGCTATTGCCAACCTGATCAGTCCTGATGAACTGAATGCTGATTATGTTATTCCAGGACCTTTTGATCCAAGAGTTGCACCAGATGTAGCCGCAGCAGTGGCAAAAGCAGCGATGGAAACGGGTGTTGCCCGCATTAAGGTTGATCCAGAAGAAGTCAAAGAAAAAACAAAGAGGCTCGCTATTATTGGTAAAAGTGAGTGATACGTAAGTGGGAACCAACACTAAGGTCTATTTAGAGATCGTAAAGCAACTTCGTGAGATGATTACCATTGATGGACTAAAAACTGGAGATAAGATCCCTTCTGAACGTGAATTGTCTGAGCGCCTGAATTTCGGGCGCTCTTCCGTTAGAGAAGCACTTCGAGCCTTAGAACTGCTCGGATTAATTGAAACTAGGCGTGGGGAAGGGACGTTTATTCGGGATTTTCGAGGGAATCATCTCGTCCAGTTGCTTAGTACCTTTATTTTACAAGATGAAAAAGCGAAACGAGATGTGTTTGAAACCAAAAATTTTATTGAGATGGATTGCCTGAGATTAGCCATTCAAAAATTAGATGATCTGAAGTTGTTAAATTTAAAAAAATGGGTGCATCAGGAAGAAATTCTAAATGATGATGCGTTTTTTTATCAGTTAATTGAAATAGCAGATAACCACCTCTTCACGAGAATTTGGTCTATCTTAAAGGATTATTACCGTTCACTAGATTCCAGAAATGTCATCTATCAGCGTGAAGACTATTTAATCCTGCTAAATGCTTTAGCCGAAAAGAATGAAGAAAAAACACTGTCTGCATATTACAAACTACGGAATTTGTCTGTTTTTAACGACAAAAACTAACAGATTTTGAACTCTTTTTATCTTATAGTGAAGGTTATCCAAGCCCATGAAAACGGGTGTTTTTTATCTGCAAGTGGTCTGACCACCTATGAAAGCATCAGGTATGAAGTAAAGCTTTATTAGAAAAACTTTTAAAAAAGAGATGATTGGAGTACCTGTCCAATTGGCGTTATCGTATCACAAAGGAGGTTTAATTTTGGCGCTTAAAGATCTTTTTTCAAAAAATCAGACAAAAAAGAAGAAATACGCTCAAATACCGACGGAAAATGCAAAAAATGATGTTCCTGAAGGAATCATGACAAAGTGTCCTTCATGTAAGAAAATCATGTATACAAAAGAATTATTGAAAAATGTAAAGGTATGTTTGCATTGCGGACACCATTTTCCAATGAACTCCAAGGAACGTTTGGACAGTTTCATTGATGAAGGAAGTTTTGTCGAAATTAATGAAGATATGATTTCTAAAAATCCTTTAAATTTCCCTGACTATCTTGAAAAGCTTGAAAAGGATCGGCAAAAAAGTAAGTTGAATGAGGCTGTTGTAACAGGAATGGGCACAGTTAATGACCATAAGATTGTTCTTGCGATAATGGATTCTTCGTTCCGAATGGGGAGCATGGGCTCTGTTGTCGGCGAAAAAATCACCCAAGCTATTGAAAAAGCGGATGAGTTAAATGTACCTTTTATCATTTTTACTGCTTCAGGTGGGGCAAGAATGCAAGAGGGCGCTCTAAGTTTGATGCAAATGGCCAAAACAAGTGTGGCGTTAAAGAAGTTTAGTAATAATGGCGGTTTAATCATCTCCATTATGACACATCCGACAACAGGCGGGGTTTCCGCTAGTTTTGCATCATTAGGTGATTATAACCTTTCTGAACCTGGTGCGCTCATTGCTTTTGCAGGACGCAGAGTCATTGAACAATCCATCCGCGAAGAATTGCCAGAGGATTTTCAAACGTCTGAGTTCCTTTTAAAACATGGTCAGTTAGACGCAATCATACATCGAGCGGACTTAGTTGAAAAAATCACCAGCATTCTAGAAATCCATCAACCTGGAGGTGTGTTCAGATGGTAGGAGAGTTAGAATTCGAACGCCCGGTAATTGAATTAAGAAAGAAAATCGCTGATTTACAAGAGTTCACCAAAACAGCAGATGTTGACCTTAGTTCGGAAATTGCTAAATTAGAGAAAAGGCTTGAAAAGCTTGAGCAGAGCATATATGAAAATATTAAGCCATGGGACAGAGTGCAAATTGCTCGCCTATCGAACAGGCCTACCACGTTAGATTACATTCCTTACCTGTTTGAAAACTTCTTTGAATGTCATGGAGATCGAACCTTTGCTGATGATGAGGCGATTGTAGGCGGGATTGCTAAGTATCGAGGTTTACCAGTTACCGTGATTGGTCATCAACGTGGAAAAGATACAAAAGAGAATATTCGTAGAAACTTTGGAATGCCTCATCCAGAAGGTTATCGAAAAGCACTTCGCTTAATGAATCAAGCGAATAAATTTAATCGCCCGATTATTTGTTTCATTGATACAAAGGGTGCTTATCCCGGTAAGGCAGCAGAAGAACGCGGACAAAGTGAAGCAATTGCGCGCAATTTATTTGAAATGGCTGGGTTAAGAGTTCCTGTGGTTTGTATTGTTATTGGCGAAGGCGGAAGTGGTGGTGCTCTTGCACTTGGAGTAGGCAATCGGATTTATATGCTTGAGAATTCGACCTACTCAGTCATTTCACCTGAGGGTGCGGCGGCTATATTATGGAAGGATGCATCCTTAGCGAGAAATGCCGCTGAAACGATGAAAATTACTGCTCCTGATCTAAAAGAGCTTGGTGTCATTGATGAGATTATTCCTGAAATTAAGGGCGGAGCCCAAAGGGATGTCATGAAGCAAGCTGAGGAAATTGATAATATACTGAAGAAAGCCTTGGAGCAACTTCTGAAACTGTCAGAAGAGGAACTTATCAGTGATCGCTACAACCGTTTCAGGACAATCGGTGAATTTGCCACAGTTAATGATTACATTGGTGTAAATTAATAAAAAAGTGCTCATCCTCATGGGCACTTTTTATGTTGTGTAATTTTTTGAACGAGTGTTTCCACTTTTTGTAATTCACAAAATGTTCACGGGAATTTCTTAAATAAGGCAATGATTACGTTTACAAACTTAATTGAAACGCTTACAATTTACTGATTATTCCGTCTCTTATATTTACTAATAGCATAAGGTTGTTATAGTTATTTCTTCATGTTATTTTATAAGTATTCGCGGGTTTTATGTAAATAATAAAAGAAGTAATTCTAAAACTCATCGTGCCTTTAATTTACTACATAATGTTTTAATACATAATATCCCAATAAAATAACTGAGGTGATTGCCCATGAAAAAAATAGGAGTTCTTACTAGTGGCGGAGATTCTCCAGGGATGAATCCAGCTATTCGTGCTGTGGTGCGAAAAGCGATTTATCATAATGTAGAAGTATATGGTATTTATGGAGGTTATACTGGGTTAATTTCTGGAAATATAAAGAAACTAGAGTTAGGTTCGGTTGGTGATATTATTCAACGCGGTGGGACTATGCTTCAATCTGCGCGCTGTCCAGAATTTAAAACAAAGGAAGGACAACAAAAAGGAATTGAGCAGTTAAAAGCACATGGCATTGAAGGTCTAGTAGTAATTGGCGGAGATGGCTCATACCGTGGGGCAAAAGCCTTAACAGAACAAGGCTATCCATGCGTGGGGGTTCCAGGTACGATTGATAATGATATTCCAGGAACAGAGCTTACAATCGGATTCGATACTGCATTAAATACTGTGATCGATTCATTAGATAAAATTCGTGATACGGCTACATCCCATGAACGAACTTTTGTCATTGAAGTAATGGGACGAAACGCTGGTGACATTGCTTTATGGGCTGGTCTAGCAGGCGGAGCTGAAACGATTTTGATTCCTGAAGAAGGTTATGACATGAATGATATTGTCGAAAAACTTCGAAAAGGACATGAACGTGGTAAAAAGCATAGTATTATTGTCGTGGCTGAAGGTGTATGCAGTGGTGTGGAGTTTGGGAAGCAGGTACAAGAAGCAACCAACTTCGATACGAGAGTTTCTGTTTTAGGACATATCCAACGCGGGGGCTCACCTACTGCAGCAGACAGGGTTCTTGCAAGCCGTTTAGGAGCAAGAGCAGTCGAGCTTTTGATTGAAGGAAAAGGCGGTCGTGCTGTTGGAATTGAGAAGAATCAACTGGTCGACTATGACATTATTGAGGCTCTAGGCCGTGAACATACTTTAGACCTTGATTTATACAAGCTTTCCATGGAATTATCAATTTAAGAATTTAGGACTTAAGAAATGGCGTAGGTGCTTTTATATTATAGGAGGAATACAAGGATGTTACGAAAAACCAAAATTGTTTGTACAATAGGCCCTGCAAGTGAAAGCGTGGAAAAATTAACTCAATTAATCAATTCGGGTATGAACGTGGCTCGTTTGAATTTCTCTCATGGTGATTTTGAAGAACATGGCGCACGAATTAAAAATATTCGTGAAGCAGCAAAACTGACTGGGAAAACAGTAGCTATCTTGCTTGATACAAAAGGTCCTGAAATTCGGACAAACAATATGCAAAACGGGGCCATTGAACTTCAGGCTGGAGAAAATATTATTGTCTCCATGACAGAGGTGGAAGGGACACTTGATAAGTTTTCTGTTACATATCCAGGGTTAATTGATGATGTTCATGTAGGTTCTAAAATTCTTTTAGATGACGGCTTAATTGGTCTAGAAGTGACGAACGTAGATAACTCAAAAAATGAAATCCATACAAAAATCTTAAATAGCGGTACGCTAAAAAATAAAAAAGGTGTAAACGTTCCAGGTGTTTCAGTTAACCTGCCTGGCATCACAGAAAAAGATACAAAAGATATTCTTTTTGGAATTGAACAAGGTATTGATTTTATTGCAGCATCATTCGTACGTCGTTCAAAGGACGTATTAGAAATCCGTCAGCTTTTAGAAGAAAATAAAGCCACACACATCCATATTATTCCTAAAATTGAAAATCAGGAAGGCGTCGATAATATTGACGAAATCCTAGAAATCTCTGATGGTTTAATGGTTGCTCGTGGTGATCTTGGCGTAGAAATCCCTGCTGAAGAAGTTCCATTGGTTCAAAAAATGTTAATTAAGAAATGTAACGCACTTGGAAAACCTGTCATTACCGCTACACAAATGCTAGATTCTATGCAAAGAAATCCACGACCTACTCGCGCTGAAGCAAGTGACGTAGCAAATGCGATTTTCGATGGTACCGATGCGATCATGCTTTCTGGTGAAACAGCAGCAGGCCAATATCCAGTCGAAGCTGTTCAAACTATGCACAATATTGCTTCCAGAGCAGAATCTGCATTAGATCACAAAGAAATACTCTCAAGCCGCAGTAAAGATACAGAACATAATCTTACGGATGCAATTGGACAATCTGTTGCACACACTGCATTGAATCTTGCAGTACAAGCAATTATTACTCCAACTGAAAGCGGTCATACAGCAAGAATGATTTCTAAATATCGTCCGAAAGCAGCGATTGTTGCGGTGACTTCCATTGAACATGTTTGCCGTCGTCTTTCCCTTGTATGGGGTGTTTACCCTCAGTTTGGTAATGTTGCGACCACAACAGACGAAATGCTTGATAACGCAGTTGAGGCTAGCTTAAATAGCGGTATCGTCAACCGTGGTGATTTAGTTGTCATTACTGCTGGTGTGCCAGTTGGAGAGGCCGGTACAACCAACTTAATGAAAATTCATGTGGTCGGAGATATTATTACAAAAGCACAAGGAATTGGCCGTAGGTCTGCCTTTGGTAAAGTGGTAGTTGCACAAGATGCCAAGGAAGCTTTAGAAAAAGTAAAACAGGGCTCCATTCTAGTAACAATCGGTACGGATCGTGATATGATTCCAGCGCTTGAGAAATGTGCTGCAGTTATTACGCAAGAAGGTGGATTAACCAGCCACGCAGCTGTTGTTGGTCTAAACCTTAGCATCCCTGTGGTTGTTGGGGTAGAAAATGCTTTAGAATTGTTCAAAGATGGTCAAGAAATCACCGTTGATGCAACAAGAGGAGTTATCTACAACGGTCACGCGAGCGTGCTATAAGAACATATTCATCTATTTACTAATTAAAGAAGGGGAGACCCTTCTTTTTTATATCATGACAAAATGATCCCCATTCGTAATATAATGAAAATAGGCCTTTAGGAAAGGGGACAATCTATGCGTTATTTATTTATATTGATCATATTAATCCCAGCTCTAGATATAGGTGTACTGCTTCTTTCAGGTAACGCAATTGGTGTTTGGCCAACCATTGCACTAATTGTATTGACAGGAATCATAGGGGCGTATTTAGCCAAGAGAGAGGGCTTACAGACGATCCGCAGGGTGCAAGATCAGTTGAGCTATGGTCAACTTCCTGGAGATGCTTTATTAGATGGGATATGTATATTAATCGGTGGAACACTGCTATTAACACCTGGATTTATTACAGATGTTACTGGCTTCTTATTCCTTTTTCCACCAACCCGAAAGCCGATTAAATATTTACTTATAAAAATGTGGCAAAGAAGGATTAATAAAGGAAATATAAAAATAATTAAATAAAAGTCAGCTTCGAGTATCGGAGCTGACTTTTGTTTTTTTAGCATTATATATCTTTTCCCATTATAAATCCCCATAAATCATGAAAAACATTGGCTCGATATAGAGTGCTAATGATCACTAGTGTTACTGGACCAACAATTAGTCCTAATAACCCGATTAATTTAAAACCAACGAATAATGCAATTAGTGTTGCTAATGGATCTAGACCAATATTTGAAGAAAGAATTTTTGGCTCCATGATTTGCCGTTGAACGAGGACCACAACATAAAGAACTCCTAACCCTATTGCCAGTCCCATATTGCCACCGATAGCCACATATATAATCCAAGGGACAAAAACGGCCCCTGTACCAAGATAGGGAATAATATCGACAATTCCAGTTACTAATGCAATGGTAATCGCATAATCTACACGAAGGATAAGTAAGCCTATTAGAATAATAACTGTTGTAATCGAAATTAGTGTTAATTGGGCCTTAATAAAACCAAATAGTGCCTTTTTTAAATCGATAAAAACAGATCTGCTGCTTGTTTTTGCTTTTTCGGGTAAGAGTCTGCCCCCTAAAGTTGATAATCGGTACCAATCTTTACTGATAAAAAAAGTAGCAAGTAAGGAAAAGATTAATACAGTCGCTGCATTTGGAAGCCAAGCGATAATATTGGGGATAATCGCAAATAGATTTTGTATAAAATTTCCAACTGTTGTGCCAATCCTTGTCCCGACATTCTTAATATTACTAATAATCGTATCCTGCTGCCCGGAATCAAGTTTTTTAAACACACTGGATAATTGATCGTAAATCGGTAAAATTTGGGCAGTGAAATATTTTTCTATATACTCTATTAAAGTATCAAGGTGTTCCGGTACTACCGTAGATAAATAATTTGCTCCAGAAACAATTTCAGCTACTAGGAGTGTAATAAGTCCAGCGAATAAAGCAAATATAATTATTAGTGCAATAAAAACAGCTAATGCACGAGGCATTCTAGCCTTTCTTTCAAAAATATCTACAAGTGGATTAATTAAAAACGCAATTAATAGACCAATTAAAAATGGATAGGTCACTTTTGACAAAAAATAAAATGACAAAAGTCCCAAAACAATTGCACCAATTACAATGATAAATCGTATAGTCCGGTATAAATACTTTAGGTTCAAAAACAAACCTCCCTTTATATGCAAATATCGTAGTTCTAGTTTAACATCTTATAAAATTATCTGCATATTTTTCCAGGTGAATAAAATTAACAAAAATATTACGAACATTTTTTTTTGAGGAAGATTCGAGATTGGATTAGACAAAACCTGACATAAATATTCATTTCGCTCTTACCAAGTCATTATGGTACGATAATTTGTATTAGGGAAGGTGACAACATGTTTAATGAGTCAGTACTATTTTTACTATTATTGCTAGTCATAGGTTTTATCGCCAAAAACAGTTCCTTAATGATTGCAATTGCTGTCCTCCTTGCTTTAAAGGTAGGAGGATTAGATACAAAAGCTTTCTCATATATACAGTCAAAAGGGATTAATTGGGGTGTAACCATTATCACCATTGCCGTATTAGCACCGATTGCGAGTGGAGAAATCGGTTTTAAAGACTTAACTGGCGCATTTAAATCATCTTATGCTTGGATTGCCCTTATCTCTGGTATGATTGTCGCGTTGCTGGCAAAAGGGGGGGTAAAGTTGTTAGCTGATGACCCACAGATTACTACAGCATTGGTACTTGGAACGATTCTTTCTGTGTCTATTTTCAAAGGTGTAGCAGTCGGTCCATTAATTGGTGCTGGAATCGCCTATATGGCAATGAAAATTTATAGTTTTTTTACGTAGATTTTTTGTAAAATAATATTTTTTTCACTTTTCGAAGCCTTTTCATTCACAAAAATCTGATAATTGTTTATAATAGGCTTGTAAGCGTTTCTTTTTCTACATAAACCACATATATATGCTGATTTGCTAATTAATTTATTTATGCCTAAAGTAATAGCATTTAATTGTTTGCTTTTTACCCGAGCAATCGCTCAGTTAATCTAATGGATGGATAAGGGGAATATTTTTGTTTTACTGGTATGGGGAAATTTAGAATAAGAAGGAGAGATTTACTATGACAGTAACACGCGGTCTTGAAGGGGTAGTTGCAACAACTTCCTCCATCAGCTCAATTATTGATGATACGCTCACTTATGTTGGCTATGACATTGACGATTTAGCTGTGAATGCTAGTTTTGAAGAGGTAATCTATTTATTATGGCATCGCAAATTGCCGACTGCAGACCAGTTGGCAGAATTGAAAAAACAACTTGCTGAAAATTCAGCACTACCGCAGGAAGTAATTGAACACTTTAAGTTGTTTCCAATTCAAGAAGTACATCCAATGGCGGCCCTTCGTACAGCCGTTTCGCTTTTAGGGATTTATGATGATGAAGCTGATTTAATGGATGCGGATTCAAATTATCAAAAAGCGATTCGCCTTCAGGCTAAAATGCCTGCGATTGTTGCAACATTTGCTCGCGTTAGAAAAGGGTTAGAACCAATTGCTCCTAAGCAGGAATTAAGCTTTGCAGCCAATTTCTTATATATGTTGACTGGGAAGGAACCAGCAGCCATTGCGGTTGAAGCGATTGATAAAGCACTCGTTTTACATGCGGACCACGAATTAAACGCATCCACATTTACTGCACGTGTTTGTGTAGCGACATTATCGGATGTTTATTCTGGAGTAACAGCTGCAATTGGTGCTCTTAAGGGTCCACTACATGGTGGTGCGAATGAAGCTGTTATGAAAATGCTTAAAGAAATCGGTACGCTTGAAAACGTAGAGCCTTATGTACGTGGAAAGCTTGAGAAGAAAGAAAAAATCATGGGCTTTGGCCATCGTGTTTATCGAAATGGAGATCCACGTGCCAAGCATTTAAGAGCAATGTCTAAAAAATTAACTGAACTAACAGGCGAACCACAATGGTATGATATTTCTGAAAAAATTGAAAGCATTGTTACTGGTGAAAAGAAATTACCACCTAACGTGGATTTCTATTCTGCTTCTGTTTATCACAGCTTAGGGATTGATCATGATTTAATGACACCAATTTTTGCAGTAAGCAGGGTATCAGGATGGCTTGCCCATATTCTAGAACAGTATGAAAACAATCGGTTAATCCGCCCTCGTGCAGATTATACAGGTCCTGGAATGCAAAAATATGTACCAATCGAGCAACGAGGTTAATATTTACTTTTGTTGCAATTATTGGTCTAATAGGAATGTATGAAAAGGTTAGAGACTCACATCTCTAACCTTTGATAAGACAAAGGGTGGACAATGCTCTTTATTTAGCTTTTTTACATAATAGGAGGGAATACAACTATGCAAGGCGAAAAAATTACAGTTACTAACGGAGTATTAAACGTACCAAACAATCCAATTATCCCATTTATTGAGGGAGACGGGATTGGACCTGATATTTGGGCTGCTTCTGAGAGAGTCTTAAATGCAGCAGTTGAAAAAGCCTACAAAGGTGAACGCAAACTAGTATGGAAAGAAGTTTTAGCAGGTGAAAAAGCATTCAACCAAACTGGCGAATGGCTTCCATCAGAAACACTAGATTTAATCAATGAATATTTGATTGCTATCAAAGGGCCATTAACGACTCCTGTTGGTGGAGGAATTCGTTCGTTGAACGTTGCTCTACGTCAAGAGTTAGATTTATTTGTCTGCTTACGTCCGGTAAGATGGTTCGAAGGTGTTCCTTCACCAGTTAAGCGTCCACAAGATACTGACATGGTTATTTTCCGTGAAAACACTGAAGATATTTATGCTGGTATTGAATATGAAAAAGGTACAGAAGCAGTCAAGAAAGTAATTGACTTCTTACAAAACGAAATGGGTGTTAAGAAAATCAGATTCCCTGAAACTTCAGGAATTGGAATTAAGCCAATTTCTGAAGAAGGAACAAGCCGCTTAGTACGTGCAGCAATTAACTATGCTATTAAAGAAGGCCGTAAATCAGTAACACTCGTGCACAAAGGTAATATCATGAAATTTACTGAAGGCGCGTTTAAAAACTGGGGCTACGAACTTGCTGAAAAGGAATTTGGCGATAAAGTCTTTACATGGGCTCAATATGACCGCATTAAAGCTGAGCAAGGTTCAGAAGCGGCAAACAAGGCACAAGCAGATGCAGAAGCAACTGGAAAAATCATCGTAAAAGATGCCATTGCAGATATCTTCTTACAACAAATCCTTACACGTCCACGTGAGTTTGATGTTGTTGCAACAATGAACTTAAATGGGGACTTCATTTCAGATGCACTTGCAGCACAAGTAGGCGGTATTGGTATTGCACCAGGCGCTAACATTAACTATGAAACAGGACATGCTATTTTTGAAGCAACACATGGTACTGCCCCTAAATATGCTGGTCTTGATAAAGTGAATCCTTCATCCGTTATTTTATCAGGTGTGTTATTGCTTGAGCACTTAGGCTGGAATGAAGCAGCTACTCTGGTTATTAGATCTGTTGAAAAAACCATTGCATCCAAAGTTGTAACTTACGATTTTGCTCGTTTAATGGACGGAGCAACAGAAGTTAAAACTTCTGAATTTGCTGACGAGCTAATTAAGAACATGGATTAAACAGTTGATGCAGATGAGGGCTGTTAGTTAATAGCCCTACCTGCATTTTAAGGTTTAAGACCAACAAAAAACGTACAAAGGGGAGTGTCAAAATGTCATTAAAACGTAAAAAGGTATCTGTAATCGGCGGAGGATTCACCGGAGCAACTACAGCATTTTTACTTGCACAAAAGGAACTAGGAGATGTAGTTCTTGTTGATATCCCACAAATGGAAAATCCGACAAAAGGTAAAGCATTAGACATGCTTGAAGCAAGTCCAGTTCAAGGCTTTGATGCAAATATTACTGGTACTTCAAACTATGAAGATACTAGTGATTCTGATATTGTTGTGATCACTGCTGGTATTGCACGTAAACCTGGTATGAGCCGTGATGATTTGGTTCAAACAAACCAAAAGGTTATGAAAAGTGTAACACAGCAAATTGTGAAGTATTCCCCTAACTGTACGATTCTAGTGTTAACAAACCCAGTTGATGCTATGACCTACACGGTATTTAAAGAATCAGGATTCCCTAAAAACCGTGTAATTGGCCAATCTGGTGTCCTAGATACTGCACGTTTCCGTACATTTGTTGCTCAAGAATTAAACCTTTCTGTTAAAGACATTACAGGCTTCGTATTGGGTGGACATGGTGATGACATGGTTCCGCTTGTGCGTTACTCTTATGCTGGTGGTATTCCGTTAGAAACATTAATTCCTAAAGATCGTCTCGAAGCAATTGTGGAACGCACAAGAAAAGGCGGCGGTGAAATTGTAAACCTTCTTGGTAATGGAAGCGCTTATTATGCTCCTGCTGCGTCATTAGTCGAAATGTGTGAAGCAATCCTTAAAGACCAACGCCGCGTTCTTCCTTCCATTGCATATCTTGAAGGAGAATTTGGTTACGATGGCATCTACCTTGGCGTACCAACAATCCTTGGTGCAAATGGTATAGAAAAAGTAATCGAACTTGAATTAACTGCAGACGAAAAAACTGCTTTAAATAAATCAGTTGAATCCGTTCGCAATGTTATGCAAGTTTTAGTTTAAAAAAATAAAAGAGAAATTCGGGGTTACAAAAGTTCCCCGAATTTCTTTGTATTAATTTGCAACCGCTTACACGGAGGTGGAGTTTCATGCTTTTAGGTAAAAAGAGAAAGCTAGGCCGTAAGATTGAAGAAATTACTGTCGGTGAAAAATTATCTATGACTGAAAAAATAGAAGACAAAGATCTCCTGCTTTATCTAGGATTAACTGACGATGCAAATCCCCTCTATATTCAGCATGATTATGCATCACAGACTCCTTTTGAAAAACCGATTGTTCCAAGTATCATGCTGACAGGAATAATCACCTCAGCCATCTCAAAATATCTACCCGGTCCTGGGAGTCATATTTTAAGTCAAGAAATCTTGTTTCCTAAACCTGTTTACCATTATGGATCGGTCGAGTTCTTGTTCGAAGTGATTGAAGTATTAAGAGATGAGCATACCATTGTAATTAGTGTCCTAGGAATCAATGAAAAGAACGAGCCTGTCATTCAAGGCAAGGTGAAAGTTTGCCCGCCACACCGCTTAGAAGAAATACATGCGAAGACCTTGGATAATTTTTGATAAAAAAGTGGAAATAATGTATAAATAAAAGGAATGTGACCAATTCACATTCCTTTTTTGTTAAGGCTCTTTTCATAAACTTTATTGTTTTTGGAGTTAAATAAAGCTCATTTACTAGGTCTCTAGGCAATATCGCTAATGTCCTTACGAAAAGATGCCACGAAGCAACTTGTTGTACGGGTGGATGAACTTATACGAAAAAAACAATCTTGCGTAAATAGCCTTTGTTAAAGTTTTGTAAATCTAGATAATAATTTAGCATTATTATTATAATGGAGGTAACTAAAAAAGTGGGGGATCGTATGAAAAATAGAGTTCTAGTTGTCGATGATGAACAATCAATTGTTACGTTACTACAATATAATTTGGAGCAAGCAGGGTTCGAAGTCCTAACAGCAATGGATGGCGAAGCGGGAATACAAATTGCTGAGACACAATCCCTTGATATCATTGTTTTGGATCTTATGCTGCCTAAAATGGATGGGATGGAAGTATGCAAACAGCTTAGACAAAAGAGAATCATGACCCCAATTTTGATGTTAACTGCCAAGGATGATGAGTTTGATAAAATCTTGGGTCTTGAACTTGGTGCTGATGATTACATGGTGAAGCCCTTTAGTCCAAGAGAAGTGATAGCCCGCGTCAAAGCAATCCTCAGAAGAATACAAATTCAAACGGAGACTACTAATGTAGGTGGGGAAGAAACAGGGCAAATACAAATCGGTAATTTAAGAATTAATCCTGAAAAATATGAGGCTCATTTTAATGATAATCTGTTGGAGTTAACTTTAAAGGAATTTGAATTGCTTCTTTTTCTTGCTCAAAATAAAGGGCGCGTCATGACACGTGATCAATTATTAAGTGCTGTTTGGAATTACGACTTTGCTGGCGATACTAGAATTGTCGATGTGCATATTTCTCATTTAAGAGAAAAAGTTGAAGTGGAAACCAAAAAGCCAGTATATATCAAGACGATACGGGGCTTGGGTTATAAAATGGAGGAGCCAAAAGGAGAATGACCAAATTCCGAAAAGGACTGCTAATTTCACTAATTATATTAATTATTGCAGTATTAGTTGGATTAGGAATCTTGTTAGGTCTATTTTTTAAAAGCTATTACTTAGAGTCATTAGATGAACATCTTAAAATAGAAATTTTGTGGGTTCTTTCCATTTGCCTTGGGATTGCATTTATAATCATAATTTTCCTATGGTTAAGAATTACCTCAAAATATACAAAACCAATTGAAGCGGCAACAAATGTCGCTATTGAACTGGCTAAAGGAAATTACCGGGCCAGGACCAAAGTAAATCGATTAGATGAAACTGGAATGCTTGGATCATCGCTTAATATGCTAGCTGAAAACCTTCAAGAACTCACCAAAGCACAAGAAATGCAGAAGGACAGGCTAAGTGCATTAATTGAAAATATGGGCTCTGGTTTAGTGTTAATTGACAGTCGCGGGTACATAAATCTAATAAATAAAGGATATATTGATATTTTTCATGTGAATCCAACAAATTATTTAAATAAGCTTTATTATGAAGTTATTGATTATGAGGAAATTTGTCAGTTAGTTGCCGAAGTTTTTCGGACCGAAAAAAAGGTTAACAGACAAATACTTGTTCCTTTATTTATTGAACGAAGATACTTTATTGTATATGGTGTCCCGATTATTGGAACAAATAATGTTTGGAAAGGGGTATTGCTCGTATTTCATGATATAACTGAAATTAAAAAACTCGAGCAAATGCGTAAGGATTTTGTGGCCAACGTATCCCATGAATTAAAAACCCCAGTTACTTCTATTAAAGGGTTTACGGAAACGCTATTGGATGGTGCTATGAACAATAAAGAAACATTGGAAGCGTTTCTTTCCATTATTCGCAAAGAAAGTGATCGCCTGCAAACCCTTATACAAGAATTGTTGGATCTTTCAAAAATAGAACAGCAAGGCTTCAAATTAAATATTCAGGAACTTGATTTGTACGCGCTTTTAAAAGATGTTATTGCCATTTTTAGCGAAAAAGCACAAGCGAAGAACATCCAGCTTGACCTTGTTTGTAAACAAAATCAAGTGATGGTCCATGGTGATTCAGACCGTTTAAAACAAGTGTTTATTAATTTGATCGCCAATGCAATTTCGTATACTCCTCTTGAAGGGGATGTGAAAATTATTCTTCTCGATCATGGTGAAAATGTACGAGTCCATGTAAAAGACACGGGGATTGGAATTAGTAAAGAAGAAATTCCGCGTATTTTTGAACGATTTTACCGTGTCGACCGAGCGAGAAGCCGGAACTCTGGTGGAACGGGGCTTGGGCTAGCGATTGTTAAGCATTTAATTGAAGCCCATCATGGAAATATAAGTGTTAGAAGTGATTTGGGTGAAGGAAGCGAGTTTATTATCGAACTGGATAAATATTTAAGGTGATTTTGGAAGGTGGATGTAATTGGAAAAGAAGAAACTTGTCCTTATAGATGGAAATAGTATTGCTTACCGAGCATTTTTTGCATTACCCCTGCTTAATAACGATAAAGGAATTCACACGAATGCCGTATATGGCTTTACGATGATGCTTATGAAAATTCTTGAAGATGAAAAGCCGACCCATATCCTTGTAGCATTTGATGCGGGAAAAACGACCTTTCGTCATAAAACATTTAGTGAATATAAGGGTGGAAGACAAAAAACTCCACCTGAATTATCGGAGCAATTTCCTTTTATCCGTGACCTTCTTGATGCATATGGAATCTCTAGATACGAACTTGAGAATTATGAGGCCGATGATATCATCGGTACGTTGTCATTAAGTGCTGAAAATGATGGTTATGAAGTAAAGGTAATCTCCGGAGACAAAGATTTAACACAACTCTCTTCTCCTTCAACAACAGTTGGAATTACCCGTAAAGGTATTACGGATATTGAAGAATATACCCCTGAACATGTCGCTGAAAAATATGGACTCACACCTGAGCAAATTATTGATATGAAAGGATTAATGGGAGATCCTTCCGATAATATCCCAGGTGTCCCTGGAGTGGGTGAGAAGACTGCCATCAAGCTTTTAAAGGAGTTTACTACACTTGAAAATTTATTAGCTTCCATTGATCAGGTAAATGGAAATAAGCTTAAAGAGAAATTAGCAGAATTTAAGAACCAGGCCGTTATGAGCAAAGAGCTTGCTACGATTGAAAGACAAGCACCTATTGAAGTGGATATAGACACCATCGCTTATGAGGGGTTTACACGAGATAAATTAGTGGCTCTATTTAAAGAATTAGGCTTTCATTCCTTATTGGACAAACTAGGAGAAGGTCCTGACATGACAGAAGAGCCCGAGCTGGAAGAGATTGAGTTTCAGACTCCAGCAGAAATAACGGAAGAGTTGTTTGCAGAAAACAATTATTTTTATATTGAAATGTTGGATGAAAATTATCATTATGCAGAGATTATCGGCTTCTCCCTTGTAAATGAAAAGGGACATTTCTACTTTTCTACAGACCAAGTATTGCAATCGGACGCCTTCAAAAAATGGGCAGAGGATGAAAGTAAAAAGAAGATAGTCTATGATGCCAAGCGTTCTGAAGTCTCATTAAGAAGATATGATATTCATTTAAAAGGTGTCGATTTTGATATCCTGATGGCATCCTATATCTTAAATCCTTCAGAAAACATTGAGGATCTCGCAGCCATTACCAAACGATTCGATATACATACGATCCAGTCAGATGAATCTTTTTATGGAAAAGGGGCGAAGCGAAAAGTCCCTGAAGCAACGAAGCTTGCAGAACATCTTGTCCGAAAAAGTCTGGCCATGTTTGATCTACGAGATATACTTGAAGATGAATTAAGGAAAAATGAACAATATGAATTATTTACCGTACTTGAAATGCCATTATCACTTATATTGGCCGATATGGAATCATGCGGGATTAAAGTGGAACAAGAACGACTTCAGACTATGGGTAAAGAGCTCAATGAACGATTGATTGAGATTGAAGAGAAGATATGTGAATTAGCAGGAGAAAAATTTAATATCAACTCACCAAAACAATTAGGTGTGATTTTATTCGAAAAATTAAATCTGCCTGCCATAAAGAAAACAAAAACAGGTTATTCAACTTCAGCAGATGTATTGGAAAAATTAGCGGAAGATCATGAAATTATTGAACACATCCTCCTTTACAGACAGTTAGGTAAGCTTCAATCTACCTATATAGAAGGATTGCTAAAGGTGATTAATCCTAAAACCGGAAAAGTACATACAAGATATCAACAAACCTTAACCGCGACAGGACGGTTAAGTTCGATTGATCCTAATTTACAAAATATCCCGATTCGTTTGGAAGAAGGTCGGAAAATTCGACAAGCCTTTGTTCCGTCTGAGGAAGGTTGGATCATTTTTGCTGCTGACTATTCACAGATTGAACTCCGCGTTCTCGCAGATATTGCTGGTGATGAAAAGTTGATTCAGGCATTTAAAGAAGATATGGATATTCACACAAAAACAGCGATGGAGGTTTTCCATGTCAATAAAGATGAGGTAACCTCTAACATGAGACGTCAGGCAAAAGCCGTTAACTTTGGAATAGTATATGGAATCAGTGATTATGGTCTTTCCCAATCCTTAGGAATAACTAGGAAAGAAGCAGGTCAATTCATAGAACGTTATCTTGATACCTATCCTGGTGTCAAAGAATACATGGATGATATTATTCATTCAGCCAAGCAGAAAGGATATGTTTCGACGCTGATGCAAAGAAGAAGATATATTCCTGAAATTACAGCCCGTAATTTCAACATCAGAAGCTTTGCAGAAAGAACAGCTATGAATACTCCAATTCAAGGCAGTGCCGCAGATATCATTAAAAAAGCCATGATAGATATGGACGATACCTTAAAAGACAAAGGTTTAAAGACACGCCTCTTACTTCAGGTCCACGATGAATTAATTTTTGAAGCACCTGAGGAAGAAGTAGAAATTTTGAAAAAGTTAGTCCCAGACGTGATGGAGAATGCACTTGAATTGAAGGTGCCATTGAAAGTGGATTATGCCTACGGACCAACTTGGTTTGATGCGAAATAAAAGGGGGGGCTATCTTGCCTGAACTTCCTGAAGTAGAAACCGTACGGAAAACATTGAAAAAATTAGTTGTTAATAAAACCATCAAAGATATAACGGTCTATTGGCCTAAAATCATAAAATCCCCACTAGAAGTTGAACAATTTATAGATGCATTGAGTGGGGAGACCATTATCGATGTGGGTCGAAGAGGGAAATTTTTAATTATCTATACTGGAAATTTCGCATTAGTTTCCCATTTAAGAATGGAAGGGAAGTACGGCCTATATCCTAAAGATGAGCCCTTTGATAAACATACACATGTTCTCTTTCATTTCACAGATGGGACCGAGTTAAGGTATCGGGACGTTCGAAAGTTTGGTACTATGCACCTATATAAAAAAGGCGATGAATTCTTAACAGAGCCCCTGATAGGACTGGGCCCTGAACCTTTTTCAGAAGAATTTACCGTCGAGTATTTAGCTGAAAAGCTGAAAAAAACGAATCGGAAAATAAAAACGGCCTTATTAGACCAAAAAGTCTTTGTCGGTCTTGGTAATATCTATGTCGATGAAGCGCTTTTTAGGGCCGGTATCCATCCTGAACGTCTGGCAAACACACTCGATATAAATGAAATTTCCCTTCTTCATCGTGAAATTGTTGCGACCTTGAGTGAAGCAGTCAAAAAGGGAGGAAGTACGATTCGTTCATATGTTAATTCTCAAGGGGAGATTGGTATGTTCCAACTTGAATTATATGCATACGGTCGAAAAGGGGAAGAGTGTAAACGGTGCGGTACACCTTTAGAAAAGACCACTGTAGGGGGCAGGGGAACCCATTATTGCCCGAATTGCCAAAAGGTCCAAGTGTAGACGAAAAGTAAAAAAGTAAGAATAGAATAACATTAACCATTGATAGGCTCCTGCCATATACTATCGTAATGATTTTGGAGGAAGGAGCCCTAGACATCATGGTTCAGTTGTTATCACTTCTCATCCTTGCTTTTGCTCTTAGCCTTGACAGCTTTAGTGTTGGGTTTACCTATGGACTAAGAAAAATGGTAATGCCGCTTAGGTCAATTATTATTATTGCAAGTTGCTCGGCGATATCTTTAATGATCGCAGTATCAATTGGACACGGACTCGAAAAAGTTTTATCACCAAGAATTACTTCCAGCCTAGGGGGAATCATCCTTATTGGTCTTGGTGCTTGGGTACTTTTTCAATTTTTCAGGCCAGAAAAAGAAAAAGACGTACTCGAACAGGAAAAAACAATCGTAAATTTTGAGATTAAGTCCCTCGGATTAGCAATTAACATATTGAAAAAGCCGATGTCGGCTGATTTCGATTTATCGGGTACGATTACCGGGATTGAAGCATTAATGTTAGGATTTGCCTTGTCGCTAGATGCCTTTGGAGCTGGGATTGGTGCGGCGATGCTAGGTTTTTCACCCTACTATTTAGCGTTTACTGTCGCGATTATGAGTTCGTTATTTGTCCTATTGGGAATAAAAAGTGGAACGTTTTTTCACAAGTTTGAATGGATTCAAAAGTTTACCTTTTTGCCAGGGGTTTTATTAATCATCATAGGGATTTGGAAATTATAAAAGCGGAAGCGCCCGTTTAGCGACGTATAGACTGGAGCGCTCTGACTGAGATAAAGGAAACACGAAGAGCGACAGCGATTCGATGTTGACTTATCGTAGGGAGGAGAGCGAAGTCTACTAGTCGCTGGGCGCTGAAGCTAGATAGTTATTAAAATTCAAAGTATATACCTTGAAATAACCAGAAAGAGGATATGGGGATGACATTAGTTATCGGTTTAACAGGCGGTATTGCCAGTGGTAAAAGTACGGTCTCAAACTTTTTCAAAGAATTGAATATCACAGTGGTTGACGCAGATATTGAAGCACGCCAAGCGGTAATGAAAGGTGAATCTGCATATTTTAAGATTATAGCTGAATTTGGTGAAGAGGTATTAATAGCCGATGGAGAAATTGACCGTCAAAAACTGGGCTCGATTATTTTCCATCATGAAGAAAAAAGACAATTATTAAACAATATTGTTCACCCTGAAGTCAGAAAAAGGATGAGTGCCCAAGTCGAAAAGGCGAAACAAAATGGGGAAGAAGTGGTTGTTTTAGATATCCCATTACTTTTCGAAAGTAAGCTGACGTATATGGTGGATAAAACATTACTAGTTTTTGTTGACAATGAAACTCAATTAAAGAGATTAATCGCAAGAAATAATCTATCGGTCGAGGATGCAGAAGCGAGGATCCATTCTCAAATGCCATTGTCTGAAAAAATTAGGCTCGCGGATGCCGTAATTAACAATAATGGTTCGATTGCAGATACAAAAGAACAGCTTATTGAAATTTTAGCGCAGTTTGATATCAATAAAAAAACGATTAAGTAATGGAAGAGAAGGGCCACCTTCTCTTTTTTTATGTTACCAAGTTGTCTAAATAATAAAACATTTTAAAAATCCGCATTTTATTCAGCACAATTGCACCTAAATATGTTATACTAATTACATCAGTACGAGTATTAAGTATGACATTAATGCGGAAGGGGTTGCAAAATGAAGACAAAAGTTGCAATTAATGGATTTGGGAGAATTGGAAGGATGGTTTTTAGGAAAGCGATCCTTGAAAATAAATTGGATGTTGTGGCTATAAACGCAAGTTATCCTGCAGAAACATTAGCACATTTACTTAAATATGATACAAATCATGGACCATTCCAGGGAGAAGTTATCCCATTAGATGATGAGCTGCTTGTAAATGGAAAAAGGATTAAATTATTAAGTAGCCGCAACCCAGAGGAACTACCATGGAGAGCACTCGGGGTTGAGATTGTTATAGAAGCAACAGGAAAATTTAATGCCCGTGAAGCGGCAGCACTGCACTTAGAGGCAGGAGCAAAGAAAGTGATCTTAACAGCACCAGGGAAAAATGAGGATGTTACCATTGTAATGGGTGTTAATGAGGAAATGCTTGATGTTCATTATCATGACATTATCTCCAATGCATCATGTACAACTAACTGCCTGGCACCTGTTGCAAAGGTATTAGACGAGAAATTTGGAATTGAAAGCGGATTAATGACAACGATTCATGCTTATACCAATGATCAAAAAAATATTGATAATCCTCACAAAGATTTACGGAGGGCTCGTGCATGTGGACAGTCTATCATTCCAACGACAACAGGAGCAGCTAAAGCAATTTCTTTAGTATTACCGCACCTAAAAGGGAAATTACATGGCATGTCACTTCGTGTACCTACACCAAACGTATCACTTGTTGATTTAGTCGTTGATCTTAAGCAAGATGTAACGGTCGATGAAGTCAATAATGCCTTTATTGAAGCATCCGATGGTCCATTGAAGGGCATATTGGATTTAACGATGGAACCGTTAGTATCTGTTGATTTTAATACGAATGAGCATTCTGCTATCATTGATGGTCTTTCTACAATGGTGATGGGGACTAGAAAGGTAAAAGTTTTGGCCTGGTATGATAATGAGTGGGGATATTCATCACGAGTTGTTGATCTCACTTTGTTAGTTGCTCAAGAAATCGCAAAATCCTCTCAGATAAAAGTTAGTTAAAAAAAGCTGTCGATAGACAGCCTTTTTTTTGTGCTGATTTGTGACCTTTTGGAACAATCGGCATAAAATAGCTTTGTTGATTTTAAAACTAGGCTCTGTAAAACAGAAGTATTACAAAATTAACGAATTAAGTTTTTTATATTGATAGGTTGCAAAAAAAATATAAACAAAGTATACTAGTCATCGTGAACTTCTTGAAATTAGGTAGCAATTAATTACTTAAAGGGTTAGGACCTCTCTGGACTAACTTTCCCCCGTGGTACTTACGTGTTACCGTCAACAAAGGATTTCAAGAAAGAACATAAAAGGTTAGAGGGGGAAAAATGAATATGGAAACAATGGGACGTCACGTAATCTCTGAATTATGGGGATGCGACTTTGAAAAATTGAATGATATGAATTTTATTGAAACGACTTTTGTTGAAGCAGCCCTTAAGTCTGGTGCAGAAATCCGTGAAGTTGCATTTCATAAGTTTGCTCCTCAAGGTGTTAGTGGTGTTGTAATTATTTCCGAATCACATCTAACCATTCACAGCTTCCCTGAACATGGATACGCGAGCATTGATGTTTATACTTGCGGCGATTTAAATCCTAATGTTGCAGCAGATTACATTGCTGAGGCATTAAATGCACAAACACGTGAAAATATTGAAATTCCACGTGGCATGGGTCCTGTTCATGTCAAACAGGCAAAGGTTTTATAATCCTAATAAAAATAATTTAGTGAAGAGGTGTATCTGAAATACACCTCTTTTTATATTTTGTACGAAAATGTTGTACAATAAGACCAAAGGGTATAAGGGGAGGAATATTATGGCTATGTTAGGAAACATATTTGTCCGTTTTAAACAGCAAATTGAGACTTCAGATCGAATTGCAGATGATTCTTTAAAAACGCATTATTATAAGGCGAAGTTTAATCAAGTATTTGAATCAGTTGAAAAGTTATTTCGTGATGATGCCGATTGCCAGGTAACTACCGTTTCGAAAGAACATGGAGAAATTGCTGTTGAAATCAATAAACCAATCCGCTGTTTCTTGATTATTACGATTGTTGCTGTAAAACCAATGGAAACAGCTGTAGACTTTAATATATCATCAGAAAGATTTTCCTTACTGGGCACTTATCCTGCTTTAAAAAAGCGGATTAATTCTTATTACGAACGAATTAATCAATTACATACATTCGTAGGAATAAAAAACTCCTAATACTTACTTGTATAAAGATATTCTTTTTTATAAGATGAAAGTAAGCGTTTGTCCGGAAGTTACAGTGTAGAATTTGGAGTTGATTACAATGAAATGTCCTTCTTGTCAAAATTATGGAACACGTGTCCTTGATTCTCGACCTGTTGATGAAGGTCGGGCCACACGCAGGAGACGCGAATGCGAAGAATGTGGGTATCGTTTTACTACGTTTGAGAAGATTGAAGAAATCCCGTTGATTGTAGTCAAAAAAGAAGGTACCAGAGAAGAGTTTAGCCGTGATAAAATATTACGCGGCTTGATTAAAGCATGTGAGAAGCGCCCCGTGGCTTTAAAGGAATTAGAAGATATAACCCACGGTGTTGAAAAAGATCTGCGCAGTCAAGGTATTTCAGAAATAAAAAGTGAAGCAATAGGTGAAATGGTAATGGACAGGCTCGCACATGTAGACGAAGTTGCCTATGTCAGATTCGCGTCGGTTTATCGTCAATTTAAAGATATCAATGTTTTCATTAATGAATTAAAAGAATTAATAAAAAAAGAAAAATCTTAAGGAGCTAAAGAGGATTGTGGTCTTTGGCTCTTTTTACTGAGGAAAGCGGAAGCGCCTGCTCAGGGGCGACAGGCATAAGACGAGCCGGCGTGAAGGTTGCTTTTTAACCTTCAGGACGGATTGGCTTATGACCCGAGCCCCTAGGCGCTGGAGCTAGACAAATAGGAAAAGCGGAGGCGCCCTGTTTAGCGGCGTATGGCCCGCTGGACAGTTATTTAAGGTAAAGAAAGGGTTGAATGAATGTGGCGCAGCATTGGCAGGAAATTCTTCCTATCGATCGTTATATCGTAGCTGCTGATGGGTTACTGCATGATTACGACCGTAAAGTGCTGACGTTTTTATATCAGCCCTTGATTGGTTCGACTTGCTTTAGTTTATATATGACACTCTGGGCAGAGTTAGAGGAAAATCGGCTTTGGTCTGAGTCTTCCACACACCATTTATTGATGAATCTCTTAGAGTTGAACCTAAATGACATCTACGAAGCAAGATTAAAGCTAGAAGGTATAGGGTTATTAAAGACGCGTGTCAAAACAGATGAAGGAGGACGATCCTTTTTATATGAACTCCGTCCTCCTCTTAGTCCTGAACAATTCTTTTTAGATGGGATGCTAAATATTTATCTTTATCGTAAAATCGGAAAAAATCATTTTTCTCGGTTAAAACGCTTTTTTAGTGACCAACAAAAGCCAAGCGATGATGAGTATGTAGATGTTACTAAAGCCTTTCAGGATGTGTTTGCCTCAGCATCCCCTGGCAGTATGGACTATATTCAAGGCATTTCTGCAGATTTACATGAGGAAAAAAATCAGCAGTTTATCGGAAGAACGGAAGCTAATCCAATCCAAATCGGTTTGGATACGTTTGATTTTGAAATGTTAACAGCAGGGCTGAATGAATCGCTCGTACCGAAAAAGGCATTAACACCGAAAGTGAAAAATGTGATTAGTAATCTTGCGTTTCTTTATCAAATCGATCCAATCGAAATGAAAAATTTTATGTTAGGTGCGATTAACGAACATGACGAAATAGATATCGAAGACTTAAGAAAAGGGGCTCGTGACTGGTATCAATTTGTTAATTATGATCAACTTCCCAGTCTAATTAACCGTACCCAGCCTCATGCTCTGCAAACGCAAATAACTGAACCGAAAACACCGGAAGAAAAATTAATTCGCTTTTATGAAACTACCTCACCACTTATCGTTTTTAAGGAACTCTCAGGTGGAGTAGAACCTTCAAATGCCAATTTGAAAACATTAGAAGAAATCATGATTAAATATAAACTCCCTCCAGGTGTTGTAAATGTCTTAACTGATGTGGCGATGAGAAAAACGGACATGAGGTTCACCAAGAACTTTGTAGACTCAATCGCTAGACATTGGGCAAGTAAGCAAGTTAAAACAGTGAAGGAAGCAATGGAACTCGCGAAGAATGATGCACATAAGGATAAGGAAAGTAAAAAAGCGGGAAGATCAAGTAATAAAAAGCCTATTCGAACAGAGTTAATTCCCGATTGGTTTGATGAGAGCACACAAGAAGCAAGCAATGAACGCTCACAGGAAAATACCGATGATGTTGAAGCAAAGAAACGTGCAATAGAAGAAAAATTAAAAGCTTTCCGTAAATAGGGGGTGTCACAGTTGGAGAGAATCAATAGAACATTAAGCAGATTAGCTTCGAATGAAAGTTTTCAAAAACGCTATGAACAACAACGCAACCAAGTCCTGCAAAATCCAGATGTTAAAACATTTATGGCCCAACATCAAGGTGCTATTGACCAAGCAATGATTGATAAAAGTATGAGTAAACTTTACGAGTATATCAATCAGAGCAAGGATTGCAATAAATGTGAATCCCTTGAAGGCTGCGTTAATTTTATGAAAGGGTATCATCCTGATCTGCTTTTAGCACGGAATTCAATTGATGTTGTTTATAAACAATGTCCTCGAAAAATTATGGCAGACGAAAAGAAGAAAAATGAAAAGTTGATCAAAAGTTTATATGTACCTAGAGACATACTTAATGCTTCATTTGAGGAGTTTGAAGGGGACGAAGGTCGACTCAATGCTGGAGATAAGGCCGCAACGTTCTTAATGAATTATGAGGCAGGAAATAAACCAAAAGGCCTTTATCTATACGGCAAATTTGGTGTAGGGAAGTCTTATTTATTAGGGGCTATAGCCAATGAATTGGCAAAGAAACAAATTTCTTCAATGATTGTCTATGTTCCGGAATTGTTACGGGAGATGAAAGGATCGATTGCGGATTCTACATTGAATGAAAAAATTGAAGCATTAAAAAAAGAACCTATCTTAATGCTTGATGATATCGGTGCAGAAGCTGTCTCAAGTTGGACTAGAGACGAAGTATTGGGGCCGATTTTACAGTTTCGTATGCTTGAAAGTCTGCCAACATTTTTTACTTCGAACTTTAATTTTGCAGAGTTAGAGCATCATTTAACTTACAGCCAAAGAGGCGAAGAAGAGAAAATGAAAGCACGACGAATCATGGAGCGAATTCGTTCTTTGAGTGTGCCTGTCATGGTCGAAGGACCGAACAGAAGGTAATAACAATCATAGAAAGTGTAATAAGGATTGCCGATATCAGGTCGGCAGTCCTTTTTCTTCACTTTTTTTCTGTAAAAAACAAAAGCATTTGCCAGCTAACGTCTATTTTAGCCAAGTCCCCCATATATATTAATACAAAGATTGGCTTAAAGGGGGGATTTGGTTGGCGGAAATCATCTTCCAAAGCAAGATGGATGCAGAAAAATATTATTACCACTTGCTGAAGTACTTACCAAATATTAATGACAAAGAACCTATTCTTCTTATAGAAGATCGATATATAGTAAAAATTGTAGGTAGTTTTTTATCGATTGAAATCTCTTCCATTGTTAAACATGCTTTTTATGAATTTATTACAAATATTAAGCGTGACGACTGGTTTAGAGAAATATTAAAAAATCAATATTTTTATGATGATATAGAAGAACAACAGGAAATTATCGAGATTATCTATTCTATTCTCGAAGGTCAGAGAGAAGATCTTTCTGTTTTTTTGAGGGATTCAAATGAGGAAACGAATATAAAGGCGGCTATTGAGTATATTTTTCAAGATAATATATCTTTTTCGTTTGATTCATTTCTTAAGTTTCGATTACGTCCATATCTCCAGTCGTTGGAAAGTTATGTTGAAATTGCCATTGATGAATATAAATTGGAACAGGAATATCAAATATTTGTGCAAATGCTCCGGGAGTTCCTGTTGAAGCGAGAACCGAAAATGGACGTGCTGCATTTACTGTTTGATGAGGAAATCACCTTTTATAATGATCAGTTTGTGGAAATGAAAAGAGCTGAATTAACCAGATTGATTGACCGTAAGTTATTGGTTAATCATCCTGTTTATGTGGATTCGGCGTCGATTGCCCCATTGTTATCCATTGCACCAACAACGATTTTTTTGTATACAACGGACCCAGACGAGCCATTAGTAAGGACAATTAAAAACATCTTTGAAGAAAGAGTAACTATTAAATCATTTGAGGCTTTACGAGAAGTGAATAAATGGGTGGAAAATCAACATTCTTCGGAAAACCATGCCTAGGATCAGGAATTGTGAGAAAATTTGTCTTATTAGGTTTCTGTCCCTTGATTTTTAAAAAATTAATCATTATAATAACCTACATAGTATATTCATAGTAAAAGTAATGATAAGGATAACAGTATTTTTTACGGTTTCTAGAGAGGGAGGACATGGCTGAAAGCCTCCTAACACGAAAATTATACTTACCACCTTTAAACTTCAACAGTGAACACTTCATATTTTCATGAAGTAAGTAATTGTTGACGGCACTCGACCGTTAACAGACCAAAGTCATTTTCAATGTGTCATCATTTGGAAATGAAAAATTGGGTGGAACCACGTGTTTATCAAAACTCGTCCCTTTTCCAGGGACGGGTTTTTTTATTTTTTTAAAAGCGAATTTTTTTGGAAAAAAAGACCCGAAAACGCTTAATTACAAAGGAGGAATTACCATGTCAGACGTTGTTAAGATTTCGTTTCCAGATGGGGCAGTAAAGGAGTTCCCACAAGGAACAACAACGGAAGATATTGCCGCATCTATCAGCCCGGGCCTAAAGAAAAAGGCGATTGCCGGCAAATGGAACGGTCAATTGTATGATCTTCGCCGTCCAATTAATGAAGACGGTTCAATAGAAATCGTCGTCCCAGATTCCAATGATGCATTAGAGATTTTACGTCACAGTACAGCACATCTAATGGCACAAGCGATTAAAAGGCTATATCCGAATGTGAATTTGGGTGTCGGTCCTGTCATCGAAGGTGGGTTTTATTATGATATCGACCTTGAGGTGTCCATTACTCCTGAAGACCTTCCTAAAATTGAAAAAGAAATGGCAAAAATCGTTAATGAAAATCTTGAGATTGTTCGCAAAGAAGTCAGCCGTTCTGAAGCAGTACAGGTATTTAAAGAAGCAGGCGACCCATATAAGCTGGAATTAATTGAAGCGATTCCAGATGAAGAAACTGTGACAATTTATGAACAGGGTGAATTTTTTGACCTTTGCCGTGGTGTTCATGTTCCATCAACTGGTAAAATCAAGGAGTTTAAACTATTGAGTATCGCCGGTGCATATTGGCGAGGGGACAGTAATAATAAAATGCTTCAACGTATTTATGGTACTGCCTTCTTCAAGAAAGAAGACTTAGCAGAACACCTCCGCTTGCTTGAAGAAGCGAAAGAGCGTGACCATCGTAAAATTGGTAAAGAGTTGAACCTCTTCACAAGTAACCAATTAGTAGGTCAAGGTTTACCGTTATGGCTTCCAAAGGGCGCAACTATTCGCCGGGTGGTTGAACGGTACATTGTAGATAAAGAACAGCGTCTTGGTTATGACCATGTTTACACTCCAATAATGGGGAGTGTAGATTTATATAAGACTTCAGGTCACTGGGATCATTATCAGGAAGATATGTTCCCTGTCATGGATATGGACAATGAACAATTAGTACTTCGTCCAATGAACTGCCCGCATCACATGATGGTTTACAAAAACAGCATTCATAGCTATCGCGAGCTTCCGATTCGGATTGCTGAACTTGGAACAATGCATCGTTATGAGATGTCTGGTGCACTTTCAGGACTACAGCGTGTCCGGGGAATGACTCTAAATGATGCACATATCTTTGTTCGTCCTGACCAAATTAAAGATGAATTCAAACGGGTTGTAAACCTCATTTTAGCGGTATATAAAGACTTTGATATTAATGACTATTCCTTCCGCCTTTCATACCGCGATCCACAAGATACTGAAAAGTATTTTGACGATGATGCTATGTGGGAAAAAGCACAAGGTATGCTTAAGGATGCCATGGATGATCTAGGACTTAACTATTATGAGGCAGAAGGAGAAGCGGCCTTCTACGGTCCTAAACTTGATGTTCAAGTGAAGACAGCCTTAGGAAAAGATGAAACACTTTCCACTGTCCAATTAGACTTCTTATTACCAGAACGTTTTGATTTAACATATGTTGGTGAGGACGGCAAACAGCATCGTCCAGTCGTTATTCACCGTGGTGTTGTATCGACAATGGAACGTTTTGTTGCCTTCTTAATTGAAGAATATAAAGGTGCTTTCCCTACTTGGCTCGCTCCGGTACAAGTGCAGGTAATTCCAGTTTCACCTGATGTACACTATGATTATGCTAAGCAAGTACAGGAACAGCTTCAAAGTGAAGGTTTCCGTGTCGAATTGGATGGCCGTGATGAGAAAATCGGTTATAAAATCCGCGAAGCACAAATGCAAAAAATACCATATATGCTAGTTGTTGGGGATAAAGAAGTCGAAAATCAGGCTGTCAACGTCCGCAAATATGGAGAACAAAACTCAGAAACAAAGCCATTCTCAGAGTTTATCACTGAGTTGGCTGCTGAAGTAAAAAGAGGATAATGGTAAAGAGAGAGGCATGCCTCTCTTTTTGTTTGAAAAAAACTATTGAATAATTATTTGTTTCTTGCTAAAATAAATTTCGTTGTCAAAGTAAATAGTTCATTTGACATTATATCTTTGCTTATGTTATATTTACTAAGGTTAAAAATTGAATACTTGTTTTTGGGAAAAGAAGAAGCACCCGCTTCTCACCTGATTGACGCAATTGGCAGTTGGCAGGTTTTACTTGAACTTTTTGGTTTCATTACTTATGTTCTGTAAAGTGTGGGTGTATTCATCCGCACTTTTTTGTTTGTGCATTTGATAGCACTACTAAAAAGTTTTATACCTGTTCATTCATTGAAGCGTCACACGTTAAGGTTTGAAAGGGCTTGTTATGATTTTCTTAACCAAGACGTTGTATTCGTGATAAAACCTTGGAGGTGGCTAATTATTAGCAAAGACATGTTGTTAAATGAGGGCATTCGCGCTCGCGAAATTCGCCTAATCGATCAAAATGGCGAACAGTTGGGGATTAAAACCAAAACTGAAGCCTTGGAGATTGCCGGAAGAGTGAACCTTGATTTGGTACTTGTTGCACCAAATGCAAAGCCTCCAGTCGGCAGAATTATGGACTATGGCAAATTTAAATTCGAGCAGCAAAAGAAAGAAAAAGAAGCTCGTAAGAATCAAAAAATCATCACTACTAAAGAAGTTCGTCTCAGCCCGACAATTGATGAGCATGACTTTAATACAAAGTTACGCAATGCAATTAAGTTCTTAGAAAAAGGCGACAAGGTAAAAGCTTCAATCCGTTTCAAGGGCCGGGCGATTACCCATAAAGAAATTGGTCAACGTGTGTTAGACCGTTTTTCAGAGGCGTGCAAGGAAGTTGCAACGATTGAATCACATCCAAAAATGGATGGTCGAAGCATGTTCCTAGTTTTAGCACCTAAAACCGACAAGTAATAAGGAGGATATCCCAATGCCAAAAATGAAAACTCACCGTGGCGCTGCAAAGCGTTTTAAAAAGACTGGTTCAGGTAAATTAAAACGTGACCACGCTTATACAAGCCACTTATTTGCTAACAAATCTACTAAAGCAAAGCGTAAGCTTCGCAAAGCATCACTTGTTTCTAAAGGTGATTTCAAACGCATTCGTCAATTATTAACTTACATGAAGTAAAAATTAAGTGATCGATTTATATATTGGAGGGAAATTAAATGCCACGTGTAAAAGGCGGTACAGTTACGCGCAAACGTCGTAAAAAAGTTCTTAAATTAGCAAAAGGTTATTTCGGTTCAAAACATACATTATATAAAGTTGCTAACCAACAGGTTATGAAATCTTTAATGTATGCTTTCCGCGATCGTCGTCAGAAAAAACGCGACTTCCGCAAACTTTGGATTACTCGTATCAATGCAGCTGCTCGTATGAACGGTCTTTCTTACAGCCGTTTAATGCATGGCTTAAAGCTTGCTGGTATCGAAGTAAACCGCAAGATGCTTGCTGAATTAGCAGTAAGCGATGCAAACGCATTTGCTGAATTAGCAAACGTTGCAAAACAAAACATTAACAAGTAATAAGAAAAGCGGAGGCGCCCCTAGGCGTTGATGCTAGACATATTTTAAAGGCCATTCTCTTTGATGAGAATGGCCTTTTCTATAAGGGGGAAACGGTGGATGAAAATATGGTTAGTAGTCTATGTAATCATGAATATTGCTGGACTTGTGATTATGTGGGAGGATAAGAAGCGGGCTAGAAAGCATGAGTACCGCATCTCTGAGAGAACCTTATGGCTGGTAGCGTTATTTGGAGGTGCTGTCGGTACGACTGCGGGAATGCAGCTTTATCGACATAAAACGAAGCATCTCTCATTTAAGATTGGCTTTCCGATCCTTGCTGTGTTCGAACTTGGACTTTTATTAAAGGTTCTTCTTTAAAAACCGTAATTTTATGCGGTAATTTGGTAATAGGGTTTATCAAATTAGTTTTAGCATTGGGCATACTAAATTAATTTCCATAGGGAGTGACGGTAATCATGCAATTAGAAAAACTCTTTCAGATGCAAAAAGCATTGGATACCCATATTGAAGATAAGCACAATCTGCAGGACGAAGATTTATTTGACAGAAAGGTCCTTGCCTTGCTTGTAGAAATCGGCGAATTAGCCAATGAAACGCGCAGTTTTAAATTTTGGAGTTTCAAGCCATCATCAGCTAAAGAAGTCATACTAGAGGAATTTGTGGATGGTGTACATTTTATTTTATCGCTTGGAATCGAATGTGGATATGATACGGAGCAAACGGTTTTGAATGAAGGTCAGGCATCTTTCAATGTGACAGAGCAGTTTCTATTTTTGTACGACAGGATCCTTATTTTTCAAAAGAGCAGAAGTTTGGATGATTATCGGAAGTTATTTGCATCCTATTTGTGTTTAGCTTCCTTACTCGGATTTACAAATGAAGAAATAGAAAGAGCATATTTCCACAAAAACGAAGTAAATTATTTAAGACAGCAGAATAACTATTAGCAGAAAAAATTGGGAATTTACTGCTATTTTCTGTATAATGAAGGTCAGCAAACAGATAAGGGGGTTTAATAATGGCAAAACTAGATGAAACCTTGACGATGCTAAAAGAGTTAACAGATGCCAAAGGGATTCCTGGCAATGAGCGTGAAGTTCGCGAGGTCATGAAAAAATACATAGAACCATTTGCAGATGAACTCACAACCGATGGACTTGGCAGCTTGATTGCTAAAAAAGTAGGTAAAGAAGGCGGCCCGAAAATTATGGTCGCGGGTCACTTGGATGAAGTTGGCTTTATGATTACGCAAATCGATGACAAAGGTTTCCTTCGTTTTCAACCGGTTGGCGGCTGGTGGGGGCAGGTTATGCTAGCCCAGCGCGTGACGATCGTAACGAGAAAGGGAGATGTAACCGGGATTATCGGTTCTAAGCCACCACATATTCTGTCAGCAGAGGCTCGTAAGAAACCTGTTGAAATTAAAGAAATGTTTATTGATATTGGTGCTTCAAGCCGTGAGGAAGCCAAGGAGTGGGGCGTTCGTCCGGGCGATATGGTTGTCCCGTATTTTGAATTTACCGTGATGAACAATGAAAAGATGCTATTAGCTAAAGCTTGGGATAACCGAATTGGCTGTGCCATTGCCATCGATGTTCTCAAACAATTAAAGGGTGTCGACCATCCTAATGTTGTTTATGGTGTCGGAAATGTCCAAGAAGAGGTTGGTTTACGTGGTGCCAAGACCGCAGCAGCAAAAATTAACCCAGATATCGGCTTTGCTGTAGATGTAGGTATTGCCGGGGATACACCGGGAGTTTCTGAAAGAGATGCCATGAGTAAAATGGGTAAGGGACCACAAGTAGTCATTTATGATGCCTCCCTAGTTGCCCATAAAGGTCTGCGTGATTTAGTGACCGATACAGCTGATGAATTGAACATTCCCTATCAATTCGAATCGATTCCGGGCGGCGGTACGGATGCAGGGTCGATCCATTTAACACATAATGGGGTTCCAGCAATGGCGATTACAATTGCGACAAGGTATATCCATTCCCATGCCGCAATGCTCCATCGTGATGATTATGAAAATGCCGTTAAGCTAATTGTTGAAGTCATCAAGCGATTAGATCGTGAAACGGTTGATAAAATTACGTTTGAATAAATTGCATTTGTAATCCTCGGTCAATTGGCCGGGGATTTCTTTTTCATAAAAAAACTGCCGAAGGGAGATCATCGACAGTTTTACCATTTAGCTACTTTAACCCATTTTCAAGAGTTGCGAGCATTTCTTTTTTTTCTTCTTCGGATGAATTTTTCCAAATGATTTCAAATAAAACGCCGAGACCTGGGAGCATTTTTTCTTCCCCATTTTGAATAGCATCAACAATGGTATCTTCTAATTGATCTTGTGTATTCCCGGTAACATTGTGAACAATTGCATTTCGTAAATTTAAATTCATGTATGTGCACTCCTTTTCAATAAATAAATATGTTTAAAATTTTGAACCTTGAGAACTGTCTAGCTACAGCGCCTAGGGGCTCGAGGCATAAGCCAATCACTTCGGAAGGTAAACGGCGCCTTCTGTCAGTGCTTGTCTTATGCTTGTCGCCCCTGGGCAAGGCGCTTTCGCTTTTCTTTTAATATGTTTTCTATTTTTGGTTTTATTATGTATTTTTGTTAGGCTATAATAAAAAAATCATCGTTATTGTAAAAGGAGAGCGGGTTTTGAAGTATATCGAATCAATCAATAATCCTAAAGTAAAACAATGGAAAAAGTTATTAACGAAAAAAGAGCGGGATAAGTCCGGTACATTTTTAGTAGAAGGCTTTCATTTAGTGGAGGAAGCTCTAAAACAAGGCGAACAAGTTTTGGAAATCATCGTTTCTGAAAAGGTTGACGTGCCTTCACGCTGGGATGCTGGTTCCACGCCAGTAACTCAAGTCACTGAGGAGATATCGAATTCATTATCAGATACAGAAGCACCGCAAGGAATTTATGCGGTGTGCCGGATCACAGCTGCTGAGGTTCGGGATGCAAAAACGTTCCTGATGATTGATGCTGTTCAGGATCCTGGAAATCTTGGAACCATGATTCGCACCGCTGATGCTGCAGGGATAGATGCTGTAGTGGTTGGACGTGGTAGTGTCGATATTTTTAACTCAAAGGTAATTAGGTCTGCACAAGGGAGCCATTTTCATCTTCCGATTATTAGAGGCGACCTTCATGAATGGATGGACAAACTGCACGAAAAAAATATTCCTGTTTACGGTACAGCACTTGAAGGCGCATCTGCATATACTGATATTTCTACTGGAGATTCTTTCGCCTTGATTGTTGGAAATGAAGGAAATGGTGTCGGTAAAGATATACTTGCGAGTACAACAGCGAATCTTTATATCCCGATTTATGGGAAGAGTGAGTCCTTAAATGTAGCCGTTGCTACGGGAATCCTTCTTTATTATTTGAAAAAATAGGCGAAAACTAGTTTGACCTTATGAGGAAAAATAATATATAATAATGAACAATATGAAATATTTAATAACGATGACGGAGAAAAGTATCTTTTTTAGAACCATTTAGGGAGAAAGTGCCGCGACTGAAAGCACTTTTATGGCGATATTAAGAGAAGTTCACCTCCTGAGTTGGCATCGGGACCACAATAATAAGCAATAGCTTGATAGTAGATTACTGTCCAGCTTCCGCTTTCGTGTAAAGATGCACCGGCATAAGCCGTTATCCGAATGAAGCGAACACAATGTTTTTACATAACGTGTTTACAAGGGTGGTACCGCGAACTATAAACCTCGTCCCTTTCCAGGGATGGGGTTTTTTTGTTTTTTCCGGTGCCTGACACCGATAACTATTAAGGAGGAATTGACATGCAAGAACGTTTAAAGGAATTGCAGGAAGAGGCTATTCAAAAAATTGAACAGTCCGTAAGCTTAAAAGAATTAAATGACATCCGTGTTGCCTACCTAGGAAAAAAGGGTCCAATTACCGAAGTTCTGCGCGGAATGGGAAAACTTTCTGCTGAAGAGCGTCCAGTTATGGGGGCATTAGCAAATGAGGTCCGTGAAGCGATTGCTGTAAAAATGGAAGCAAAACAGAAGGGGTTAGAAGAGGCAGCGGTCCTTGAAAAACTAGCTTCTGAAAGCATCGATGTAACCCTTCCAGGCCGCCCGGTAAAGGTTGGAAATCATCATCCGCTTACAAAAATCATCGAAGAAATTGAAGATTTATTTATTGGCATGGGTTATCAAGTAGCAGAAGGTCCTGAAGTAGAGCAGGATTATTATAACTTCGAAGCACTTAATTTGCCGAAAGGACACCCAGCACGCGATATGCAGGACTCGTTCTATATCACAGAGGAAATCCTTCTTCGTACCCATACATCTCCAGTTCAAGCACGGACGATGGAAAAGAACCAAGGCAAAGGGCCAATTAAAATTATTTGCCCAGGTAAAGTGTACCGCCGTGATAATGATGATGCGACACACTCTCATCAATTTATGCAAATCGAAGGACTTGTTGTAGGCGAAAACATTCGTATGAGTGACCTTAAAGGAACATTAGAAGTTTTTGCGAAAAAAATGTTCGGGGAAGATCGTGAAATTCGTTTACGCCCTAGCTTTTTCCCATTTACAGAACCGTCTGTTGAAATGGATATTTCTTGTAAAATTTGTGGCGGCCATGGCTGCAGTGTTTGTAAGCGCACCGGCTGGATCGAAATTCTCGGAGCAGGAATGGTTCATCCGAATGTTCTTGAAATGGCCGGATACGATTCTAAAAAATACACTGGCTTTGCCTTCGGTATGGGACCAGAGCGGATTGCGATGTTAAAGTACGGAGTCGATGATATCAGACATTTCTATACAAATGATGTTCGTTTCTTAAAACAATTTTCCAAACACGAGTAAACTTGATGCTTCAACTTGTTGAGGTTGAATAAATAAAGGAGGATGACGACATGTTCGTTTCATATAAATGGCTCCAGGACTATATCGATTTAACTGGAGTAACAGCAGCAGAGTTAGCTGAAAAAATTACAAAAAGCGGTATTGAGGTTGAGGGAGTCGAAATCCTTAATGATGGGATTCAAGGTGTAGTAGTTGGTCATGTCCTTGAACGTGAGCAGCACCCAAATGCTGATAAATTAAGCAAGTGTCTTGTTGATGTAGGCGGGGAACAACCAGTACAAATCATTTGCGGTGCTCCAAATGTAGCACAAGGGCAAAAAGTTGCCGTAGCAACAGTAGGGGCTGTTCTGCCAGGTAATTTTAAAATAAAACGCGCGAAACTACGCGGCGAAGAATCAAACGGTATGATTTGTTCGCTTACAGAGCTAGGGATCGAAGGGAAAGTGGTCCCGAAAGAGTATTCCGAGGGAATCTTTGTTTTTCCAGCAGATACTGAAGTGGGCGTCGATGCGATTAGCATGTTAAATCGAGATGATGAAATTCTTGAGCTAAGTTTGACCCCAAACCGCGCTGATTGTTTAAGCATGCTTGGTGTGGCCTATGAAGTAGCGGCGATCCTTGGACGAGACGTGAAACTTCCTGAAACTCACCTTCAGTCTACAACTGAAAAAGCTTCTGATTATGTAAAAATCGTGGTGGAGGCTAAAGAAGATAACCCATTATATGTAGCAAAAATCGTTAAAAATGTAAAAATCGGACCATCTCCACTCTGGATGCAAACACGCTTAATGTCAGCTGGAATTCGTCCTCATAATAATGTTGTTGATATTACCAACTATATTCTGCTTGAATACGGTCAGCCGCTTCATGCGTTTGATTTTGACCGCCTAGGTTCAAAAGAAATCCTTGTCCGTCGTGCGGCTGATGGTGAGAAATTCGTTACACTTGATGATACAGAACGGACACTTACATCAGACCACCTCGTTATCACAAATGGAACAGAACCAGTTGCCCTTGCCGGTGTAATGGGGGGAGCCAATTCAGAGGTAACGTCAGATACAACCACTGTATTACTTGAATCTGCTTATTTTAACGGGGCAACAGTCCGAAAAGCTTCCAAAGACCATGGTTTAAGAAGTGAAGCGAGTGCTCGTTTTGAGAAAGGTGTCGATCCAAATCGTGTTCGTGCCGCAGGAGAGCGTGCAGCATACTTGATGGCAAAGTACGCTGGCGGTGAAGTATTAGAGGGCGCAGCTGAAGCGGACACACTAACCGTTGAGCCAGCAGTTGTTTCCATTACTTTAGAAAAAATCAATCGTGTCATTGGTACAGATCTTGTCATGAACGATGTGAAAGAAATTTTTGATCGTCTCCAATTTGCTGTTAGCATCGAAGAGGATACCATCACCGTTACGGCACCAACACGCCGCGGCGATATAAAAATTGAAGAAGATTTACTAGAGGAAGTTGCTCGTCTTTACGGTTACGACAATATCCCAAAAACATTACCAATTGGTTCAACCACACCTGGAAGATTGTCTGAGTACCAGAAGAAGCGTCGAGTGGTTCGTCAATACCTTGAAGGAGCTGGCCTGTATCAAGCAGTGACCTATTCTCTTACTAGCGAGGAAAAGGCAACCCAATTCGCACTTGAAAAGCGAGACACCATCCGTCTTTCAATGCCGATGAGTGAAGAACGCAGCATCCTGCGTTTAAGCATCATGCCACAGCTTTTAGAAGTATTAAAATACAACAGTGCTCGCCAAAACGATAGCTTAGGTGTGTATGAAACTGGTGCTGTATTCTTAGCAAATGGCACAGACGCTCTACCATTGGAAAAAGAACATTTAGCAGCAGCCATCACAGGGCTTTGGTCAAGTCATCCTTGGCAAGGAGAGAAGAAAGCAGTTGATTTCTTCGTGATCAAAGGAATCCTAGAAGGAATGTTTGCAAAACTTGGACTGTTAGAACAGGTTCAATTTGTTCAAGCACAAGTAGATGGAATGCACCCTGGCCGTACAGCAGAATTACTCCTAAATGGTGAGAAAATCGGCTTTATCGGTCAAGTCCACCCAACTGTCCAAAAAGAACTCGACTTAAAAGATACCTATGTATTCGAACTTTCATTGAAAGCAGTACTGGAAGCAGAAACACCAGCATTACAATATGAAGCCATCCCACGCTTCCCTTCCATTACAAGAGACATTGCCCTTGTGGTAAACAGAGAAACGGTGTCAGGCACCCTAAAAGATATTATCGTAACAGCAGGGGCACCACTATTGAAGGAAGCGGAAGTGTTTGATTTATATGAGGGAGACAAAATGGAGGACGGTAAAAAGTCGATTGCGTTCTCACTTAAATATGTTGATCCTGAACGTACGTTAACGGATGAAGAAGTAACGAAGGTTCATAACCGAGTGCTTGAAGCGTTGGAGGAAAAAACAGGCGCGGTACTGAGAGGTTAATTAATAGAAGCTAGCTCGAAGATAGATTTCGGGGCTAGCTTTTTTTTTGAGTGGAATTTCCGCTTCGCTGATAAATTGAATTTTTCGCTGATAAATGGTCCCGTAGCGCTGATAAAAATAAATAGACAAATATTATTAACAAATTCCGCTAAAATTCGGCAGGGATTTCAAGTATCAATCAGAATTATTTTATTAAAAATGAAAGGAGTGAAAAAATTGGTTATAAAAGAAAGAACAACTCCATTAGTAATTCTTATTTTAGAGGCATTATGCCGGCGACTCCCTTTAAATTACCCCAAGTACCAGCAAATGTTAGAGGAACTTGGGAGGAGGCAGGCTGGATACAAAGGTGAAGTAAGTCTTGATTATTATTTACGTCTCCTGCCAATTGATAAATATATGATCCTCCACGATTTAAACCTACCCGATGGTGACTACAACTGCCAAATTGACACCCTTCTCCTCACGCCAGAATTCGTCCTAATTGTTGAAGTGAAAAATATGGCTGGTAAATTAATATTTGATACAGAAAATGAACAGTTTATCCAAATAAACAACGACAAGGAAAAAGGCTACCCCGATCCAATTGCTCAGAGTGAAAGGCATAAAAAGTATCTAGAGAAACTGATGGCAGAACATAAATTTCCTCCAGTTCCAATTGATTACATAGTAGTCCTAAGCAATAACTATGCTTCATATGTCATAACCGGAAAAAATACTCATAAAGTGAAACCGCGAGTATGTAAGTCAGATGTATTCCTTAATAAAATTCAGTTTTTTGAAAAACTATATTCTAATCCACTCCTTCATGCCAAAGACCTCCGAAAACTGGGCCGCCTCCTCGTAAAGATGAATAAGATACCAACAAGCAATATTTTGAAAAAGTACGGAATTAACAAAGCGGATTTATTAAGCGGTGTCTGTTGCCCTGACTGTAACTTCTTACCACTTGTTCGTAAAAAACAGAAATGGTATTGTCCTTCTTGCGACAAATTTTCAAAAGATGCACATATAAATGCCCTGAGGGATTACTTTTTATTGATTGATTTAAAAATTACCAACCAACAGTTTCGAGAATTTACCCATCTTGATTCAATTAATATAGCAGGTAGAATGTTGCGTTCCGAGAATCTCAAAAGTACTGGAACAAAAAAGCAGCGAACTTATTTTCTAATTAATTTTCCATGAAATTATGCCTCAAAATTCAATCCGCAAATAAAAGCGTTTAATCCGCAAATAAAAGCGTTTAATGCGCAAATAAAACCGTCGAATCCGCACGATTTATTCGCAAATAAACAGTCTTATATCCGCTTCACGTATGATTAATTACTAGATGGTTAGTTCAAAGTACTTGTCCTTGCGTGTAATTAATTCTTTCAATGACACCAATTTCTATTTTTTAAGAACATAGTCGATTTTTTCGATAAATCTTGCCTATTTACTATTAAAATTCAAAAAGAGGATGTCGATAACTGCGACATCCTCTTTCATTTTCAATCACTTTTATATTTTTTCATAGATGGAGTCATAGTTCTTCGCTAATGTGATATCTAAATCGGTTAATCCTCCGGCGTTCCACGAGGTTAGTCTAAGTGTCACTAGTTTATAGTCAATCGCAATGAAGGGGTGATGATTTTTTTCCTCTGAAAGCTGGGCAATGACATTTACGAACGCCACGCCCTGTAAAAACTCACGAAAGCGGTACTTTTTCACAATAAATTTTCCGTCCAATTTCCAGCCTGTTAATCCGGCAACTGCGGTAGTAATCTCTTCTTCACTTAGTCGATTGGCCACTCAGAAAACCCCTCCAAACATTGTTTATATATATCTATTCGCAAAAGCCCAAAAAAACCTTTCAATTTCGTTTTTTATTAACAAGGGCCATTGCTTTGTCGGTATTGGCAAAATGGAGCTTTACAAAAGACGGAAGGATGTCACGTCCTTTGCTCATGATCAGCTTTGCTGCAGCCACGTCTACCTGTGCCCCGGCACCTTTTGGAATCTTAAATCCGGCAGACTCGCTTAGTTTATCTATATATTGGATAAAGGCATATCGGGCAAGAATACTTGCTGCAGCAACTGCCAAATGAATGCCTTCTGCTTTCGTACTAAAATAAACATTTTCCTTGGCCACCGCTTTTTGGCCTTTAATATGCTGAAAATAGGTGCTGCCTTGAACAAACTGATCGATAAGAATCGCTTCCGGTTTCTCAGGAGCAATTTTGTCTAAAACATTTAAGATGGCTTGGTTATGTAAGATAGCTTTCATTTTTCCTTGCGACATTCCTGATTGTTGGACCTGATTATACTTTTCGTTTTTTAATGTCATCAAACTGAAGGGAATAATATCTTTAATGACCTTTGCAATCGCAATAATCTTTTCATCGTTTAAATCCTTCGAATCCCGGACCCCTAATTCTTTCAACAAAGGAATATTCTCTTTTTTTACGTAAGCTGCTACGACCGTAATCGGTCCAAAAAAGTCTCCCGTACCGACTTCATCTGAACCAATTACTGACATTTGACTAATGCCAATAGGCAGATCGCCTTTTGCTGTTGACTTCGGTTTAGAAGAAGAGGCATGCTTGTTCGGGGACACGGTTGCACTGCCCCATTTACTGGCCTCTCTTTCACTATCGTTCCCTTGAAATAATACTTTGCCTGATTTATAAGCTGTGATCATACAGGCTGACGTTTTCGCGGCAAACACACTTCCTGGAATGTTTTTATCTATTAAATTTTTCCCGTAGTAGCCCCTCATTTCCATTATTTTATTCATTTCCAGATTCAATACAACATTTCCCATACTACAACCACCACATTTCTAAATTAATATAAAATACGCTTTAACTTTTCCACAGATAACGGTTCATGTTATGATATAGAGTAGGATTCTCTGAATGGAGGCATGACGTTGTCGAATAATCAAAAAAATAGAACAACCGTAGATATTTACGGACAGCAATACGTTATTATGGGTTCCGAAAGTCCAAGTCACATCCGGCATGTGGCTTCATTAGTTGACAATAAAATGCGCGAAATCAGTTTTAAGAATCCAAATTTAGACGCAACTAAACTCGCCGTTTTAACAGCTGTAAATGCAGTCAATGATTATCTTAAAATGAAAGACCATTTAGATCGACTTCAAACAGAAATACTAAAGGAAAAGGACTAAATATCATGTTGGATTTAGCAATTATTATTTTTTTAATTATTGGATTCTTTGTAGGCCTTAAAAGAGGCTTTATTCTGCAAATTGTTCATTTAATAGGTTTTATTATTGCATATGTGGCAGCAAATTCATACTACGAACAGTTGGCTCCAAAATTAACTCTATGGATTCCATATCCGAACTTTGGAAATGTGACATCATTAAAAATACTTACTGAAAGCAGTAATATGGAAACCGCCTTCTACCGTGCAATTGCCTTTGTCATTATCTTTTTTGCGGTAAAAGTGTTATTACAAATTATTGGTTCCATGCTTGATTTTGTTGCCCATTTGCCGGTCATCCGGCAGCTTAATGTTTGGGCAGGAGGAATTCTAGGTTTCGTTGAAGTGTATTTGGTTATCTTTATTTTATTATATATTTCAGCCCTTGTACCAATTGAATTTATGCAAAATGCTTTGGATCATTCCATTTTGTCAAAAGCAATTGTGAATCACACTCCTATCCTTTCACAACAAATTAAAAGTTTGTGGATTGAATATTCAGCTGCTTTAACTTCTCTGTAGCAGAGAAGTTTTTCTATTCATGCCTTAAAGTAGGATAAATTGAAAATGCTAAACAGTAGGTAGGTGACTTATTAATGGAAGTAACGAAAAAAGATTTATTACGATTATTAGAAACCATCGCGATTTATATGGAGTTAAAGGGAGAAAACCCTTTTAAGGTTTCCGCTTTTCGAAAAGCTGCCAATGCCTTGGAAACCGATGAACGCGACCTAACAGAGATTGAAGACTTTACAACGATTTCTGGAATCGGTAAAGGCACGGCTGCTGTCATAGATGAATACATAAAAGACGGAACTTCCTCAGTATTGACCGAGTTAAAGGCGGAGGTTCCCAGCGGACTGATCCCATTATTACAGCTCCCTGGACTTGGCGGTAAGAAAATTGCCAAACTCTATAAACAGTTACAGGTTGTTGATGTTACCAGTTTAAAAGCAGCATGTGAAGCAGGTAAGGTTCAAGCACTCGCAGGTTTTGGTAAGAAAACAGAGGAAAAAATCCTCAGTTCAATTGCTAATGTGGGTACACGGCCAGAACGGCTTCCGTTAGCTTATATGCTGCCAATTGCAGAGCAGATTGAAGCAACGCTTGCGGATTTTCGGGATATTCAGCGGTTTTCACGTGCTGGCAGCTTACGGAGAATGAGAGAAACGATAAAGGATCTTGATTTTATCCTTGCAACCAATCAGCCTGAACTAGTAAGGGAACAGCTATTACAATTACCAAACATTAAAGAAGTAATTGGTGCTGGTGAGACAAAGGTATCCTTAGTTTTTGCCTATGATTTTGATATTTCGGTTGATTTCCGTCTCGTTAAACCAGAAGAATTTATCACAACCCTGCACCATTTTACCGGATCAAAAGAACATAATGTTCGGATGAGGCAACTCGCGAAAGAACGTGGTGAAAAGATCAGTGAGTATGGTGTGGAAATCATTGAAACAGGGGAAATTCTTACTTTCTCTTCGGAGGAAGAATTTTTCAAGCATTTCGATCTTCCCTTCATTCCTCCGGAAATAAGAGAGGACGGGAAGGAAGTAGAGACATTCACCTCCGCTGAGGAATTAATAGAGTTAATAGATATCAAGGGTGATCTTCATATGCATTCCACCTGGAGTGACGGTGCCCATTCAATTGAACAAATGGCTGAGGCATGCCGGGCAAGAGGCTATCAGTATATGGCGATTACGGACCATTCCCAGTATTTAAAAGTGGCTAATGGTCTAACACGTGAAAGACTATTATTACAAAGAGAAGAAATAAAAAGACTAAATGAAAAATACGATGATTTTCTTATTCTAGCGGGTGTCGAGATGGATATTCTCCCAGATGGCAGCTTGGACTATGACGATGAGTTACTAGCTGACATGGATTTTGTTATTGCTTCCATTCATTCAGCATTTTCCCAATCACGGGAAAAAATTATGGAGCGGCTTAAGACAGCTTTAACAAATGCCCATGTGGATTTAATTGCCCATCCAACTGGTCGGAAAATAGGCCGGCGCGAAGGATACGATGTCGACATCGATTTACTGATCCAACTTGCAAAAGAAACCAATACGGCATTAGAACTAAATGCAAATCCAAACAGGCTTGATCTAGCAGCAGAATATTTACGAAGAGCACAGGACGAGGGGGTCAAAATTCTCATCAATACAGATGCTCATAAAATGGATACTTTAAAGCATATGGAAATCGGTGTTTCCGCAGCCAAAAAGGGCTGGATCAAAAAATCATCTGTGCTAAATGCCCTAGATAAACATGAACTGCTAGAATTTTTACATAATCGAGGATAGGAGGTTATCTCCATGCATGAAAAAGCTTTAAAAGTATTAGAATTCACGAAAGTAAAAGAGCAGTTGCTAGAACATGCTGCTTCATCCCTTGGGAGAAGAAAAATTCAGGAATTAGTGCCTTCTACTGACTTTGAGGAGGTAGTTAAACTCCAAGCAGAAACAGATGAAGCATCCACGGTGTATCGTGTGAAAGGAAATGTTCCACTTTCAGGTGTCCATGATATCAGCGCTCACATTAAACGCTCTGTTATTGGCGGGGTGTTAAGCCCGTATGAACTTATTCAGATCGCCAGTACCATCCATGCAAGCCGGCAAATGAAACGATTTATCGAGGAGTTTGCCGATGAAAGAACCGAAATTCCCATTTTGTCTGAACAAGCAGAGCGAATTATTCCGCTCACAAACCTTGAGCATTCGATTAAACACGCGATCGACGATAACGGAGAGGTATTAGATAGTGCAAGTGATTTGCTGCGGTCATTAAGGCAACAATTGAGGTCAAATGAATCGCGGATTCGGGAAAAACTTGAAAGCATGATTCGTTCATCAAATGCAAGTAAAATGCTTTCAGACGCTATCGTGACAATTCGTAATGACCGCTTTGTGATTCCTGTTAAACAGGAGTATCGCGGTCACTATGGCGGGATTATTCATGATCAAAGTGCCTCAGGACAAACACTTTTTATTGAACCGCAAGTCATTGTTCAATTAAATAATCAACTCCAGGATATTCGTGTGAAGGAACAACTGGAGATCGACAGGATTCTGACAGAATTATCCGCAGCAGCGGCGGAGCACGATAGTGAACTCAAGGTAATCGTCGAAGTCCTTGCTAATTTAGATTTTATTTTTGCAAAAGCAAGATATGGGAAACGCATAAAAGCATCCATGCCGATCATGAATAATGAAGGAAGAATTGTGTTATATAAGGCAAGACATCCTCTTATTCCAATTGAAGAAGTCGTGGCCAACGATATCATGCTAGGAAAAGACTATACAACGATTGTCATTACTGGTCCGAATACAGGTGGAAAAACAGTCACCTTAAAAACACTAGGCCTGTGTACATTAATGGCCCAAGCGGGTTTGCAGGTTCCAGCACTGGACGGATCAGAGTTAGCTGTCTTTGATGCTGTCTATGCAGATATCGGCGATGAACAATCCATCGAACAAAGCTTAAGTACCTTTTCATCTCATATGGTTAATATTGTTGATATCTTAAATAGAGTTGATTTTAATAGCCTTGTATTATTTGATGAGTTGGGTGCAGGGACGGATCCGCAAGAAGGGGCAGCCTTGGCTATTTCCATTTTGGATGAGGTTCACAAGCGGGGTGCACGAGTCATTGCAACGACTCATTATCCTGAATTAAAAGCTTATGGGTATAACCGTGAGGGTGTGTTAAATGCCAGCGTCGAGTTTGATGTCGAAACCTTAAGCCCAACTTATAAATTGTTATTAGGAGTACCAGGCCGCAGTAATGCATTTGAAATTTCCAAACGTCTCGGCTTAAATGATTGGGTCATTCAGGCTGCACGTTCCCATGTAAGTGAAGATACGAACCAAATTGATAAAATGATTTCTTCCTTGGAAGACAGTAAACGACTGGCAGAAAAAGAGCGAGAGGAAGCTCGCGATTATTTAAAATCTGCTGAGAAACTCCATCAAGACTTGCAAAAACAACTAATGGAATTCTACGAGAAAAAAGACTCCATGTTGGAAAAGGCGGCAGAAAAAGCCGGAGAAATTGTGGATGAGGCAAAGAGTGAAGCCGAGAAGGTAATCCGTGATCTTCGCAAAATGCGGACGGAAAAGCATGCAGATATTAAGGAACATGAATTAATTGAAGCAAAACGTCGCCTTGAAGAAGCCGCACCTGAAATACCAAAATCCGCTAAACTTGCGAATAAAAAAATAAAGAAACATACCTATATGCCTGGCGATGAGGTAAAGGTACTTACTTTTGACCAAAAAGGCACGCTTGTTGCAAAAGTTTCTTCGGGTGAATGGCAGGTTCAAATCGGAATTCTCAAAATGAAAGTAAAAGAAAAAGATATGGAATATATGAGTACCCCGAAACAAGTTGAAACAAAGCCGATGGCGATTGTAAAAGGCCGGGATTCATATGTTAAACTGGAGTTAGACCTTCGCGGGGAGAGGTACGAAGATGCTCTCCTTAAGGTGGAAAAATATATTGATGATGCGCTGCTTTCTAGTTATCCACGTGTATCGATTATCCATGGAAAAGGCACTGGCGCGTTAAGACAGGGAGTACAGGAATACTTAAGAAACCATCGATCTGTCAAAAAAATCCGCTTTGGAGAAGCTGGGGAAGGCGGATCAGGCGTAACCATCGTTGAGTTTAAATAATGTCCGGGGAGTTTTGACAATGGACCAGTTTTGGGAGAACGAATATATTCAAATAGCAGCTTATTATAGTGTTGTCATTTTATGTTTGGTGGTCTTTTTAGCGATCTTTGAAATGGTGACCAGATATAAAAATTGGGAAGAAATCAAAAAAGGCAATGTGGCTGTGGCGATGGCTACTGGAGGAAAAATATTTGGCGTGGCCAATATCTTTCGCTGTACGATTGAGCAGAACAATTCGCTGCTTTCCATGGTTGGTTGGGGGATTTATGGATTTTTACTATTATTAGTAGGGTATTTTATCTTTGAATTTTTAACACCCAAATTTAAAATTGACGAAGAAATTCAAAATGATAACCGTGCTGTTGGGTTGATTTCGATGGTGATCTCAATTGGTTTATCGATTGTCATTGGTGCAGGTATAACGTAAGGGGAGAAAAAAGTGGAGACATTAGCTAAGATACTTCTTGGATTATGCGGCTTGTTTTTGCTAATCGGTTTGATCTATATGTTGTTTTTTGCTTAGAAGAAAATCATCGCTGAGACCATCAGCGGTGATTTTTTTACTGTAACGTTAATTGTTAATTGTAAAATACTGTACTATAATAAAAGAGAAGTCTGAATTTTTATAATTATACACATAGAAAAGGGGGATATTATGTATGAAACTAAACCGTGGTTGGCACTGTATCCAAACGAAATACCTGCCACATTGGAATACTCTAGAGAGCCTGTTCAGCAATACTTAGTGAAATCGGCGGAACAATACCCGGAAAAAGTGGCTATTCATTTTATGGGAAAAGATATTACCTATAAAAAGCTTTACGATGATGTAATGAATTTCGCCGGTTATCTGCAGGGAACCCTAGGCATTTCAAAAGGTGACCGGGTCGCCATTATGCTGCCTAACACTCCACAGGCCGTGATTAGTTATTTTGCGATATTAATGGCAGGCGGAATTGTCGTTCAAACGAACCCATTATATACAGAACGTGAACTTGAATACCAGATGAAAGATTCAGGCGCAAAGGCTATCATCACACTCGACATCCTCTACCCACGCGTATCAAAAGTTATTCCGCAAACAGAGTTACAGCATGTAATTGTAACCGCTATCAAGAACTACTTACCATTCCCTAAAAATTTAATCTATCCTTTCATCCAGAAAAAACAATACGGTATTGTCGTAAATGTAAGGCATGGAGGAAGCACACATTTGCTTTCGGAAATTGTAACAATGAAGCCTCAAAAAGTGAAAAAGGTTGAAATAACACCAGATGAAGATGTAGCGCTCCTTCAATATACAGGAGGGACGACAGGATTTCCAAAGGGCGTAATGCTCACACATATGAATTTAATTGCTAACACAAAGATGTGCCAGTCATGGCTTTACAAATCAAAGCCAGGTGAAGAATCTGTTCTCGGCATTATCCCGTTTTTCCACGTCTATGGCATGACTACCGTGCTCATTTTATCAGTGATGCAGGCCAATAAAATGATCTTATTGCCTAAATTTGATGTTGAGACAACATTAAAAACCATCCAACAACAGCGCCCAACATTGTTTCCAGGAGCACCAACCATTTATATTGGAATCTTAAATTATCCAGATTTGAAAAAATATGATCTCTCGTCGATTCATTCATGTATTAGTGGATCTGCGGCACTTCCAGTTGAAGTACAAGAAAAATTTGAAGCCATTACGAGAGGAAAACTTGTTGAAGGCTATGGATTAACGGAAGCCTCTCCAGTCACACATGCTAACTTTTTATGGGATGTCCCTCGTGTAAAGGGTAGTATTGGTGTGCCTTGGCCAGATACCGAAGTGAAAGTTGTATCTCCTGAGACGGGTGAACCGGTACCGATAAAGGAAATTGGCGAAATCGTGATAAAAGGCCCTCAAATCATGAAAGGGTATTGGAATCGTCCAGAGGATACAAAGGAAGTCCTCCACGAAGGATGGTTATATACAGGTGACCTTGGTTATATGGATGAACAAGGATATTTTTATGTGGTTGACCGTAAAAAGGATATGATAATCGCTGGCGGATATAACATTTATCCAAGGGAGATAGAGGAAGTATTATATGAACATCCGGATGTGGTTGAAGCCGTGGCTGCCGGTATTCCTGATCCGTATCGCGGAGAAACCGTCAAGGCATATATTGTTTTAAAAGAAGGGTCCACGGTAACTGAAGAAGAAATGAACCAATTTTCAAGAAAATATCTTGCCGCCTATAAGGCTCCGCGATATTATGAATTTAGACAGGAATTGCCTAAATCCGCTGTTGGGAAAATTTTAAGAAGGATGCTTGTTGAAGAAGAAAAACAAAAATTAGAAGAAGAAAGCCAAAAACACGCATAATGGCACTATTATTGCTCCCTCTTTTTTTGACATATAAAGCCTGTCCCATTGCTGGGAATATGAAAAAAGGTCCGGAGAATATCTTGACACAGATAAAGATAATCACTATTATTAAAATATGAATGATTATTCATTCATATTTTTTCTTTTTTAATCATGTAAACCGTAAAAACTGAAACGGAACTTTTCTTTCAAAGGAGGGATATAGTTGAAAAAAAATAAACCAAAATACATGCAAATTATTGATGCTGCAGTGGTTGTAATCGCGGAAAATGGCTACCACCAAGCCCAGGTTTCAAAGATTGCTAAGCAAGCTGGAGTGGCTGATGGCACCATTTATCTTTATTTTAAAAACAAGGAAGACATCCTTATCTCTCTCTTTGAAGAAAAAATGGGAAGTTTCATTGAAAAAATAGATACCATGATAGCAGGAAAAGGGTCGGCGGCGGAGAAGTTATTAATGATGATCGAAGCTCATTTTAGTATGCTTTCTGAAGACCATCACATGGCAATCGTGACACAACTTGAATTAAGGCAATCCAATAAGGAATTGCGACTCCGAATTAATAATGTTCTAAAAGGTTACCTCCAGGTAATTGATAAGATTGTTATTGAAGGCAAGGAAACAGGAGAGTTTTCAAATGACCTTGATATTCGTCTTGCCCGGCAGATGATTTTCGGTACTATCGATGAAACCGTAACATCATGGGTGATGAACGAGGAAAAGTATGATTTAGTAGCACTGGCCTCTCCAGTCCATCGTCTCTTGATTAATGGCTGTGGGAGCCGGTAGATAAGTTAATAGGGGGAATTCAAATGGAATACTTAAAATGGTCATATCAAGACAATATTGCCACGATCACAATTGATCGTCCTCCGGCAAACGCCCTTTCTTCAGGACTTTTAAGGGAATTGGCGGCAGTTCTTGATGAAATCGAACCCAATCGCGAGATCCGGGTGATTGTCATTCATGGGGAAGGGCGCTTTTTCTCTGCTGGTGCAGATATTAAAGAATTTACAACGGTTTCTTCTTCAGAAGGGTTCTCTAATCTTGGTAAGTTCGGACAAGATTTATTTGACCGGATGGAAAAATTTCCGAAACCGATTATCGCAGCTATTCATGGCGCAGCACTTGGCGGAGGGCTTGAATTAGCAATGGCCTGTCATATCCGTTATGTAAGTGAAACGACAAAACTTGGTCTTCCTGAATTGCAGCTTGGCTTAATTCCCGGATTCGCCGGATCGCAGCGTCTGCCTAAATATGTCGGAGTGGCAAGAGCGGCGGAAATGCTGTTTACTTCTGAGCCTATCTCAGGTGTTGAGGCAGTCCAATTTGGATTAGCAAATCGTGCCTTTCCAGAAACGGAAGTGGTCGAGCAGGCATATAAGCTTGCAAGGAAAATCGCCAAGAAAAGCCCTGGTGCACTTAAGGCTACCATTGAATTGTTAAATTATGCAAAAACAGATGAGTTCTTTGAAGGTTCCAAAAGGGAAGCTCAGTTATTTGGTGAAGTTTTCGTCTCTAAGGATGGAAAAGAAGGCATACAAGCCTTTATTGAAAAAAGGGAACCACATTTTAAAGGTGAATAAACTTATCTTTGCAGGTATAATTGCAAGGAAGGCTTAAATAAAAAATTTTTTCTATAAAATTTTCTTAATCTTTCAAACTGAGCGAATGCTCGAAATTTTATCAGGAGGGATACCATGAATATTTACGTATTACTAAAAAGAACTTTTGATACTGAAGAAAAAATAACGATTTCAGGCGGAAAAATCAATGAGGATGGTGCAGAATTTATCATCAATCCTTATGACGAATATGCAATTGAAGAAGCGATCCAAGTTCGCGATGCTAAGGGTGGGGAAGTAACAGTCATTACAGTTGGAACTGACGAGTCAGAAAAACAATTACGTACCGCACTTGCGATGGGTGCTGACAAAGCAGTCCTAATTAATACGGAGGATGATGTTGAAGGTGGAGATCAATTTACAACTGCGAAAATCCTTGCGGAATATTTAAAGGATAAAGACGCTGATTTAATTATTGGCGGAAATGTTGCGATTGACGGCGGAACCGGTCAAGTAGGACCTCGTGTTGCGGAATTACTAAACATTCCTTATGTAACTACTATTACAAAGTTAGAAATTGAGGGAACAAATGTAACCGTTACCCGTGACGTCGAGGGCGATTCAGAAATCATTGAAACGAGCCTTCCATTATTAGTAACGGCACAACAAGGTCTTAACGAGCCGCGCTACCCTTCTTTACCTGGAATCATGAAAGCAAAGAAAAAGCCGCTTGAAGAATTAGAGTTAGACGACCTAGATCTTGAAGAAGACGATGTTGAAGCAAAAACAAAAACGATTGAAATTTATTTGCCGCCTAAAAAGGAAGCGGGCCGAGTTTTAGCAGGTGATTTGAATGATCAAGTGAAGGAACTTGTTCACCTTCTTCATACCGAAGCAAAAGTAATTTAAACGTTTTTATACAAAAATTGTTCTCAGGAGGTAAATGAAATGTCAAGAAAAGTGGTAGTATTAGGAGAAGTTCGTGACGGTTCATTACGTAATGTATCATTCGAAGCGATTGCAGCAGCAAAAACAATTGCTGAGGGCGGAGAGGTAGTTGGTGTTTTAGTAGGCGCTTCTGTAAGCGCTCTATCGACTGAGTTGATCCACTTCGGAGCAGACCGAGTAGTAGTGGTTGAGGATGAAAAATTAAAACTATATACATCAGATGGTTATGCTCAAGCGCTGTTAGCAGTGCTCGATCAAGAAAAACCAGAAGGATTGGTTTTAGGCCATACCTCACTTGGGAAAGACCTGTCTCCAAGAATTGCAGGGAAATTAGCATCAGGTTTAATTTCCGATGCCACAGCTGTTGAAGTAGCTGGCGGTAATGTCGTTTTCACAAGACCAATTTATTCAGGAAAAGCATTTGAAAAGAAAATTGTTACCGATGGCTTAATTTTCGCAACGGTACGACCAAATAATATCGCACCTCTAGAAAAAGATGAAAGCAGAAGCGGCGAGGTTTCAACTCTTTCCGTAGACATTAAAGACCTTCGTGCCATAATTAAAGAGGTCGTCAGAAAAGCAAGTGAGGGCGTTGACTTAAGTGAAGCAAAGGTGGTTATTTCTGGAGGCCGCGGTGTAAAAAGTGCGGATGGTTTCCAACCACTTAAAGAACTTGCGGCTGTTCTAGGCGGAGCTGTTGGTGCATCCCGTGGTGCCTGTGATGCTGACTATTGTGATTACTCTTTACAAATTGGCCAAACTGGCAAGGTTGTCACACCAGACCTTTATATTGCCTGCGGTATTTCTGGGGCTATTCAACATTTAGCGGGAATGTCCAACTCAAAGGTGATCGTCGCTATTAACAAAGACCCAGAAGCGAACATCTTCAAGGTAGCTGATTACGGAATCGTCGGAGACTTGTTTGAAGTTGTGCCATTACTAACTGAAGAGTTTAAAAAGCTGAAAGTACACTCATAATAAGAAGGGCGAGCGGATGCTTCCGCTCGTTTTATTTTTGGATATGAAAGATTATTCATGGTAAGAATGATAGGTGAAGCAATTTATTAGCTTGATTTTCCAAACGATGTTATACTTTCGATAGTAATTCAGTAATTTTTAGGAGGGCAATATAAATGGCAATTTCACATTTAACAGATCAAAACTTTTCGACTGAAACAGGTTCTGGCCTCGTTCTTGTAGATTTTTGGGCACCATGGTGCGGACCTTGTAAAATGATCGCTCCAGTTCTTGAAGAACTTGATTTAGAAATGGGCGAGAAAGTAAAAATCACAAAACTTGACGTGGATGATAACCCACAAACTGCGGCAAACTTCGGTGTAATGAGCATCCCAACGTTATTAGTTATGAAAGATGGCGAAGTCGTTGATAAAGTTGTCGGCTTCCAACCAAAAGATGCATTAGCAAGTGTTTTAGAAAAACACGTGTAACCATATCGAAAAACCTTAGCTTGGATCACTCCAGCTAAGGTTTTTTCTTTTTGCAAGGCTGTATTAAAGATCATTGTTGATAGTCTAACCAAGTGGAGCGAAAATCCACAGGCAAGTTTTACAAAGCTTTTTTTGTAAAAGAATCCACTTTTAATTATCAGTGCTATGATTTAAAATTTTATAAGGTAAACAAAAAAAGACGGGAGGGGAGTGGCCGGAATGAATGAAACTATTAAGCAAAAACTGACGCTGCTGCCGGATCAGCCTGGCTGCTACTTAATGAAAGACCGTCAGGGAACGATTATTTATGTAGGAAAGGCCAAAGTATTAAAGAATCGTGTTCGTTCTTATTTCACTGGGTCACACGATGGGAAGACGTTAAGACTTGTCAATGAAATTGAGGACTTTGAATATATTGTCACCTCTTCGAATATTGAAGCTCTCCTACTGGAACTAAATCTTATTAAAAAGTACGATCCAAAATACAATATCATGCTGAAGGATGATAAAACGTATCCGTTTATAAAGTTGACAGCGGAAAGGCATCCGAAACTTATCATTACTAGAAAAGTAAAAAAAGACAAAGGCAAATACTTTGGACCGTACCCAAATGTGACCGCAGCCAATGAAACGAAAAAACTTCTTGACCGCATTTATCCACTTCGTAAATGCTCAACCCTGCCGGATCGAGTTTGCTTATACTACCACTTAGGGCAATGTCTGGCACCATGTGTGAATGAAGTTCAGGAAGAACAGTATAAACAAATGACAGATGAAATCACTCGCTTTTTAAATGGTGGCTATAAGGAAATTAAGAAAGAACTTAAGGAAAAAATGTCTGCTGCCTCCGAAGAATTAGACTTTGAAAGAGCGAAAGAATATCGTGATAAAATCATCCATATAGAAACGATTATGGAGAAACAAAAAATCACGATGACTGATTTTACGGACCGTGATGTGTTTGGCTATTCAGTCGATAAAGGCTGGATGTGTGTGCAAGTCTTTTTTGTCCGCCAAGGAAAACTAATCGAGCGTGATGTTTCGATGTTCCCTATTTATAATGAGCCTGACGAGGAAATCCTAACGTTCCTCGGCCAATTTTATTCAAAAGCCAATCACTTCAAGCCAAAGGAAATCCTCATCCAGGATGAAGTCGAGTTAAGTTTAGCTGAACAACTTTTAGAAGTTAAAGTGTTCCAGCCTCAACGAGGGCAAAAGAAGGATCTTGTTCAATTGGCCATTAAAAATGCAAAAATTGCCTTGGATGAAAAGTTTTCATTGATTGAAAAAGATGAAGAGCGAACCATTAAGGCAGTCGAGAACCTGGGCGAATTATTGGGAATCTATACGCCTCATCGAATTGAGGCCTTTGATAATTCTAACATTCAAGGAACAGACCCTGTTTCCGCAATGGTCGTTTTCATTGATGGTAAGGCGAATCATCGTGAATACCGAAAATACAAGATCAAAACCGTCCAAGGACCGGATGATTATGAATCGATGCGGGAAGTAACGCGCAGAAGATATTCACGTGCTCTAAAAGAGGAGCTCCCTCTACCAGATTTAATCATTATCGATGGTGGAAAAGGACATGTCGAAGCAGTACGAGATGTATTGGAAAATGAGTTAGGCTTAGATATACCGCTGTCGGGTCTTGCAAAAGACGATAAACACCGTACTTCACAATTGTTGTATGGCAATCCATTAGGAATTGTTCCTTTGGGGCGAAATAGCCAGGAGTTTTATTTGCTGCAAAGGATACAAGATGAAGTCCATCGCTTTGCGATCACCTTCCATCGCCAACTTCGTGGAAAAAGTGCTTTCCAATCCTTGCTTGACGATATTCCTGGAATTGGGGAGAAACGGAAAAAGTTGTTGTTAAAACAGTTCGGCTCGGTGAAAAAAATGAAAGAGGCTAGCAAAGAGGAATTCATAAATATCGGAATTCCGACCAATGTAGCCGATGAATTAATCAAAAAACTTCAATCCTAGTGATTGTCAGAAAAAAAGGAACATGCTATAATAAGTGAAAATTTAATTTACTATCACTTTTACGTATTAAAGTGAAGGTAGAGGTGCGAACTTCAAGAGTAGTGGTTCTGAGAAGGATGAGCTTCTGAGAAGAATCATGAAAGGGGATGTTCGCCGAAGTAAGGAAGGTCTCATTTCTTTCTTTGCTGGTCCTGTATTGAATAAATGCTGGATTGTCAAGACGAATGTCTTGGAGAGCTATCTTACATTGTAGATGCGAGAATTTTTTTCGTGTTTTAAGCAATGAGATGCCCTTCTCATTGCTTTTTTATTTGCGAAAAATTAACGTATTCACCGGAAAGAAGGAGAAAACAAACATGGGGATTATTGTACAAAAATTCGGAGGTACCTCCGTTGCTAGCGTAGAAAGAATCTTAAATGTAGCATCATGTGTAAAAGAGGAGATAGATCGCGGTAACAAAGTGGTTGTTGTTGTTTCTGCAATGGGGAAATCTACGGATACCCTAGTTAGTTTAGCAAAGGAAATTTCTCAGCAGCCTAATAAACGAGAAATGGACATGCTGTTATCAACTGGAGAACAAGTAACCATCTCGTTATTGTCTATGGCTTTAAACCAGCAAGGGCTTGATGCTGTTTCCTTTACTGGCTGGCAGGCAGGGATTATGACAGAACCAGTCCATGGAAATGCCCGGATTTCAAGTATTAAAACAGCAGCGATTGAAACTCAACTCGAAGACGGCAAAGTGGTGATTGTTGCTGGATTCCAGGGAATCACAGAAGACGGAGAAATTACAACACTTGGCCGTGGAGGTTCCGATACGACAGCAGTAGCGTTGGCTGCTGCTCTTAAAGCAGATAAATGTGACATTTATACAGATGTAACGGGAGTTTTCACGACAGACCCAAGATATATTAAAAGTGCTCGTAAATTATTATCAGTGTCGTACGATGAAATGCTTGAGTTAGCTAATTTAGGTGCAGGTGTACTTCATCCACGGGCAGTAGAATTTGCCAAAAACTATCAAGTTCGGCTCGAGGTTCGTTCAAGTATGGAGAAAATAGAAGGAACAGTTATTGAGGGGGAAGCAGCAATGGAACAAAACTTAGTAGTCCGCGGTGTCGCATTTGAAGATGAAATTACAAAAGTAACAGTATTAGGCTTAGCCAATTCATTAACAAGCCTGTCTACAATCTTTACAACACTTGCAGAAAATCATCTGAATGTAGATATTATTATTCAAAGCACCACAGAGGGTGGTTCTGCGAATTTATCATTCTCTATTCATACTGACGACCTATTAGAAACGTTAAATGTCTTAGAAGACAATAAATCTGTGCTTAATTATGAGCAAATTGATGCTGAAAACAAATTAGCGAAGGTGTCCATTGTCGGTTCAGGGATGATTTCTAATCCTGGTGTAGCAGCAAAGATGTTTGAGGTACTCGCTACACACAACATCCAAATCAAAATGGTCAGCACATCAGAAATTAAGGTTTCTGCTGTGGTTGAAGAAAAATATATGTTAAAAGCAGTAGAAGCTTTGCACGAAGCATTCGAACTGGCTAATAAATAAGCGGAAACGCCAAAAATGGTGTCAGGCACTATTGAGTGCCTGACACCATTTTCGGGCGCTTGCGCTTTAGTTTTTTTCCCATTTGACGGTGAAAAGGACTTTGTTTGATTTTTTTACTGGATGCTCGAAGGTTTCAGCACTAGCTTCTTTTTGATATTCAATTTGTTGAGCAAGGAATCCCGCTTCGAGTTGGAAAAAGTGCTCTGCTTTGGACTTAACACGAGAGACCATTATCGGGCTCATCAATTCAAATTGGATTTCTGTTTTATTTTCCTTTGTTAGTTCCAGTTGGCCCCAAGAGGCTTTGGCGAAGAAATCAATAATCTGCTCCATATCCGTTAATGGATATTTTCGCGCAAGTCGTTTTCCGGCCCAATATAAAATTTCAGGCGTATCTTTTCCTAAAATTTCTGGCAAAAGAATTTCCCTGATTAATTCATAACCGAAAATGGATATCGTTCTTGGCTCATCGATATTTATCGTTTCATTAACAACTGTACTATTATTCACAAGCTTCCCCTCTTTCTATCATTCTATTATATACACTTTTTAAAAAGTTTCAGTACAGTTTTTCTAGTTATAACGAATCAAATTAGCTTCATTTTTTGTTATTTTGCAATATCTAACCTTGTTTATCATAATAATTATGATTCCCTTTATGGGAAAAATTACAACCGTAATATCTTGGTAATTAATCATAAAAATCGATTTATTTTTAAAATATATCCATTTTAAGTAGTGAAAAAGTCAATCTATTATAATTTCAATATATTTAAAAAAATTGTAGTTTTATGTAGGAATTGTGTATCCGTTTTCTTGACGCTCTTAGATGATGGGAGTAAAATGTACTTGTCACATTATTGTCACAGTGATGGAAGGTTTCAAACTTATGGGATTTAAATTAATAGAAACTGAACATCATTTTTTTAACATTTTAGGGGGGTAAATTTATGGCGGGTAATCGAGAGTTTGTTTATCGGAGATTGCATTCGTTGCTTGGTGTTATTCCAATCGGGATCTTTTTGATGCAGCATCTGGTTGTGAACCACTATGCAACTGAAGGGGTAGAATCCTTCAACAAAGCTGCGAACTTTATGGGGGGTCTTCCATTTCGCTATGTTTTAGAAACTGTAATTATTTATTTACCGATTTTATTCCATGCAATCTATGGCCTGTATATTGCATTTACAGCCAAAAACAATGCAAGTCAATATGGTTTTTTTAGAAACTGGATGTTTTTACTCCAACGTGTGTCTGGTGTAATTACACTAATTTTTATCACTTGGCATGTTTGGGAAACCCGTGTAGCTGCCGCTTTTGGAAATGAAGTTAACTTCCAAATGATGCAAGATATTCTTTCATCCCCATTCATGTTTGGATTTTATGTCGTTGGTATCATTTCAGCGATTTTCCACTTTGCAAATGGATTGTGGTCATTCTTGGTTAGCTGGGGCATTACTGTAACGCCTCGATCTCAAGTTATTTCTACATACGTGACAATCGTTATTTTCTTGGCTCTATCCTATGTAGGTGTGACAACATTACTAGCTTTTGTATAACAAATGAATGATTGAACGGAAAAATATTGGATTTTGGATTAAGGGAGTGAGTCACGAATGAGTAAAGGTAAGGTGATTATAGTCGGCGGCGGTTTAGCTGGCTTAATGGCAACGATTAAAGTTGCAGAAACAGGAACACCCGTAGAGCTGTTCTCTTTAGTTCCTGTTAAACGCTCTCACTCTGTTTGTGCCCAGGGTGGTATTAATGGAGCAGTAAATACAAAAGGTGAAGGCGATTCAACATATATCCACTTTGATGACACCGTTTATGGCGGAGATTTCTTGGCTAACCAGCCTCCAGTAAAAGCGATGTGTGACGCAGCACCTGGCATTATTCACTTAATGGACCGTATGGGAGTTATGTTTAACCGTACTCCAGAAGGATTATTGGACTTCCGTCGTTTTGGAGGTACACAGTTTCACAGGACGGCATTTGCTGGTGCAACTACTGGTCAACAGCTGCTCTATGCTTTGGATGAACAAGTACGTCGTGAAGAAGTAGCAGGTCTTGTTACGAAATACGAAGGCTGGGAATTCCTTGGTTCCGTTGTTGATGACGATGGTGTATGCCGTGGGATTGTTGCTCAAAATTTAAAAACAATGGAAATTAAATCCTTCTCTGGCGATGCCGTAATCATGGCTACTGGAGGTCCTGGTATTATCTTTGGAAAATCAACAAACTCCGTTATTAATACAGGTTCCGCCGCATCGATTGTGTATCAGCAAGGTGCTTATTATGCTAACGGTGAAATGATTCAAATCCATCCAACAGCTATTCCTGGAGACGATAAACTTCGTCTTATGAGTGAATCTGCTCGTGGTGAAGGCGGCCGTGTTTGGACATATAAAGATGGTAAGCCTTGGTATTTCCTAGAGGAAAAATATCCAGCCTATGGAAACCTTGTACCGCGTGATATCGCAACTCGCGAAATCTTTGATGTGTGTGTGAATCAAAAACTCGGAGTCAATGGCGAGAACATGGTATACCTAGATCTTTCTCATAAGGATCCGCATGAATTGGATATTAAACTAGGCGGGATTATTGAAATTTACGAAAAATTCATGGGTGATGACCCACGTAAAGTTCCTATGAAAATATTCCCTGCGGTTCACTATTCGATGGGCGGTCTATGGGTTGATTATGACCAAATGACCAATATTCCAGGTCTGTTTGCAGCAGGTGAATGTGATTATTCACAGCATGGAGCGAACCGTTTAGGTGCCAATTCCTTGCTATCAGCTATATACGGCGGAATGGTCGTAGGACCAAACGCTGTTAAATATATCAAAGGTCTAGAAAAGAGTTCGGATGCAGTATCTTCTTCAGTATTTGATCGTCATGTTAAAGAACAAGAAGACAAATGGAATTCGATTATGTCTCTAAATGGAAACGAAAATGCCTATGTGCTTCATAAAGAGCTTGGAGAATGGATGACGGATAATGTAACAGTTGTTCGTTACAATGACAGGCTGTTAAAGACAGATGAGAAAATCCAAGAGCTATTAGAACGTTTCCAAAATATCAACATCCATGATACTTCAAAATGGAGCAATCAAGGTGCTGCATTTACAAGACAACTGCAAAACATGCTTCAGTTGGCTCGTGTAATTACGATCGGTGCATACAACCGTAATGAAAGCCGTGGTGCGCATTACAAACCTGACTTCCCTAACCGTAATGATGAGGAATTCTTAAAAACAACAATGGCGAAATTCGTTGATAGTACATCAGCACCGGCTTTCCATTACGAAGATGTTGACGTTTCATTGATTAAGCCACGTGAACGTAACTATGCTAAAAATAAAGGGGAGTAGGAAAAATGTCTGAAACTAAAATGGTGAAATTTATTATTTCACGTCAAGATAGCGAAAATTCTGCTCCTTATGAGGAGGAATTTGAGGTTCCTTATCGTCCGAATATGAATGTCATTTCGGCGTTAATGGAAATCCGTAAAAATCCTGTCAATGCGAAAGGACAAGCATCTACCCCAATTACATGGGATATGAACTGTTTAGAAGAAGTTTGTGGCGCTTGTTCGATGGTCATCAACGGCAAGCCGCGTCAATCTTGTTCCGCACTAATCGATCAATTGGAGCAGCCAATTCGTTTAGCACCGATGAAGACATTCCCAGTGGTACGTGATCTTCAGGTTGACAGAAGTAGAATGTTTGATGCCTTAAAGAAAGTAAAAGCGTGGATTCCTATCGATGGTACCTATGATTTAGGACCTGGTCCACGTATGCCAGAGACAAAGCGTCAATGGGCATATGAACTTTCTAAATGTATGACATGTGGTGTATGTCTTGAGGCATGCCCAAACGTAAACAGTAAATCAAACTTCATTGGGGCTCAGCCGCTTTCACAAGTTCGTCTTTTCAATGCACATCCAACTGGTGCGATGAATAAGGCAGAACGTCTTGAAGCGATTATGGGTGATGGTGGACTTGCTAACTGTGGTAATTCACAAAACTGTGTTCAATCTTGTCCAAAAGGTATTCCGTTGACTACCTCCATTGCGGCATTGAACCGTGATACTACCATTCAAGCTTTCAGAAGCTTTTTTGGTAGTGACCACGCTTAAAAGGGCAGAACTCTTTTAGCGTAATCCAATAGAAAAACCTTCTTTTCAAGTGTGGAAAAGAAGGTTTTTTTGTCGTTTATGGGCGAATGATTGCATTGGTTCTTTCAGCAGCGGTTTGTTATACTCATATTGATGTACAGCCGGTTAGAAAAGGATGGTATATAGAGGTGAAAAATAAATTTCCGCTGTTAATTATTATTGCAGGTCTAATTTTAGTAGGGATAGGACTACGGCAATTTATCGATGTGAAAACGCAAACGCATGCATCACTCAAAGAAGCAAAGGAACTGATTGCCGATCGGCCTGCAGTAGCTCCTCAAAAAAGGGTTGTAAACAGCCCGCCTCCTAAAATGGGGGATACAGTCGGTCTCTTAGCCATTCCAAAAATCAAAGCAGAGCTAGCCATAGTCGAAGGAACCGATCCGGATGACCTCGAAAAAGGGGTCGGTCATTATAAAGGGGCATATTTTCCTGGGGATCAAGGACAAATTGTTTTATCCGGGCATCGAGACACCGTATTTCGTAAATTAGGTGAGTTAAAGATTGGTGATTCACTTAAGATGGAAATGCCGTATGGATCCTATACTTATGAAATCACTGATACGAAGATTGTGAAGTCTGATGATACAAGCATTATTACGCTCCAACATGAGAAAGAGGAATTAATTTTGACAACCTGTTATCCGTTTCGTTATGTAGGGAATGCACCAAAGCGATATATAATTTATGCAACACCCAAAAGTTCCTAATGATTAGGAGCTTTTTTTTCATAAAAAACAATCTCCTCTAAGCAAATATAGTCACTACATTAGTATTGTTCACATAAGATATGTTGACTAAATATATACCCACCCCGTGTTCATAACTGGCGAAGGCAAGGAGGGTTACAGTACTTGAAGGAGAATGTTTATAATCATAAGCCGTTACTCACCAAACGAGAAAGAGAAGTATTCGAGTTATTAGTACAAGACAAAACAACAAAAGAAATCGCTGGTGAATTATTTATAAGCGAAAAAACGGTTCGGAATCACATTTCAAATGCCATGCAAAAGCTTGGTGTAAAGGGGCGTTCTCAAGCAGTTGTAGAGCTCCTTCGAATGGGAGAGCTAGAACTTTAACACAGACCGGCATCCTTTTTTAGGAGGCCGGTTTCATTATTAATAGATCGTCATAAAAAAGGTAAGCATGCGAAATGCTTACCTTTTTTGATGACAATGCGGATGATTAATACTTGGAAATATTTCTCTGCTTAAATGAAAGCAGGTATTCTTACCATCCTTTTTAACCAAGAGGATGTATGACTAAATAAGAATGCCGCTCTAAAACCCAAAATGAATAAGGTTGAGACTAAGCTGTAAAATATATTCAAAGTATACCCCTCCACATTGAAGTTTTAGTGTTAAAAAGTAACACTAGCATTATTGTTAATCTGCAAACTAATTTTATTCGGCCTTAAAGTGAAAAAACCTAATCGAAATGTATTTTGTTGTAAATATTTCACAATATTTGCGAATAAATCCACAGAAATAAATTGATAATCTAGTTATAGACATTTAAAATAAATTTAGGATAAAAGAAATAATGCTTTTATCTCATAAAAGGATGTTTTACTTGGAAAATAAACAAGTGCAAACGGAGCTAGCAGGTTTTATTGGAAGGACTCTTCGTGAAAATTTCGGAAAAGGTCCCGAATCTGTTTTTGTTTCCTATAATCATTCAGTAATGACTGTTTATTTACGTAACTTTATTTCGCCTTCTGAGAGTGTTTTGTTAGGGCAGCAACAAGAAACAATGGTACAAACCACAAGAGATTTGTTGATGCAAACATTAATCCCTGAATTTAAAGCTTATATTAAAATTCTGACTGATATGGATGTAAGTGAATTTTATTATGATTGGGGATTACACAATAAAAGTGGGATATTTGTTTGTATAGGCTCTACCTCGAGTGAAAGCGACCCTCAATATGAAAAACAATATCATTACCCTGGTCAAGATTCTCTTCACCAAGAAATAAATAGAATTAGCCTACAAGCGGAAAAAGCGCCAGAAGACGTCGTTTCCTACCTATTAAATGAACGGACGCTGGTGGTGGTTCGAAATGGGATTCTTGTTCCAATTGAAAAAGAATTAATTCGTTTAGGAAATTTTGAAGCATTAAGGCTTGCGAAACGCAATCTTGAAAAACGATTATTACATGGCAGCGGTAATTTTGAATCTATCCTCCAAACAAAAGTGAATGATATTTTTGTGGATTGGGATTTTAACCGCGATAAAAGTGTAATCGTACTGATTTTATCACCAAAAGCATAAAGGCGGAAATGAGCTAGACAATTGCGATTGAGCTAGACATAAGCCAAGATGGGATGACTCCTATCTTGGCTTTTTATTTTATGGGGAAGGAATAGATAAATAGAGATGAATAGTTCGACAAAAAATGATAAAAAAACAATCCAAGAAGAAATAGAAAAACGTGAGGAATCGTATCGCGATTTAGTTGAAAATTCTCCTGATAACGTGATTATTGCCAGTGAAGATGACATATTATTTATAAATGCAACCGGTACAAGATTATTTGGCGCATCAAAAAAAGAGGAACTTTACCAAAAGAAAGTAAGTGAAATCGTTCACCCTGATTATCATCGGTTTATAAAGAGCAGGGTGGAAATGGTTACAGGAGGCGAAGCCACCGATTTTCTTGAATATAAACTGCTCCGGTTGGATGGAACCACTTTTGAGGCGGAAGTAAAAGGGATTCCGACGATTTTTCAAAATAAACCGGCACGGCACATCATCATCAGGGATATAACCCAAAGAAAGAAGACACTTGAACTATTGTTAAACTCCGAGAAATTAAATGTTGCAGGACAATTGGCAGCTGGGATTGCCCATGAAGTTCGTAATCCGCTCACGGCGATTAAAGGGTTTCTTCAACTGATCGAAACAAAAGTGAATGATCATAAAACTTATTTTGATATTATCCAATCTGAAATCAATCGGATTGATCTCATCCTCAGCGAATTATTGGTATTAGCAAAACCTCAGGATTTAAAATTTGAACCTGTCCTTCTCCGAAATTTAATCGAAGATGTGAAGACGCTGATTGATACCCAGGCCATTATGAAAAATGTTCACATTAAATTTATGAGCGATTGTGGAAATATAATTATTAACTGTGATAAAAATCAACTAAAACAAGTCGTCATTAATTTCTTAAAAAATTCAATTGAAGCGATGCCGAATGGCGGGAAAATTATGATAGACATCAAACAACATGGTAGTCATCATGTGAAGATGTTATTTAAGGACACAGGCTGCGGCATGCCAAGACATGTGTTAAAGCGGATTGGAGAACCATTTTTTACAACAAAAGAAAATGGAACAGGATTAGGGATTATGAATTCTAAACAAATTGTTCAAAATCACCGTGGGACGGTTCATTTTTGGAGCGATGACAAAGGAACGCTTATTGAAGTAATATTGCCGATCGATTAACAAACAAACGAGGAATAAGGGCTTATTTAATGATGATATGTAAGATAGGCAGGAAATTTGAGAAGGACTAAATAGGAAGGCTGACCATCACCCTTCCTATTTTTTACCGATTATTCCTTCGACTTGGTATAACGATATTCAACTTCGTCCCTTTTTTCGTTGTAGTCGACATGTAAATCATGTTCATTGAAGAACCACAAATCCCTTTCTTCAATATAAAATAACAAGCCTTCAGCTTCGGTTTTCACAATTATATCGATAGGATGATTGTCTACAGTGAAACCGAGCGAAAACCCTTCTTGGACAGGGCTGTTTCCATATACCTTCGGATAAAACTTCACTTTATCCCCTTTTTTTAATTCGACCTCTTCTTTAAACCATTTTAGTGCAGACGTGCTGATCACAATTTCCATTCTTTTCTCACCTTTGGTTTTTTATTGAAATTTCCTTTGATTATTATCTCCAAAGAGTGATATTATAGTATTTTTCTAATAGTTTCAACTTGAATTTTTGGCGAAAAAAGTAGAAAATAAGTAGAAGCATGAAGTCCGAAAACACTGAACTTACTTTTAAAATAGATATCGTTTTTTGAAGTAGAGAAGTTTTTTTATAGGAGTGTATGAGATGAATGTCGAAAATTTACAAAGAGCAAATGGGGACATTGTTGCAAATATTGAGAAGGATTTACGCTACATTTCTGGAATCATTAAACAAAAAGGAAGAGAAATGTTAAGTACTTATACCATTACTCCTCCACAATTCATTGCTTTGCAATGGCTCTTTGAAGATGGTGATATGACAATCGGGGAACTTTCTACTAAAATGTACTTGGCATGCAGTACGACCACAGATCTTGTTGATCGGATGGAAAAAAATCTGCTCGTTGAGCGGGTGAAAAATCCAAACGACCGTCGTGTGGTGAGAATCCATTTACTTGAAGAGGGCAAAAGAATCATTGATGAAGTCATAAAAAAACGGCAAGCTTATCTAGAAGAAGTATTGGTTGATTTCTCACCTGAAGAAATTCAACTTCTTCAAAAAAGCTTAACGAAATTGCATAAGGAAATGCGTTAAAAGAGGCGATACGTTTTGAAACAAGCAATTGGTGTAATAGATTCTGGGGTTGGCGGACTAACAGTTGCCAAAGAGGTGATGCGCCAGCTTCCAAATGAGAAAATAATCTATGTGGGTGATACTGCTCGCTGCCCATATGGTCCGAGAACAACAAAGGAAGTCAAGAGATTCACTTGGGAGATGACCTCATTTTTATTAGATCAAAAAATTAAAATGCTCGTGATTGCCTGTAATACGGCAACAGCTGCTGCCTTGGACGAGATTCGAAATGAATTATCCATACCAGTGTTAGGAGTAATTAATCCCGGAGCTCGTGCGGCAATCAAGAAGACAAAGAACTATCGTGTTGGAATTATTGGCACAGAGGGTACCGTAAAAAGCGGGGCTTATGAAAGAGCATTAAAATCGTTAAATAGTCGGCTTTTTGTGAAAGCACATGCTTGTCCGAAGTTTGTTCCGCTTGTAGAAAGTAACGAATTTAATGGTCCGATAGCAGAAAAAATTGTCGACGAAGCCTTAAAGCCGATGCTAAATCAGAATTTGGATACGCTTATTTTAGGGTGTACCCATTATCCGCTCTTAGAGCCAGTAATTAAGCAAGTGATGGGTGAGTCAGTCAGCGTTATTAGTTCGGGTGACGAAACCGCTCGGGAAATTAGTGCAATCCTCCAGTATAATGGGCTATTAGAAACATGTGAGGAAGAACCAGAACACGAATTTTACACAACTGGCTCAAGGCGAATCTTTACAAAAATCGCCTCTCAGTGGCTGGAATCTCCACTTAACGAAGTCAAAAAACTAAAGCTATAATTCGAGCACTCTCTAGATGAGGCTCGTTTTTTTGGAAAAATGAGGGTGTCAGGCACCACTCGTGGACATTTGTCCACGAGCGGTGCCTGACACCTTTTTCTGTTTCTATTATTTTTAAAATTTTGTTCTATTTTTTTGTGGAAGTCGGTCTAATTTATCGGAAGGCTCGTATATATGTTAGTACAAACTGTCTTAGGGGGGAAATAATTATGTCTACAAATAAGGCGAAGATCCTTATGTCGACTGTGCTTACATCAACAGTTCTACTGTCAGGATGTGGATTATTAGGGTCCGAAACAGAGAAGAAAATTGATCCGCCAAAGAGTGTGACGATTAAGGAAGATAAAACAAGTAAGGAAACGACAAAGAAGGAATCTGGTAAGGAGGCAAATGCAAACACCGTCAAAACGGAGCTCTATTTGGTCGATAAAGACGGTTATGTCGTTCCACAAACATTGGATCTTCCAAAAACTAATTCAGTCGCTAAACAGGCGCTTGAATATTTAGTAACAAACGGCCCAGTTACAGATAAACTCCCAAATGATTTTCGCGCAGTTCTCCCGGAGGACACGGAACTTTCTGTGAATATTGATAAAGATGGTGTTGCTACGGTTAATTTTTCGAAAGAGTTTAAAAATTACCAAGCTGAAGATGAGATGAAAATTCTCCAATCCGTCACTTGGACGCTGACTCAGTTTGATAATATTAAAACAGTGAAGCTTAAAATGAATGGTCATGATTTGACTGAAATGCCTGTGAACGGCACACCTATTAGCGAAAATCTCTCCAGAGCAACCGGTATCAACATTGATACAACGGATGTAAATGATATTACCAATACCAAACCTGTGACTGTGTATTATATCGGCGGTGAAGAAGGTTCCTATTATTATGTGCCTGTTACGCGCCGGGTAAATAACAATGAAAAAGATAATTATGTAGCAGTCGTTAATGAATTAATTAAAGGACCTAGTGAAAAATCAACACTTGTATCTGAATTTATGTCAGATGTGAAACTCCTTGAAGCACCAAAATATGAGGATGGAAAAGTCACCTTGAATTTTAATGAAAATGTTTTTGGCAGCTTTGAAGATAAGGAAATCTCCCAGCATTTATTAGATACACTTGTCCTTTCTCTAACGGAACAAGAGGGCGTTGAAAAAGTAGCTGTTGAAGTTAACGGCAAAGCAGATATTAAAAATGATAATGGGAAAAAATTAACTGAACCCGTAACTCGACCAGAAAAAGTAAACACAGGTAGTTTTTAAAAAAAATATATATTTGTTATACTATATAATGAAAATGAAAGAGGTTGGCTTGAATGCCGCCTCTTCTTTATTTGGTATTTAAAGCACATGATATACCAATTTAAAAATATGGCTGTGTTAAAGGTTATTGTTGTTATTTTAGCTACGTTGATTGGAGCCGAAGGCGCGAGATCCTCGAAAATGCTATCGCATTTCCTTCGTGCGGTGTTGACTCGACGATGCTTTTTCAATGTCCTGCAGGAATTCGGGGCTGGGGAGACACTCTGACCGCTCGCGAACCGCTAGTGCCTGGAGCGCAAATCAACATGCTAGTTTAACACAGCCAAAATATTAAGGAGGCAGTAATGGTGCGTGTTGATGGAAGAGAGCCGTTACAACTAAGACCCATACATATTGAACCGAATTATTTAATGCATCCGGAAGGTTCTGTCCTAATTTCTGTAGGAAATACGAAAGTAATTTGTGCAGCTAGTATTGAAGACAGAGTGCCTCACTTTATGAGAGGAGAAGGAAAAGGCTGGATTACTGCCGAGTATTCCATGCTCCCACGAGCAACAGAAACAAGAAACATTCGCGAATCTTCTAAAGGGAAGGTTTCCGGTCGAACGATGGAAATTCAACGACTAATCGGCCGCGCTCTAAGAGCTATCGTCGATTTAGCGGCACTTGGTGAAAAAACCGTTTGGATTGATTGTGATGTCATCCAGGCCGATGGCGGGACCCGAACAGCTTCCATTACAGGAGCATTTGTGGCGATGGCCCTTGCATTAAATGGCTATGCCGAGAAAAAGTCTTTTGCCAAGTTTCCAATTACGGATTATTTAGCAGCAACCAGTGTTGGGATCTTACAAAATAACCAAACAGTCCTTGATTTAAACTATGCGGAAGATTCTAAGGCACAAGTTGATATGAACGTAGTTATGACCGGTAATGGCGAATTTGTTGAACTACAGGGTACGGGAGAAGAGTCAACCTTCTCTTTTGAACAACTACAAGGACTGCTTAGTGCTGCTCAAGAAGGTTTGATGGAACTATTCGAACACCAAAAAGCAGTACTGGGTGAAGAGATAACCAAAAAGATTGAAGATAGAAGGAAGAAATTAAAATAAGAGGCGATCGAAATGAAAGAAGTTATTATTGCGACTAAAAATCCTGGCAAGGCGATGGAATTTGAGCACATCTTTTCGTCAAGAGGCATCACCGTTCGTACCTTGCTTGATTTTCCAGAGATTCCTGAGGTCGAGGAAACAGGAAATACTTTTGAAGAAAATGCGACATTGAAGGCCGAGGCTGTCTCTAAAGCGCTGGGGAAAATGGTAATTGGCGACGACTCAGGCTTAATTGTGGATGCCCTAGAAGGCAGACCGGGGATTTATTCAGCACGGTATGCAGGTGAACCAAAAAATGACCAGAACAATACAGATAAGGTACTGTCTGAATTAGAAGGGATTCCTGAGGGGAAACGTTCGGCAAGATTTTACTGTGCCTTAGCAGTCGCCGTTCCTGGTCAAGAAACGATAACGGTGTCAGGCACCTGTGAAGGTCGTATTCTTGAAGAGAGACGGGGTACCAATGGGTTTGGGTATGATCCGGTCTTTTATGTGCCTGAGAAAGGCTTAGCGATGGCTGAGCTTTCTGCGGAAGAAAAAAATAATATCAGCCACCGTGCGAATGCGTTAAAAAAGCTAGATGCAGTCTTGGATTCTATTGTAGAAAGAGCGGACCAGAAATGAGTAAGGTGTTAATTGTTAGTGATAGCCATGGATTAACGAAGGAACTAAGTGTGTTAAGAGAGAGACACTTGGATGAAGTCGATTTAATGATTCATTGCGGTGATTCGGAATTGACCCCTGATAATCCAGTGATTTCCGGATATCTAACGGTAATGGGGAATTGTGATTTTGGCGGCGGATATCCATTAGAGACGATTTCTGAAGTGGGGGGCCGAAAGTTCTTTATTACTCACGGTCACCGTTATTCAGTTAAAACCACCTTGATGAATTTAAAATACAAGGCACAGGAAGTAAAAGCAAATATCGTCTGTTTTGGACACTCCCATGTCCTCGGTGCAGAAGTAATTGATGGAATCTTATTTTTAAATCCAGGCAGCATCCGTCTGCCAAGAGAGCGCTTTGAAAAAACTTATATAATCCTTGATTTGCTGGATGAAAAAATAAAGATGTCCGTTTATGATATAAGCGGAAAGGAACTTTCGGAGCTTGCCCGGGAGTTTGTCCTGTCATAAATAATGGGGAGATTTTCTCTCCCTTTATTTTTTTGAAAAAAATATTAGAAAGTCTGTTGACTTTTTGATATTACGGTAATATAATAAATATTGTCTTAAACAACTTATATGTCCCAGTAGCTCAGCTGGATAGAGCAACGCCCTTCTAAGGCGTGGGTCGGGAGTTCGAATCTCTCCTGGGACGCTATACTACATACTAGAGAAAAAAACTCACTTTTATAAGTGAGTTTTTTTCTGTTTATAAACAACAATCTGTCATTCAAAGGGGCTGTATGTGACCGAAATGGCGATGGATTCAAGTTTACGGTAACTTAAAGAGGTTCTATGTGACCGAAATGGCGATGGATTCAAGTTTACGGTAACTTAAAGAGGTTCTATGTGACCGAAATGGCGATGGATTCAAGTTTACGGTAACTTAATAGGGTTCTATGTGACCGAAAAGGTGTGCGAGCTAAGTTTACGGTAACTTAAAGAGGTTCTATGTGACCGTAATGGCAATGGATCCAAGTTTACGGTAACTTAAAGTGACGCAATAGGATTGGAACTAAGTTTAAAGTAGATAAACAGTTTTCCCTCTCTATTTCGAAACCATCACCATTGATGTTGTTTTTTTTGCCGTGTATTTATGTTACACTATTTTCCAAATAACTTTGAAAAATGCCTAACTTCAGCGCCTAGCCCCTCGAGACGCTTCGGACTTGCCAATGAAGTCAAAAAGCGACTTCACTGCCGGGCCCGGTAGCGGAGGTCAGGGCTGTCCAAGGCGCTTGCGCTTTTCTAATTAAGGACGGTTTTTTATGAAAAAAAGGAAACCTGTAAAAAAAATAGATAATATAGTCTTTTTTCCCGGCCTTGAAAAAAGATTAACCGACAAAGGTCTCGAAAACCTTGAAAAGAAAAAATTTAAAGAAGCCATTACCTTTTTGGAAGAAGCAAGAGAGTATGACCCTGACAATGACGAAATATTAATCGGGCTGGTTCTTGCTTATTTTGAAGCTTCATCTTTTCTAAAAGCGAAAGAGCTTGCTAAGGAAATGCTCCATAAGGGGATCGGTGACTACCTCCAAATGGTCGACCTCTATTTGACAGTCCTAATTCAACTACATGAATATCAGGAAATCGTATCGACCGTTGAAGCCCTGTTAGATGAAAAAGAGATTCCGCCTGACAAGTATGATCATTTCATAACGATTCTTCAATTTAGCAGGCGAATGGCAGAGAATCGTCAACTTCAAAGGGATGAAATCGAACCGGAGGAAACACCGCCGCTCCAAGAGTTAAATCTATTTGCCAATGAAAATCTAAATGAACAATTGCTCCTAGTTTCAAGTCTAGCAGAGAAAAATATTCGTCCCTATCTCGCTGAAATTGCAGATTATTTAGAAGCGGAAGCAGGCCATCCATTTTTAAAAACAATCCTTTTAACCCTTTTAAAAGAGCAGGAAATTGATAGTGAACTATCTATCAAGAAATTTGGAATGGAAATGAAAGTTATTCCAACACAACTTCCAGAGGTTAGAGAAGCACCAAGAATGAAAGAGGTAAAGGCTCAAGTAGAGTCTCGACTGGAAAGTAATAACCCTGGTCTTTTTGAGAATACCAGCGGAATGGTAGAGCGTAATTTTTTTATGAGCTATCCGTTTGAATTAGAGCCGCAAAGCACTCATGCTTGGGCCGCAGCCTTTCACCATTTGGCACAAGATTATCTGGGGATGAATACGAGGATCGATCTTCTTTCAAGCGAATATGGTGCATCCGTGACGGAAATAGAAGAAGCAATGGCCAAAATTGAACAAATTGAGAAAATTTCTTATCCTAATATATAGGCTGGGCTGTTGAAAGAAAACAATCCTATGTTATAATGTAGTGGTTGCATTGTGTAAAAAACTATATTTTACATTTAAAAGAAGGAAATTTGCTTGTTGGACAGGTGATTTCCGAACTACTCAAATTCGTTAAGAATGATATGAGAATAGATTGTTGGAGGGAAAACGTATGTCAGCAAAATGGGAAAAATTAGAAGGAAACCGTGGGGTTCTTACTGTTGAAGTAAGTGCGGACAAAGTAACTGAAGGTTTAAACGCGGCATTCCAAAAAGTTGTTAAGCAAGTAAATGTTCCAGGCTTCCGTAAAGGGAAAATGCCTCGTGGAATGTTTGAAAAACGTTTTGGTGTAGAATCTCTATATCAAGATGCATTAGATATTCTTCTTCCAGAAGCATATGGCAATGCGATTGATGAAACAGGCATCGAGCCAATCGACCGTCCTGATATCGACATTGAACAAATGGAAAAAGGTAAAGACCTTATCTTTAAAGCAACTGTACAAGTTAAGCCTGAAGTTAAATTAGGCGAGTACAAAGGCTTAGAAGTAGAAGAATTCGATACAACTGTAACAGATGAAGATGTTGCTAACGAACTTAAAACTCTTCAAGAGCGCCAAGCTGAGCTTGTTATCAAAGAAGAAGGCACAGTGGAAAACGGTGATACAGCTGTTCTCGATTTCGAAGGATTCGTTGATGGCGTTGCATTCGAAGGTGGAAAAGCTGAAAACCATTCACTTGAAATTGGATCTGGATCATTCATCCCAGGTTTTGAAGAGCAATTAGTAGGACTAGCTGCTGGTGAATCTAAAGACGTTGAAGTAACATTCCCTGAAGAATACCATGCTGCTGAACTAGCTGGTAAGCCTGCAGTATTCAAAGTAACACTTCATGAAATCAAAGGTAAAGAACTTCCTGCATTAGATGACGAGTTTGCAAAAGATGTAGATGATGAAGTTGAAACATTAGATGCTCTTAAAGAGAAAATCAAAACTCGTTTAGAAAACAGCAAAAAACACGAAGCTGAGCATCATTTACGTGATACAGTTGTTGAAAAAGCTGCTGAAAATACAGAAGTGGAAATTCCAGAAGTTATGGTTACGAACGAAGTAAACCGTATGCTTCAAGAATTCGAACAACGCTTACAAATGCAAGGTATGAATCTTGAACTATACTTCCAGTTCTCAGGTCAAGATGAAAATGCGTTACGTGAGCAAATGAAGGAAGAAGCTTTAAACCGCGTACGTGTGAACTTAACACTAGAAGCGATTGCGAAGGCTGAAAACCTTGAAGTAACGGACGAAGATGTTAATGCTGAACTTGAAAACATGGCTGGTATGTACAACATGACAGTTGATAGCATTAAACAAGCGCTAGGCGGACTTGAAGGTATCCAAGGTGACCTTAAACTTAAAAAAGCAGTAGACTTTCTTATTGAAAACAAGAAGTAATTAAAAACGCGGTAGCGCCCGTTTAGCGAAGCTCACTAGTTGCAGAGCTAGACATTTAACATAAATAATGCAAGGCACGATAAAAATCGTGCCTTGTTTTATACATTTTTACAATTACATATTATAATAAGAAGCAGGAACATTTTTTACAATGGGCAGGAAATCATCTATGACAAAGCGAATAAATATAAAATAATTTCCAGACAGCTTTGAGATTTATTTTTATCATAATGGTTAAAATTAATGAATACATAAGTCATTTCAATTGAACTACACAAACAAAATGAAACCCTATTTACCAAAAGCTTTTCATTTCCAGTCCATTGGCTTTATGTGTTACAATGCAAAATACATACTATTCAGTAATTAGAGAGAAAAATGACATTGTTTGTGTAATTCACTGCTTCTCGTAGGATACTAACACGTTTTTAAGGGGTGAAAGGATTTGTTTAAATTTAATGATGAAAAAGGACAATTAAAATGTTCCTTCTGTGGTAAAACACAGGACCAAGTTCGTAAACTCGTTGCCGGACCAGGAGTTTACATATGTGACGAATGTATTGAACTTTGTACAGAAATCGTTGAGGAAGAACTTGGAACAGAAGAAGAAGTAGAATTTAAAGACGTACCAAAGCCGAAAGAAATTTGTGAAATTCTTGACGAGTATGTTATCGGTCAAGATCAGGCCAAAAAATCACTATCTGTAGCAGTATACAATCACTATAAGCGTATTAATTCCAACAGCAAAATAGATGATGTTGAACTTGCAAAGAGTAACATCTGTATGATTGGACCTACAGGAAGTGGTAAAACATTACTAGCCCAAACATTGGCTCGTATTTTGAATGTACCATTTGCTATCGCGGATGCTACTTCACTTACCGAAGCAGGGTATGTTGGGGAAGATGTTGAGAACATTTTATTAAAACTAATCCAATCTGCTGATTACGATGTAGAAAAGGCGGAAAAAGGGATTATTTATATTGATGAGATTGATAAAATCGCTCGTAAATCCGAAAATCCTTCCATTACCAGGGATGTTTCTGGTGAAGGCGTGCAGCAAGCCTTATTAAAAATTCTTGAAGGTACGGTTGCAAGTGTTCCGCCTCAAGGTGGAAGAAAACACCCGCACCAAGAATTTATCCAAATCGATACTACGAATATTCTCTTTATCTGTGGTGGAGCATTTGATGGAATTGAACCAATTATTAAGCGACGTTTAGGCCAAAAAGTGATTGGTTTTGGTTCTGATGTTAAGCAGCAAGAAGTAGCTCAGAAAGAACTTCTTTCTAAAGTATTACCGGAAGATTTACTTCGCTTTGGATTAATTCCAGAATTTATCGGACGTCTTCCAGTAATTGCGAGCCTTGAGCAGTTAGATGAAGCGGCATTGATTGAAATTTTAACAAAGCCGAAAAATGCGCTTGTGAAACAATATCAAAAAATGCTTGAAATCGACGACGTTGAGCTTCAATTTGAAGAGGGTGCTTTGACGGAGATTGCTAAAAGGGCAATTGAACGCAAAACAGGAGCCCGTGGATTACGGTCCATCATTGAAGGAATAATGCTTGATGTCATGTTTGATCTACCATCCCGTGATGACATCACCAAGTGTGTTATTACCCAAGAAACGGTCGTTAACAATGGTGTTCCTACACTCTTATTAGAAGATGGAACAGTCGTTGCAGAAGAAAAATCTGCATAATAATACTGAAGACCTGGCTTTGTGCTGGGTCTTTTTCTGTATTTTCGTAAGTAATGGGCGAATTTCTATGATCAATGGGCGAATTTCTCGATTTAATGGGCGAATCTCCAGATTAATGAGCGAATTTTCCGATTCATTGAGCGAATCTGCTTTTCCTCGTCACTCAAAACAGTTTCTCACAATATAATGGTTTATTCCATCCCACTGCAGGAAATACTTATTAATATATATTTAGTAAAAAGTTGAAGTGCAGGAGGGAAATGTATGAGTTGGACGGGGATTGCCTTATTTATACAGCTATTTTTCGGGATCATTATTGGGCTGTATTTTTGGAATTTGCTTAGGAATCAGCGTACACAAAAAGTGTCCATTGATCGGGAATCCCGGAAGGAAATGGAACAACTTCGTAAGATGAGATCTATTTCACTTTCAGAACCATTAGCTGAAAAAGTGCGGCCTTCAAGCTTTCAAGACATTGTCGGCCAAGAAGACGGAATCAAATCATTAAAAGCAGCGCTATGTGGACCGAATCCCCAGCATGTGATCATTTATGGTCCGCCTGGAATTGGAAAAACAGCAGCTGCCCGCCTTGTGTTAGAAGAAGCGAAAAAAAATCGTAAATCACCTTTTAAACCTGAATCCGTTTTTATCGAACTGGATGCAACAACGGCACGATTTGATGAAAGAGGGATTGCTGACCCGTTAATTGGTTCAGTGCATGACCCGATTTACCAAGGAGCAGGTGCAATGGGGCAAGCAGGAATTCCACAGCCAAAGCAGGGAGCAGTGACTAACGCTCATGGCGGAGTTCTTTTTATCGATGAAATTGGAGAATTGCATCCGATTCAAATGAATAAACTCTTAAAGGTATTAGAGGATCGGAAGGTATTCCTCGAAAGTGCGTATTATCATGAGGAAAATAACCAGATCCCGACCCATATCCATGATATTTTTAAAAATGGCCTTCCAGCCGATTTCCGTCTAATTGGGGCTACAACAAGAACACCAAGCGAAATCCCCCCTGCGATTCGGTCGCGCTGTATGGAGGTTTTCTTTCGAGACTTAACACAGGAAGAAATCGTCGAAATTGCCAATAAGGCTGCTAAAAAAGTAAACCTTCAGATCAACGAAACAGGAGTAAATACACTTTCAAATTATGCAAGGAATGGCCGCGAAACGGTGAATTTGATTCAAATTGCTGCAGGTCTCGCCATCACGGAAGATCGTAATTATATCAAGGATGAAGATATTGAGTGGGTCATCCATGCCAGCCAAATGTCACCAAGAATGGAGCGAAAGATCAATGATTTCTCCCATGTGGGACTTGTTAATGGATTGGCGGTTTATGGGCCGAACTCAGGTGCATTGCTTGAAATAGAAGTAACCGTCATCCCGGCAAAAGATAAAGGGACAATCAATATTACAGGAATTGTTGATGAAGAAAGTATTGGCGGACAAGGCAAATCGATTCGCCGGAAGAGTATGGCGCGCGGTTCAATCGAAAATGTTATTACCGTTTTACGCTCAATGGGAGTCCCAGCAAACGACTTTGATATCCATGTGAATTTCCCGGGCGGTGTACCAATCGACGGTCCATCGGCAGGAATTGCAATGGCAACAGGGATTTACTCCGCTATTTATAAAATTCCAATCGACAACACCGTCGCCATGACAGGTGAAATAAGTATCCATGGAAATGTGAAACCGATTGGCGGGGTATATCCAAAGGTAAAAGCTGCAAAAAAGGCCGGCGCAAAAACAGTGATCATACCAGAGGAAAACATGCAAACCATTTTAAATGAGATAGAGGGAATCAATATTGTTCCAGTTTCCCATCTACATGAAGTATTTGATATTGCCCTTGTCAATGAACATCAAAAAATGGATGCAATCCCTGCATCGATTGAGTTATCAAAAAAAGAGAGTATTTAATAAAGGCACTTTTCGTAAACTTTTTTGCTTTTGAAGCTTTATAAGGATCATTTACTAAGTTTCTAGGCCAATTTTCGCGAATGTTCTTACGAAAAGATGCTACAAAGCAACTAGTTATACGGGTTGATGAACTTATGCGAAAAACAACAATCAATGCGAAAATAGCTTTAATAAAAAACTTCGGTTTGTGGTACAATTGGCAAACCGAAGTTTTTTTGCATAATTTATCAAAGAATTCTAACCTTTATAAGGAAAGAATTCGGAATGATTGGGGAAAATAAACGTATGCTGAAAAGAGAAATTACCTACTCTCTCTAAAAATAGACACCTAAAAATAAATAGGATAGAATTGTACAAAGACCATTCTGATTTTGCAGTTAAAAAAATTGTTTGCATTTGGAGGTGCAGTAATTTGACGAAAACGAACGAATTGATCGTCCCCCTCCTGCCGCTTCGAGGATTGCTCGTCTATCCGACTATGGTCCTTCATTTAGATGTTGGACGTGAAAGATCAGTACAAGCACTTGAAAAAGCAATGGTAGATGACCATTTAATCTTCTTAAGCACTCAGAAAGAAGTATCGATTGATGATCCTTCTGAAGAGGATTTATACACGATAGGCACTTTAACAAAAGTGAAACAAATGCTTAAACTGCCAAACGGCACGATAAGAGTATTGGTAGAAGGATTAAATCGCGGGGAAATAATTTCATTTCATGATGAGGAAGACTACTATGCGGTTACAGTCATTACCCATGATGACGCAGAGACGAAAGATGTCGAAGACCAAGCGCTAATGAGAACCATGCTTGACTATTTTGAACAATACATAAAATTATCGAAGAAGATTTCAGCAGAAACGTATGCTTCTGTTGCAGATATTGAAGAGCCAGGCAGGATGGCTGATATCATTTCCTCGCATTTACCAATCAAGTTGAAGGAAAAGCAGGAAATCCTGGAAACGACTGATAGTAAAGAAAGAATAAATAAAGTCATTGATATCATTCATAACGAAAAAGAAGTCTTAAACCTAGAAAAGAAGATTGGTCAGCGTGTCAAACGTTCAATGGAACGGACACAAAAAGAGTATTATTTGCGTGAGCAAATGAAGGCGATACAAAAGGAACTAGGCGATAAAGAAGGTAAAACGGGTGAAATAGCAGACCTGACGAAAAAAATTGAGCAAGCAGGCATGCCTGAACATGTGCTTAAAGCGGCGCAAAAAGAACTAGACCGATATGAAAAGGTACCGGCAAGTTCAGCAGAAAGTGCCGTGATTCGAAACTACATTGATTGGCTCATTTCCCTCCCGTGGTCGAACAAAACGGAGGATGACATTGACATTATCCGCGCAGAAAAAATCTTAAATCAGGATCATTATGGTCTTGAAAAAGTAAAGGAACGTGTCCTCGAATATTTAGCTGTCCAAAAGCTGACCAATTCGTTAAAAGGGCCAATTCTTTGTCTAGCAGGACCTCCAGGGGTTGGTAAAACAAGTCTTGCCCGCTCAATAGCGACATCCCTCAATCGTAATTTTGTTCGTGTCTCTCTTGGTGGGGTTCGTGATGAGTCCGAAATTCGCGGTCATCGGAGAACGTATGTAGGTGCTATGCCGGGTCGAATCATCCAAGGAATGAAAAAAGCAGGAACCATTAATCCTGTCTTTTTACTCGACGAAATTGATAAAATGTCCAGTGATTTCCGCGGTGATCCATCCAGCGCCATGCTTGAAGTCCTAGACCCTGAACAAAACAGTAATTTTAGCGACCATTATATAGAAGAAACCTATGACCTCTCCAAGGTTATGTTTATCGCAACGGCCAACAATCTATCCACCATTCCTGGACCGCTATTGGACAGAATGGAAATCATCACGATCGCTGGCTACACCGAACTTGAAAAAGTCCACATTTGCAGGGAGCATCTACTTCCCAAACAAATTACAGAAAATGGTCTTTCAAAGGGAATTCTTCAAGTCCGCGATGATGCCATTTTAAAAGTGGTTCGTTACTACACCCGTGAGGCAGGCGTTCGAAGTTTAGAACGTCAAATGGCGACCCTTTGCCGGAAGACAGCAAAAATTATTGTTTCCGGTGAGAAGAAGCGCGTCATTATTACTGAAAAGAATATCGAAGAGTTTTTAGGGAAACCAAGATTCCACTATGGTATGGCCGAGTCCGAAGACCAGGTCGGAGTAGCAACTGGGTTAGCCTATACAACAGTGGGGGGAGACACTCTCCAGATTGAAGTTTCGTTAGCTCCAGGTAAAGGGAAGTTAGTATTAACCGGAAAGCTTGGCGACGTCATGAAGGAATCGGCCCATGCAGCGTTTAGTTATATCCGTTCCAAGGCGGAAGAGCTAGGAATTGATGTAAACTTCCATGAAAAATATGATATCCATATTCATGTTCCAGAAGGTGCTGTTCCAAAGGACGGTCCATCTGCAGGGATTACAATGGCAACGGCATTGGTGTCTGCGTTGTCCGGGAAACCAATTCGCCGCGAAGTCGGCATGACTGGAGAGATTACGTTAAGAGGAAGGGTCTTGCCGATTGGCGGTCTGAAGGAAAAGACACTTAGTGCGCACCGCGCCGGCTTAACTAAGATTATTCTTCCAAAAGATAATGAAAAGGATATTGATGATATCCCTGAAAGTGTAAGGAATGATCTTGATTTTGTCCTTGTTTCTCATGTGGATGAAGTCTTGAGACATGCCCTTTTGGAAGGTGAAGTGAGATGAAGGTAGTAAGTTCAGAAATTGTCATCAGTGCCGTAAAGCCAGATCAATACCCAGAAACCGATTTTCCTGAATTTGCCCTCGCCGGACGCTCTAATGTCGGTAAATCTTCGTTTATCAATAAAATGCTAAATCGAAAAGGTCTGGCAAGAATATCCTCCAAGCCTGGAAAAACGCAAACGCTAAATTTCTATTTGATAAACGAAATGATGCATTTTGTGGATGTTCCTGGTTATGGATACGCGAAGGTTTCTAAATCGGAGCGTGCAGCATGGGGGAAAATGATCGAAACTTATTTTACATCACGGGAGCAACTAAGAGCTGCTGTGCAAATCGTTGATCTTAGACATCCACCATCAAAGGATGATGTGATGATGTATGAATTCTTAAAGCATTATGATATCCCTTGCATCATCATTGCAACCAAGGCCGATAAAATCCCCAAAGGGAAATGGCAAAAGCATTTAAAAATTGTCCGCGAAACAATGGATGTTGATAAAAAAGACCAAATGATTCTTTTCTCATCCGAAACAGGTTTAGGAAAAGATGATGCGTGGTCCGCTCTACAGAGCTTTATGTAAAAAATAACGCCTGGCGCATATGCCAGGCGTTATTTTTTTTTCTTAAGCAGAAAATAAATTCCAACCACAATAAGGAGTGCAGGCCAAAACTTCCAAACAAAACTCATTCCGTTTTGCAGGACATCAAAATATGCAGTAATTTTATCATAAAATAAGAGAAGAACAGCTAAAATAAGAAAGAGGAATGCTTGAAATAAACCAGAATTCGTCTTTTGAAAGCGGAGAAAAAATCCTATCGAAATAATTAATATTAACATTCCAATCGTGTTGCTAGGCCAAAAGGACACTTTGCCGACCAGATGAAAATGGAGTCCAAATCCAGCCATAATGACCCCTGGAAGAATTGCCTCAAAGTCATGAGCAGAGTACCCCTGTCCTAAAAAAGCAATTCCGACAATAATCAGCAGAGTCGGCCATGTGAAAAATTGTTGGAAAATAGTAATACCGGTTTGCTGCAACAAAAAATAAGCACCAAAACCTATTAGAATAATCCCAGGAAAAATTCGTTGATTCTTCATTAAAAACACCACACTTCCAGTAAGGTTCACTTGAATCTCGTCCGTTTTTTTGATAATGTACATAAGGAAGTATTTTACGAAAACATTTATGATTATTAAGAAATACTAAAGAAAACTTTGCTAATCTGTCCCTATAGGGAATGGTAATCTGCACTTTTCTTTAATATAGTAACATATAGTTTCGTTTTCTGTTCACATTTTTCGAGCAAAAGTCGAAATTGCACATGATATAATCATACTAGTTAAGTTGTAATATCTATTGGGGGTGTCCTTAGAAATGCATACATTAGTGATCGGTATAAACTATAAAACTGCCCCTGTTGAAATTCGCGAGCGGTTGTCATTTAACGAAGCCGACCTTGCGGGTGCAATAAAAAAGTTAAATACCAAAAAAAGCATCCTAGAAAATATCATTTTATCTACATGTAATCGTACGGAAATTTATGCGGTTGTAGATCAATTACATACAGGCCGCTATTATATTAAAGAATTTCTGTCCGAATGGTTCGGAATAGAACAAAAAGAATTTTCTCCGTTCTTATTTGTTTATGAAGATGATGGGGCGGTTGATCATTTATTTAACGTTACTTGCGGACTTAATTCCATGGTCTTAGGGGAAACACAAATCCTTGGTCAGGTGCGTACTAGCTTCATGTTGGCACAGGAACAAGGCACGACAGGTACCGTATGTAATCACTTGTTTAAACAAGCAATTACCCTTGCCAAACGGGGACATTCAGAAACGGATATTGGTGCAAATGCAGTTTCTATCAGCTATGCAGCAGTGGAGTTGGCGAAGAAGATTTTCGGTTCGCTTGCCAATAAACATGTATTAATTTTTGGTGCTGGAAAAATGGGTGAACTGGCTGCCCAAAACCTCCATGGAAATGGAGTGAAGGAAGTAACCGTAATTAATCGAACTCATGAAAAGGCGATCGACTTAGCGAATCGTTTCAGCGGTAAAGCAAGAACATTGGCTGAATTAGAAAAAGCATTGGTGGAAGCAGATATCTTGATCAGTTCAACCGGTGCGAAGGACTTTGTCATTACAAAAGAGACAATGGCAAAGGTTGAGAAGAAACGCAAAGGCAAGCCATTATTTATGGTGGACATTGCTGTACCGCGTGACTTAGATCCAAGAATTGGCGATCTTGAAAATGTCTTTTTATACGATATTGACGATTTAGAGGGAATTGTGGAGGCCAACCTGCAAGAACGCAAAAAAGCTGCTGAAAAAATCATGCTCATGATCGAAAAAGAAATCGTCGAGTTCAAGCAATGGCTTGGAACGCTTGGTGTGGTTCCTGTCATCTCAGCGCTTCGTGAAAAAGCCCATATCATTCAATCTGAAACGATGGTTAGTTTGGAAAGAAAATTGCCTAATTTATCGGATCGGGATTTAAAAGTATTAAATAAGCACACAAAAAGTATTATCAACCAGCTCTTAAAGGACCCTATTTTACAAGCAAAAGAATTGGCTGCCCGACCTGATGCAAATCAGGCTATGGATTTATTCATGAAAATCTTTAATATAGAAGAGCTTGTTCAAGAACAACATTCGAAAGCAGCCGAAACCAATCCAATACCGGTTACAACACCGCGGGCTTCCTTTCAGTCATAAGGGGTACATTCTATGTTTAATGTCTTTATGACAAGGCTTCACGAATTGACCGTTGTTCTATATGCCTTTAGTGTGTTGTTATATTTTTTCGATTTTCTACACCATAACCGGAAGGCAAACCGTATTGCTTTCTGGTTACTTGCATTTGTATGGGTTTTACAAACAGTTTTCCTCGTAAGTTATATGTATAAAACTGGCAGGTTCCCTGTACTAACGATTTTTGAGGGACTTTATTTTTATGCGTGGATATTAGTTACGTTGTCCATTGTCATCAATCATTTATTACGGGTTGATTTTATCGTTTTTTTCACAAATATCCTTGGCTTTACAGTTATGGCCATTCATACATTCGCCCCGATGCAATATAGTTCACATATCATGGCGAAGCAGCTTGTTTCTGAACTACTGTTGATTCATATTACGATGGCGATACTTTCATATGGGGCATTTTCACTATCATTTGTTTTTTCATCTTTATATCTACTTCAATATGATTTATTAAAAAGGAAAAAATGGGGAACAAGGCTCATTCGACTGGCAGACTTAGATAAACTTGAAAAATCATCTTACATATTGGCCGTTATCGGTGTGCCGATGCTGCTGCTTAGTTTGATTTTAGGACTGCAGTGGGCCTTCCTAAAGGTGCCTGGGATGCCATGGTACGATATGAAAATCATTGGGTCCTTTCTGTTACTAACAGTCTATAGTATCCTTTTATATTTGCATATTATGAAAAATGTATCTGGAAGACAATTAGCTATTTGGAATACAGCTGCATTTTTAATAGTCCTAATTAACTTTTTCTTATTTGGTCGATTATCATCTTTTCATTTATGGTATTCGTAGCGCATAAACTCAGGAGGCACAATCATGAGAAAAATAATTGTAGGTTCAAGACGAAGCAAATTGGCTTTAACACAGACAAATTGGGTGATAGACCAACTCAAAAAGTTGGACCCTCGTTTTGAATTTGAAGTAAAAGAAATCGTGACAAAAGGGGATCAAATTCTAAACGTTACCCTTTCAAAAGTGGGCGGTAAAGGATTATTTGTAAAAGAAATCGAGCAGGCTATGCTTGATAAAGAGATTGATATGGCTGTTCATAGTATGAAAGACATGCCAGCGGTTTTACCTGAGGGCCTGACAATCGGCTGCATCCCATTCCGTGAGGATCACCGTGACGCCCTTATCTCAAGAGGTCATGTAAAGTTAAAAGATTTAAAACCAGGTGCAATTATCGGGACAAGCAGCCTGCGCCGAAGTGCACAGCTATTAGTGGCGCGTCCAGATTTAGAGATTAAATGGATCCGTGGCAATGTGGATACAAGATTAGCAAAATTAGAAACGGAAGAATACGATGCGATCATTCTTGCAGCAGCCGGCCTTTCACGCCTAGGCTGGGCAACGGACGTGGTTACTGAGTTTTTAGATGCAGATCTTTGTATTCCTGCAGTGGGGCAAGGGGCATTATCAATCGAATGCCGTGAAGATGATAAAGAACTTCTAGAACTTTTTGAAAAATTCACCTGCAAGAAAACAGAAAGAGCCGTTCGTGCCGAGCGTGCTTTCCTTCAAAAAATGGAGGGCGGCTGTCAGGTACCGATTGCCGGCTTCGCTTATGCAGCTGAAAATGATGAAATCGTCCTAAATGTTTTAGTTGGTTCACCAGAAGGACATGAAATCATTAAAGAGGAAGTTAGAGGACAAAATCCAGAAGAGCTTGGTGTTCAGGCAGCTGACCTATTAATTCAAAAGGGTGGTAAAGACCTAATTGAAAAGGTGAAACGGGAGCTTGAAGGTCAATGACCCAATCGTTACCTTTGCTTGATAAAACGGTTCTTGTTCCTAGAGGAAAAGATCAAGCAAAATCCTTTTCACAACTGGTTGAAAGGTATGGAGGGATTCCAATCGAAATCCCTCTTATTGCCTTTCGTCCGATTGAAGAAAATCAACTCCTTCACGATGCTTTGATGGCACTTGATACATATGACTGGATTATTTTTACGAGCAATGTCACTGTAGAAACCTTCTTTTCTTTCTTGGATGAGGATAAACTTGGCAGTTCCCTTCCCAAAATCGCTGTGATCGGAAAAAAGACTGCTGAGGTTTTAGAAGAGAGGGGATTCTCGCCTGTGTTTGTTCCGAGTGCCTATGTGGCGGAAACATTTGTGGAAGAAGTTAGCCCATTTATAGATAAAAATGCACGAGTACTGCTTCCGAAAGGAAATCTTGCCCGAGAATATATCGCCCAATCTTTAACTGAACTCGGTGCTCAGGTAGATGAAGTGGTCATTTACGAAACGTACCTGCCGGATGAAAGTCGTGATAAGCTGGCCCGGATGCTCGCGAATCAGCAACTTGATATCCTTACCTTTACGAGCCCTTCAACGGTGGACCATCTGATGGCAGTTGTTAAGGAATATGGTCTTAATGAGCAGGTAAGAAACTGCCTTATCGGCTGTATTGGGCCTGTTACTGAGAAAAAATTACGTGCCTATGGGTTAACCGTCCATGCTTCGCCAAAAGAGTATACGGTTAAAGAAATGATTAATAGTACGATTGCTTATTTAGAGACGGAGGAATAATAAATGGAACTTCAATTTAAACGTCATCGCCGCTTACGTTCAAGTGCAAACATGCGCTCACTTGTCCGAGAAAATCATCTGAAAGCGGAGGACTTCATTTATCCACTATTTATTTATGAAGGTGAAAATATTCGCAATGAAGTTTCATCAATGCCAGGTGTATTCCAAGTATCGATGGATCACTTAGAAGCAGAGATGGATGATATCGTGGCCCATGGTATTAAGTCTGTTTTACTTTTTGGTATTCCAAAAACGAAAGACGCATGTGGTGAGCAAGCCTATCACGACCATGGGATTGTCCAGGTAGCAACTCGCTTTATCAAAGAAAAATTCCCGGAAATTATTGTCGTAGCAGATACATGCCTATGTGAATATACAAGCCACGGTCATTGTGGAGTGGTTGAAGGTGAGAAGATTCTAAATGACCAATCTCTTGAATTGCTTGTAAAAACGGCTGTCGCCCAGGCTGAAGCTGGAGCTGATATTATTGCACCATCTAATATGATGGATGGGTTTGTTGCTGCCATTCGTAGAGGATTAGATGAAGCAGGCTTTACGGAGATTCCGGTCATGTCTTATGCCGTGAAATATGCATCCGCTTTCTACGGCCCATTTCGGGAAGCGGCTGAAGGCGCACCGCAATTTGGCGATCGGAAGACTTATCAAATGGATCCAGCAAACCGTATGGAAGCATTTCGGGAAGCAGAATCCGATGTGGCAGAGGGAGCAGATTTCCTCATCGTCAAGCCAGGAATGCCATACCTTGACATTGTTCGCGATATGAAAAACACTTTTAATTTACCGATTGTTATTTATAATGTAAGCGGAGAATATTCAATGATTAAAGCCGCAGCGCAAAACGGCTGGATTGATGAGAAAAACACCGTGCTTGAAATGTTAATCGGCATGAAACGTGCAGGTGCAGACCTAATCATCACTTATGCTGCAAAAGATGCGGTTCGCTGGTTAAGAGAAGACCAATAATTTGAAAAGAGGGATCGGCATGCGTTCGTATACTAAGTCGATTGAAGCATTTAAAGAAGCCCAAGCCATTATGCCAGGCGGAGTAAATAGTCCGGTACGTGCTTTTAAATCAGTTAATATGGACCCGATTTTTATGGAACGAGGCAAGGGGTCGAAAATCTATGATATTGATGGCAATGAATACATTGACTATGTCCTTTCATGGGGCCCCCTTATCCTTGGGCATACCAATGACCGTGTGGTTGAAGGCTTAAAAAAGGTTGCTGAACTTGGGACAAGTTTCGGTGCACCGACATTAATGGAAAATAAATTAGCTAAGCTTGTGATTGAACGTGTACCATCCATCGAAGTGGTTCGGATGGTATCTTCAGGTACTGAAGCGACAATGAGTGCGCTCCGGTTAGCGAGAGGCTATACAGGCCGTAACAAGATTTTAAAATTTGAAGGCTGTTACCATGGTCATGGGGATTCCCTATTAATTAAGGCCGGTTCAGGTGTGGCAACCCTTGGTTTACCTGACAGCCCTGGTGTGCCTGAAGGGGTCGCCAAAAACACGATTACAGTCCCTTACAATGACCTGGAAAGTATAAAGTTTGCATTTGAACAATATGGTGATGATATTGCTTGTATTATCGTTGAACCTGTTGCTGGAAACATGGGTCTAGTACCACCACTTCCAGGGTTCTTGGAAGGACTTCGTGAGATTACTTCCGATCACGGTGCGTTGTTAGTTTTTGATGAAGTAATGACGGGCTTCCGTGTTGGCTATAACTGTGCACAAGGCTATTTCAATATTACTCCGGACATTACCTGTCTTGGTAAAGTAATCGGTGGCGGGCTGCCAGTTGGAGCATATGGCGGGAAAGCCGAAATCATGAAGCAGATTGCCCCAAGTGGTCCAATATATCAGGCAGGAACTTTGTCTGGTAACCCACTTGCGATGACTGCAGGTTTCGAAACCCTAAGCCAATTAACTCCAGAGCATTACCAGGAATTTATCCGCAAGGGTGATATACTCGAAAAAGGCTTTAAGGCAGCTGCTGAGAAGTATGATGTTCCAATAACATTTAACCGTGCTGGTTCCATGATAGGCTTCTTCTTTACCAATGAAGATGTCATTAATTATGAAGTGGCAAGATCATCTAATTTGGAATTCTTCGCGGCTTATTATCGTGAGATGGCACTTCAAGGCATCTTCTTGCCGCCATCACAATTTGAAGGATTGTTCTTATCCACTGAACACTCAGATGAGGATATCGAAAAAACCATCCGTGCAGCAGAGATTGCATTCTCTAAGCTTAAATAATATCTTTCTAGACACCCACCGGTTTTGGTGGGTGTTTTTTTTTGTATGGTTAGAAACTTAATTAGTTTGGCCAGTCTGTGGACTGGCTTTCGGGCGGCTAAAAAAAAGTGGTTGGCGGAATAATCCTGGGTTTTGGCGGAATGACGATCAATGTTGGCGGAATAAAGTTCAAGTTTGGCGGAATAAATGAGTCAATCGGCGGAATTCCTACTCAACATGGCGGAATCCAACCCTCTAACAAACAAAAAAATCTCCATCCCCAAAAACTACGATTCTTTTCTACTCAAAATTATCATAAATATAGCCCAAGGCTCATAGAGTGTAAGTGACATAGTGATTTTGCGTGAAGGAAACGAAAGGAGGAGTCGCTTTGTCCCAAGAGAACCAATCGTGCCTACGCTTTTCCTTGGAGGAGTCTTTGTGGTTTAGAAAAGGACAGGAAGTCGAGGAGCTTGTTTCCATTTCTTTAGACCCTGACATTACCATTCAGGAAAACGATCAGTACGTAACCATAAGAGGTTCGCTCGAACTCACCGGCGAATATAAAAGTTACGAAACTAACCATGAAAACGAAGATGAAGGTGTAATATCACAAAAGTTTGTGGAGAGGGTCGATACACGCGAGGAAGGAACCTGTGAATTTTCACATCGATTCCCAGTCGACATCACCATCCCTAATAATCGGATTCAAAGTATCTATGACATCGATGTTCTCGTTGAATCGTTTGACTACTCAATTCCTGAACGCAGTTGCCTGAAACTGGCAGCAGAACTAACCATTAGCGGTCTATATGGAACTGAACAGCAGCAACAACCGCAGGAAGAAGTCGAGGAAATTGAGGTTGTTCATCGTACGCAGCCTAATGAAATCGAAGAAGATGTGGAAGAAGTAGAAGTTGAACTGGAAGCCGTTCAGAGCAGTTACAAAGATAGCTTCTTATTTGAAGCAGAGGCTAGAAAGCCGCAAGAAGAAGAGAGCGTAGAAGTTTTACCAAAATTTCCGACCTTCAATTATCAGCCGCAGGAAGAAATAGTAGATGAGGATAATGAACCTGCATGGGAAGTACATGCAGCTAGAAGTGAAGAGAGTCAACCATCATGGGAGTTACAAGAAGCCAGAAACGCAGAGAACCAGCCACCATGGTATCACCAAGAAGTAAATAGTGAAGAGACTCAACCAGCATGGAATTTCCAAGAAGTAAAAAGTGAAGAGAGCCAACCTACATGGGAGTTAGAAGAAGTAAAAAGTGCAGAAAACCAACCTGCTTGGGAGTTCCAAGAAGCAAGGAGTGAGTCTAGCCACCCTGAGCAAGAGACCGCGGAAGAAATAGTTTCTAAGGTGAAGCCAGCCCCAACAGCTCATGTGGAAGGAAGCCAGGTGGAAGAAAGTTCTTCATCATCTGAAGAAGCACCACCAAAGAATGTGAAAAAGAAAAAACCTGCCAAAAAGAAAAGCATGACGTTAACCGAGTTTTTTGCTCGGAAAGATGAAAGTTCTGAGCAAGCCAGAGTTAAGATCTGCATCGTCCAAAAGGGAGATACTGTGGACACCGTGGCCGGTCGATATGATGTATCAGTACAAAACCTCCTTCGCGTCAACAATCTCGAAATTAATCAAGATGTATTCGAAGGCCAAGTATTATATATTCCTAGCAGCCCTGTAAAAAAATAACTGAAAGAGATGAGCGGGTTCTTATGACCTGCTCACCTTCTTTTCATCACAATTTTGTCCCAGGGCGATTACGCTTTTCTTATTGAAAGAGAGTTGAGTTCTCATGAATAACTCCCGTTATACAGATATACTTGCTCCTGTTTTAACAAATTACCTGATCGAGCCTTATTATGTAGAGAATTTTGGCAGTGTTCTAAAAGTGTATTCAAATAAAGGGACCTTTGCATTAAAAAAAATCGACCCCACGACCGGGACCGACTTCATTCGCCATGTTCATCTTCTCTACCAAAGAGGGTTTAACCGCATTGTTCCCATTTACCCTACCATGGATGGCAGGTATGCTGTCCTGCATGAAAATAATCTTTATTACTTAATGCCGTGGATGTCAAACGAACAGAAGGAAGACCGTGAGCACAAAAATCATCAGCTGTTTCGTGAACTTGCACGCCTTCATACGCTATCCGCGAAAGAAATAGAAATGAACAAAGAAGAGCGAACCGAGCACTATGAAAAGACGATTCAACAGCATGAAAAACAACAGGAATTCCTTGATGGCTTCATCGATGAATGTGAAAAAAAGACTTACATGTCGCCATTCGAATTGTTATATTGCCTTTATTACAATGAAATCAGCCAAGCGCTGCGATTCTCAAAAACTAAATTTGAAGAATGGTATGATAAAACGAAAGACAACGAAAAGGCCCGAATGGTCATTACGCACGGGAAATTATCACCCGAGCATTTTTTATATGATGATAAAGGGTATGGCTTTTTTATAAATTTTGAGAATGCTCGTTATGGCTCACCAATCCATGATCTTCTGCCGTATTTATCAAGAGCCTTAAATACCAATCCAAAGCGGAGCGATACAGCCGTAGATTGGGTGTATCATTACTTTAAGTACTTTCCATTCAAAGCCGATGAAAAATTATTATTCTTCAGCTATTTAGCGCTCCCGATTCCCATTATCCAAGTGGCAGAAAGCTATTATCGGAAGCAGCGTCCAAAAAATGAGTTGAAATATGTACGCCAGCTGCAGCACCGCTACTGGCATTTGAAAAATTCCGAGTATGTCGTCATGAGAATGACCGAGATTGATGCGCAGGCAGCAGCAAAAGAAGGAGCCCAGCAGCAGTAATCTTGCTACAAGGGCTCCTTAAACGAAATCAAAATAGAGCGACACGGCAATGGCCACAAAAAGTGTTAATAATAAAATATCAAAGAATGTTGGAATGATCAGTGTTCGAATAAATTGGAAGATCACAAACGGAACAATTAACTGCGCGCAAACTCTCCGACAAGTCCGAAACCAGGGTTGGTATTTAAATTTTTGGAAATTTCTCTTCACCAACAACCCCCCTTTTTATTTTATTTATGTATATTCCACAAGTGCGGAGAATTCTCCAAAAAATAAGCATATAGTATAAAAAATAAAAAAAGTGGTTATCATTATTGACGTCAAACCCTTTTTTTCGGTAGTATAACAGTATAATTTAATTACATAAGCAACGACAGGGAAGAGTACGATGCAAACCTGCTTCAAGAGAGGGAAATCATTAGCTGGAAGATTTCCTAAGCAGAAAGTCGGAAGGTCGCCCACGAGCTTCTTCTGCGAACGGATCTTTAGAATCCTATTAGTTGAAGACGGATTAGATCCGTTATCTATATAAGTGCCAATCAGTTTTTTTTGATTGGAAAAAAGGTGGTACCGCGAAGCAAACTCCATTCGTCCTTTTATGACGATTGGGGTTTTTTTATATGGAAAAGGGGCGGAACGGCGCAAGAACGAATCAGGATATCCAACCTTTGTGGAAAATACATTTTACACACGAATTAAGCGAAGCCTGACTCTGCTCACACCGCCTTTGTTATGTTGGTTGGTGTGCTGCTCATATGATTTCCATTTTCACGATTAGTTGATTACAAGGAGGAATTTTACATGGAAACAAAGGAACTAACAATGCCTACGAAATACGACCCACAAACGATTGAAAAAGGTCGATATGAATGGTGGTTACAAGGTAAGTTTTTCGAAGCAAAAAATGATGAGGGCAAAGAGCCGTATACGGTTGTAATCCCACCTCCAAACGTAACGGGGAAACTTCATTTAGGTCATGCTTGGGATACCACCCTTCAAGACATCGTTACGCGCATGAAGCGGATGCAGGGTTATGACGTTCTTTGGTTACCTGGTATGGATCATGCTGGGATTGCTACCCAAGCGAAGGTTGAAGAAAAACTTCGCAGCGAAGGCAAAAGCCGCTATGACTTAGGCAGAGAAAAATTCGTGGAGGAAACATGGAAGTGGAAGGAAGAATATGCTTCCCATATCCGTCAGCAATGGGCAAAACTAGGCTTAGGCTTAGATTACAGCCGCGAGCGATTCACTCTTGACGAAGGCTTATCCGATGCCGTTAAAGAAGTGTTTGTTACCCTTTATAAAAAAGGCCTCATTTACCGCGGGGAATATATAATTAACTGGGATCCGTCCACTAAAACAGCTCTATCAGACATCGAAGTAATCTATAAAGATGTTCAAGGTGCATTTTATCATATGAGCTATCCGCTTGCTGATGGTTCTGGGCATATTGAGGTAGCTACAACTCGTCCGGAAACAATGCTTGGTGATACTGCGGTTGCCGTTCATCCAGAAGATGACCGTTACAAGCATCTCATTGGTAAAAACGTGATTCTGCCAATCGTTGGCCGCGAAATTCCAATTGTTGCTGATGATTATGTTGATATGGAATTCGGATCTGGAGCGGTTAAAATTACACCAGCCCATGACCCGAACGACTTTGAACTTGGCAATCGTCATAATCTTGAACGAATTCTTGTTATGAACGAAGACGGCTCCATGAATGATAAAGCCGGCAAGTATAAAGGCCAAGACCGATTCGAATGCCGTAAGCAAATCGTGAAAGACTTGCAGGAACAAGGTGTTCTTTTCAAAATTGAAGAGCATCCACATTCCGTAGGCCACTCTGAACGAAGCGGTGCTGTTGTAGAACCTTATCTTTCTACACAGTGGTTTGTTAAAATGCAGCCACTCGCGGATGAAGCAATTGCCCTGCAAACCAAAGAAGAAAAAGCAAACTTTGTCCCAGACCGATTTGAAAAAACGTACTTACGTTGGATGGAAAATATCCGTGACTGGTGTATTTCGAGACAGCTTTGGTGGGGTCACCGTATTCCGGCTTGGTACCACAAACAAACGGGTGAAGTATACGTTGGTCTAGAAGCACCTGCAGATGCTGAGAACTGGGAACAGGATAAAGACGTACTCGATACATGGTTCAGCTCCGCATTATGGCCATTTTCGACGATGGGCTGGCCTGATACAGAAGCATCCGATTTCAAGCGTTACTTCCCAACCGATGTATTAGTAACAGGCTATGATATTATCTTCTTCTGGGTATCCAGAATGATTTTCCAAAGCATCGAGTTTACAGGTGAGCGTCCATTTAAAGATGTTCTCATCCATGGTCTCGTTCGTGATGAGCAAGGACGCAAAATGAGTAAATCACTTGGTAACGGCGTTGATCCAATGGATGTAATCGAAAAATACGGTGCAGATGCCTTAAGATATTTCCTTTCAACAGGAAGTTCACCAGGTCAAGATTTACGCTTTAGCTTTGAAAAGGTCGAGTCGACTTGGAACTTTGCCAATAAAATTTGGAATGCTTCTCGATTTGCATTAATGAATATGGACGGCATGACCTATGATGAAATTGACTTTAGCGGCGAAAAATCGGTTGCCGACAAGTGGATTTTAACACGCCTAAATGAAACAATTGAACATGTGACAAGGCTTTCTGAGCGCTATGAGTTTGGTGAAGTTGGCCGTGCACTATACAACTTCATCTGGGATGACTTCTGTGATTGGTATATTGAGATGGCGAAATTGCCGTTATATGGGGAAGATGAAGCGGCTAAGAAAACCACTCGTTCGATTCTAGCTCATGTATTAGACCAAACGATGCGTTTGTTACACCCATTCATGCCATTTATCACCGAGGAAATTTGGCAAAACCTTCCTCACCAAGGAGAATCCATTACAACAGCAAAGTGGCCTGAAGTAAATCCTGCGCTTTCTGATGATCAAGCAGCACAAGAAATGAAACTGCTCATGGAAATGATTCGTTCCGTACGTAATATTCGTGCTGAAGTTAACACGCCGATGAGCAAGAAAATCAAAATGCTTGTGAAAGCAAAGGATGAAACCGTCCTTAAAGCGATTGAACATAATCGCAGCTATATTGAACGATTCTGTAATCCAGAAGAATTACAAATGGGCATCGAGCTTGATACGCCTGAAAAGGCAATGACGGCCGTCATTACTGGCTTAGAAATCATCCTGCCACTTGAAGGCTTGATCAACATTGACGAAGAAATTGCTCGTCTTGAAAAAGAATTTGACCGCTTAAATAAAGAAGTAGAAAGAGTTCAGAAGAAACTAAGCAATGAAGGTTTCATGAAAAAAGCCCCTGAAAGTGTTGTATCGGAAGAGCGGGCAAAAGAAAATGATTATCTCGAGAAAAGAGCGATTGTTGAAGCGCGAATTAAAGAATTAAGAGGGTAATAATTAGTTTGGCGAGGCGAATTCTCTAAAGGATTCGTCTCGCCTTATTACTAACAAGGTAAAATTGATCAAATCAAGTTTAATCGAAGCGATAATGCTAAATATTACTTTTATAAGCGGTTTTCAGTAATATTCGGCGATTCCGTCTAGTTTATCAGCGGAAATTCCACTTTATCAGCGAATTAAACAATAGTTATTTAAAACTATAAGAAAAAAAAGATGGGGTGTTACGGATGTTTACTACATATAAAGAAGCCCTTGAATGGATTCATGCACGGTTAAGACTGGGGATCAAACCAGGTTTAAAGCGGATGGAATGGATGATGGAAAGACTCAGTCATCCAGAAACAAAAATGAAGACCGTTCATATTGGCGGTACAAATGGGAAAGGTTCCACTGTCACCTTTCTTCGTTCTATTCTTGAAGCAGGCGGGTATACGGTTGGTACTTTTACCTCGCCCTATATTGAACAGTTTAACGAACGAATTAGTGTTAATGGGAAAGCCATCACCGATGCGGAACTGCTCCAGTTAGCAAACATCATTCGACCGTTGGCAGACGAATTAGAAGAAACCGAACTAGGCGGACCAACGGAATTTGAAGTCATTACCGCAATGGCGTTTCACTATTTCGCAGAGATGAACAAGGTTGACATCGTTATTTTTGAAGTCGGTTTAGGCGGTCGATTTGATTCAACGAACATTATTCAACCGTTAGTTTCTATTATTACTAATATTGGATTAGATCACATTAATATCCTTGGTCATACTTATGAAGAAATAGCCTTTGAAAAAGCAGGGATAATAAAAAACAACACCGCACTTTTTACGGCTGTCAAACACCCAGGTGCGTTAAAGGTCATTGAGGAACAGGCTCAAAAGAAAGCGGCGCCGCTTTATCGCCTCGATCATGAATTTTCGATTAGCGGCCATAAAACCTTAGCAAAGGGTGAAGCGTTTAACGTTTTGACGCAAATTCAAGCACTCGACGATCTAGAAATCAGCATGATGGGCCAGCATCAAACGGAGAATGCAGCCCTTGCGGTTATCACGGCCCAATTTTTACATCAAAAGGTCCAGTTTATCCTGAACGAGCAAGCAATTCGAGCAGGATTAAAAAAGGCGTATTGGCCAGGTAGGTTTGAAATGCTGTCTGAAAACCCACTTATTATCATTGATGGTGCCCATAATGAGGAAGGGATTTCAGCGCTCACTCACGAATTAGTAACGAGATATCCAAATCGCAATCTTCACGTCGTGTTTGCGGCATTATCGGATAAAAAACTGGACAAGATGATTGCCAAACTAGATAAAATCGCTTCTCAAATTACTTTTGTCAGCTTTGATTTTCCACGTGCAGCGTCAGCAGAGGATTTACTAAAGATTAGCCAGTCAGCAAATAAACTGGCCGTCGATGACTGGGGTTCGTTTCTTCTAGAGGAGATAAAAACCCTTGAAAACAATAGCGTATTAGTGATAACCGGTTCACTATATTTTATTTCAGAGGTAAAACCATTTTTGGCTCAATATTTGAAAAATAAGATAATTTCTCTATGACAAGTTATTTTTCTAATGGTAAAATAATTTTATCTTTATAGAACAGAGGGGAGGATAAGCATGGGAGTTAAACCGTTTATCAAGAACTGTATTTTCCTTACCTGGTTTTTATTAGTTCCCGCCGGAACGTGGCTCACCTATAAGGCTTATCCTCCTCATATCTCCGGGCGTTGGTTAGATGTCTTAGCATTTTTGCTGTTAACCTGTGTGGTTGCAACCATGCCAATTGTTATTAATAATATGTTTATTTTCTTAATCCAATGGGTGGCGCTTGCTACCTTTTTAAGGTTTGGATTATTTGTTGAAATCATTTTTGCACAAATAGCCGTTATTGTTTTACTTTTAAAGTTACGGATTCTCCGAAAAGGTGAATTATTCCGATTGCCGCTTAATCTGATAATGATCTTTCTCGTTTCCTTGACGAGCGGATTGGTCTACCACTGGCTTGGTGGAGAGACACGCCCCAGCTTTGCTGAAAACCATAATTACTTATGGCAGGCCTTCTTATATGCAGTGGTAAGTTATTCGATGAATCAAATCATTTTCTCCTTCAACCTTTATTTTATCTATAAAAGCAAAGAATCCTATTTTGGAAAAGATTTCATGGTTGAGACCATTACGACTTTCATCACCTTCCCGATTGGGTTTGTGTTGTATATCCTTTATAATCAGGTCGGAAGTTTAGCCCTGTTGTTTGTTGGAATCCCTTTTGTTAGTTTATCATTGATTTTTAAACTCTATTATTCTAGTGAAAAAATCAATGAATATTTACAAAAAGCGGCAGAGATTGGTCATCAGATGGCAGAGCGCTTAAAGGTCGATGATGTGGTCGATCTGTTAATTCAAAAAGTTAGTGAAATGCTTCCGGTTGATTTTGCATATATCCTTGAGGTAACAAAGAATGATGAACTCGAATTGGTTCGAGGGATCGAAGGGGGCATGCCGAATAGCTTACCGCCTGTAAAGAGAAACCAAGGAATTAGCGGGATGGTATGGGGTGAGCAAAAGACTTTCTTATATACAGCAAGGAAAGAATGGCAGAAATATTCAAATGGACATTTACCGGATGATGCCGAAAGTATCCTGGGTGTACCGATCATGAGAAGCAAAAAAGTAATAGGCGTGTTATTACTTGCTTCGAAGAAAAAGCATGCATTTGAAAAATTTCAGCTGATGATCATCGATATCCTTTGTTCCCACTTTGCCGTTGCCATCGAAAATGGCAAGCATTATGAACTGACAAAAATGCAAAGTGAACACTGTTCGTTAACAAAACTGTATAATTATCGCTATTTTGAAAACCTGCTAACCGAAGAATTTGATAAATTAACCCGGTTCGAGCGCAGGGCGTTATCGTTGATTATTCTTGATATTGACCATTTTAAGCAAGTAAATGATACGTATGGTCACCAAAGCGGAAATGAAGTTCTGGTTGAACTTGCCAGCAGACTAAGCAAGTTAATGGGACTCTCGCGCGGAACCGTCGCTCGATTTGGAGGGGAAGAATTCGTCGTTCTTTTACCTGATACATCTAAAGAAGAGGCCTACCATATGGCCGAACAAATTAGACAAATGATATCCAATTGGCCATTTACCATTAAACAGTCATTGGATTTAGACAAGAAGCATCAAAAGGTAATGATTACTGCCTCGATTGGGGTGGCGACTGCACCTGAGGATGCGGAGGATTCCTTGGCATTGATTCGTCATGCGGACAGAGCGCTTTACGTTGGGGCGAAAAGGGCAGGCAGGAATAGGGTAGCGGAGTATTCGTCATGTTAAAGGAATCAGCTGCAATCAATTATGTTTGTTTTGTAATATATAGATGTAGATTAAAAAAAGGTGAGATAATTAAGTGTTTAAACCACTAAATTATCTTACCTTTTTTTCTGTTAGATTAACATGTGTATTACTAAGGATAAACAACATCATTAATCATTGAATTGGTTATATTTCCCCATTCAATAGTATTAGTTGTAGTCGGTGTTGGGGTATCAAAAGTGTTTCCACATTGCGTTTGTAGCCAGTTTTTATCTGTGGTGTCTACCACATATTTTATATTACTATTATTGATTTGATTACCAGAGAAGTCCAGCACTTTGCCATTAATGATTAAATGATCTTTCGCATCAATAGTTAATCCTGAAACTTTGATATTACCGTTAATACACATTTTAGAAGTGGAATCAATCTTTAGATGGTTATCAACGGTAGAGATTGTATTATTCGCAATTTCGTTTTGTGTTCTTGATCCTCTTATAAATACATTTGAACTATTGCTTAGGTCAAGATGCCCATTGATAGCAAGTAGCCCTCCCACGTAAAAATTTACATGATTGGTATTCTGAACATTACTGCCAATTGAGAAATTTCCTTTAGTTTCAACAGTTACAGAAGTTGGATTATTAAAATTACTTGCCATATGAAGCGATGGTGCATAAATCTGTAGAGAGTCTCTATTGTTTAAATTCCCTGTAAAATCTAGACCAACAGTGGAGTAGATTTTTGAGACATCCACATTATTATTACCTGTGTATGTTCTAGTTCCATTGGAATTATTAGCAGTATCAATTATTACGTCTGAACAAATAACGTTTATATTGCTATTACCATTTTTGCCATTACCATTGTTACCTTTATCTTTGCTAAGTTCCAAATCTACGGGGTTATTACAATTAACATCGACAATATCAGGTTTCGTAACCTTATCAAAAATAATTTCAGGAGTATTACTTGCGGTTGTAGTAACTATATTGATACTTGACAGGTTGTTAATGGCCATTTCCACATTAAGTTCAGTGCTATCATCTTGTTTAGTACCTACAACTGTTAAATTGATTTTTAGTAAATTTCCTCCAGAAGTAACATTAATTTTATTATTGCTTTTATTAATGGTGAAGGACGCTTTATCATCAACGGCTGGTGGGGTGGGAATATTTATAATATTACTTTTTAATTGAGATTTCAGATAATCAATAACAGCTGATTGTGTGGTTAATTGGTTATTCTCAACTTTAACCTTAATCTCATCTTTTAATTTTTCAAAGATATCTTGAACTGCAACATCGTAATAAGATACCCCCATTTCAGCTAATGCTACGGATTGTGAAGATTTCTCAACTACTTGATTTTGTTTTACACTGTTAAAGGCTTGGCCCATGAAGGCAAGGAACAAAACTGAAAAAACAGTCAATATTACCAATACTACTACAAGTGCATAACCCTGTTCATGCTTAACACTATCCATTAGTATCCAACTCCCTTCATTCGATAAAGATAGGACTTCATAGTTACTTTATTTTCAGGATTCGTTTTGTCACGAGCATTAAGTGTAATAGAAACATCGTTTTCATTAGGTTCTATTTTGTTTGGGTCCGAACCACTTCGTTTATTCTTAATATCAAGGACAAATCCAAAGCATATTTGTGAATGGGAGAATATTCGGACTGGTTGTATAACATCTTTATTTAGAACTTTATCCTTTTTTTTAGAAGTTACAGTAATGTCACAATTATTAGTGCCAGAGCTTGTTATTTCATACTCACTAGAAGTTTGATGAATTTTTGTTAAATTGGTAATGAGAAGGTTCATTTCTTGAAGCATTAAGTTTTTTGAGGTGGCCTTTTTTGAAAAATTTAACCCTTGGAAGAAAACACTCCAAATTATTATACTGACAATTGAGATTATTGTTAAAGTAGCTAAGACTTCAACAAGTGTTAAGCCACGTTCGTCTTGTTTCAACTACTTCATCTCCTAACTTTTACATACCCATAAGTATTACTTACGGCGATATCTCTATTATTCATTTTGTATAGTTTTATATCAATTTGATGCGCATTATAAATTTTTGATTCCTTACTTGGATTTACCTTAATTTGAATGTTAACGATATATCCACCTTCAACTGTTTCAAAATTATAATAATCTGCCCCTGTAATTGGCTTGTATTCCGGTATTACTCCTGCATCAGGGTTAGTAAAAAAGGCATCCAATCTACTATCATTTTGCCATTTAAGAAGGACATCTTTTACAGTGTTTATTCCCTGTGTTTTTAGGTTGTTTTGATTATTTATAAGCCCCATTTGGGGAAAAAAACTCATAGTTGTTAAGAGGATCATAGACAATATGACTATTGATAAAAGCACTTCTAATAAGGTTACCCCTTTTTCCTCTTTCAATAATTCCATGTTAATCATTTCCCTTCTGGGGATAAAGTTTCATGTTCAAAGATATAGTTTAATAAATTTAATAGACAATAAATAACAAAAATCAGTAAGTATTGCCTATAAAAGTTTTTCATCTTCTTTTAAACTAATTAAAAGTATTATACAATATCTAGTAGGCAATTTTGTCTAATTTTAGAATAAAAGTAAAAATTCTTAGTAATTTTGATATAAATTGTTGTTTAATAAGATAATAGTATCAAGAGAAGAAAGGAAGTCATCAAATGCAAACACTCATATGGGCATTTGGGGCTATGTTGGTATTAATATTAATCATAGCCTTTTTACCTATTGGTTTCACTTTTAGAGGGAAATTTTTCGTTGTTTCGGCAGGTTTTGTGTTGGCCCTTGGAGGACTTGCAGCCGTTCCTTTTTTCCCATTGTGGCAGACATCGTTAATAGTGCTTTTGCTTGTTTTGGTTGCAGCCTACATAATGGACAGCCGTTTTGGAGCTGTCATGTACAATAAAGTACTAGATTCATTTGATATAGAGTTTGACGAGGAATCAAAAACTTTTGTTCCGGATAATAGGATAGAAAAATCAATGGAGTTAGATTTGTTGGATTTAGACCAGGGAGAAACCGCTTCGCAGTCTTTAATGAATTTAAACGCAAATGAGGTTATTTCGATACAAGTACAACCTCAAAATGTAGATGAAAATGAGCAAACTTATGGAATAGAGATAGAAGACATTTCATTTTTTGATGATTTGATAGAAGATGAAATAAAGGAAAAGAATGAAAAAAATATGGTCGATACCGATTCAGAAGCAGGCAATTTATCTGATATCGAAAGTTTACTGTTAGCTGAATCTAATGAAAAGACCGAGTCAGAGGATGAAGGGTGGCTTGAGGAGTTTAATCATCTAACGCTAGGAAATGTAGAGGAAGAAACGGTTAGTATTGCAACAGACGTTACCGAGCTAGATGAAATATTCCTTGCCGTTAAGGAAACTGCAGCAGGGGATGATGCGAATCTATATGAACTTGATGATAACGAAATTGAAGCAGGTTATTTATCAGATATCGAAAGTTTACTTCAAGAGGAATCTGAAGAAAATATCGAACTAGAAGATGAAGGATGGCTTGAGAAGCTTAATGACCTAACACCAATAGGAGAGGAAGAAACTGGTACTAACGCGTTAGAAGATAACCAGTTAGATGAATTATTCCTTGCTGTAAAGGAAACTGCTGCAGGATATGAAGCGAATCTATTAGATAGCAATTTGAAGAAAGAAGTTAACTTGCAAAAGTAGTTTGATAGAAAGGGGGCAAGGCTATGGAGAAAAATCTGCCATTTTTAAAATTATTTGTTGTACTTTTTTTCAGTACAGCATTTATCTTTAGTTTCTCTCATTTTGGAGCAAAAGCATTTGAAAAATTAGCAATCGCTGATGGGAAATATTCAGAGGGAACTACAGTTGGGAATTTAGACATTTCCGGAAAAACGGATAGTGAAGCGGCTAGTATGCTTGAAAAGGAGTACCTTGACTGGCTGAAAAATACAAAATTTTCATTTCAATATAGTGAGAAAAGTGTTCCCTTTGATTTAAACCTTTTTAATCTTGATTCAGAAACAACGATAAAATCAATAAAGGACGGACAAAAAAACCAGGTTTTTATTTCCATTGATCTTATGCAAGTGGAAGAGCAAGTTAGTATCCTTTTCCCAGAGCTAAATAGTAATGAAGTAGACTTTACTAAACTGAAAGCTAATTTAGAATCGACAGCATCCGGGTTAGAAAATGGTTCATATCCGTTTAACCTGACGAATGATTTCTTACTGGCAAGTGCAAGTAAAAAGGACATGGTTATAAGCGAAGCAGTACTTAAATTAAAAGAAATTCCATATGACCTTCAGACAATAGTGGAGAAAAATTCGGAAATTAAAATTGCTGAGGGAGCTACGTTTTCACTCTTGGAGTTTGCTAAGAATCAGAAATTTGAGAAAGCAACTGCACTAAGTTTTATCGGAACAGGGATTTATCAAGCGATATTACCAACGAATTTTTCAGTTGTCGATAGAAATATAAGCAATGTACTTCCTGAGTACGCTAGGTTAGGATTTGAAGCTAGGGTCAGCCCTGCTAAAAATACAGATTTAATTATTACTAATCCAAATAAATCAAGCTATACTATAGAGCTAGTACTAGAGAACAATCTCTTAAAAGTGCGCCTTAAGGGTAAAAAGTTTCTTTACAATTATAAGATTAGTAAAAAAGATGAACAGCAATTAAAGCCTAAAACGATAGTCCAATATAGTCCAATTCTTAAACCTGGTAAAACGATGGTCAAAGCTAAAGGAGCCGACGGGACATTCGTAAAAGTTTACCGGGAGATGTACCAAGGAGAGCAACTGCTAAAGACTGAATTGATTTCTGAGGATTATTATCCTCCTGTTTATCGCATCGAGATTCATGCCTTAACTGGAACACAACAGGGAACAGCGGCGACTGCCGCAAGTCAAACTGACATTGTAACGAATCCTTCAACAGAAACCAATCCTGCTGGTAGTCAAACTACTTCACAATCTGATACATCACAACAAGATTCTGATGTTGATAACCTTTGGGGGAAGCCAAATGAACAGCCTAAATAGTGGTGAAAGCAATAAGAAACAAAGCCGAAAACGCCTTGGGGATTTGTTAATTGAAGAAGGAATGATTACTACTGAGCAGCTGCAATCTGCTTTAGACGAAAAAGGTTCGAATCAAAAGATTGGTGATGTCTTATTACAAAGAGGATATATTACCGATCAGCAATTGGCTGAAGTATTAGAGGTACAGCTTGGTATTCCGCATGTAAATCTTGCCCAGTATCCCTTTGATTCAAGCCTTTTTTCCCTGATTTCTAAGGAAACGGCAAAAAGGAATTTGATTGTCCCGCTTAAAAAAGAGGCGAACAAGCTATTTGTTGCCATGGTTAATCCCATGGATTTTATAATAATTGATGACTTGCGTTTATCTACGGGCTTCCAAATCGAAGCAGGGATTGCAACAAAGGACGAGATACTACGAACCATTAATAAATACTATGACGATGACGAGGGTTTAGAGGAGCTGTTTGATGACCTACCTGCAAGTGAGCGGGGGCGAGATGAAGATGTAACCAATCAGGATTCTCCAATTGTTCGTCTGGTTAATCAGCTCCTGACGAATGCTGTGATACAAAAGGCAAGTGATATTCATATTGATCCACAAGAAACGAAGATAGTTGTTCGTTATAGAGTGGATGGTGTACTAAGAGTGGAACGTATTTTACCGCGCCATATGCAGAGCGTATTGACTGCAAGAATTAAAATAATGTCGAATCTTGATATCACTGAACATCGGATTCCTCAAGATGGACGAATCAAGATACATCTTGATTTTTATCCGATCGATCTTCGTGTTTCTACTTTGCCAACCGTTTACGGGGAAAAAATCGTAATGCGCCTTTTGGATATGGGTGCGGCTTTAAATGATTTAAATAAAATTGGCTTTAATGCACTAAATTATAAGAGGTTTAGCCAATTAATTGAGCAGCCAACAGGGATTGTCCTTATAACAGGACCGACTGGATCGGGTAAATCATCGACCCTTTATGCGGCACTTAATAAATTGAACAGTGAACAAGTCAATATTATCACCATTGAGGATCCTGTTGAATACCAATTAGAAGGGATCAATCAAATTCAGGTAAACGCAAATGTTGGGATGACTTTTGCAGCAGGTCTTCGCTCCATTCTACGCCAGGATCCAAATATAATCATGGTCGGAGAAATTCGTGATAAAGAGACAGCTGAGATTGCTATTCGTGCGTCGTTGACTGGGCATTTAGTATTAAGCACGCTGCACACAAATGATTCTTTAGGAACAATCACACGCCTTAATGATATGGGTGTCGAACCGTTTATGATTGCCTCGTCAGTAAGCGGCATAGTTGCACAGCGGTTGGTACGAAAGGTATGCCGGGATTGTGCTGAAGGACAAGAACCTTCACTGCGAGAAAAAGAAATTTTTGCAAGACGTGGCCTTAAGATTGATAAGATAACAAGAGGGAAAGGCTGTGCTTCTTGTAATATGACTGGTTATAAAGGAAGGATTGCACTTCATGAGGTACTTGTCATTAACGATGACATGCGAAGAATCATAATGAATGATAATTCCTTTCAAAAGTTAAAAGAACATGCGATTAAAAATAAAACCATCTTTTTAATTGATGATGGCTTATTAAAAGTGAAACAAGGCTTAACAACAACAGAAGAAGTATTGCGTGTAGCCATTTTGGAGTAGGAGTATGAACATATGAAAGAAAGAATTGATAATATTCTTCGGGCAGCATTAGAATTTAAAGCCTCTGATATCCATCTGACGGTTGGTGTTCCACCTGTTTTTCGGATAAATGGGGATATTAAGCGTTATGGAAAAGATATGCTGCTTCCAGCGGATACAGAGGAAATCGCCAAACAGATTATTCCCGAAAATCTTTATAATCAATTTAAAGAAAAAGGGGAGCTCGATTTCTCCTATGGGATTCCAGGCGCGTCACGTTTCCGTGTCAATGCCTACCATCAGCGGAAAAGTGTTTCACTTGCACTAAGGGTCGTAGCTTCGAAAACCCCAACCATGGAAGATTTAGACTTACCGGAAATCATTTCAAAACTAGTAGAAAAGCCTCAAGGCCTTATCCTTGTAACAGGGCCTACAGGTAGTGGTAAGTCAACAACACTTGCTTCGATGATTGATTATATGAACCGAACGATGCGGAAACATATTATCACACTTGAAGACCCAATTGAATTTCTTCATAAACATGGAAATTCAATTATTGATCAGCGAGAAGTAGGGTTTGATACAAAAAATTACGCCAGTGGCTTAAAAGCAGCGCTTCGCCAAGATCCTGATGTTATTCTTGTAGGAGAAATGCGGGATCTAGAAACGATTGGTATTGCGATTACTGCAGCAGAAACAGGTCACCTTGTGTTTGGAACCCTTCATACATCAAGTGCCCCGGCAACAATCAACCGGATCATCGACGTTTTTCCACCAGCGCAGCAGCCGCAAATCCGTGTCCAACTTGCCTCTGTTTTGGTTGGCGTCATTTCACAGCGGTTGTTTCCTACTGTTGATAAAAAAGGCCGGAAAGCGGCAACAGAAATCCTGGTTAACAACCCAGCAATTGCTAACCTAATCCGAAATGAAAAAATTCATCAAATCCAAAGCACGATGCAAACCTCCCGCGCCCAGGGCATGCACACGCTTGAAATGAGCATAAGAGACCTGCTTGACCGCAATCTGATTCAGATAGAAGCGGCGAATAGATATTTACAAGAAAAGATGATGATGGATGCCTAGATTTAAATATTCTGGACGGGACCGTCAGGGCAAAAAGCAGGGCGTGGTTAGTGCGGCTTCAAGGCGGGAGGCAATGGTCAAGCTGAAGGATGAGGGCGTAAGAGTTGTTGAAATGAAGGAAGTCCCGGAAACCCTTATGACAATGGAACTATCGTTTGGGAATCCAGTAAAAATGCAGGACTTTGTTATTTACCTGCGCCAATTTGCTACTTTGCTGAAAGCAGGGGTAACAATCGTTGAAGCAACCGCTGTTCTTGCTGCCCAGACAGAAAGTAAAGGGCTGAAAAGGGCTCTATTGGATGTGGAACAGGAACTACGAGAAGGAAATCCATTTTCCGACTCAGTTTCAAAGCATCCTAAAATATTTAATTCAATGTTTGTCAACATGGTAAAGGCGGGAGAGGTTAGCGGAAATATCGACGGGACTCTAGAACGTCTTGCTGAAGATTTTGAAAAACAGCATCACACAAGACAAAAAATAGTTTCGGCTCTTACCTATCCTTTAGTCATAGGAATTATTGCTATTTTAGCTGTGATCTTTTTACTAGTCGGAGTAGTTCCAAGATTTGTTACGATGTTCTCAGATATGGGAGCTGAACTACCAGGCATTACAAAGTTTGTCTTGGCAGCCAGTGAATTTATGCAATCTTTTTGGTGGCTCGTAGCGCTTGTGTTCGTTGCTATTTATTTATTTTTTATGTTTATGAAAAAAAATAAGCAGACAAAATATTATTTGGATTTTGCTCTCTTGAGAATGCCGATATTTGGAAAAATGATTCAAAAAGGTCAATTAGCAAGGATGATGAGAACACTAAGCACTCTATTCTCAAGCTCTGTACCGATTCTTCAAGCGATGTCGATTGTCGAAAAGGTCGTTGAAAATGAAGTGATTTCAAAAGTTATTCGTGAATCCCGTGACTCGCTTGAAAAAGGGCGATCAATGACCGAGCCGATGAATGCACACTGGGCCTTTCCTCCTCTTGTTACGCAGATGATTTCAATCGGCGAGGGAACTGGGGCTTTAGATGCGATGCTGTCTAAAATAGCAGAGTTTTATGAAAAAGAGGTAGAGGCAGGTACGGACAGACTAAAATCTTTAATAGAACCGATAATGATTGTGTTTTTAGCAGGGATTGTAGGTGTCATTGTCCTCTCAATAATGATGCCAATGTTCTCGATGTTCGACCAAATGAGCTAAGAAATGAATGTTTTTACGTAATATTACAAAAATATAACTTTTAAGACAAAAAATGATAAAAAACACCTTTTACAATGCTGTTATTTATTGTATACTCATAGAGAAATATTACTAGGTTCATAGAACCAGAAGGAGTGTTGAAATGGTACATAGTTTGAAATTAAAAATGAAGGAACAAAAAGGTTTTACCTTAATTGAATTACTAGCTGTTATTGTAATTTTAGGGATTATCGCTGCGATTGCAATTCCTGCAATTGGGAATGTAATTAAAAAATCAGATCAAAAAGCTACAGTTCAAGAAGGGTTACAAATCATTAATGCAGCAAAGATGTATGTTGCTGACCATCCTCAAGCTAAGAGTATTACATTAGATAATAATGGTGCTGGTGTTTTGGCTAGTGATGGAACTGTTAGTGGCGGTAACGTAGCCTTAAAGGACTACTTAGATCATGTTAAAGATAATACTTTTGTAGTTACTGTAACACATAATTCAACTAGTGGAAAATACACCTATGTTTTAAAAACGCATGCAGCTGTAGCTATAGCTGATAGTAAAACGGCACCTGCTAAAGGTAATGAAGACGGGGAAGCTACTGAACAAGAATTAATAGAATATACTAACTAATGATTATAGTAATACTTTTTATCTATGGTCTTCTCCTAGGATCCTTCTTCAACGTAGTCGGCCTTCGAGTTCCATTAAAGAAATCGATTGTGACACCAAGATCTGCATGCCCTACTTGTGGGCATCAGTTGACACCATTTGAACTCATTCCGGTTTTATCATATATGCTTCAAAAGGGGAAATGCCGCGGCTGTCAGTCGCGGATTTCTCCGATTTATCCAATATTTGAATTGTTAACTGGTGCCATGTTTGCAGCAGCACCATACTTTGTTGGATGGTCTGGAGAATTAGTCGTTTCCTTAACGTTAATTTCTATGTTTATGATTATCATCGTATCAGATATTCATTATATGATCATCCCTGATAAAATTTTAATTTGGTTTGCAGGGATTTTTTTATTGGAACGAATTATTATGCCTTTAGACCCATGGTGGAATTGTATCCTAGGTGCAGTAACTGGTTTTATTCTCCTGCTCATCATTGCCATTGTTAGTAAAGGCGGGATGGGCTTTGGTGACGTGAAACTGTATGCCTTACTGGGTTTCGTTTTAGGATTTAAACTTGTATTATTATCATTCTTTCTGTCTACTTTGTTTGGTGCTGTTATAGGTGGATTAGCTCTTCTTTTTAGAATTGTAAAAAAACGAGAACCTATTCCATTTGGCCCATTTATTGCAACTGGTACATTGACAGCCTATTTTTGGGGTTCGGAACTTATTGATTTATACTTACAAATTCTTAATTAAGGATTTTATTAAGGGGTTCATTATATGGCATTTTCCCTCTTTTCAACAAAAAACCGAATAATCAACCTAGTAATAAATGACCACTCGATTCGGTTTTTAGAATTAAAACAAGTGAATCCCCCAACTCCACAAAGATGGAATGAACGCTTTTTGCCGCCAGGAATTATTACTGACGGAAAAATTGTCGATATCGATTCTCTGTCAAACATTCTCGAGGAATGTATTGATGAATGGAAGATACGCAGACGTTCTATCCGATTTAATGTTCCTGACCCACTAGTCATTATTCGGAAGGTGTCGATACCATCAGATGTTCAGGATGATGAGATAAAGGGCTATCTTTATTTAGAGCTTGGCTCGAGTATTCATTTACCTTTTGAAGAGCCTGTATTTGATTACTACACACTTCCGGATAATGGAAAGACGAAGGATTTACTCTTATTTGCAGCACCGGAGCAGAATGTCATGGAGTATGTGGATCTACTTGCTAGTTTAAAGCTAAATCCTGTCGCAGCAGATATTTCCCCGCTTTCATTATATCGTTTATATTATCATCAAAATCAAGCTAGCGAGGATGAGGTACTTTTCACGGTCCAATTTGATATGACAAGTGTCAATTTATGTATCTTTAATGAAACGGTACCATTAGTCATGCGTCATTTTTCATTGCCGTTTAATCTCGATCAATGGGAAATTAATCGAGATTCGTTAGGATTGATGGCTTGTAAATATATTGGTGACACAAACGAAATTGTTTTACAGTTTGAGGATATTTTCAGAGAAATTAATAAATTATTTGATTTTTATAGGTATTCCCTAAATAATGAAAAACACGATGTGACAAAGTTTTTATTAAATGGGGATCATCCGATGCTTATGGCCATTTATGATGAAATGAAAGATAGATTTGAAATTCCTGTTGAGTTAATCAATATTGACATTGAAGTAAAGAGCAAGCGAGAGAGTATTCCAACAAATCTTTTACTGCCCTTAGGTCTCGCTTTAAAAGGGGTGCAATAATGTTAGTAGAAATTAATCTGCTTCCCCAAAAGGAACCGAAAAAAATCGGCTTTATCATCACTTTGTCTTGTTTGGTTGCTTTACTGCTAATTGGTGGTGCTTATTACCTATGGCAAACCAATTCTTTCAAAAGTAATATCGCTTCCTTAGAAAGACAAATCTCGATGATAAAGAAGATTGCTGAAAAAGAAAATAAAAGTACAGAAACAGTTGAAGCTACTAGCTCTGTTAGTCAATTGAAAAGTGCAATTGAGTGGGCAAACGAATATCCCATTCAGACGATTCCTGTCATGCGCCATTTGACATCATTATTGCCTGAGCGTGGTTTTATCCATAGCTTTGTTTATACAGAAGCAGGGACGGTTTCGTTAACGGTGCAATTTGATAGTGCTAGAGAAGCTGCGTACTTTTTAGATAATCTTAATGAATCAAAATGGTTCGAAGAAGCAAGCTTGAGCTCATTATCAGCTGCAGCCACTGCAGAATCAACGACTGATAACTCTACAGCTGGAACAACAGGTCAATCAAATACAACGAATTCTTCAAATGATTCTACCACTCAGACAACAAACCTAACGAATCAAGCAGCTTCGAATCAAAGTGGTGCAAATCAGAATTCAACTACCAATACTAGTAGTCAAACGAATGGAACTTCAGGAACAACCGGTGAGCAAACAAGTAACACTACCTCGAAAACAAATAAAAAAGCGACCAATAAATCAACTACTGCATCTAGCAGTACAAAGAGTAAGAAAGTAAGCGATAAAATCCTTCCTCGCTATACTGGTCAATTTGAGATAAAGCTTAATAAAGAAGTAGTTAAGGAAAATATTAAAAAGAGCAAGAAAAATGAGGAAGGAGTGACTGGTTCATGAGGCTCCGTTTCTCAAAGAGACAAAGCCTAATAATTGGTGGGGTCGCTCTTTTAGTCTTATTATTCATTGTTTATGCTCAATTCTTTAAACTAGATCCTTTAAAATCAGATTTAGATATCAAGCAGCAGTCACTTGAGTCTGAACAAAAATTATTAGAAATCGTAAGTCAGAAAAAGGTTGAAGATACGAAGAAAACGGCAGAAGATACTAGTGAATTACAGAAGAAGTTACCTGTAAAGCCGTTGCAAGGACAGCTAATTTTAGATTTAGAAAAAGCGGAAAACATCTCAAATAGTAAGATTAGTTCAATGAGTTTTTCAAAAGATGTGGAAGTAACTACTACTGCTGCTGACCAAACAAATGCCGAAAATACTAATGGTCAACAAACCACAACGAATCAAACTGACACTACTCAAGCCACTGCCAATCAAGATCCGGCGGCACAACAATCGGTATCGACTGAAGCTGTGGGTATGAAGAAGATAACTGTTTCGTTGAGCGTTGAATCACCAAGTTATAAGGAATTAGAGAAGTTTATTGAAACTCTTGAATCATTAAAACGGATTATCGTGGTTGAATCGATAAGTTATTCAGGCGGTCAAGAGATAACCAGTTTAGACCAAGAAGATCAGCCTTTAACCTACAGTCTGACAATATCTGCATTCTATATGCCAAATTTATCTGACTTAGCTGCTGAATTACCAAAAATCGATGCACCTGCACCAGCTGGTAAAGATAATCCATTAAGCCAGTTCCCAGCAACTGCACAAACACAGCCATAATCACCACCATGCCAACCTTGTAAATAATTTGGCGAAAGACTACGATAACAAGACGACAAAAGTCTTGTTATTTTTTTTTGTCTTTATGATAGGATGAACCCAATGACCCTTCGGAAGAGAGAGGAGTACGGTTTCGTGGACAAGCCTAACAAAGGCAATACAATCAAGATAAAATTAAATGGAGAAAACACGCCCCATCAGGAAGTTCCTCCAAAAAAAGAGGTTGAAGCTAACATCGACCCCATTCCTAAAGTGATAAAAATAAATTCAGAGCATTCAGAAGCGGATGTGTTTAGTGAGACGGCGGCTGCACAAGAATCGGTTGAAGAAAGTTTTGACTGGATTATCCCTGAGTCCTCTGATCAAGACATTGAGGAATTGAAAATTATCCCAAGTCAAACTAGCAAAAAAACAGCCCTTCCCAAAATAACATCCTTTTCGACCAATTCTAAAAAGAAAACAGGACGGCCGTTAGGATCCATCTTAATTTCAGCAGTATTCGCCATCCTGATTGGATCGACAATCGGTGTGGTTATGCTTAAATTGGTGATAACAACTCCATCTAACAAGACGGTAACAACGGAACCGGCAGTAGTCACGGACAAGCCTGTCAGTACCGAGACGAAAACGACGGAGGGAAAGAATACGTCAATTGTTGCCATACCTCAGTTAACTACGTATATCATTCAAGGCGGGGTATTTTCATCAGAAGCTGGTGCCGAAGAAACAGCTGCTAATCTAACTTCGAAAAGCGTGCCATCTCAATCAGTGGAAATGGATGGCAAGTATTATTTATTTCTAGGGGTGGCCGATTCGATTGAAGAAGCTAAAGCATTAGGGGCTCAATATAAGGAAGATGGAATTGAAGATGTATTTGCCAAGCCATTGTTATTAGAGGAAAAGAAGTTTTCTACTAGCACTGATAAAGAAAAGTCCTTTTTAAAAGCAGTACCTGCCATTTATGAAACGCTATCTCTTACCACTTCAAATGCGCTCGTCACCAAGGATCTGTCTGAGGACGAAAGTAAAGTCCTTTCCGAGATTGAAGCACCATTAAAAACTAGTGTAAAAAATGCAAAGATAAAAGATCTAAAAGCAGAATTGGTAAGTGCAAACGATAAAGTAAAGTCTTATCAAGAGTCAAAAGACGAAAAAAATCTAACTGACGCACAACAGCATTTATTGAACTTCCTGTCGCTCTATTTTTCTAAGTAATGAATATCGACATCTATCGATATTTTCCGGGAAATATGGCCTATCAAATAATTGATAGGCTTTTTTATTTACCATAACAAGAAATATTTTGCATAATTTTACAAATTCCATCAAAATTTAATGATATAAAAATTGTTTGCTAGTACAATTTCTGATACGATTGAATTGTATCTCCCTAATACGTACCAAAGGTAAGGTGATCAAATGCAGAACCTCATTTTAGCCTCTTCTTCTCCACGGCGAAAAGAACTTCTAGAAACTCTCCGTTTAACATTCGCGATCTCAAGTAGTGAAGTTGATGAAAGTTTTGACCCAGCTCTCTCTCCTAAAGAAGTTGTGATGGAGTTAGCCGAACGTAAGGCACAAGCCGTTTTTAAAGAAAACCAGGACGCCTATGTGATCGGCTCGGACACAATTGTTGTTGCGAATAATCAAATCTTAGGAAAGCCCGCAGATGAAGCAGAAGCTTTTGCCATGTTAAAAAGCTTGTCAGGTCGTCAGCATGAAGTTTTTACAGGAGTTTCGATTGTGTCTCCAACAGGTACGACTAAGTTTTATGAAAGAACAGAAGTTTGGTTTTGGGAGTTAACGGACGACTCAATACGGGCGTATGTAAAAAGTGGTGAACCGCTTGATAAAGCAGGTGCATATGGCATTCAACAGCTCGGAAGTATGCTTGTCAAAAAAATAAATGGAGACTATTTTGCGGTTGTCGGACTGCCTGTTTCACGAACGGTAAGAGAATTGAAAAAGGCAGGCTACCAGTTGCCGTATTAAACTTTTTTGTTCCTTAACTCCCTTAATAAGGGAGGAAAAAAAGTGTCCACCAATACATTAATGATCCGTGATTTCCCTCAAGATGAAAGGCCCAGAGAACGGTTTATTCAACATGGACCACAAAGCTTATCGAATCATGAACTGATCGCCATTTTGTTGCGAACCGGGACAAAAGATGAATCGGTTTTGCAATTATCGAATCGACTATTGACCCATTTTGAAGGGTTACGACTTTTAAAAGCTGCTACCCTGGAAGAAATGACCGAGATAAAAGGGATTGGTTCAGCCAAGGCCATTCAAATCCTCGCTGCTGTCGAAATTGGTAGAAGAATTGCCAACCTGGATTATAAGGACCGTTATGTGATCCGCTCACCGGAAGACGGAGCAAAGTATGTCATGAATGATATGCGCTTTTTATCACAAGAGCATTTTGTTTGTATGTACCTAAACACAAAGAACCAAGTCATTCATAAACAAACCATTTTTATTGGCAGCTTAAATGCCTCGATTGTCCACCCCAGGGAGGTATTCCGCGAGGCTTTAAAGCGGTCAGCTGCTTCTATTATTGCCGCACATAATCATCCCAGCGGAGACCCCGCTCCAAGCCGCGAGGACATTGAAGTCACCAAGCGACTCGTCGAATGCGGTAAGATCATTGGCATCGATTTACTCGATCATTTGATCATCGGGGAGAATAAGTTTGTGAGTCTTAAGGAAAAAGGTTATTTATAAACTATGATTTTATTTAACGTTGAGTTATAATATTGGTTATGGTTTTTTAGGACTACTTAAGATATAACTAGATAAATATTGAGAAAAAAGACATGATATTAAAGTAATTACCTATTTATTGGAGTTTTTGCATTAGGTTCAGAAAGGGAGATACAAAACTATGTTTGGAATTAGAGCAAGAGATCTTGGGATTGACTTAGGGACTGCAAATACCCTTGTATATGTAAAAGGAAAAGGAATTGTTCTGCGTGAGCCATCGGTGGTGGCGATGCAAACTGATACAAAAAACATTGTCGCGGTTGGTAACGACGCGAAAAATATGATTGGGCGGACACCGGGGAATATTGTCGCGCTAAGACCGATGAAGGATGGAGTTATCGCAGATTTTGAAACAACAGCAGCCATGATGAAATACCATATTCGTCAAGCACAGAAAACTAAAAATGTATTTTCAGGTAATCCTTATGTCATGGTTTGTGTTCCATCAGGGATAACGGCCGTTGAGGAACGAGCTGTCATCGATGCGACCAGACAAGCAGGGGCAAAGGATGCATATACGATTGAAGAGCCTTTCGCTGCAGCGATTGGAGCCAATTTGCCTGTGTGGGAGCCTACGGGCAGCATGGTGGTTGATATTGGTGGGGGAACCACAGAAGTGGCCATCATTTCTTTAGGTGGAATCGTTACAAGCATTTCGATCCGCGTTGCCGGCGATGAAATGGACGATTCGATTATTACTTATATTAGAAAAAACTATAACTTGATGATTGGGGACCGCACAGCGGAAGCCATTAAAGTGGAAATAGGTTCGGCTGGTAACCCTGATGGCATTGACAATATGGAAATTCGCGGCAGGGATTTATTAACAGGTCTGCCAAAGACAATTGAAATAACTGCCAAAGAAATTGCCGGAGCATTAAGAGATACGGTTTCCGCCATTGTAGAAGCAGTCAAGAATACATTGGAAAAAACACCTCCAGAACTTGCTGCTGATATTATGGATCGCGGGATTGTTCTAACTGGTGGAGGTGCGCTCCTTCGCAATTTGGACAGGGTTATTAGTGAAGAAACCAAAATGCCCGTGCTGATTGCTGAAAACCCGCTTGATTGCGTGGCTATTGGAACAGGAAAAGCACTGGATCATATTCATTTATTCAAAAATAAAGCAAGAGATTCTCGATAATCTTAGTTGGTTCCAAACAATAAGCACAGGCTAAGTTTAAAAACTATAATTTTTATCTAGAAAAATAGAGGTGTATAATCATGCCACAGTTCTTTCTGAATAAACGTCTGATTATTTTGCTTGTCAGCATCATTGTTCTCGTGGCATTGATTGGGTTTTCTTTAAGGGAGAGAAGCAAACTATCTTGGCCGGAGCAATTTCTAAAAGATACCACCGGCTGGGTTCAATCCCTGGTTTCAAAGCCTACTCATTTTGTGACAGGCTTTTTTGAAAATCTCCAGGATTTACAAAATACATACGATGAGAATAAGGAATTAAAATCGCGGGTCGAAAATCTTGTCAATCTTGAAGCGCAAGTGCAAGATCTTAAACAAGACAATGAAGAATTACGTGACATTCTCGGTGAAAAAAGAACCCTGAGAGACTTCAAACCATTACCAGCTACCGTAATTGGCAGAAACCCTGATCGTTGGCATGAAATGATTATTATCGACAAAGGCAAACTAAACGGCATTGAAAAAAATATGGCTGTTGTTACAGCTACCGGTTTGATTGGAAAAGTAAAAAATGTAACACAATTTAGTTCAACCGTTCAATTGTTAAGTGCAATGGATCCAAAAAATCGTATTTCTGCTGTTATTCAAGGCAAGAAGGATGTTTATGGATTTGTACAGGGATTTGATGACAAGCGAAAACTATTATTAGTTAAAGCCATTCCATCCGGTGAAAAAATTGAAAAAGGGCAAAAAGTGATTACTTCGGGCCTAGGTGGTATTTTTCCAAAAGGGCTGATGATTGGAAAAGTGGTTGAGGTTAACCCGGATCAGTATGGGTTAAATCAAACGGCCTTAGTACAACCTGGTGCGAACTTTTATGATATTGAAAATGTCATTGTCATAAAAAGATTAATGACACAGCCAGTTAATATGGAAACATCAGATGGGAAGGGGGAGGATTTGTGAGAAAAGTCCTTCTTCCTCTTTTATTTCTGTTACTTTTTATTATAGAAAGCCTTTTTGTGGAGTATTTACCAGAAAAGGTGTTTGGGTTTGAGCGAATTTTCGTTCCACACTTTCTTTTTATTGCCATTTTGTTTTTAACGATTTTTGTCGGAAAAAAACATGGAATTATTTATGCAGCCATTTTTGGACTTTTATTTGATATTGTGTATGTCGAAATTATCGGCATTTACTTATTCCTTTATCCGTTTATCTCGTATCTCATTTATAAACTTTTGCAGGTTTTGCAATCCAATATAATTACGGCCTTTTTGGCTGCCATTCTAGGGGTCTCGTTATTAGAGATTGGTGTTTATGAAATGAATTATTTAATCCATGTAACAGACCTTGATTTTATCGGCTTTTTGAACTTGCGTTTTTACCCTACCATTATCTTAAATGCAGTGGTGACGCTCATTGCTGCCTTTCCATTAAAGTGGCTTTTTGAAAAACATTCGGAAGCATTAAGGGCTGAATGATTTTTTTGAAAAAAGAGGAGAATGGGCGCATCGTGTCGAAATTTTATTAGGATAGTATGACTATTGATTCGGAATAGGCAAGAGGGATTTCCAATCCCTCTTGAAACATCCAAAATGGGCTTGTTTTGAAATTGCTTTCTTATTATGAGGTGAAAAATTCTCCATGAAAAAACGGCAAAATGTTACAATAAAAGGAACGAAGGAAGGTCTTGTCCTTCATCTTGATGATAGCTGTTCCTACGAAGAACTCAAAAGGGAACTTGATCATAAACTTTCAGCAAACTCAAGGACACAGGATGAGCGTCATTTAACCTCTGTTAAAGTGGAAATCGGTAACCGCTATTTAACCGAGCCACAGCGGGAAGAATTAAAAAACTTAATTCGCCAGAAGAAAAATTTTGAAGTTGATGAAATTGAATCTAATGTAATCACAAAAGATGAAGCTGAGCAGTTAATGGCCGAAACAGAGGTCATGACTGTTTCTAGAATTATTCGTTCCGGACAAGTCCTCGAGGTACCTGGTGACCTCCTGTTAATTGGCGATGTCAACCCAGGTGGAACGGTAATGGCTGGAGGTAACATATTCATTATGGGAACCTTAAAGGGTGTGGCTCATGCTGGCTGTTATGGCAATGATGAAGCGGTCATTGCTGCATCTAGTATGAAACCATCTCAGCTTCGTATTAGTGATTGTTTAAATAGGGGACCAGACAGCCTGCAAAGCAATGAGAAGCGGGAAATGGAATGCGCATACATCGATGATAACCGTCAAATCATTGTTGATAGATTACAAGTTTTAATCCAATTAAGACCTAATTTAACGAGATTAGAAGGGGGACATTAAAGTGGGAGAAGCAATCGTAATTACATCCGGTAAGGGTGGAGTAGGAAAAACAACAACTTCTGCTAATATCGGCACATCATTAGCCCTTCAAGGAAAAAAAGTATGTTTAGTAGATACTGATATCGGTCTTCGTAACTTGGATGTCGTTATGGGACTTGAAAACAGAATTATTTATGACCTTGTTGATGTCGTCGAAAAAAGATGCAAAATCCATCAAGCCCTTGTTAAGGATAAGCGTTTTGATGGGTTATTATACTTATTGCCTGCGGCGCAAACCGTTGACAAATCAGCCGTGAAGCCAGAGCAGATGAAAGAACTGATCATAGAATTAAAACAAGATTACGATTATATCATTATTGATTGCCCTGCGGGTATTGAACAGGGATTCCAAAACGCCATCGCCGGAGCAGACAAGGCGATTGTTGTGACAACACCAGAGGCCTCTGCCGTTCGTGATGCTGACCGCATCATTGGTCTATTGGAAAAACAACCGAATATGGAGTCGCCTAAATTAGTCATCAACCGGATTCGAAATCATATGGTGAAGAATGGGGATATGCTTGAGATTGATGAGGTTACTCAACATCTTTCCATTGAACTCATAGGTATTGTTGCTGATGATGATGAAGTTATTAAAGCTTCTAACCATGGTGAACCGATTGCCCTTAATCCTAACAATAAAGCATCCATTGCCTACCGAAATATTGCGAGAAGAATTCTAGGTGAATCTATTCCGCTGCAGTCACTCGAAAATGCAGAAAAGGGTATGTTTACGAAATTAAAAAAATTCTTCGGTGTTAGATAAAAAAATGCACCGCCTTTCAACAGCCTGTCCAGTTACAATCGGACAGGTTGTTTTTTTTGTCTATGTTAAAGCTTATTGGTGATTTTGGCACCCTGTTGATTGGAGCGGAAGGCGCGAAGACTCCTGCGGGAGGACGGGGCAGGGGAGACCCCTCAGGAGCGCAGCGACGAGGAGGCTCCCCGGACCGCCCGCGGAAAGCGCAGCGCCTGGAGCGGAAATCAACAGGCAAGTTTAACAGAGTCTTTTATTTTACAGACATACTCTTCAATCCCCCTTCATAGACTTGTACAAATTAGTGTGAAAAGGGTGGATGAAAATGGCGCGGTCTACACCGGAAGAAATTCGGCGACGAATCGCCAAGCGAAAAAATGAAAAAGGCACAAGTGTAAAAAGTCCCGACCCCCAGATTACCTGGCCTAGTGACGATGAAAAATATGGCTTTGACCAGTTTACTACTTCAGGGGGTAGTAATGGCGATGACGGGCATCCATTATTTAAGAAGGAAGTCTTCTTTTTCAAGATATTGTCCTCTGTCCTCTTGTTTTTAGTGGTTGCCATATTATTTCGGAACCATTCCGCTGCCTTTGATCCGGCAAGAGATGTGGTTACGAAAACAATGGACAAGGATTTCAAGTTTGCAACAGTATCAAACTGGTACGAAAGCAAGTTTGGAAAGCCTTTGGCCCTGCTGCCTTTTTCAGATAAAGATGAAGTTGGGAAAAAAGAGGTTGCTGAAACTGAGTTTTCCGTCCCAGCGATGGGGAAAATCCTTGAAAACTTTGAGAAAAACGGGCAGGGCATTATGATAGAAACCGGAAAAGGAGCGCCCGTACAAACGATTAATGATGGTTTCGTTATGTTTGCAGGTGTTAAAGACGGTCTTGGAAAAACAGTCATCATTCAGCATGCCGATAAAACGGAAACATGGTACGGTAATTTAGACGAAATCAAGGTTAAATTATATGAGTATGTTGAAAAACGAACAGTGGTTGGCACTGTATCTGACTCTACTAGTGATGATAAATCCAAAGGCAAGTATTATTTTGCCATTAAAAAAGATGATGCATTTATCGATCCGATTCAGGTGATTCGCTTTGAATAGAGCCATAAATTTACTGCGACTGATTACTATTCATCCTTTGTTATGGATTATCATTGCACTTTCAGTTGCCACAGCTCATTTCCTAGAGGTTTGCTTACTGCTGGGAATCATTTTCATCCATGAACTGGGGCATGCTGCTGCGGCTTCTTTTTTTTCATGGCGCATCAAAAAAATCACCCTGTTGCCGTTTGGCGGGGTGGCCGAGATGGATGAGCATGGCAATCGACCGTTAAAAGAAGAGACCATAGTTATCCTTGCAGGGCCGCTCCAGCATGTGTGGATGGTAGCCCTAGCCTATGGGTTAGTTAGTTTCAACCTGATGTCTGGGGAGCTGTTTCAGCTTTTTTTGAGCTATAATCTGATGATTTTTATATTCAATCTTTTTCCAGTTTGGCCGCTTGATGGGGGGAAGCTGGTATTCTTGCTGCTTTCACTAAAACGTTCCTTTCCAACTGCCCATCGACTAACGCTCATCCTTTCATTGATTAGCTTATCATTCTTTTCACTGATTATCTTGATAGTTGCCCCAACCCATATCAATGTCTGGATCATCATCGCCTTCCTTTATTTCTCGCTTTATCATGAATGGAAACAGAGGCGCTTTATCTTTATGAGGTTTTTATTAGAGCGGTATTACGGAAAGAAATCAAGTCTTCAAACCTTGAAACCGATTGAGGCCAATGAAGAGGAGTTACTGATCCACGTTTTAGAAAAGTTTCAACGCGGCTGCAAACATCCAATCATCGTTGAAGCAGATGGCAAGGAAAAAGGGATGCTAGACGAAAATGAACTTCTACATGCCTATTTTACCGAAAAACGCTTAACCGATAAAATCAGCGACCTTCTTTTTTCATACTAAAAAAGAGTATAATAAAAAGAAAAAAGTGAGGTCGCTTGTTTGGAAAGATTAATAATTAATTACAATTCACGTGAAAAGCGATTTGCTTATTTGAATGACAACCGTGTTGAAACCATCCTATTTGACCGGCCAGAACATCGATCGCTGGTCGGTAATCTTTATTTTGGGACTGTGACGAAAGTATTGCCTGGGATGAATGCAGTGTTCATTGATATAGGCGAGGAGAAAAATGCTTATTTACACCGGGATGTCCTTCCTTCATATCTCTTATCGGCTGAAAAAGAAAAAAACGTTAGCACTTTCGTCCATCAGGGTGAAAAAATGCTCGTTCAGGTCGACAAGGATGCAACCGGTACGAAAGGTGCCCGAGTAACAGGGATTATTGAAATCGCGGGTCCTAATTTGATTTACATGCCAAAGGGTCGATATGTAGCCGTTTCAAAAAAAATTGCGGATGATAAACAACAAGCCGCCCTGCGTCGAATCGGCAGCCGTTTAAAGACAGACGAAGAAGGAATCATATTCCGGACCTCTTCTCTATCTAGTACGGAAGAGGAAATCCAAACGGAACTAGAGAAATTGCGCGAGCAGCATCAACATCTCATCCTGAAAACTGCTTCCCTCAAAAAGCCGGGAATTATTTTTCAAAAAGATACTATCATCGAATTGATCTTGGATAAAGTGGCTAGGATGACTGATGGAGAAGTAATCGTCGATGACTTATCAGTAAAAAAGCTAGCCGAGGAGCAAAATGACAGGGTCAAACATATTTATTACAATGGGAAAGAAAATATCTTTTCTGTACATAATGTGGAGCATGAAATTGATAAAGCCCTCAAGCGTATAGTCTGGCTTGATCACGGCGCCTATCTGATTTTTGACGAAACCGAAGCGTTAACGATAATTGATGTGAACACGGGTAAATTTTCCGGAAAGTCCGATTATCAGGAAACGGTGTTAAAAACGAATTTGTTGGCTGCAAAGGAAATAGTCAGGCAGCTGCGTCTGCGCGATATCGGCGGAATTGTCCTCATTGATTTCATTGATATGAGACGCGAAAAGGACAAGCAAGCCATTCTGACTCTGATGGAAATGGAGTTAACCAAAGATCAAAAAAGAACTAAGATGATAGGATTTACCCCTCTAGGGATTCTTCAACTGACACGCAAGAAAACGAAGGTTACTCTTTCAGAGGCACTCGAGGTGAAGTGTCCTGTTTGTGATGGGACGGGGCGGATTCTAAGTCCAGAAACGGTCGGCTTTAGGCTTGAGCGTGAACTGCTAGAGCATCGCTATTCCGAATTTGAAGCCGTCTTAGTCGAAACGACTGCTGAGGTGAAAGAGCAGTTTCTAGGACCTAATGAAGCCCATCGAGAAGCATTAGAAGAACTCTTACATTTAAAGTTCTATTTTTTGATTCAGCCGTCTAACCGCCATTACTATGTTTTAAAGCAGTTCGGCGATGTAAACGAGATTGCCCAAAAAGGATTGGATTGAAACATGATCTTTCTAAAATTCTATTGACACTTTTGCCTAGAATATGTTAGGATTTTAATGTTATGTTTGTAGCACCCGTGCTACAACCGCACAGAACAGGTACTAAGTCTTAAGCTTTTGCTTAAAGCGCCTGTCTATGGCGAGTCTGAGTTTATAAGGAGGTGCAGTTCATGTACGCAATTATCGAAACTGGCGGTAAGCAATTGAAAGTCGAAGAAGGCCAAGCTATCTACATTGAGAAATTAGATGTTGAGGCTGGTGAAACAGTTACTTTTGACAAGGTTCTTTTCGTTGGCGGTGAAAATGTAAAAGTAGGTTCTCCTGTTGTTGCAGGTGCTACAGTTACAGCTAAAGTTGAAAAACAAGGCCGTCAAAAGAAAATCATTGTTTTCAAGTACAAGGCGAAGAAAAACAACCGTAAGAAGCAAGGTCATCGTCAACCTTACACTAAAGTAGTCATCGAAAAAATCAACGCGTAAGGTGTTGACTTATAGATGATTCAAATTACGATTAATCGTACTGAGTCCGGATTTATTCAATCATTCGAAATAAGTGGTCATGCATTTTTCGCCAATCGAGGCAAGGATATCGTCTGTGCAGGCGTATCTTCAGTATCCATTGGATCAATCAACGCTGTGCACGCTCTAACAGGTGTTACGCCCGAGATTGAGCATGAAAGCGGCTTTCTCCGCTGTGTTGTACCGGAAAATCTTCCGGGAGACATTCATGAGAGAGTACAACTTCTTCTAGAAGGTATGACTGTTTCATTGCGTACGATTGAAGAAGAATACGGAAAGCACATAAAGATTACCTTCAAAAAGCAGGAGGTGGAATAAATGTTATTAAAATTAGATCTTCAGTTGTTTGCATCTAAAAAGGGTGTAGGTTCTACAAAAAACGGACGTGACTCTATCGCAAAGCGTCTTGGCGCTAAGCGTGCAGATGGTCAATTCGTAACTGGTGGTTCAATCCTTTACCGTCAACGCGGTACAAAGATTTACCCAGGTGAAAACGTTGGCCGTGGAGGCGACGATACACTTTTTGCAAAAGTTGACGGCGTTGTGAAATTTGAACGTTTCGGTCGTGATCGCAAAAAAGTGAGCGTTTATCCAGTAGCTCAAGAAGCTTAAGGAACTAGCGAAAACTCTAACCTGTTTGGTTAGAGTTTTCTTTTTGCTAACGAATTTTTCCTTCCATAATATACTTCGGGAAAACGCTTCGTAGATGCTTCTTTTTTGCCTCAAATAATCTTTCATCACAAAAATAAGCTTACTCATAGTTAATTTTTTGATATACTATCAGCAAAATGGTGTTGAGACACTTAATGTGGGAGTGTACCTATGGAGAAAGTATGGGATATTGTTGAGGTGCTGCGTCATTCTCGACATGATTGGTTAAATAGGCTTCAATTAATAAAGGGGAACTTAGATTTAAATCGAATCGACAGGGCTAGAGCGGTCATCGATGAAATTATCATAGAAGCACAGCACGAGTCAAAGCTTTCCAATTTGAAAATGCCTATGTTTGCCTCTCTGCTGTTAAAATCAAATTGGGAGAATCCATCCTTTAAGCTGGAATATGAAGTGTTTCAAGATACAAAATCTTTCCAAATTAATGAGGAAATGATAACAGAGTGGACTGGCCTTTTTTTTAATTGTTTAAACGAGGCGATTGAAGCCTTCCAAGAAAATCATTTATCCATAACAATTGATCAGCAATCAAAGGGGCTTCGTTTCTTTTTTGATTTTAGCGGGATAATAATAAAAAGTGATGTAATAGAAGAATTCCTTGCAGAACCCAATTGTCTACTCGATATAGTGGTCAAGGACTTCTCAGAAAACGAACTCGCATTAGAAGTTTATATACCTTATCAAAAAAAATAGGAAAGTTAAGACACTTTTCGTGACATTTGTTGATTCGAAATGCAGACTGGAGGAATAAGATGTTTGTTGATCAAACGAAGATTTATGTAAAAGGCGGAGACGGCGGTAATGGTATGGTCGCGTTCCGTAAGGAAAAATATATACCAAAAGGCGGTCCAGCTGGCGGGGACGGCGGCAAAGGTGCCAATGTGGTATTTGAAGTAAATGAAGGGTTACGTACGTTAATGGATTTCCGTTATCAGCGTCATTTTAAAGCACCGCGTGGCGAGCATGGCATGTCCAAAAACCAGCACGGTGCCGGCGCAAAGGATATGATTGTTAAGGTACCGCCTGGAACAGTGGTGATTGATGCCAATACGAAAGAAGTTATTGCTGATTTAGTCGAAAATGAACAACAAGCAATTATTGCAAGAGGAGGCCGTGGCGGGCGCGGAAATTCACGATTTGCTACACCAGCAAATCCTGCACCAGAACTCTCTGAAAATGGAGAACCAGGTCAAGAACGTGAAGTAATCCTTGAATTAAAGCTGCTTGCTGATGTCGGTCTAGTTGGATTTCCAAGTGTTGGAAAATCGACACTATTATCAGTAGTTTCTTCGGCAAGGCCAAAAATCGCTGAATACCATTTTACAACCATTGTTCCGAATCTTGGGATGGTAGAAACAGAAGATGGCAGAAGCTTTGTTATGGCAGACCTTCCGGGATTGATTGAAGGGGCGAGTGAAGGGGTAGGCCTTGGTCATCAATTCTTACGGCATATTGAACGGACAAGGGTTATTGTCCATGTCATTGATATGGCTGCGATGGAAGGCAGAGACCCATATGAGGACTACCAGACCATTAATCGTGAATTAAGTGAATATAATTTACGTTTAACGGAGCGTCCGCAAATCATTGTCGCCAATAAAATGGATATGCCTGAAGCAGAGGAAAATTTGAAAAAGTTTAAAGAGCAGCTTGAAGAGGATTATCCGATCTTCCCGATTTCTGCGGTCACAAGAAAAGGGCTGCGTGAACTATTGTATGCTGTTGCCGATAAGATTGAGGAAACACCTGAATTTCCGCTTGAGCATGAGGAAGAAGAAACAACAGGTGTGCATCGTGTTCTTTATAAGCACGAGGCAGAACCGGAAGCATTTAAAATTACAAGAGAACCGAATGGCACATTTGTCGTCTCTGGTGAAAAAACAGATAAACTCTTTAAAATGACAGACTTTTCAAGAGAAGAATCCGTTCGCCGTTTTGCACGTCAACTTCGTGGTCTAGGTGTGGATGATGCGTTAAGACAAAGAGGAGCAAAAGACGGGGATATTGTGAAAATATTAGAGTTTGAATTTGAGTTTATTGAGTAAAAAGGGTCTCTGTCCAGAAGAAAGTAAGGTAGAGTGATAAAAATGGATAAAAAATTTTACTTAGTGCGTGAAGATGTTTTGCCAGAAGCGATGAAAAAGACACTTGATGTGAAAGAAATGCTGGAAAGAGGTAAGGCCGAATCCGTTGCGGATGCTGTCCAAAAAGCAGATTTAAGCCGAAGTGCCTTTTATAAATACAGAGATACTGTATTTCCTTTCTCTACCATTAAGAAGGAAAAGATTGTCTCGCTTTTCTTTCATTTGGAAGATCGCTCAGGAACGCTGTCTAAATTGCTCAGTGTTGTTGCAAACTCAGGCTGTAATGTGGTTACCCTTCACCAAACGATTCCGTTGCAAAGCAGGGCAAATGTGACACTCTCATTAAACACTTCAAACATTATCATGGAAATTGAAGAGTTGCTAAAAGAACTAAGAAAACTCGAATTTGTAGAAAAGGTAGAAGTGCTGGGAACAGGTGTGTAGAAATAACTACCACTGGCTCTCAGCTTTCTTTTTAAAAAATAAGGAGTGGGGAAACAGTGAAAGTTGGGTACTTAGGACCAAAAGCTACATTCACAGAATTAGCCGTGAAAAAAGTTTTTCAGGGATTTGAACTTGAGCCCTATCAAACAATTCCTGCAAGTATGGATGCTATTGTAGATAAAGAAGTAGAACTAGCTGTCGTTCCAATCGAAAATGCATTGGAAGGCTCAGTAAATATTACACTAGATTATTTAACACAAGTTGTCCAAATACCAATTATTGGGGAAATCACTTTACCAATCAAGCAGCATTTGATGGTTCATCCAAATAATAAGGAAAATTGGCAGGGTGTCAGCAAAGTGTATAGCCACTCACATGCCATTGCCCAATGCCATAAATTTTTACATAACCATTTCAAAGGTGTTCCATTTGAAAGTGTATCTTCCACTGCTGCCGCCGCAATGATGGTAATGGAAAACCCTGACTTGCAAATTGCTGCGATTGCCAATGAGCTTGCTGCACAGGAGTATGGGTTATCGATTGTGAAAAGGGATGTCCACGATTTTGATTATAATCATACCCGCTTTGTTGTTCTTTCTGAGAAAGACCTTGATTTTCAGTCCATCAGCGGTTCAACTCATTATAAAACAACGCTGATGGTTACCCTTCCATCCGATCAAGCGGGGGCTCTTCATCAGGTGCTATCTGCATTTGCCTGGAGAAAATTAAACTTATCTAAGATTGAATCAAGACCGATGAAAACAGGAATTGGCAATTACTTTTTCATTATTGATCTTGAAATGAAAATGGATGAGGTGTTAATTCCAGGAGCAATCGCGGAAATCGAGGCATTAGGCTGTGGTGTCCGAATCCTCGGTTCCTATCCATCACTTTCCGTTAAAAATGAAATATATAATTAATAAACATTGAAGCTGTCCTATCCTTATGATAGGAAGCTTTTTTTGTTTTAACGGATATTACTTTTTTTTACCAAGTAATGTCCTCCACTATAAAGGCCCAATGGAGTACAAAAAAAGCAGTAGATGTTAAATCCACTACTTTCGCTGTTGCATATCAAGAATTTATTAGTATTCCTTCTGCCAAAAGTGCTAATTCTGCTTTTTCGAGAGCCTGTTCACTGGAGGCAGCTATTGTATGTAAATGAGCACCTCCAGTTAACTCTGATAGTAAGCTGGCATTGGTTGTTTTTAACCTTTGTAAGAATTGCTTTACTTCCTGGCGGTTTGAAACCATGATCTGAGTCGTTAATTTACCGTACACGGGATGTTCTATTTTGACATCCTTCACTAATACCCCATGGTCAACGAGCAAATTCAGTTCTTTTTCGGTGTCATCAGGTGAATGCCTGCATGCAATCGTTCTTTCAAAAGAATAATTGCTGGCATTTTGCTTTAAATAAATATAACCTTGGCTTGTGGCAATAATTGGTTCATTCTTTGCTTTAAGAAGGGTGACATCCCCGACAATCACCTGTCTGCTAACATTGGTTCGATTGGCAAGTTCACTTCCTGTCAACGGGACAGGACTGTCTTTAAGCAGTTGTAAAATAAATGACCTCCTTTCCTCTCCCAATATTTTTTTTTGCTCTGCCATAAAATTCCCCCTATTGTTATTGCTGTTTTACTATTTTAGCACAGTTTATTTTTTTTATATAACGGCAGCCTTGAATGCATGAACGATTTGAACGATACTTTCCCCAAGCTTCATGACATCTTCTAAGGAATTGGACTGGCCAAACGAAATACGGATAAATTCCTTTGCTTCGGCAGCGGTTAATCCTAATGCCTGGCTCACTTTTGCAGGGGATTGCATGCCAATTTGACAGGCACTTCCTGTTGAAATGGCAAAGCCAAGCCGATTGCATTCTAACATCATCCATTGGCCCTCAATTCCAGAAATCCGAAGCCCTATAATATGAGCGAGCTGCGAGCCATCGTCAGCTTGAAATATTTCCACTCTTTCTTTAATCGGTTCAAGCGCATCAATAAAGGTTCTCCGCAACAAATGATATTTAGTAGTATCTTCTTGCAATTTTCCGGTTATTTTTTGTGCGGCGACTGTCATCGCAGCAATGGCTGGAACATTTAAGGTGCCTGGGCGAAATCCACTTTCATGAGTGCTTCCTAGAAAAAAAGGCTTCCATTTAAGATGAGGATCAACGTATACTCCCCCAATCCCTTTTGGGCCATATATTTTATGACCTGAAAAAGAAAAACTGCTGACAAGTGGTGCAATCCTTTTAACATCGATTTTTCCAAAAGATTGAACAAAATCACTGTGAAGATGGATATCATGAGCCCTGGAAATCCTTGCGATTTCATCGATTGGCTGGATGGTGCCGATTTCAGAGTTCACATGCTGAAGTACTATAAGAATCGTTTCTGGTTTAATTGAATGGATGAGCTGGTCTTGATCAATCAGGCCTTTTGAGTTAAACGGCAGCAGTGTGATTTCATATCCGGATCCCTGTAGTCGAGTAAGGATTCCATGGATGGATGAATGCTCCGCGATTCCTGCAATAATATGTTTTCCCTCTTTTTTGGGCGTGGATAATAAAGCTTCTATGGCTAAAAAATTCCCCTCAGTACCACCACTTGTAAAGAACAGGCCATTTTTATCAATTCCTAAAAGACTGGCCAATTCTTCGCGGCAATTCTCAAGTAAGGCAGCTGATTGGCCGCCAAAATCGTGGAGACTGCTTGCGTTACCAAAGTATTCCGTTGCAACTTTCAAATATACCTCTGCTGCATCTTGGTCTAGTGGAGTAGTCGCTGCAAAATCAAAATATTTCATGATTGTTCTCCCATTCTTATTTTTTAGGATATGGAATCAACCTAAACTTAGTAACAGTCAAGTTCGATAAATGGCATTTCTACTTTTCTATAAAAATACTTGTTTTTAGTTTAATTCTATGTAAATATATATGTCAAGACACCTGTTATGTCAGGAGGGTCAATACATGACAAATAATGATGTATTAATCATTGGAAGTGGAATAGCGGCTTTACAGCTGGCTGTTCAGTTAACTAACGATGTGAATGTGAGGATACTCACAAAAGAAAAATTAAGGACGGCCAATTCTTATCTAGCCCAAGGAGGAATTGCGGCAGCACTGGGTGTAAACGACCACCCATCAAAGCATATTGTTGATACGCTTGAAGCGGGAAGATTTCACAACAATCATGATGTTGTTCAAGAAGTCATTTCGGCGGCACCCGAACTGATCAAGAATTTGGCAGTTCAAGGTGATATTTTTGATAAAAATCAAAAGGGTGAATTGTTTCTTGGGATGGAAGGGGCACACAGTGAGAAACGAATCGTTCATGGCGGCGGTGATGCCACTGGTAAGAACGTCATGGAGTATTTGATTAGTGTACTTAAAGAAAGGCCTAATATCACTGTCGAAGAAAATGCCTTCGCTTATGAATTACTTCTAAATGTCAAACAAAATCGATGTATCGGCGTTAAAGCGAAAACAACCAATGGATCGATTCAGAGCTTTTTTGGCAGGCATGTAATTATCGCAACCGGGGGTTGTGGTCAGTTATATACTTATACATCCAATGCACAAACCGTCAGCGGGGATGGTATTGCGATGGCTTATTTAGCCGGTGCGGACATCGTCGATATGGAATTTAATCAATTTCATCCAACACTTTTATATATAAACGGTGAAACCAAAGGATTAATTTCTGAAGCAGTCAGGGGAGAAGGGGCCATTCTCGTTACAGATGACGGGACTCGCATCATGGAGGGAGTACACCCCTTAAAAGATCTCGGACCGAGGCATGTAGTTTCACAAAGAATCTATGAATACTTAAAAAAAGGAAAACAGGTTTATTTAGATATAAGCACCATTGATAACTTTAGTAAAAGATTTCCTTCAATCACATTGATATGTAAGGAAAATGGTATCCAAATAGCGGAGGGAAAAATTCCTGTTGCTCCTGGAAGTCATTTTTTAATGGGTGGAATTAAAACCGATTTAATTGGACGTACTTCCATTGATGGGTTATATGCGATCGGTGAAGCCTCCTGCACAGGACTCCACGGTGCCAATCGTTTAGCAAGTAATTCCTTATTAGAAGGATTATTTCAAGGGGAACATTTATCGAAGTGGATAAATGAAACATGGAAAGAGCCTAAAGAAGTAGAAGCGAACCATTATTACCTTCATTCAAATAATGAGGGAGCAGAAGTAGTTCAATTACCGGATGTCCAACAAATTAAGGATTTCATGATGGAACGAGTTGGGATTGTTCGAAATGAAGTGAATTTGAAAAAGCAGCAAGGCTGGTTAAATCAATATTTGGCTGATAATATCGATTTAGATACATGTTCAACTCACGACTTAACAAAGGTGTTTATGCTGACCATTGCTAAGCTCATTACAGATGCGGCGTTGAAACGGACAGAAAGCAGGGGCGGTCATTTTCGAAGTGATTATCCAAAAGAAGATGATCACCATTGGTTAAGGAAATCAATTATTCAGAATTATAAACAGGGAGTGAAGAAGTCCAATGAACATATTGAAACTGCGCTCGCAACTTGAGAAGTTTTTTATCGAAGATATCGGCGAACAAGATATCACCACCGATTTAATTTTTTCGGATGAAACAAAAGGAGAAATTGTTTTTCTTGCAAAAGATGAAGGGATTTTTTGTGGAGAAGAAATTATTAAGACTGGGTTCCAGTTGCTGAATAACGAGATTTCGACGCGTGTTTTTGTGAAGGATGGCCAAGTAATCAACTATGGCGACCACTTAGCCATAGTTTCTGGGAAAATAGCTGATTTATTAAAAGGGGAGAGAGTTATTCTAAATCTTGTTCAACGGATGAGCGGGATTGCCACTCTAACCCGGAAAACGGTGGATATGCTTGATAGCGGCCATACAAAAATTTGTGATACGCGGAAGACAACACCTGGACTCCGCATGCTTGAAAAGTATGCTGTTCGCTGTGGAGGCGGATATAATCACCGCTACGGTTTATATGATGGAGTCATGATTAAAGATAACCATATTTCATTTGCGGGTTCCATTTCCAAGGCAGTGGAAGCTGTGCGAAAAAAGGCTGGCCACATGGTGAAGGTTGAAGTGGAAGTTGAATCGGAAGCACAGGTCATAGAAGCGGTAAATGCAGGGGCAGATATTATTATGTTTGATAATCGTACTCCTGCTGAAATTAAAGAACTCATTAAAATGGTTCCCTCGACAATTATCACGGAGGCCTCAGGCGGAATCCAATTGGCTAATATTGCTGATTATCGCGAAACGGGTGTAGATTATATTTCCCTCGGGTACTTAACTCATTCGTATAAAGCACTCGATATCAGTGTAAAAGTGCAATGGAATAAAGGAGATGAGTAATATGAATATCTTGGCGTCGTTACAAAAAAATATGATGATCCCTGAAAAATACAAACAAATGTCGAGAGAGGAACTCGAAATCCGGGTAATTAAGGTGAAGAAGGAACTTGGTTCTCGTCTGTATATTCCTTGTCATCATTACCAAAAAGACGAGGTCGTTCAATTTGCTGATGCTACAGGTGACTCTTTACAACTAGCACAATTATCAGCTGAAAATACAGAAGCAGAATATATTGTTTTCTGTGGTGTTCATTTTATGGCAGAGACAGCAGATATTTTAACGAATGATCATCAAAAGGTCATCTTGCCTGATATGCGCGCAGGCTGTTCGATGGCTGATATGGCCGATCTTCCGCAAACCGAAAGAGCATGGGAAAAGCTTCAGGAACGTTTTGGAGATACGATTCTTCCATTAACCTATGTTAATTCAACCGCAGCAATTAAATCGTTTGTGGGTGCACATGGAGGGGCAACAGTAACCTCTTCTAATGCAGAGACGATGGTTAAGTGGGCATTTGAGATGAAAGAACGAATTTTATTCTTACCCGATCAGCATTTAGGCAGAAATACAGCCTTTGAACTAGGTGTTGGTTTAGACGAAATGGCTATATGGAACCCGATAACAAATGAACTCGAATTCGAAGGTGATTTTTCACAAATTAAAGTCATCCTCTGGAAAGGGCATTGCTCGGTTCATGAAAATTTCACGGTTCAAAATGTGATTGATACACGCTATAAATATCCGAAAATGAAAATCATCGTTCATCCGGAATGCCGCCGCGAAGTAGTGGAATTAGCCGATATGGCAGGGTCAACCAGTTATATTATTAAAGCGATTGAAAAGGCGGAGCCTGGCACGGCTTGGGCCATCGGGACAGAAATGAATCTTGTCAATCGCTTGATTCAAAATCATCCTGATAAAAAAATCATCTCGTTAAATCCGCATATGTGTCCATGTCTAACGATGAACAGGATAGACCTGCCACATTTAGTCTGGAGCCTCGATACACTTGAGGAGACAAATAATAGTATTAAAGTAAGTCCTGAAATTGCTGAAAATGCAAAATTGGCTCTTCAGCGGATGTTAAAAAATTCATAATTATCGTTGAAAAGATGCAATTTATCCGAATTGCATCTTTTTATATTTAATGAATTCTTCAGGGGGATTCATATTCTTTTTAAAAAAAGCATAAGTTTTTGTGAAGAAGGATAGCACTTTGCCCATTTTCACATAGACTATATGGACTTATGCCATAGGAGGGGAAATCAGAGTGAAGATCCATATCGTACAGAAAGGGGATACTCTTTGGAAGATTGCCAAGAAGTACGGCGTGAATTTTGAAGAGCTGAAAAAGATGAATTCACAGCTCAGCAACCCTGATATGATTATGCCCGGTATGAAAGTAAAGGTCCCAACTTCAGGTGGAACAATAAAAAAAGAAGCCCCAATGGGAACTAAACAGGGTACTACAATCAACTTAGGAGTTAAGAAGGAAAAGCCGCTTGCTGAGCAACCGTTAGTCAAAGAGAAACCCATAACCAAAGCACCGATAAAAGAAGCACCGATTAAGGAAGCGCCTATTAAAGCAGCACCAATCAAGGAAGTACCAATTAAGGAGGCCCCAATAAAAGAAGCTCCAATAATCAAAGAAGCACCAAAAGCACCTTATACTCCAAAAATGCCTCTACAAATCGTCCCAGAAATAGATATTAATAATTATTACATGATGAACATGCAAAATATGATGGTACAGCCACAACTACCGCCTAAACCTGCCAATATCCTTCCTGAGATTAAAGAAGTACCGAAGAAAGAAGTACCGAAGAAAGAAGTGCCAATCAAAGAAATGCCAATCAAAGAAATGCCCATCAAAGAAGCACCAATCAAAGAGACACCTGTCATTCCAGCACCACCACCAGTAATGCAAGCACCAGAAGCGGTAGCCCCGCAACAGGATTATTGTGTCCCAGTTACACCAATTATGCCAGGACCTGGATTCTGTCCACCATTTGGCGGGTTCCCAATGCACCCATTCATGCCTTACCCGCAAGTGCAAGGTGCGGGAGTACCAATGCCGCCTGTAATGCCTAGTGGGTTTGCAGGTACTCCAGGGGCAGGTACATCGTTTGTTGCGCCACACTTTGATGATGAATCATCATCCTTTATGCCGCAATTGCCTGTTATGAACCCAGCTTATAATCCGGGGGCTGTAATGGGGGCGCCATCACCGCAGCAACCAATGGGTTACCCTTACATGGACCCTGCAGCCTATGGTCAAATGCCACAAGGTTATGGCCAGCAAATGCCAGCAGGATATGGTCAAATGCCACAAGGTTACGGTCAGCAAATGCCAGTAGGATATGGTCAAATGCCACAAGGCTATGGCCAGCAAATGCCAACGGGCTACGGCCAAATGCCACAAGGCCCTGGTCAGCAAATGCCAGCGGGCTACGGCCAAATGCCACAAGGCCCTGGTCAGCAAATGCCAGCGGGCTACGGCCAAATGCCACAAGGTTATGGCCAGCAAATGCCAGCGGGCTACGGCCAGATGCCACAAGGTTATGGTCAGCAAATGCCAACTGGTTTCGGCCAAATGCCACAAGGCTATGGTCAGCAAATGCCAGCTGGTTTCGAACAAATACCACAAGGCTATGGTCAGCAAATGCCAGCCGGTCTTGAACAGATGTCGGTAGATTACGGCCAAATGCCAACTGGTTTCGAACAAATACCACAAGGCTATGGTCAGCAAATGCCAACCGGTCTTGAACAGATGTCATTAGATTACGGCCAAATGCCAACTGGATATCCAATGGAAAGCCCTTCTGGATTTGAAACTGCAGAAAATTCAGGTATGGGAAATCCGTATGGTATGGGAGCACCATATGGACAAACGCCTTTTGGCTACCCGCAAATGAGTGGTCCAATGGGAGTACCAGCTAATTTTGGATCTCCAGAAATGACTGGACCGGGTTCATTCATGCAGCCAGCTCAAGGATTACCTGTTGGAACTGGTGCAATGGGCGATTGTGGCTGTGGAGCACCAGCGGGAATGCCTGCACCAACTACCATGCGACAACAAGCACAAATGCCAACGGACTTTGTACCGCCAACTCCGCCAATTTACAGTGCACCATATACAGGACCTGTTAATGCTGCACAGCCTCCTTATATGAATCCATATGGTATGGGTCCGATCGGGTCAAATCCTTATGGTATGCCGGGTTACCAAGATGAGAGTCTATAATACGAGAAATCAACAAAAGGGAGACGATGATTATTTTGATCGTCTCCTCTCTTATTTTCAAACACAGTTCTATGAAAGAATCATAAAAATGGTACCGATTCGAAAATCTGTTATTTATTTAAGGACGGAGAAAAATACTTATGTCATTAAAGGGTATCATACCAACAGTAGACTTAGACTCCAAGAAGCATTTACCACCACTTTAAAAAAAGAAGGATTTACAAAGACCTATTTATTTTTAACACCCCCTGTGAGAGAACAGCTTTTTTTTGAAGGAACTTACTTTGGATGTATGGAGTACATACCTCCAAATAAATCCGTATTTTCTTTCCACTCTCATAAGAATCGCCAAGAAGGGATCGAGTTATTAGAAAAATTTCACCAAACCACAGCTTCGTTCGAGGCACGCTATCGCACGTTACTTCCAAAAGGTCACCTCATCGAAAAATGGACGGAAAGATTAAATGTATTTTCAAATAATCTTCCCCATTTGGGGTATTTTATCAATGAGCCATATATTGCAGATATGCTTTCTTGGGCAAACTGGTCATTAGAAGGGATGGAAACTAATCGAAGTTTCTTTCAAAAAGAACCCACTCTTATTCTCCATGGAGACGTAGCGCATCATAATTTTTTAAGGGATAGAGAGGGGCAGTTGAATCTAATTGATTTTGATTTAATTAGTATCGGCCCGGCTTCATTTGATTATTTACAATATTCCAACAGGATATTACCTTATATTGATTGGTCATTCGAAAGACTTTCTAGCCTTAAACAAATAAACAAATATTTACACGAAGCGGCTTTTTTATATGCCTTAGCTTATCCGGCTGATATTTTTCGGGAATGGAATCGAATGATTCGTGAAAAATCTTACACTGATCAAATAAAATATAAACAAGTAATGGATCTAACAACCAGTCAATTTTATGCAAGGAAAAAATTTATTAAACATTTAAAGGCGTTATTAGATTGAATTTAGTTGGAAGTATCCGTCTGAATGAAATCCCCTCAAAAATAACACCCTAATAAAGAGCATAGCTAACATGCTCAGGATGTTAATGGAGGGGGTTTTTTCGCTTGAATAGGAAACAGTGGATGATTCCTCTTTCAGCCACATTAATGTTAGGGCTGGCTGGATGTGCAAGTAATAATGATCGTGCAGGTAACAATAATAATTCATTAAGACCTGTCGGATATTACTCCAATGAAAACCACCCCAACTCTAATAATGATCTCTTTAGAGATGATGACGGGGCATTTACGGAAATGATGGATCATACCCTTGGGGACGAGGATCAAGCTACTTACGAAAACAGAAGAAGACAGTTTCAAACCAGGGATGAAAATGGGAATCCAAAAAATCCGACAAAACCTTTAGCTTCCAAAGACCGTAATTTCTTCCAACGTGATAATCGATTTAGTACAAGTGATATGAATTATCACGGTCATCTGAATGTAAATACGAGAAATACTGGGATGACTACCGACCCAGACTTTCAGGATAACGTTACCAATAAAATCAAAAACGCGGTTTCTGCGGTTCCAAAAGTACAGTCCGTAAGATCCGTCGCTTACGGAAACACGATTATTGTTTCTGTGAATTTAAATGATAATGACAATGTTTCTGCTACTAAAAGTGCGATTAGGAAAGCAGTCAAGCCTTACGCAAATGGAAGATCGGTCAAGGTCATATTCGATGAAGGAACGATTGGCCGCGACAAAAACATCTACAATGACAGTCAGCGGGAACAAGGCGGAAGGTAATTTGTTCTAAAGAAGGCAAAGTTTTTAAACTTTGCCTTCTACCATGTCTAAAGGGTAAAGCTATTTGGGCTTTACCCTTTTTAAAATGGCCTGAAGGATAAAAAGGCAAAATAAGGCTAAACTAGTACTGTATAGAATGTTTAATTTTTAACAATAAGAGGTGAGTCGCATGAGGTATCATTGGATGGCATGGTATCGGTATATTTTCGCCGGATTCGCTGTTCTTCTCTTCATGTTTATATTGAATGCTAAGGGAACGACCATAATTGGCTCAGCCTCCCCAATGGAAAACCATCAGAATGAGGAAAAAAACGGACCAATTAAAATGGATGTTATTTTGGAACGGGTCTATTTGGACGGGGAAATAAGTCAAGAAGTGGTCCATGAGACATGCTGGTCCTTGGAGAATTTTTGGGCAAAGTATGATCAATGGCAGCTTATAAACATTGCCGACTCGACATTTGTATTTCGAAAGCAAGTCAACGATATATCCCCTTTGCTAAAAGCAAATGGCTTTTTTGGACTTACAGAAGATGGTGTCTTGAGCATTTTCAATGGAAGACCTGACCAATTAAGAATCATTCAATCATTTTTTCAAATAGATATTAAGAAGTTGGAAAGTGCAAAGCAAGAAGAATTGATACAAGGCATTCCAATCAAAAATAAGGACCGCTATGTGGAAGTTTTAGAAACATTTAAGCCTTACTCTTTAAAAAAAGAATAGAAATTCAACGAATCAGACTGATGCCATCATTTCAGCCTGATTTTTTTTGAATTCTCGTCGTTGGGAGTAAAAAAAATGATGAAACAACCCAATGAGCGAATTTCAAGGTTTAATGGGCGAATTCAGAGGTTCAATCGGCGATCCCCTAGTTCAATCAGCGAATTTCAAAGTTCAATCAGCGAATTTATAGATGCATTCAGCGAATTCCGAGGTTCAATCGGCGAATTCCAAATTTCTTGAATAGTTTGATGTTTCTCTAAACTGCTATTTTCTACAACTATCATAAAATTGTATGGTAGAATGAAATTCAGTGTAAAATTAGGGGAGAGAATTCATGTGTACGAATTTATTAAAGGGACCGTCGAATTTGTCGGACCAGAATATATTGTGATTGAGAACAACGGAATCGGCTATCAAATCGCAACGCCTAATCCGTTTATCTATGCAGGTAAAATGGAAACAATGGTAACAGTGTATACATATCATTATGTTCGTGAAGATATAATCGCCCTTTACGGATTTGAAACAAGAGAAGAAAAAAAGCTGTTTACGAAATTATTAAATGTCTCCGGAATTGGTCCAAAAGGTGCCCTTGCCATTCTTGCTTCAGGCGAAGTCCAGCAAGTAGTGACGGCTGTTGAAAATGAAGATGAAAGCTTCCTCGTTAAATTCCCTGGGGTTGGCAAAAAGACTGCCCGTCAAATGATCCTGGACCTAAAAGGAAAATTACAGGATATCGTTCCAGATTATTTCCCTAATTTATTTAATAGCGACCAACTTCAACTACAAACACAATCTGGTAACTCGAACTTAGAAGAAGCGATTCTTGCCTTGAAAGCATTGGGTTATTCCGAGAAAGAAATCAAAAAGATTACTCCTGAATTAAGAAAAGAACAAATGTCTACGGACCAATACATTAAAAAAGCCCTTCAGCGGCTTTTAAAATAGGTGATAATTCATGGAAGATCGGATTGTTTCTAGTAACGTCAATGAGAGCGAGATGAGCATAGAACAAAGCCTTAGGCCGCAAGTTCTAGGTCAATATATTGGACAGGATCAGGTAAAGGAAAATCTTGATATCTATATAAAGGCGGCAAAAATGCGGAATGAAACATTAGACCATGTACTTCTTTATGGTCCGCCTGGATTGGGGAAAACGACCCTTGCCGTGATTATTGCTAATGAAATGGGAGTAAACATTCGCACCACTTCGGGACCTGCAATTGAACGGCCTGGTGATTTAGCAGCGATTCTTACTGCGCTCGAGCCTGGAGATGTTTTATTTATTGATGAAATCCACCGCTTGCAACGGACCATTGAAGAAGTACTATATCCAGCGATGGAGGATTTTTGTCTTGATATTGTTATAGGGAAAGGACCAAGTGCGAGGTCTGTACGCCTTGACCTCCCACCGTTTACACTTGTGGGCGCGACAACGAGGGCTGGTTCATTATCGGCCCCATTGCGCGACCGGTTTGGAGTTTTATGCCGTCTCGAGTATTATAAGGAAGACCAATTGAAAAATATTGTGCTTCGGACTGCAGAAGTGTTCGGTACCGAAATCGATGACCTCTCAGCAGCAGAAATAGCAAGGAGATCGCGGGGGACCCCGAGAATTGCCAATCGTCTCCTTCGCCGGGTGAGAGATTTTGCTCAAGTAAGAGGGAATGGGACGATTGATCTTACCCTTGCACGAGAAGCTCTAGAACTCCTCCAAGTCGATAAACTTGGGTTAGACCATATCGACCATAAACTGTTAAAAGGCATTATTGAAAGATTTCGCGGTGGACCAGTTGGCCTTGATACCATTGCCGCTTCAATTGGGGAAGAATCTGAAACTATTGAGGATGTGTACGAACCATATTTACTGCAAATTGGTTTTTTACAAAGAACCCCGCGCGGCAGGGTAGTAACTCCATTGGTCTATCACCATTTTGGGATGGAAGTACCTCCTTACAACTAAAGTAGCTAACGCTGCTGAAATTCCAACAAGTATAGGATTTCGCTTTTTCTTATTGGCTCTGTTAAAGCCGCCCGCGAACCCGCAAGCGACTGGAGCGGAAATCAACATGCTAGTTTAATACAGCATTCTTATTAAAAAATAGATTAGGGTGTCATAATATGAAGGTAGATTTATTTGATTTTCATTTGCCTGAGGAATTAATTGCACAAGTTCCGCTTCATAATCGGACTGACAGCCGATTAATGGTCCTTGATAAACAATCAGGCGAAATCAAACATGAAGTATTTAAAAATGTGATTGAATATTTGCGTGAAGGAGATTGCCTTGTTCTAAATGATACAAAGGTACTTCCTGCACGTCTTTTTGGTGTCAAAAAAGATACAGGTGCCAAGATAGAGGTTTTACTCTTAAAGCAACTGGAAGGTGACCGTTGGGAGACCCTTGTCAAGCCGGCCAAACGAGTAAAAGAAGGAACAGAAATTGATTTCGGTGATGGCCTGCTTTCAGCCATTTGCACAGGAACTTCGGACCATGGTGGGCGAGTTCTAGAATTTAAATATGAGGGCATTTTTTATGAGGTCCTTGACCAATTAGGAGAAATGCCGCTGCCGCCTTATATTAAAGAGCAGCTTGAAGACAGAGATCGGTATCAGACTGTATATGCACGTGAACCTGGATCAGCTGCAGCGCCTACCGCGGGTCTTCATTTTACAGACAGCTTATTAGAAGAAATAAAAGAAAAAGGAGTACATATCGCCTTTATTACCCTTCATGTAGGACTTGGGACTTTCCGGCCTGTAAGTGTCGATGATGTATTAGAGCACGATATGCACTCCGAATTTTATATGGTTACAGAGGGGACAGCACGGCTGCTTAACGAAGTACGGAGTAATGGGGGCAGAATTATTTCAGTTGGGACTACCTCCACACGAACCCTTGAAACCATTGCTTCAGCAAATGATGGACATTTTGTTGAAGGCAGTGGCTGGACGAATATTTTTATTTATCCAGGGTACGAATTTAAAGCGATTGATGGGATGATTACCAACTTTCATTTGCCAAAATCAACCTTAATTATGCTAGTTAGTGCGTTAGCAGGCAGAGAGCATGTTTTACATGCCTATCAAACTGCTGTTACTGAGCGGTACCGTTTCTTTAGTTTTGGTGACGCGATGTTGATCATCTAAGGTTTGGAAAAGGGGCGGAGCGCCGCAAAAGTGTATTAATATATCCAATTGTAGTGAAAAATATACATTTTGCGACTCGAATGTAGTGAGGCATAGCTCTGCTCGCACCGCCTTTATTGGCAAGGATGGTTTTCTGAATAAATCTCCATTGTAAATGGTGTCGTGAAACACACTATATAGGTTATACATTAGGAAGGAGAAAAAATATTGACTGCAATTCGTTATGAATTAATTAAGACATGTAAACAAACAGGGGCCCGGCTAGGCAAAGTACATACCCCGCACGGATCGTTTGACACCCCTGCATTTATGCCTGTAGGTACACTGGCAACGGTTAAAACAATGTCACCCGAAGATTTAAAGGAAATGGGTGCTGGGATCATTCTAAGTAACACCTATCATTTATGGCTCAGACCTGGACACGAAATTATCAAGGAAGCTGGCGGATTACATAAATTTATGAATTGGGATCGAGCAATCCTAACAGATTCAGGTGGGTTCCAAGTTTTTAGTTTAAGTGAATTCCGTAAAATTGAAGAAGAAGGTGTCCATTTCCGTAACCATATGAGTGGTGAAAAATTGTTTTTATCACCAGAAAAGGCAATGGAAATTCAAAATGCCCTTGGTTCGGATATTATGATGGCTTTTGATGAGTGTCCGCCTTATCCTGCCACTTATGAGTATATGCAAAAATCTGTTGAGCGAACATCACGCTGGGCGGAGCGTTGTTTAACTGCCCATAGCCGTCCAAATGACCAAGGCTTGTTTGGGATTGTCCAAGGAGGGGAGTATGAGGAACTTCGCAAACAAAGTGCGCGAGACCTTGTTTCCTTAGATTTCCCAGGTTATGCTGTAGGCGGGTTGTCAGTAGGTGAACCAAAAGATATCATGAATCGTGTCCTTGAGTTTACGACACCACTTTTACCAACTAATAAGCCACGCTATTTAATGGGAGTGGGTTCACCAGACTCGTTAATCGACGGCTCCATTCGTGGAATTGATATGTTTGACTGTGTTTTACCAACAAGGATTGCTAGAAATGGTACATTGATGACCAGTACAGGCCGCCTTGTTGTAAAAAATGCACAATATGCGCGAGATTTTGGTCCTTTAGATGAAGATTGTGATTGCTACACATGCCGAAATTACAGCCGTGCATACATTCGTCACTTAATAAAATGTGATGAAACGTTTGGAATTCGCTTAACGTCTTACCATAATCTCTATTTTCTGTTAAGATTAATGGAGAAGGTCAGACAAGCCATCATGGAAGACCGGCTTGGTGATTTTAGAGAAGAATTTTTTGAACGTTATGGTTTTAACAAACCGAACGCGAAAAATTTCTAATAGATGTTTATTGAAAGGAGGGAAACAGGATGTCTGGAGGAATTGGTACAATCATTCCATTAATATTAATGTTTGTGTTATTTTATTTCCTTTTAATTCGCCCGCAGCAAAAGCGTCAAAAAGCTGTTCAGAAAATGCAAAACGATTTAAAAAAGGGTGATAAAATCGTCACGATTGGTGGACTGCATGGTTTTATAGATTCAATTGATGATAATAAAGCCGTAATTAAATGTGGTGACGGAAGCCGTCTTACATTTGATCGTAATGCTATTCGTGAAGTCACAGCTGATGCAGGCGAAAGCAGCGTTAGCTTAACAAAATAGTAACAACAAAAAAGGAGGCCATGAATGCATGGCTTCCTTTTATTATTATATTAAGCAGATCTCCGAGAATTGTTTGTCGAAATGTTTACCCCTAAAATGCCACCCATCATCGCAATTAATGTGTAGCAAGTATGATAAATTACTTGTTCGGCGTTAAACAAGCGATCATATCCTAAGTATTGGAACAAAAAGACAATGAGCGAGTAGATTAATCCCGTTAACCCACCAATTAGCCAGCCCTTTTCTTTTCTTTTTCCACCAGATAGAAAACCGCCTCCGAATAGCCCGATAAAGGATAATGCAGTAATTACGTATTGTAATGATACTTCACGTGTAGACGTAAACCTAAGTATAAAGGCAAATATTATACTGCTAATTACAGCAAAAACAAGGATAAAAATTAATCCGTACAGAATGGAAGTACCTAAGCTTTTCGATTCGATTTTAACTCTCCCCCTTCAATTACCCTTTAGGTCGGCATTTTTATTGATTAAATTCTGTACTGCCAAAACCTAGATAAGTTTCTTCCTAGTACAAGCGTATTCGTGGAAGGGGAAAAGTAGAATCAAAATATCATTCCTTTTCACGATGAAGAAGTTTTTGGCAGTTTATTCCGCTCATTATTTATCCCAAAATGCAAACACTATCATTGAATGTAACTAAAGGGGCGACGGTTGTGGAGGATTATGTAACGATAATGTTACGAACGCTAGTATTCTATTGCTTAATCTTAATCATTTTTCGTGTGATGGGGAAAAGGGAAATTGGTGAATTAAGTATTTTAGATCTTGTGGTTTTCATAATGATTGGCGAGATGGCCGTAGTAGCAATTGAAAAACCAAAAACACCACTTTTCCATACCATAATCCCTATGGTGTTATTGATGGTAATTCAAATATTGTCTGCATTTATTTCTTTGAAAAATAAAAAATTTCGTAATCTTATTGACGGGCAGCCAAGCATCATTATTAATAGGGGGAAAATAGATGAGACAGCAATGCGGAAACAGCGATATAATTTTGATGATTTAATGACCCAGCTCCGTGAGAAGGACATTCGTAGTATTGCCGACGTAGAGTTTGCGATTCTAGAATCATCAGGTAGTTTGTCGGTGATTGAAAAATTAAAGAATAATGACAAAGACTCTAAGCAAGGTGATATTACGATCCCATTAATAATGGATGGAAATATTGAAGAAGAAAATTTGAAAAGAATTAATAAAACAAATCTCTGGCTTCGGCAGGAGCTAAAAAAACAGGGCTATCGAGATGTTAAGAAGATTTCTTTTTGTAGTTTCGAAAATGGAAAATTCTTTATCGACTTAAAGGATGAATAAACTAAAAGACACGCGAGAGCGTGTCTTATTTTTATGGTCAGGTTTTAAGCAAATATGTTTCCGACCCAAGGAATCCGTTTTAGCTCATCCCTTTTAATCAAACCTAACAAAAGAACCATAATGATATAGGAAACGGTCATGGCTAGTAATGAAACTAAAACCCTAATCGACAACGGTTCTTGAAGGAAAAGATGTGCAAATACCCAATAGCCAAGCCAGGCAGTGCCACCCATAACCAAAAATCCTTTTACATAATCGCGGACATAGAAGGAAAAGGAAATCTTTTTTAATACGGTAGCAAAATGAAGAACGGTAACTAAGACAAAGCCAACGATTATCCCTAATGCAACCCCATTTATCCCAAATGTCGCTTGCGATGCCAGTAAAAAGATCACTGCTGTTTTAACGATAGCGCCGATAAGGCTGTTAATCATCGCCGCTCGAGCAAGATTTAATGCCTGTAATACTGCTTGCAAAGGTCCTTGATAGTAATAGAAGATGAAGAAAGGAGCCATCAACCGAATGAAATAAGAGCCCTTTGCTGATCCATACATAAGCTGCATTAACGGGTCAGCTAACACATAGAGAACAACGACAGCCAATCCACCGGATAAAAACGCAAACCTCAGTGCTTGCTGTAATCGGTATTCAATTAACTTTTTGTTGTTTTGGGTATTGGCTTCACTAATCGCTGGGACGAGTGAAGTAGCTAAAGAAAAGGTGATGAAAGATGGTAACATCAACAGCGGCATGGCAAAACCAGTTAACGCACCGTATTGTTTTGTGGCTTCGACGGCAACAACACCTGCAAGGGCTAAGCTATGGACAACCACAATGGGTTCAAAAAACCATGCCACCGATCCTATCATCCGGCTTCCCATGGTTGGTAAGGCAATATCCATGAGGTCCTTGAATGTTTGTTTTCCACTGTTAACAAATTGAAAGAAATTTTTCCGCAATTTAAATCGTTTTTTTAATTTAAAGGTAGTCATTAAGTAAACTAGTGATACAAGTTCGCCGATTACAGAAGACACCATGGCCGCTGCCGCTGCATATTCGATTCCATAAGGCAGGAACGCTTTTGTCATGACAGCAATCAGTGAAATCCGAACAAATTGTTCTAAAATCTGTGAGATTGCGGAAGGACGCATCTGTTGTCTTCCTTGAAAGTAACCTCTTAGCACCGAAGAAATCGCAATCACGGGAACAACTGGAGCTATTGCAATTAAGGGATAAAAGGTCCGTGGGTCAGTAAACAATGTTTTTGAAAGCAGTGGTGCAAGTAAAAGTAGTGCCGGGGTAAAAATTAGGGACAGTGAAATCGTTGTCGCAAGGGAGACGACAAGGATTTTTTTAATCTCTGCGAAATTTCCTTTGGCTTCTGCCTCTGCCACATTTTTTGAAATAGCTACTGGCAGCCCCATCTGAGTTAACGTTACTACAAGGATAAATGTAGGAAACGCCATCATGTATAAGCCGACGCCTTCTTCCCCGATACTGCGAGCTATAACAATCCGATTAATGAAACCCAGGACTCTTGTGACCAGGCCTGCAATTAATAGGATAAAAGTCCCTTTTAAAAACTTCGACATACTGATTCCCACCTTCTCAAATAAGAAGAATTCATATACAATTAACTATATGCACAAGGGTGGACAAAGCATGACAAGTAGTAATAGCTTTTTGCAAGGATCAATTCAAGGGGAGATTTTCCAAGGAGGCAATCATAATGGATGATAGTCACAGATTCGAACATTTACGCACCCAGGTCCAACCAGCCGTAGCAAGTAAACTTATGGAGTTTCAGCTGCTAGGGCTTGATTCTGTATCGGAGCAGGAATTTTGGGATTTTTTAATTAAGAAAAAATGGAGAAAAATGAAAGAAGAAATGAAACTGTACGAAATGATCCAAGAAATACTATCTGTTAAAGCTAGTGATTATATCCACTTTGCGACAATTGAGGCATATAAAACTTCCGAATTCTCCTTGGAAGATGAAGATGAATTGAAAGAGCTTTTAAAATAGAATACTATTTATATTCATAATTATTGTAAATTGACAGGCAATCCAACTTCTTTCATAATGAAGGAAGTGACTTTTTTCTTATTCATATATAAGGATTAGACGGAACAGTGCGATTGCACATGCATTAAGGAGGAACATTACATAATGGTAAAGCGCAGTAGAATCGTTGCTTTCCTTCTTGTGGTTCTAATAATTGGAAGCACAATGGGAGCAACAACCAAGAATATTTTAAACAATATTAAACTAGGGTTAGACCTGCAGGGTGGATTTGAGGTTTTGTACGATGTTAAGCCTGCTAAGAAAGGTCAAATAATTGACAAAGAGGTATTGGCAAGCACAGCCGAGGCGCTTGATAAGCGTATAAATGTCCTTGGTGTAAGTGAGCCGAACATTCAAATTGAAGGAAAGAACCGAGTTCGTGTTCAACTTGCCGGGGTGACTGACCAGAATAAAGCTCGTGAAATTCTATCCACTCAGGCAAATCTAACTTTCCGAGATGCCAACGACAAATTGATGATGGATGGTTCTGACTTAAAACAAGGCGGTGCTAAGCAGACCTTTGATGAAAATGGAGCCCCAAGCGTTTCCCTTACATTAAAGAGCGCTGATAAATTCCGTAAGGTGTCCGAACAAATTATGAACATGGCTCCAAATAATGTTCTTGTTATTTGGCTTGATTTTGAAGAAGGAAAAGACTCGTTTAAAAAGGAAGTAACAAAAGAGAACCCAAAATACTTATCAGCTCCAACCGTAAAACAAATATTTAATCAGAATACAGTTTCGATTGTCGGCAGTTTCACAGCGAAAGAGGCTCAAACCTTGTCTTCTCTTTTAAATGCTGGGTCTTTACCGGTTAAGCTTAAAGAGGTGTACTCTACTTCCGTCGGAGCAAAGTTCGGGGAACAGGCATTACATGATACAGTTATAGCTGGAATCATTGGTGTCATCATTATTTATTTGTTTATGGTTTTCTATTATCGTTTTCCAGGTCTCATTGCCACCATTACTTTATCGATTTATATTTATCTCGTCATCTTAATTTTCGATTGGATGAACGGGGTCCTGACTTTACCGGGAATTGCTGCGATTATTCTCGGGGTTGGTATGGCTGTCGACGCCAACATCATTACGTATGAACGGATAAGAGAAGAATTAAAAGTCGGCAGAAGTATTAAATCAGCGTTCCAAGCTGGTGAGCAGCATGCTTTTACAGCCATTCTTGATGCAAACTTAACGACAATCTTAACTGCATGCGTACTATTCTTTTACGGGACAAGCTCTGTAAAAGGGTTTGCAACTATGTTAATCGTGAGTGTTCTTATGAGCTTTCTCACGAATGTTTATGGTGCACGACTATTACTTGGGCTTTGGGTCCACAGCGGTTTATTAAATAACAAACCAGGATGGTTTTCTGTACGCCCATCACAAATTAAATCCATTAACGATAACGTTGATACAATCGACCTTCCTACTCGTTTTGATAAAATTGATTTTGTTAAACTTAGGAAAAAAGTATTCATGTTGTCGGGAGTTCTCATTGTTGCGGGTATAATCATTATCGCTATTTTCCGTATGAATTTAGGAATTGATTTTTCAAGCGGAACGCGAGTAGAGGTTCAATCCAAAACACCGTTAACAACTACCCAGGTTGAAAATGCATTTACCAAACTACATTTAACTCCAGATGATGTCGTTATTTCTGGTGATCAAAAGCAAATTGGGGCAGTCCGTATGATTGGGGTACTGTCAAAAAATGAAATTGCTACTTTAAAAGCAGATTTTAAAAAGCAATTTGGCTTTGAGCCGAATGTCAGCACCGTTTCTCCGACTGTTGGAAAAGAACTAGCGAAAAATGCCTTTTTTGCTGTCTTAATTGCATCAATTGGTATTATACTCTACGTTTCCATTCGATTTGAAGCTTATATGGCAATTGCAGCGATTGCTGCCATCCTTCATGATGCATTTTTTATGATTGCTATTTTTAGTATTACAAGACTTGAAGTAGATTTAAACTTTATCGCCGCGATTTTGACCATTATTGGTTACTCAAACCATGATACAATTGTTACTTTCGATAGGGTTCGCGAAAATATGCAAAAGAAAAAACGGCTTAAAACAGTTCAGGATATTGCTGATGTGGTAAATGTAAGTATTCGTCAAACGTTAACTCGGTCATTTAACACCGTTTTAACAGTTCTCATTACGACAGTATGCTTAATGATTTTTGGAAGCCCATCAATTCGCAATTTCTCCATCGCCTTATTCGTTGGATTAATTGTCGGTGTATATTCCTCCGTCTTTGTCGCAGGTTCTTTATGGTATGTGTTCAAATGTAAAGAGTTGAAGAAGAAGGGCGTTATTAAAACGGTAAAAGAGAAAAGAAAATACTCTGATCAACCACAAGTATAATATAAGAGCGGACGATCCTTATGGGGGCGTCCGCTTTTCTTTTGATTGAATCCTTTACCACACTCCTGTATAATGAGAAGGTCTGAGGGGTGAACATACACATGTTAAGTTCCAAAACAAGATGGATTGTTCGTAAATCCGATGAGCAACTTATCAAAAAGCTAGAAACTGAATTAAATATTACGCCTCTTGTCGCTTCACTGCTTGTCAAACGTGGCTTTGATACCGTTGAATCTGCGCGGTATTTTTTATTTGGAAAGGAAGAGTTTCACGATCCTTTTCTTTTAAAAGGAATGGACATTGCAGTTAATAGAATTCATCAAGCCATCGAACAACAAGAGCAGATTCTTATTTTCGGTGATTACGATGCAGATGGAGTAAGCAGTACATCGGTATTAATGATCACGCTGCGTGAACTTGGAGCAAATGTACAATTTTATATCCCAAACCGCTTCACTGAAGGATATGGTCCGAATGAGACTGCCTTCCGTCAAGCAGCGGAAAACGGAATAAATTTAATTATTACGGTGGATACTGGAATATCAGCCGTCCATGAAGCAAACATTGCCAAAGAGCTTGGACTAGATCTTATTATTACAGATCATCATGAGCCAGGCCCAGTTTTACCAACGGCGCTTGCCATAATTCATCCAAAGCTCCCAGATAGTACCTATCCGTTTCGTGAGTTGGCTGGAGTGGGTGTAGCCTTTAAATTAGCCCATGCCCTTTACGGAAAAGTACCAGAGCATTTGTTGGAAATTGCTGTAATTGGGACGATAGCGGATTTAGTTTCTCTAAAAGATGAGAATCGCCTAATCGCCAAAAAAGGACTCGAAAATTTAAAAACAACCAAAAATATTGGCCTTAAAGCCATATTGAAACTGGCAGGGGTTGATCCCATGTCAATAAATGAAGAAACAATTGGTTTTACCCTCGCACCAAGGATTAATGCTGTGGGTCGTTTAGAAGATGCTGACCTTGCCGTACAGCTTATCTTAACTGATGATCCAATCGAAGCAGAGAACTTGGCGGAGGAAATGGATGCCCTTAATAAGTCAAGACAGTCAATTGTCAATGCGATTACAACTGAGGCGATGGAAGAGGTTGAACAGCATTTCCCAATCGAGACAAATAAAGTCCTTGTCATCGGTAAAGAAGGCTGGAATGCCGGTGTCATCGGTATTGTTGCCTCAAGGCTGGTTGAAAAGTATTACCGGCCGGTGATCGTTTTAAATTTTGACCCTGAAAAGGGAGTCGCAAAGGGTTCTGCCCGTAGTATTGCTGGATTTGACCTCTTTAAAAATTTATCAACCTGCCGTGAAATTTTGCCTCACTTTGGGGGGCACCCAATGGCAGCCGGTATGACCTTAAAACTAGAGGATGTTGCTGAACTTCGCACAAGATTAAATATATTGGCAGAAGAGCAGCTTACCGATGAAGATTTTGTACCGGTGACATTTCTTGATGAGGAAATACAACTTGAACATGTCAATTTATCCGTATTAGATGAAATGAGCCTATTAGCTCCTTTTGGCATGGACAACCCTAAGCCAAAGGTGTTAATCAATAATGTTGACATTACCAATATCAGAAAAATAGGCAGTGAGCAAAATCATTTAAAGCTGCTTGTGAATGAAAAAGATGCGAATCTGGATGGGGTTGGCTTTGGGTTAGGCCACTTGGTAGACCATATCTCACCTGCATCAAAAATTTCATTAATCGGAGAATTATCTGTTAACGAATGGAACAATATACGTAAACCACAAATTTTCATCCATGATATCGCAGTAGAGTCATGGCAATTATTTGACTATCGCGGCCAGAAGCGAATCAACAGTCTTTCTCATACAGTACCGGCAGAAAAAAGGAAATTTATTATTTTCAATAAAGAACACCTTGAAAAAATAAATCCTATTTTGATGCCCGATACGATTCTGATACAAGATATCGGTGAAGCCAAAGCTTTTAATGGAAGTATGGAAAATATTGTTTTGATTGATTTTCCAACATCAAAAGAAATCCTTAAGTGGTTATTTAAAGGGAAACAACCGGCGAGGATTTATGCCTATTTCTATAAAGAGTCCAGTGATTTCTTCAGCACCGTTCCGACCCGTGATCATTTTAAATGGTTTTATGCTTTTCTCTTAAAGAAAGGGCCAATTGATCTAAAACGTGATGGCGATGTCCTTGCTAAACACCGAGGTTGGTCACAGGAGACCATAAACTTTATGTCAAAGGTGTTTTCTGACCTAGATTTTGTTACAATAAACAATGGATTTATAACTTTAAAAACTGAAGCGCAAAAGCGTGACTTAACAGACTCTAGAACCTATCAACTTAAACAAGCACAATATGAGCTTGAAAGAGAGTTATTATTTTCTTCCTTTCAAGAATTAAAATGCTGGTTCGATCAAGTCATTCAAGAGTCGGTTGAAATTGAGGAGGCAATTACAGAGTGGACTTAAAGGATTTTATTACAATCGTGCCTGACTGGCCAAAAGAAGGAATTAAATTTAAAGATATTACTCCTTTAATGAATAATGGTGAAGCATATAAATATGCAACAGACCAAATCGTTGCATACGCCAAAGAACGTAAGATTGATATTATCGTTGGACCTGAAGCCCGTGGTTTCATAATTGGCTGTCCAGTGGCATACGCTTTAGGCATTGGTTTTGCCCCAGTCCGTAAAGAAGGTAAGCTTCCAAGGGAAACCATTAAAGTGGGTTATGGCCTTGAATATGGGAAAGATACACTAACAATCCATAAAGATGCGATCAAGCCGGGCCAACGTGTCCTTATCACTGATGACCTGTTAGCCACTGGTGGCACCATCGACGCTACGATTCAATTAGTGGAACAACTTGGCGGCGTAGTTGCTGGTATCGCTTTCTTAGTTGAGTTAAGCTATTTAGAAGGTAGAAAAAAACTTGATGGTTATGATGTTTTAACATTGATGCATTATTAAACCATTGATGAGGGCACTCGAGAGGCGAGTGCTCTCTTTATATAATAGGCTATGTTAAAGCTTATTGTTGATTTTGGCACCCTGTTGATTGGAGTGGAAGGCGCGAAGACTCCTGCGGGAGGACGGGGCAGGGGAGACCCCGCAGGAGCGCAGCGACGAGGAGGTTCCCCGGACCGCCCGCGGAAAGCGAAGCGCCTGGAACGGAAATCAACAGGCAAGTTTATCAGAGCGATAGAATAAAAAAAACAACTCAATCCCTTTACATCTTGGCTATTTTTTTCGATAATAGTAACAATCATTCATATTAAAGAACAAATTTTTTGTGAATGACATTTATATAAATAAATTGAGACGAAAATAAAGGTGATTTCATGGCGAATGATTTAGTGTTGACAGCCGACCAAGTCATCGACAAGACTCGGAACTACTTAAATGAGGATCATGTTGAATTGGTGAAAAATGCCTACGAATTCGCAAAACATGCTCATCGTGAACAATATAGAAAATCGGGAGAGCCCTACATTATTCATCCCATCCAGGTTGCTGGCATTTTAGCAGACTTGGAGATGGATCCTGCCACGGTCGCTGCTGGTTTTCTTCACGACGTCGTTGAAGATACAAATGTATCCTTAAAGGATATTGAAACAGCTTTTAATGACGAAGTGGCGATGCTTGTCGACGGCGTAACAAAATTAGGGAAAATTAAATACAAATCTCATGAGGAACAGCAAGCGGAGAACCACAGAAAAATGTTTGTGGCCATGGCTCAGGATATCCGAGTTATTCTTATTAAGCTTGCCGACCGTTTGCATAATATGAGGACGCTTAAACATCTTCCTTTAGAAAAGCAGCGTCGGATTTCAAACGAAACACTTGAAATTTTTGCACCTTTGGCACATCGTCTTGGTATCTCTAAGATTAAATGGGAACTAGAAGATACAGCATTAAGATATTTAAATCCGCAGCAATATTATCGAATTGTAAACTTAATGAAAAAGAAGCGAGCCGAACGTGAGCAATATTTGGAGGATGTTATTGAAGAAGTAAAGAACCGAATGGGAGAAGTGGCCATAAAAGCTGAACTTTCTGGACGTCCTAAACATATTTATAGCATCTACCGAAAAATGGCTTTGCAAAATAAGCAGTTCAGCGAAATTTATGATCTGCTAGCTGTTCGCATCGTCGTTAACAGCATTAAAGATTGCTATGCTGTCTTAGGGATTATTCACACTTGCTGGAAGCCGATGCCGGGCCGTTTTAAGGATTATATTGCAATGCCGAAGCCCAATATGTATCAATCCTTGCATACAACCGTAATCGGTCCAAAAGGAGACCCGCTTGAGGTTCAAATTAGAACGAATGAGATGCATCGGATTGCAGAATTCGGGGTTGCTGCTCACTGGGCGTATAAAGAGGGGAAAGAAGCGATTAACGAAACAACTTCTTTCGAACAAAAATTGACCTGGTTTAGAGAAATCCTTGAGTTTCAAAATGATACCGCCAATGCGGAAGAGTTTATGGAGTCATTGAAAATTGACCTATTTTCCGATATGGTGTTTGTTTTTACGCCAAAAGGTGATGTGATCGAGTTGCCATCTGGTTCTGTTCCTATTGATTTTGCTTATCGTATTCATTCTGAAATCGGCAATAAGACGATAGGTGCAAAAGTGAATGGCAAAATGGTTACCCTTGACTATCGACTCAAAACTGGAGATATTATCGAAATCCTTACATCGAAACATTCTTATGGTCCAAGTCAGGATTGGTTGAAGCTCGCGCAAACTTCGCAAGCGAAAAACAAAATTCGGGCCTTCTTTAAGAAGCAGCGCCGTGATGAAAATGTAGATAAAGGTAAAGAGTTGGTAGAAAAAGAAATCCGTAATATGGAATTCGATATTAAAGAAATATTAACGTCGGACAATCTGAAAAAGGTTGCCGAGAAGTTTAATTTTTCCAGTGATGAAGATATGTATGCAGCGGTTGGTTATAATGGTGTAACTGCCTTACAAGTGGCCAACCGTCTAACTGAGAAATGGCGCAAAAAGAGAGATCAAGAACAAAGTTCGAATATTACGAATGCAATCACGGACCTAAAAACCTTCCCAGCGACGAAAAAGCGAGAATCCGGTGTCCGTGTTTCTGGCATTGATAATTTACTCATTCGATTATCTCGATGCTGTAACCCAGTGCCAGGAGATGAGATTGTTGGTTTTATTACCAAGGGTCGTGGGGTATCCGTACATCGCTCAGATTGCACGAATATCGACTCAAATGATGCTCAATCAAGGTTAATTCCGGTCGAATGGGAATCTTCTTTAAATGACCGGAAAGAATATAATGTTGATATTGAAATTAGTGGATACGACCGGAGAGGGATTCTGAATGAGGTACTTCAAGCGGTAAATGAAACGAAAACAAATATCTCGGCTGTTTCTGGTAAAACGGATCGAAATAAAATGGCCACGATTAACATGTCGATTGCCATCCACAATGTGGCCCACTTGCAAAAAGTGGTCGAGCGAATTAAACAGATCCCAGATATTTATTCTGTACGTCGTATGATGAATTAAGGAGTATCGAAATGCGTGTAGTAGTTCAACGAAGTAAAAGTGCCAGCGTAACTGTTGCCGGGGAAGTAACAGGTCAAATTACAAAGGGGCTAGTCTTACTTGTCGGTGTGACCCATAATGACAAAGTAGAAGACGCCGCTTATCTTGCTGATAAAATTGTCAATCTCCGTATTTTTGAAGATGAAGATGGAAAAATGAATCTGTCTTTATTGGATGTTGGTGGTGAAATTCTCTCTGTATCGCAATTTACACTTTACGGTGATTGCCGAAAGGGAAGAAGACCAAACTTCATGGATGCCGCACGCCCAGAACAAGCGGTTGAACTTTATGAGGTTTTTAATAACTTGCTGCGTGAAAAAGGTATCCGTGTGGAAACCGGCAGATTCGGTGCCATGATGGATGTCGAACTAATTAATGACGGTCCGGTGACGTTGATTTTAGAAAGTAAATCATAAAAAAGGCTTGGCACTTAAATAAGTGCTAAGCCTTTTTTTACCTAGTGCCTTTATGGGTATTCTTTAAAATATCTGGCTAATCCATCATAAACACCATCAGTGGCATTTTCTTGGAACCCTCGTGATTTTATGGTCATTTCTTCTTGTGGATTGCTTAAATAGCCAAGCTCCAATAAAACAGCTTTTTGACTATTTTCACGAATCACATAGAAATCGCCAAAACGAACACCGCGACTTTTCATTTTCGTTTGCCCAATTGTGGAAGCGAAAACTGATTCAGCCAAGGCTTGTTGATAGGAATGATAAAAATAGCCAGTCATTCCCCGGGCACTTGGGTCTAAATTGCTGTCGTAATGGAGGCTGATATAGGCATCCGCATTGTAAGTACGTGCTAAGTTCACTCGAGAGGCAAGTTGTAAATAAGAGTCATTTTTTCTCGTGATGTAAACAGCAGCTCCTGCGGTTGTTAATTTATCTGCTAAAAGCTGCGCAGTTCGGAGAGTAAGATCTTTCTCATACGTTCCGCTAACTCCTGTTGCCCCTTTATCAGTGCCGCCATGTCCTGGGTCAAGAACAATCGTTTTATTCTTAAGATATTCTTCGGCACCAGGCTTTTGAATCTGTGGTTTGGTTCCGTTTATAGAAACAAGCCAGCCGGCAATATATCCTGTTTGTCCATTTTTTAATTTAATCTCATACCAGTCGTTGATGACCCGTTGAACGGAATAAGTACCTCCTTGATTGGCACGCTCGACAACATCTGTTTGGACATCTGGTCCTTTGCGGATATTTGTGCCGTTATGTACAATCGTAATGATACTTTCCTTCACGGCTTGTCCAATGTGGGATTCCAAAGCTTTTTTCTCAAGAAACCAACCGGCTACCCATCCGAAACTACCAGACTTAAATTCTATTTTTGCCCAATTATTCTTTTCTTCTACAATCGTAAAACTCTGTCCCATGGTAACAGAACCAATAAGGTTTGAATTTAATGAAGCGCTTGAGCGGACACTAAGACTGTTAGCTGTTACCGTTCCAGTGTAGCGATTCTTCTGGGGAACTGATGATGGGGTACCTGTTGATTGGCTGTCAATAAACTCAGAAAGAACCCATCCCCTTAAATTAGAAAAACCAACTTCCAACCAATTATTTTGCTGTGAATAAATATTTATACTTGTCCCATTGGTAAGTTTTCCAATAACGGGACTTGATGTGGATGGTTCTTTGCGCATATTTAAGGTATCACCGTTTACAATACCTGTAGTATTTTTTACTGTGGAATTTGTTAGGACATCCATATTATTTGAATCTGTTTCTTTGGTGACTAGCCAATTAACTAGCCATCCTGTTTGACCAAATGCTAATTGAATTTCAATCCAATCACCTTGTTCATTCACAATCGGATACTTTTCACCCCGATTTACCGTTTTTATAAGGGGGTAGCTAAGGCCAGGACCGCCGCGAACATTGATAAAATCACTGGAAATCGTAATCGATCCCGTCGATGCCACACTTTTCCCTTGAGGCATGAAAGCGCCAAAAATAAGAATAATAGATAATAGCAATAAACTAAATTTTTTGAGCATAACAACCTCCTTTTCTATTTATTTTAGCGTATAAAAAGCTGAAAATCATTCCTTAATTGCTAATTTTGTCCAATTTGGTGAGAAATACTTATCCATATGCAAGTTTTTCACTAATGGTGGAGATACTATCAATATCGAAGAAAAGGCTGAGGTGATTAGGAATGAGAGCAAGTGAAAAAGGAATGAACATCCAATCAATGGATGGACGACTTTTCGGTGTTGATTTTCATGATTTTATTCAAAAGGAACAGCATACAAACTCGTTTGAACTTGCATCAGAATTTGGAATAACGATTGGTGATGTCAGAAAGTTAAAAAAACATCTAGAAAGATCATAAATGGCTATTGACAATACCAGCAATGCTCCGTAATATTAATTAAATAAAATGACATATTGTGATATACCAATGATGGAGCATAGTAATTAAGCAAATTCATGAAAAGAGAGGAAATGTCCCGGGCTGAAAGCATTTCTACATGAAACTTAATGAAGGAACACTCCGTAGGCTTCTCTCTGAAAAAGGTTTCCCTCTAGTAGGAGATGAACGTAGCAGGCGTTAACTGTTAAAGAGGAAGTGCATATTGTTTTATGCCTTCAACTAGGGTGGCACCGCGGGATAAATCAAACTCTCGTCCCTTGTATTTCATACAAGGGATGGGAGTTTTTTGTTTTTTAAAGAAAATGCGGGAGTGTCCTGTCTATTTACATAAGAAAAAATAAGGAGGTTTTCCACTATGTCCATTAGCATTCCACGAGGAACGCAAGACATTCTGCCTGGTGAGGTAGAAAAGTGGCAACTGATTGAAGCAAAAGCTCGTGAACTATGTGAGAAATATCAATATAAAGAGATTCGCACGCCAATATTCGAACATACCGATCTTTTTTCAAGAGGCGTTGGCGATAGTACTGATATTGTTCAGAAGGAAATGTACACATTTGAAGACCGGGGCAAACGTAGTCTCACACTAAGACCAGAAGGTACCGCAGCGGTAGTTCGTTCTTATGTGGAGAAGAAAATGTTTGGGCTCGCCAATCAACCAGTGAAGCTGTATTATATGGGACCCATGTTCAGATATGAACGTCCGCAAGCAGGCCGCTTTCGTCAATTTGTCCAATTTGGCATTGAAGCATTAGGCAGTAATGATCCTGCCATTGATGCAGAAGTCATTTCGCTCGCAATGAACTTGTATAAAGAAATGGGCTTAAAAAAGCTGAAACTGATTATTAATAGCCTTGGAGATAAAGAAAGTAGGAATGCCCACCGTGAAGCGCTTGTCAATCACTTCAAACCAAGAATCGGTGAATTTTGTCATGACTGTCAAAATCGCCTTGAAAAAAATCCGCTCCGAATCTTGGATTGTAAGCAGGACCGCGAGCATGAATTGATGAGAACAGCACCATCGATTCTTGAATTCCTAAATGATTTTTCAAAAGATTATTTTGAAAAATTACAGAAATATTTAACCCAATTGGATATTCCTTTTGAGGTCGATGCCAACTTAGTCCGCGGGCTCGATTATTACAATCACACGGCATTTGAAATTATGAGTAATGCCGAGGGATTTGGGGCCATCACCACATTATGCGGTGGCGGTCGTTATAATGGTTTAGCAGAAGAAATTGGCGGACCTGAGACACCAGGTATCGGCTTTGCGTTAAGTATTGAACGCTTCATTGCGGCTCTTCAAGCAGAAGGGATTGAGCTTGCGGTCAACGAAGGCATTGATTGTTACCTTGCTGCACTCGGGGAAGAAGCAAAAGATTATACCGTTGGATTGTTACAGCAGCTACGACGAGCAGGTTTTTCAGCAGAAAGAGATTATTTGGATCGAAAAATTAAAGCTCAATTTAAAGCAGCTGATCGTCTAAAAGCTAAGTTTGTAGCTGTTTTAGGTGATGAGGAACTTAAAAACAATAAAATCAATGTAAAAAATATGGCTACAGGTGAGCAAGTAGAAATTGATTTAGCAGCTTTTATTACACAATTTAAAGAGTTGCAGGAATAAGAGGAGGATAATTATGTTTGGCAGATCATATTTTTGTGGGGAAGTTCCTGAATCAGCTGTCGGTGAAAAGGTAACATTGAAAGGCTGGGTCCAAAAAAGACGCGACCTTGGGGGATTAATTTTTATTGATCTTCGCGACCGTTCAGGGGTTGTACAAGTAGTTTTTAATCCTGATTTATCGAAAGAAGCATTGCAAATTGCTGAAAAAATCCGTAATGAGTTTGTTTTAGATATTGTTGGTACTGTTGTAGCGCGCGATGTGGCGACCGTCAATGAAAATTTAAAAACTGGGAAAATTGAGGTACAGGCGGAAAAAGTAACAATTATAAATGAGGCAAAAACACCGCCGTTTATGATCTCTGATAAAACAGATGCGTCAGAAGATGTCCGTTTAAAATACCGCTACCTAGATTTCCGTCGTCCCGTTATTTTTGAAACCTTAAAGATGCGTCATCAAGTGACAAAGCAAATCAGAGATTTTCTTGATGGTGAAGGCTTCTTAGATATTGAGACACCAATTTTGACGAAAAGCACTCCTGAGGGAGCACGTGATTATTTGGTTCCAAGCCGTGTTCATCCTGGTGAATTCTATGCCTTACCGCAATCACCACAGTTGTTTAAACAGTTGCTTATGGTGGGCGGAATTGAACGCTATTATCAAATTGCACGCTGCTTCCGCGATGAGGATTTACGTGCAGACCGTCAGCCAGAATTTACCCAAATCGATATCGAAACAAGCTTTTTAAGCCAAGAAGATATCATGGGCATGATGGAAAAAATGATGACAAAGTTAATGAAAGAAGTGAAGGGTGTTGACCTGCCTGACGCTTTTCCGCGAATGACCTATGACGAAGCCATGAGCCGCTATGGTTCTGATAAACCTGACACTCGTTTTGGATTAGAGCTTGTTGACCTTTCCGAAATCGTCAAGGATTCTGGCTTTAAAGTGTTTGCTTCAGCAGTGGCAAATGGCGGTCAAGTAAAAGCAATCAATGTGAAAGGTGCAGCCGACAACTACTCACGCAAAGACATTGATGCCTTAACCGAGTTCGTGGCTGTATACGGCGCGAAGGGGCTTGCTTGGCTTAAAGTAGACGCTGAAGGGCTAAAGGGTCCAATCGCTAAATTCTTCTCTGAAGAGGACGCACAAGCCCTTAGAGCGACACTTGAAGCGGCTGAAGGAGACTTACTTCTATTTGTTGCCGATAAGAAAAAGGTTGTTGCCGATGCTTTAGGCGCCCTTCGACAAAAGCTTGCGAAAGATTTAAATTTAATTGATCCTAGTTTGTTCAATTTCTTATGGGTAACTGACTGGCCGTTACTTGAGTATGATGAAGAAGAAGGCCGTTATTACGCTGCCCACCATCCATTTACGATGCCGTTTAGGGAAGACCTTGAATATTTAGATTCTGATCCTTCCAAAGTACGTGCGCAAGCTTATGACATTGTCTTAAATGGATATGAGTTAGGTGGCGGCTCACTCCGTATTTTTGAACGGCCGATCCAAGAAAAGATGTTTAACATTCTTGGCTTTACACCTGAACAGGCAAATGAGCAATTCGGTTTCTTATTGAATGCATTTGAATACGGTACACCTCCACATGGCGGTATTGCACTAGGATTAGACCGAATGGTTATGCTTCTTGCTGGCAGCACCAACTTAAGAGATACTATTGCATTCCCGAAAACTGCAAGTGCTAGCTGCTTGTTAACAGATGCTCCAGGTGAAGTTTCCGAGGCTCAATTAAAGGAATTAAATTTGTCACTTAATGTAAAAAAATAGCAGGAAATCGCTTTCGTGATTCCTTGAATCCCGATTTCTAATATGCTATTATAAGAGCAACAAAAAGAGTCCTGAAATGTACGTTGCGTTGCCTGAAGTTTTGACCGAACATTATTTCTTCGGGAGTCTAGAGTTTCCTGAATGCGTAAATGCCTCACCCTACTGCGGGTTAGGGGACTTACAATTTCGGGAACAGGACACCCACCTGCTAAATGCGGGATCAAAACTAGGGAATTGAAAGTGACGGCATCATTGGGACTCTTTTTCTATCTGCTTACCATCAACCTCCTGGCTGTAACAGGAGGTTTTATTTCGCTTTGAATACTATAATTCCTATCAAGATACTTGTTTTTGATGGAGTGTATGATATATTTTTAATCGGGAAAAAGAAACGTAATGAATTTAATAAATTGGAGTGAACATAATGCTGCATCAATTTTCACGTAACGAACTTGCCATCGGTAAAGAGGGCCTTGATATTATGAAAAATAGTACGGTCGCTGTTTTAGGAATCGGTGGAGTAGGTTCTTTTGCTGCTGAAGCGTTAGCCCGTTCTGGAGTAGGCCGGTTAATTTTAATAGATAAAGACGATGTCGATATTACCAATATCAACCGCCAACTGATTGCCCTTCTCTCCACAGTTGGAAGACCGAAAGTAGAAATTATGGAGGAGCGGATTAGAGATATTAATCCAGATTGTGAAGTCATTTCTTTAAAAATGTTTTATACCGAAGAGACATATGAACAAATTTTTAGTCACAAATTAGATTTCGTCGTCGATGCTTCTGATACAATCGTTTATAAAATTCATTTAATGAAGGAATGCCTAAAAAGAAATATCCCGATTATCTCAAGTATGGGGGCAGCCAATAAAATGGACCCGACCCGTTTTAAAATTGCCGATATTTCAAAGACCCATACGGATCCGATTGCGAAAGTCATCCGTACGAAACTGCGTAAAGAAAGAATCCACAAAGGTATTCCGGTTGTTTTTTCCGATGAAAGCCCAATTGTGATTCGCGAAGATATTAAAAAAGAAGTAGGAAATGAAAATGCACCCATCCGCAAAGCCCAAATGCCGCCAGCATCTAATGCCTTTGTTCCATCAGCTGCCGGTCTAATCATGGCAAGCTATGTGGTGCGGCAGTTATTAAGCAGCATCAAAATTCAACGTGTATCGGATGAAAAATAAGTGTTTATCGGGCCCTGAACCTTTTGGTTTGGGGTTTTTCTTTTACTACAAGGTCGTAAGAGCCCGAAACTGTGAAAAAAAGGGTGAGAGGGTAACGTAGGGTGTTGTTACGTGCCCGAACTACTGTAAAGGAAGATGGGAGGGTAACATAGGAAGATCGTACGTGCCCGAACCAGTGAAAAAAGGGTGAGAGGGTAACATAGGAAGGTCGTACGTGCCCGAACCAGTAAAAAAAGGGTGAGAGGGTAACGTAGGATGGAGTTACGTGCCAGAACCAGTAAAAAAAGGGTGAGAGGGTAACGTAGGGTGGTGTTACGTGCCCGAAGCTGTGAAAAAAGGATAAGAGGGTAACGTAGTGAGGTTCTAATTGTCTGAATGGTATAAGAGAAATATAAAATGATCACTTAGAAAATACTAAGTGACCAAAACAGAAGATTAATGACTCTAACAAACACCATTCACAATTCATTCATAATAGAACCATCGACCATAACCTATTGCTTTATAATTATTCATTAATATCCTCCTAATCATCTTCTTTGACTTAATCACCTTACACCATTCATAAACCAAACCAGTAGTAATTTTTAGATCAGGAAAAAGAAATTTTAGTTCTTCCACGCAGCGCAGCACTGCTGATTCGATATCTTCCACATCTCCACATTTTTCACATACAACAACCTTTTCTCCACCAGAAACCATAAATGAGTCGCATTTTGTATGAACGATCCCCTTCGTCAGTTTTCGATATTCATAAGTAGGTAATCGGCTGGAATAGGGTGATTCATTTGAATGCAGAGATATTAATCGGTCAGCTAACTTTTTGTGCCTGTCATTTAGCTTTGATGGTGTCATATCAAATTCTTTCATAAAACCATTAATCTGAGTTGGATAAATAATCGGCTGGTTAAGTGGCGCTTGATATAATGTAAACTCGGGGTTAATAAAGATGACGAACGGTTCAATGGATATTTTATATCCAAGATTATGAAGTAACTGGCGGAGTAATAGTTTACAGCGTTTTATCTGGTCTAATGGATTAGTTATATCGGGCCCAGAAATTTTATGAAAACCTTCAGAGTCATAAAAATAATTCCCGGTATAGTTTTTTACTTCAAAAGGATAAATTGTATCTTGAGCAATTATTACGGTATCAATTTGGAACATTGTGTCGTTCATTTCTAGGCACAAATCGTTTATTACTAACATATCACTTTGGAGTTTTTCGGTTAACAGATCAAACATTAATTCACCCTGGTAGCCTTTTTCAAGCTTAAAATAGTACTTCCTTTCTTTTGGAGATAAATTGCTTTGTATGCTTAATGATCTCATAATTTTTAATTCAACAGACTCAGATCGAGATTTTAATAGCATGGTCCACTTCCTTTCATTAATTAGAACTCTAATCATATCTTACAAAAAAATAGGTAACGTTCCGCGAGAAGTGTATGAATATTTTGTTGAAATTTGCCGAAACCATCATTATTGAGAGTCTAAATTAACCAGTTAATCAATTATTTAGGAAGTTATAAGGAGGAAAATTTTTCTGCAATAAGATAAACTAGATAACGATACATAGAGAGGAGAGAGAGTTTGGAAACTATTGTTGAATTGAAAAATGTAACGAAGGTAATTAAAGGCCGCACTATCATAGATAACATAAGCTTTCAAGTTAACAAAGGAGAGGTCTTTGGCTTTTTAGGCCCAAATGGAGCTGGTAAAACAACGACGATTCGAATGATTGTAGGGTTAATGGCCATCACTTCAGGGGATATTGAGGTTGGCGGTTCTAGTATAAAAACTAGTTTCGAAGACGCAGTTCGTCATATCGGTGCAATTGTAGAGAACCCAGAAATGTATAAATTTTTGACAGGGTATCAAAATTTAATTCACTATGCAAGGATGGCAAATGGTATCTCAAAAGAGAAGATAGCCGAGATTGTGGAACTTGTAGGTCTATCTGACAGAATTCACGATAAAGTAAAAACCTATTCCTTGGGAATGAGACAAAGATTAGGATTGGCTCAATGTCTATTGCATGACCCTCAAGTTTTAATTCTCGATGAACCTACAAATGGATTAGATCCGGCAGGCATTCGAGAAATCCGTGACTATGTCCGCCTCCTAGCCCGTGAAAAAAATTTGGCCGTTATTGTTTCAAGCCATCTGCTTTCAGAAATGGAAATGATGTGTGACCGAATTGGCATTATTCAAAATGGCCGTTTGATTGATGTCCAGCTTGTCCAAGAGCTTGTTCACGGAGCTGCTGGAATGACCTATGAACTAGAAGTAGTCCCGGCAGATAAAGCCTTGAATTTGATTGAAGTTCACTATCCTAATGTCCGGGCAAATCGGTCAAGGAATGGGATAACAGTTGAAATGCCAAAAGAACAAATTCCGTTGTTAATTAAAACGTTTGTTAGTGAGGATATTCAAGTTTTTATGATTAGAGAAGTTGCGAAGACGTTAGAGGATCGCTTCCTTGAATTGACAGCTGATAAGGGGGTGCCTAATCGTGGTTAATTTAATTAAAAATGAGTGGATGAAAATTTTTAAACGCCCTGGCACCTATGTAATGATTGCGATTCTTATTGTCATCACATCCATCTTTGGGATTTTTCACAAATACCAGGAAAAGGATTTCAGCCTAGATAAAAACTGGGAACAAACATTACAACAGGAAAATGAAGCGTTGAAAAAGCAGATGAAGCAAAGCAATTCAAAGCTCGAGAAGCAATATTTCAAGGAAGAAATCGCCATTAATGACTACCGTATCAAGCATCATATTCCCTTCAATGAAAAATATAATGTCTGGACGTTTGTAAAAGATACATCTCAACTTATTATCCTTGCAGGCCTTTTTACCATTATCATTTCAGCTGGAATTGTTGCAAGTGAATTCAACTGGGGAACAATCAAATTGTTATTAATTCGACCGATAAACCGGAGCAAAATTTTGACCTCGAAATATTTGACTGTCCTATTGTTTGCTGTGTTGATGCTGGCAATTCTCTTTGTTTTCTCAACCCTGATTGGTGCCATTCTTTTTGGATTGCCAGACCATCCGGTTCCATATTTGAATTATGCTAATGGCCAGGTAACCGAACAACCGATTATTGTCCATTTGCTGGTCTATTATGGATTAAGTTCGATTGACACGATAATGTTAGCGACAATGGCTTTCATGATTTCATCCGTATTCAGGAACAGTTCCTTAGCAATCGGCTTATCCTTGTTTTTATTGTTTACTGGTGCCCAATTTACTGTATTGTTGTCCCTGAAATTTAGCTGGGCTAAATACATCTTATTTGCCAACACAAACCTAATGCAGTATGTAGAAGGAGCACCAATGGTTCAAGGAATGTCAATGTCCTTCTCAGTCATCATGCTGCTCATCTATTTTGCTGTTTTCCAAATATCGGCATTCGTTGTTTTCAAAAAACGAGATGTAGCCTCATAAAAAAGAAAAGGGTGTCAGGCACCATGTGAATTTTTCACATGGTGCCTGACACCTATTTTTTTCTTGTTAACTTTTCGTAGACGATGGCGAGAGCTTGTTCGAATTTTCCTGTTTTTTTGGGTTGGTAGTATTGTTTGTGTTTTAGTTTGTCGGGCAAGTATTGTTGTGGGACCCAGCCATTTTCGTAGTCATGAGGATATTTGTAGCCGATTCCTCTGCCAAGTTCTTTTGCCCCTTTGTAATGAGCATCCTTGAGATGGTCAGGTACTTCGCCGACGATGCCTTTTTGGATATCTTCGAGTGCAGACTGTATAGCTAGGACTGCCGAGTTAGATTTTGGTGACAGGCATAATTCTATCACAGCGTTTGCTAGGGGTATTCTTGCCTCGGGAAAGCCAATTCTTTCTGCTGTTTCAATCGCTGCTAATGTGCGGGCTCCAGCTTGTGGATTAGCTAACCCGACATCTTCATAGGCGATCACAATTAATCTTCGACTGATACTTGGCAGGTCCCCAGCCTCGATTAATCGCCCTAAATAATGTAGAGCGGCATTGACGTCGCTTCCGCGAATCGACTTTTGAAAAGCAGATAGGACATCATAATGCCCATCCCCGTCTTTATCAGCAACGAGGCTCTTTTTTTGCAAACATTCTTCAGCTGTTTCCACATTGATATGTATGATGCCATTTTCACCTTTATCCGTGGATAATACGGCTAATTCTAATGCGTTTAAAGAACTCCTTACATCTCCATTTGATCCTTGGGCAAAATGTAGTAATGCTTCCTCTGCAATCTCCACTTTGATTTTCCCTAATCCCCGCTCCTCATCCAATAGGGCCCGATTTAATGCTTGTATCACTTCATCAGGAGTTAACGGCTTTAACTCAAAAATCTGACAGCGGCTCCGGATAGCAGGATTAATGGCATGATATGGATTACTAGTGGTAGCGCCAATTAATACAATCATTCCGTTTTCTAGATATGGTAATAAAAAATCCTGCTTCCCTTTATCTAAACGATGGACTTCATCGAGAAGCAAAATCACTTTTCCCGACATTTTTGCTTCTGCTGCAACAATTTCCATATCTTTTTTATTATTTGTAACAGCATTAAGAGTTCGAAAGGCATATTTAGTGCTGCCTGCAATCGCACTGGCAATGGACGTTTTGCCAATGCCAGGCGGTCCATATAATATCATCGAGGTCAGCTGTTTCGCTTTTACCATTCTTGAAATTATTTTTCCATCGCCAACCAAATGCTGCTGCCCGACAACTTCTTCGATCGTTCTAGGCCGCATTCGGAATGCTAAAGGCTTTTGCTGCTGCATATTACATCTCTCCAAAATTTAATCACAATCTGACTTAATATAGCCTTACTTTATCATTTTCTGTTGAAAAAGCATATTAAAGAAGAATATGATATAATCTTAATGCCTATCAAATTACTATGGATTTTGTAGAAAAGGGGCGGAGCGTCGCAAGACGAATCGGTAAATCCAGTTTGAGTGAAAATAGTCATTTCACTTAAAATTGGTGAAGCCTAGCTCTGCTCACACTGCCTTTATTATGTTAGGATAGTTTTATAAACTTAATTGTGGTTCCATTGTAGGTACAGCTAAGAACGTCATTTTCTTAATAAATAGATATTATATGAAATAGAGGTGCGATATGAAAATTTCAACAAAAGGGCGCTATGGCTTAACGATTATGATTGAACTTGCCAAAAAACACGGTGAGGGTCCAACTTCATTAAAAACGATTGCACAAGCGAATGATCTATCTGAACATTATTTAGAACAATTAATTGCGCCATTGCGTAATGCAGGGTTAGTAAAAAGCATTCGTGGAGCATACGGCGGCTATATCTTAACTGATGCTCCATCAAAAATAACAGCTGGAGATGTAATTCGTGTTCTCGAAGGACCGATTACACCGGTTGAAGGGATTGAAGATGAAGAACCTGCCAAGCGGGAATTGTGGATTCGCATTCGTGATGCGATTAAGGACGTTTTAGAAAACACTACGCTAGAAGATTTAGCGAATCATAGTAATGATGAAGAGCCAGAAGGATATATGTTTTATATTTAGGGTAAAAAAGTAACATTGAGAATTATTTTGATAGAAGGTGTAATTGTGGAACGAATCTATCTCGACCATGCTGCAACATCGCCTATGCATCCAAAGGTTATTGATAAAATGATCGAGGTAATGCAATCAACTTTCGGAAATCCTTCCAGTATCCATTCATATGGAAGGGAAGCCCGTCATTTAATTGATCAAGCACGCTCCGTTTTAGCGGGCAGCATTGGCGCAAAGGAAAACGAGATTATTTTTACAAGTGGTGGAACAGAAGCAGATAATATGGCGTTATTTGGAGTGGCTGAAACCTATCAGCATAATGGCAAACATATCATCACCTCTAAAGTGGAACATCATGCAGTTCTTCACGCTTGTCAAAGATTAGAAAAAATGGGTTATGAAGTCACCTATTTACATGTTGATGAAAAAGGGCAAATTTCTTTGGATGAATTACGTTCAGCCTTAAGGGAAGATACCATTTTAGTTTCCATTATGTATGGAAATAACGAGGTAGGGACGCTTCAACCTATTAACGAAATTGGACAGTTATTAAAGGATCATCAAGCTATCTTCCATACCGATGCGGTCCAGGCCTATGGAGTTGAAAAAATTGATGTCGATCAAAGTTTTATTGATTTGTTATCAGTGTCTGCTCATAAAATCAATGGACCAAAAGGAACAGGCTTCCTATATTCAAGATCGACTGTAAAACTCTCACCACGATCCTTCGGTGGTGAGCAAGAAAGAAAAAGACGTGCAGGGACAGAAAATATTGCTGCCATTGTTGGGTTTCATGAAGCTGTGTTAATTTCAAATGAACATCGGGAAGCCAAGTGTGAGCAATTTATGGGATTGAAGCGAACGTTGATCGAACGGCTACGTGAACTAGATGTAGAATTTGACATAAACGGATTACTTGAAAAATCCTTGCCGCATGTATTAAACTTAAGCTTTCCTGGGACAAGTGTGGAAGCAATGCTAGTCAATCTCGATTTAGCAGGAATTGCTGTATCAAGCGGTTCAGCCTGTACAGCGGGCTCCATTGAACCATCCCACGTGCTTGTTGCCATGTTTGGAAAACAATCAGAGCGTTTAACCAATTCCATCCGTTTTAGCTTTGGCTATAATACCACTACTGACAACGTAGTAAAGGCAGCTGAAGAAACGGCAAGAATTGTTTCACGTTTGAAAAAATAAATCGAATGTTATTTTTGGCAAGGCTATGTTAAAGCCTATAGTTGATTTTGGCACCCAGTTGATCTACGTTCCAGGCGCGAAAACTCCTGCTGGAGGACGGGGCAGGCGAGACCGCGCAGGAGCACAGCGACGAGGAGGCTCCCAGGACCGCCCGCGAACCTCACGCGCTTGGAGCGGAAATCAACAGGCAAGTTTAACAGACCCTTGGGCAAAAGAGAGGTGAAAATCATGGAGAAAAAAGATCCGAAAAATATAAGAGTGGTTGTAGGAATGTCGGGTGGTGTAGATTCTTCTGTGGCAGCACTTTTGTTGAAGCAGCAAGGATATGATGTTATCGGCATATTTATGAAAAACTGGGATGACACGGATGACACCGGTTTTTGTACAGCAACAGAAGATTATGAGGATGTCATTCGTGTTTGTAACCAAATCGGCATTCCATATTATGCAGTTAATTTTGAAAAACAATATTGGGATAAGGTATTTACCTATTTCCTTGATGAATATAAAGCAGGACGGACCCCTAATCCGGATGTAATGTGCAATAAGGAAATTAAATTTAAAGCTTTCCTCGAGCATGCAATGAATTTAGGGGCGGACTATTTAGCTACCGGTCACTATGCACAAGTAGAATTTCGTGATGGAGAATATAAAATGCTCCGCGGTCTAGATGAAAATAAGGATCAAACGTATTTCTTGAACCAACTGACCCAAGATCAATTAAGTAAGGTAATGTTCCCGATTGGTAATCTTGAAAAACCAAGAGTTCGGGAGATTGCTAAAGAAGCAAACCTTGCTACTGCTACTAAAAAAGATAGCACTGGGATTTGTTTTATAGGAGAACGGAATTTTAAAGAGTTCTTAGGACAATATTTGCCGGCTCAGCCAGGGAACATGGAGACCTTCGATGGTGAAGTCAAAGGGAAACACGAGGGCTTAATGTATCATACGATTGGGCAACGGCATGGACTAGGGATTGGCGGGTCCGGTGAACCATGGTTTGCCATCGGTAAGGATTTAGAAAGAAATATCCTGTATGTAGGCCAAGGTTTTCATAATGAAAAACTCTATTCAGACTCCATTACCGCTGTCGGAGTCAGCTGGGTGTCGAACCGTGAGCAACCAGCCGAATTTAAATGCACCGCAAAATTCCGCTATCGTCAGGAAGATAATAACGTAACCGTGCGTCTGTTGGAGGATGCCCAGGTTGAGGTTATTTTCGATGAACCGATTCGTGCCATCACGCCAGGACAAGCTGTTGTTTTTTACAATGGTGACGAATGTCTAGGCGGTGGGACTATTGATAAAGTCTTTAAAAATGGTGAACGTTTAACATATGTTGGATAATAGTAACCTGATTCCTCTCATGGAGTCAGGTTTTTTTGTGAGAAAATCTGTTTGGCGGAATAAATAACATAGACGGCGGAATTCCTTCAAAGGATGGCGGAATCAATATCCAATTTGGCGGAATTCCCTTTGCAATCGGCGGAATTCCTCCCAAAATCGGCGGAATCCCCTGTTCACTTCAACCTAACAGAAAATTGCTCAAACCACTTACTGCACTTGAAATTATTTTTTGATGAAATATGATATACTTTCTCTTAGATTGGAGTGGTAATAATGGATAAAAACCAATTAGGTGTACAATACATGCAGGAAGGCAACTTGGAAGAGGCGGCAAAGGCCTTTAATGAAGCCATTCAAGAAAACCCAAACGACCCTGTTGCCTATATTAATTTCGGAAATGTTCTTTCCGCGGTGGGCGACGACGAAAAGGCGCTTAATTTTTATCAAAAGGCAATTAAAATAGATGAGAATGCTGCTGCAGCTTATTATAGTATAGGAACTTTGTTATTTAGCAAGGACCTTTTCCCCGAAGCTAAAAATATGTTCGAAACAGCCATGAAAAAGGGGCTTCAGTCCAGTGATAATTACTTTATGTTGGGGCTGACGCTTGTTCAGTTGGAGCAAGGGAAATTTGCGCTTCCTTATTTACAAAGAAGTGTGGAACTAAATGAAAACGATGCAGAGGCCCGTTTTCAGTACGGATTATGTCTTGCCCAGTTAGAATTTATTCCTGAAGCGCTCATTCAATTTGAAAAGTGTATAGAGCTCGATCCTAATCATTCCGACGCCTATTATAATTTAGGTGTTACTTATGCATTTCAAGACGAACCGGCCAAAGCATTAGAAATGTTCCATAAAGCTCTCGCCATTCAACCGGATCACCTGCTTGCAGGTCATGCGAAAAAATTATTAGAAAACAATCAATAATCATCCTTATTTTTCAAGAAGGGAGGGTGCCAAATGGAAAAGCAAGACACGTTGGATTTATTTGCCGAGCAAGGGAAATTTGTTAAGGGTAGACCGATAGTCACCATTTTTCACAATGAACAAAACCTTTACACCGTTTTACGGATAAGAGTCGATGAAACCAATCATTCCTATGAGGACAAAGAAGCAGTGGTCACCGGATATTTTCCCAAAATTCATGAACAAGAAACCTATATCTTTTTTGGGGAATTCAAGGATCATCCCAAGTTTGGTCTTCAATTTCATACCAATCATTTCCGCAAGGACATGCCCCAATCAAAACAAGGGGTAATCAACTATTTATCGGGGGAAATGTTTAAAGGGATTGGGAAAAAGACTGCTGAAAACATCGTTGAAACCTTAGGAGAAAATGCCATCTCCAAAATTCTCAATCAACCGAGTTTACTTGACTCCATTCCAAAGCTCCCTCCTGAAAAAGCAAAAATGCTTTACGATACATTGATGGAACATCAAGGACTTGAGCAAGTCATGGTTGCCTTAAATCAATATGGGTTTGGACCTCAGATTTCAATGCGAATTTATCAAGCATATAAAGATGAAACGCTTGAAATTATGCAAAAGAATCCCTATAAGCTTGTGGAAGATATCGAAGGCATCGGCTTTGGCCGGGCTGATGAGTTGGGATACCAACTTGGGATTTCAGGAAACCATCCCGACCGAATTAAAGCCGCCTGTCTCTACATCCTTGAAAATGAAAGCATGCAGACGGGTCATGTATTTATAAAGGCTGAGGACTTATTAGAACAAGTAAAAGCACTTTTAGAAGAGAACAAGCGAGATCAAATCGAATACATAGATATTTCTAATGAAGTCATCAAGCTGCAAGAAGAGGGTAAATTAATTGGTGAAGAGAAACGCGTGTATTTGCCCACCTTATATTTTGCTGAAAAGGGGCTTGTAACGAATATCCACCGGATCCTTGCACAAACGGAATATAAGGATCAATTTCCAGAATCTGAATTTCTCCTCGCATTAGGGAGTTTAGAGGAACGGCTGGGAGTACAGTATGCTCCAACACAGCGAGAGGCTATCCAAACAGCGTTAATGTCACCGATGTTGATGTTAACTGGTGGACCTGGAACAGGAAAAACAACTGTTATCAAAGGAATTGTTGAACTTTATGCAGAATTGCATGGATGTTCCTTAGAGCCGAAGGATTACCAGAAAAAAGGTGAGCCTTTCCCTTTCCTTTTGGCTGCCCCGACAGGAAGAGCTGCCAAAAGGATGAGTGAATCCACTGGACTGCCAGCGGTGACGATCCACCGTCTTTTGGGATTTAATGGCACAGAAGGGTTTGACCGCGATGATACGAGCCCGTTGGAAGGGAAAATTATCATCGTAGATGAAACCTCCATGCTTGATATTTGGCTCGCTAATCAATTGTTTAAGGCGCTGCCAGAAAATATTCAGGTGATCATGGTAGGTGATGAAGATCAATTACCATCGGTAGGACCGGGCCAGGTCTTAAAAGATTTGCTGACATCTGGACGAATCCCAACCGTACGCTTAACGGATATCTACCGTCAAGCAGAAGGCTCTTCGATTATTGAACTAGCGCACGAGATTAAAAAAGGTTATTTGCCTGCGGATATCACCGTGAAGCAAGCAGACCGTTCGTTTATTAAATGCTCCACTGCACAGGTTACACAGGTAGTAGAGAAAGTTGCCCTTAATGCCAAAAATAAAGGCTATTCGGCAAAGGATATTCAAGTATTAGCACCCATGTACAGGGGGCCTGCTGGAATTGATCGTTTAAATGTGTTATTGCAGGAAATTTTTAATCCAAACCCGGATGGTAAGAGAAAGGAAATTGCATTTGGTGAGGTCAAATATCGAATTGGCGATAAGGTTCTCCAATTGGTGAATCAACCAGAGAGCAATGTTTTTAACGGGGATATTGGCGAAATTATTTCGATTATCTATGCGAAAGAAAACACTGAAAAACAGGATATGATTTATATTTCCTTTGAAGGCAATGAAGTCGAATATACGCGACAGGACTTAAATCAAATCACTCACGCCTATTGTTGTTCCGTCCATAAATCGCAGGGGAGTGAATTTCCCATTGTCATCCTGCCCGTGACAAGAAGCTATTATCGAATGTTACGCCGGAATTTGATTTATACCGCGATTACAAGAAGTAAACAATCCCTGATCCTTTGCGGTGAGGTAGATGCTCTTAAAATGGGTATCGAAAGAGCGGATGAACTTTCCCGTCAAACAACCTTATGTCAAAAATTACAAGAGTCTATTGCAGTAAAACCAGATGTGAGCGGAAGGCATGAACAAACCACACCTAAAGCAGAGAATACTGATGGTGATAAACAAATTTCAGTCTCCTACGAAGAAGAAATCATGCGGGCCAATCCAATGGTTGGCATGGAAAACGTTACACCTTATGATTTCATGGAGATTGACTAACACTAGAAATGTTCACAGGAGGTGGGACACTCTTTGCGGACATTTTCCTTATTGAAAGGCCAGCCTGTTTTTGATACAAAAAGCGGTCAAAAAATGGGTGAAGTTAGTGATTTATGTATTTCTAGCACAGGCAAGGTGAATGGCTTATTGGTAAAAAAAGGCGTTTTTTTCAAACAATCCTTATTTTTGGATATCCAACAAGTGGCTTCCTTCGGTGCAGATGGGGTAATGATTAAGGATACCAGCTCTTTAGAAAAGCTGAAAGATCCAGAATATACATTTACCCATCAACATTCAATTGACGGGATGATGATGCTTTCGAAAAGTGGAGAATCCCTGGGTTTATTAAAAGATGTATATTTTCAGGAAGAATTGGGCACAATCATAGGGTACGAAATCACGGATGGCTTCTTTTCGGATCTTACGGAAGGCAAACAAGTCATTCAATCCGGGAAGCCCTTAGCAATCGGAAAGGATGCCATTATCGTAGATGTAAATAATACGTGAGGTGTCTTTTCATGTTTAAGTGTCCCAATTGTCAAAGCAAGGATATCGGTAAAATTGGTATCAACCAGTATTACTGCTGGAATTGCTTTATCGAACTTTCAGTAAACAAAGGCCTTATCAGTACTCATCAAGTCGAAGAAGACGGGTCACTAAGTTCCTTGGATGATTTGTTTGAAGAAGAAGAACGTCGTTACACCCTTTAAGAGAGAAAAGCGGAAGCGCTAAGCGATAAAGTTATCAAAGTTAGTTTGAAACTTATTTAACGTCTATTAAAGAGGTGAAACGTATGAATAAAATGATGACGACTATGATTGCTTTTGGTGCTGGGATGGCTGCGTATAATGTGGCCACAAGAAATAATATGATGTCAGCCCGCAATATGAAGAGAATGACAAAGAAAGTAAAACGGGCTTTATTCTAGAATGAAATCCCCCTCGAACCTGAGGGGGATTTTTTGAATGCATAATTCCACCAAGGGTCTCTAAAACTAACCTGAAGGAGGCTCGGAGGCGTGGAAATTCGAATGAAATGGTATTACCGTATCGGTTTTGTACTCCTTTTATTAATTGCCATTTATGTTTTTCTCAAAATTCGTTTTGTATGGCTGCCAATCCTTAGGGTGTTGGTCATTATCATTCTCCCCTTTGCGATTGGAGGATTTATTACCTATTTGCTTCATCCGATTGTGGAGAAATTGCATCAAAAGGGGCTGCATCGAGGGCTTGCAATTTTTCTCATTTATATTCTATTTTTTGGAGGAATTGGCCTAGGCGTCTATAAAGGTGTACCGGCGATGATTGACCAATTAAAAGACCTCTCCGACAGTGCACCCGTTTTAGCGGAGCAATATAGGGGTTGGATTGCAACACTTGAATCAAACACCAAAAAATGGCCAGACGGTTTGCAATCGAGAATTGATGAAGGTATTGATGCATTTGAAAAGAAGTTGGACTCCCTCTTGACAGTTATCGTCAATATATTAATTAGGTTCCTCAATTCGGCACTTATCATGATGATTATTCCATTCATTGCCTTTTATATGTTAAAGGATTTTCCATTAATCAAACGGACACTCTGGTATATAACACCTAAGCAGTGGCGGAAAAAAGGGACACTCTTCCTTAAAGATGTCGATGAATCGCTTGGCAGTTATATCAGGGGACAGCTTTTGGTTTGTTTCATCATTGGCGGTGTCTCTGCCCTTTTGTTTTGGTTGTTTCATTTAAAATACCCGTTAATATTAGGCCTAATTGTTGGTGTCACCAATGTCATTCCCTATTTTGGACCGATAATTGGGGCCGTCCCAGCCGTCATCATTGCTGCCACATCATCGGTAAAATTAGTATTGATTACACTAGTCATTGTTTTTGGGCTTCAATTTCTTGAAGGAAACATCTTATCTCCTATGATTGTTGGGAAAAGTCTTCATATGCACCCTTTAATTATTATGTTGGCGTTAACAGCTGGGGGAGAGGTTGGGGGAATCCTGGGACTAATCTTGGCAGTACCAGTCCTAGTTGTGATAAAAGTAGCGATTATCCACGCAAAAAATCATTTTATCAGGAGAAAAGCAAAAGAACCTCACACATTAGCGGAAGATTGATTGACAAACTTTTTTCCGGTGGCTATAATTCGTGATATAGAATACTTGTATGAAAATGTTGAAGGATAGAGTATGTTGTAGACCATCTATAACGCATTTGCGTAGAAGAGAGGAGCTTCCTTGGCTGAAAGAAGCTCTAGATGAAGGACGACAGAAAGCTAATCTGGAGTGCAGCTAACCACTGCCGTTTCCCGCGTTAAGGGATTTTGAGAGATGGATACGGAAGTGTGTATCCGTAATCAGGGTGGTACCGCGAGATGAGCTCTCGTCCCTGTTTTTGGGGATGAGGGCTTTTTTGTATGCTTTTTTATAGTCTGGCTCCAACGCCCGCGGCCAGTGAGCAAGCCATCTCCCCCCTATGATAAGTCAACATCGGATCGCTATCGCTCTCCGTGTTTCCTGTATCTTAGTCGGAGCAGTCTAGTCCATACGCTGCTAACGGGCGCTTCCGCTTTTCAAAAAATAAAGGAGGTCTACATAATGAAAAATTTAACAGGCTCACAAATTCGTTCTATGTTTTTAGAGTTTTTTAGCAAAGAAAAAGGACACACGATTGAACCAAGTGCATCTCTTGTGCCCCATGATGATCCATCATTATTATGGATTAACAGCGGTGTCGCAACTTTAAAGAAATATTTTGATGGCCGGGTTGTTCCAGAGAATCCGAGAATTACAAATGCTCAGAAATCAATTAGAACCAACGACATTGAGAATGTAGGGAAGACAGCACGTCACCATACCTTCTTTGAGATGCTCGGTAACTTTTCCATTGGTGAGTATTTCAAGGTGGAAGCGATTGAATGGGCATGGGAGTTTTTAACGTCAGAAAAATGGATTGGCTGGGATCAAGAATTACTTTCGGTTACAATCCATCCTGAGGACAACGAAGCATTTGATATTTGGCATAACACGATTGGTATCCCAGAAGAACGAATTATCCGACTTGAGGGGAATTTCTGGGATATAGGGGAAGGTCCAAGTGGTCCAAATACAGAAATTTTTTATGACCGCGGGCCCGAATATGGAAACGATCCAACAGACCCTGAGCTTTATCCCGGCGGTGAAAATGACCGCTATCTTGAAGTCTGGAACTTGGTATTTTCTCAATTCAACCATAATCCAGATGGCACGTATACTCCGCTGCCAAAGAAAAATATTGATACAGGGATGGGATTAGAACGTATGGCTTCTGTTGTTCAAAATGTCCCTACCAATTTTGATACAGATTTATTTATTCCGATTATTCGAGCTACAGAAGAGATTTCTGGTGAGAAATACGGCCAAAACAAAGAAATCGATGTTGCATTCAAAGTAATAGCTGACCATATTCGGACAGTTGCTTTTGCTGTCGGCGATGGGGCTCTACCTTCTAACGAAGGTCGCGGATATGTGCTTCGCCGTCTGCTTCGCAGAGCTGTTCGATATGCAAAACAAATTAATATTAATCGTCCATTCATGCATGAACTCGTTCCAGTTGTTGGCGAAATCATGGATGATTTCTATCCAGAAGTAAAGGACAAAACAGATTTCATACAAAAAGTCATCAAGAGTGAGGAAGAACGCTTCCATGAGACTCTCCATGAAGGCTTAGCGATTTTAGCAAATGTGATTAAGAAGGAAAAAGAAAAAGGCAGTGACACAATCACAGGTGCTGATATTTTCCGACTTTACGACACATATGGATTCCCTGTCGAATTAACTGAAGAATATGCTGAAGAGGAAGGGATGAAGGTTGATCATGCTGGCTTTGAGGTAGAAATGGAGCAGCAGCGTGAACGTGCCCGTGCAGCTAGACAAGATGTCGATTCAATGCAGGTACAAGGCGGGGTCCTTCGAGATGTTAAGGTTGAAAGTAAATTTGTTGGTTACAATGAACTCCAAACGAATTCATCCGTGGTTGCAATTATTAAAAATGGTGAACTAGTTGAAACGGCTTCTAGTGGTGAGGAAGTACAATTAATTCTTGATGTGACACCATTCTATGCCGAGAGCGGCGGACAAATTGCCGACCGTGGCGTGATAGAAGGTGAAGGAAGCACCGTAGCAGTTAAGGATGTTCAGAAAGCACCTAATGGTCAAAACCTTCATCAAGTTATTGTTAAAGCTGGAACAATTAAGACGAACGACAAAGTGACTGCGGTGGTGGATGCGGAAAATCGTGTCAAGATTATTAAAAACCATACAGCTACACATTTGTTACACCAAGCCTTAAAAGACGTACTTGGCGAGCACGTTAATCAAGCAGGTTCCCTTGTCGAACCTGATCGTCTCCGATTTGACTTTTCGCATTTTGGCCAAATTAAACCAGAAGAACTGGAACAAGTTGAAAAAATCGTTAACGAAAAGATCTGGAAAAATATCGAACTCGACATCAGCTTAAAACCCATTGCTGAAGCGAAAGCAATGGGAGCTATGGCTCTATTTGGTGAAAAATATGGTGATATTGTCCGTGTAGTAAGAGTTGGTGATTACAGCCTTGAACTTTGCGGTGGATGCCATGTTCCAAATACCTCTGTGATTGGATTATTTAAAATTATCTCTGAAGGCGGAATTGGTGCTGGAACGAGACGTATTGAAGCAGTAACTGGTGAATCTGCATACAAGTCACTAAATGAGCAGGTAGGCTTGTTAAAGGATGCTGCTGAGAAACTAAAAACCAATCCAAAAGATATCGTGAACCGCATTGATAGTTTAATGCTTGAAATTAAACAACTTCATAGAGAAAACGAATCTCTTGCAACAAAACTTGGAAATATCGAAGCTGGAAACCTCGTTTCTAAAGTAAAAGAAATCGATGGAGTAACGGTGTTAGCGGCGAATGTTCAAGGTGCTGATATGAACAACCTAAGAAATATGGCTGATGACTTGAAGCAAAAGCTTGGATCCGTCGTGATTGTTTTGGGAAGTGCACACGAAGGAAAGGTTAACTTAATTGCTGCAGTAACGAAGGACCTAATTGAAAAAGGATACCATGCAGGAAAACTGATTAAAGAAGTTGCTTCTCGTTGCGGCGGCGGCGGCGGCGGCCGTCCTGACATGGCTCAAGCTGGTGGTAAAGACCCAGAAAAGCTCGATGCAGCGCTTCAATTCGTAGAGGAATGGGTAAAATCCATTTGATAATAAAATAAAGTAGTGTAAAATGTAGGTAACTAGAAAAGCGGAGCGCCTTGTCCAGGGAAAAAAGTAGTTCATTTTTTCCTAGGCGCTGTAGCTAGACATTAGAACATTTCTCCTCTAATAAAAAGCGAGGTGCATGCAATGAGCTCATTTGACAAAACGATGCGATTTAATTTTCCTGAAGAACCATTTGAACATGATATAAACGATGTTCTTCTTCAGGTGTATGAAGCTTTGCAGGAAAAAGGCTACAATCCGATCAACCAAATCGTTGGTTATCTATTATCAGGAGACCCCGCCTATATTCCTCGTCATCGTGATGCCCGCAATATTATTCGCAAGCTTGAACGTGATGAAATTATTGAGGAATTAGTAAAGTCCTATCTTAAACAACAGCGAGAGGGTTAATGAATGCGCGTATTGGGATTAGATGTAGGCACGAAGACAGTCGGTGTTGCGTTAAGCGATGAATTTGGCTGGACTGCACAGGGCCTCACCACTCTCAAAATCAATGAAGAAAAAAATGAGTTTGGTTTTGAGGAAATTGGTCAATTAATAAAAGAGTATCAAGTAGAGAAAGTTGTCATCGGCCTGCCGAAAAACATGAACGGGACAATTGGACCGCGTGCAGAAGCGAGTATGCAATACGCAACTGAAGTTGAACAAAGATTTGCAGTCCCTGCTATCTTATGGGACGAGCGTCTTACAACAATGGCAGCAGAGCGCGTTTTACTTGAAGCCGACGTAAGTCGGAAAAAACGGAAAAAAGTAATTGATAAGATGGCAGCAGTCATGATTCTGCAAGGCTATCTAGATAGTAAAAATTAATGAGGTGAAGAAATGGTAAACGAACACGACCATGAACATGAAGAAGATCAATTTATAACACTTGTAGACGAAAATGGTAATGAGCAATTACATGAAGTACTTTTTACTTTTGATTCTGAAGAGTTCGAAAAATCATATGTATTCTTTTATCCAGTAGGCTCTTTTGATGATGAAGAAGAGGATGTCGACATTCACGTCTACGCCTATATTCCTACAGAAGACGGCGGATATGGTCCGTTAATGCAAATTGAAACCGAAGAAGAATGGGATATGGTTGAAGAAGTTTTTAATACCTTCAACGAGGATCAAGAAGACGAAGAATAGAATAGGATAAACCGGCTGATTCATTGGCCGGTTTTTTTTTGCTATGTTTCATTGTTGATTTGGCACTATGTTGATTGGAGCGAAGCGCCTGTAGAGGAAATCAACAAGCAAGTTAAACAGAACCTTTTTCTGATAACATCTGACAATTTTATTGATAAATTGACATTTTTCTTACTATGTGCTGAAATAATTAAGATGTCTATTTTTTTGAAATACATTAGTATATTACCAACCTAGTCAATCATTCCATGGTCTATAGGGAAGGGGGAGTCATATGACAACAGAGAAAACAGATACAAAAAAAGATGTTATTCGCAAAAAAATGCTTGAACACCAAAAGGAAGCAAAAGTTGTCAGAAAGATCGTTTTAATTATTACTGTTTTATTGCTATTATTTATTGTCTTAATTAGTGGCGGAGGATATTTCTATATTGAATCAGCGCTTAAGCCTGTGGACGCCGATAGTAAGAAATTAAAACAGGTAGATATTCCGATGGGTTCATCCGTAACAGGGATTGCTGAAAGATTAGAATCAAAAGGGATCATAAAAAGTGCAAAGGTTTTTAAATATTATGTCAAGTTAAAAAATGAAGCTGGATTTATGGCAGGCGAGTATCAACTAAGTCCTTCTATGGATGTCCCTGAAATCGTCAGCCGCCTAAAAACTGGAAAAGTACTGGCGCAAGCCAGTTTTAAAATAACGATTCCTGAAGGAAGACAACTGAAGGAAATTGCTGCGATAATGGCAAAAGCAACTAAACAGAATGAAAATGATGTGTTTATTAAATTAAACGACAAAGAATTTATTAAAACACTAATGGCTAAGTACCCTGATATATTAACAGAAGAAATCCTAAATTCGTCGGTTAAATATCCGCTTGAAGGTTATTTATACCCTGCAACCTATCCTTTTTACAAAAAGAATCCGTCTGTTGAGGAAATGGTTGCTGCAATGCTTACGAAAACAAGGACAGTTTTATCTGGATATGCAGAAAAAAGTGAAAAGAAAAAGCTTTCCGTTCATCAACTATTGACTATGGCCTCATTAGTAGAAGAGGAAGCAACGGAAAAAGCTGACCGTAAAACAATCGCAAGTGTTTTTTATAACCGCATCAAAAAGGGAATGATGCTCCAAACAGATCCAACCGTTCTTTATGCGCAAGGGAAACACAAGGCCAGGGTATTATACAAGGATCTAGAAGTGGATTCTCCATATAACACATACCAAAATACTGGTTTACCCCCTGGTCCAATTGCGAGTGCCGGAAAGTCTTCAATTGAAGCATCACTTGAACCTGCGGACACAGACTTTTATTACTTTCTAGCTACTGCGGACGGAGATGTTATTTTTACAAAAACACTTGAAGAACATAATAAAGAAAAAGCAAAGCATATTACTAGTAAAAAATAATGGTTTAAACGAGGGGAACATCTTTTCCCTCGTTTTTGTATTGAAACTTGCGGATGTTTTATGATAAAATAATTCAAGTGTTTAATAAATGATCCATAGCGTAACTCACAGTAAAGGTAACCTAAGCAGCTGCTGCTTGGAATGCATGATGACGGGAAAATTGCCCGTTAATGCTAAAGATTACTGTGAACGCTATTTTTTCATGTCTAAAGACCATTTTGGTTAGAGATAATAAAAGTATTTTACTTAGAGAATTGCTATCTTCGATGCAATTCTTATTTAAGGATAGAGGTGAGGGCAGCTTGTTAAATGAAAAGCTGCATTCTTATATTGAAGGTCTTATTTCTGAGCGAAATCCGTTATTAACAGAAATGGAGAATTATGCGAGTGTGCATCATGTCCCTATTATGGAACTGTCGGGCATAGAAACCATGCTTCAATTATTGCGGATTCACCGTTCAGATCGAATACTTGAGGTCGGAACAGCGATTGGTTATTCAGCATTACGGATGGCCAATGCGCTGCCACATGCCGATATTGTTACAATCGAACGTGATCTTGAACGGATCGAGGCGGCTGAACAATTTATTCAACGTTCGGAGCACAGTCATCAAATTACTTTAATTAAAGGTGATGCGCTAGAAGTTGAAGATGTTGTTAAAGAACATGCCTTATTCGACGCCATTTTTATAGATGCTGCAAAAGGTCAATATAAAAAGTTTTTCGAGATGTATGCTAAATATCTTAAAGATGATGGCATGATCATTACGGATAATGTTTTATTTAAAGGTTTGGTTGCAGAACAGGAAATTGAAACTAAGAGAATTCGTAATCTTGTTAAAAAAATTGATGAATTTAACCACTGGATAATGAGCCATCCTGATTATGATTCTGTCATTCTACCCGTAGGGGATGGGGTTGCTATAAGCAAAAGAAGAGGTGAGAGAAAATGAAAAAACCAGAATTACTTGTAACTCCCTTAACAGTCAATGATATCTTGCCATTAATTGATGCAGGTGCAGATGCGTTTGTGGTCGGTGAACAACGCTACGGCTTACGACTTGCTGGAGAATTTACTCGTCAAGATGTTCAAAAGGCTATTGAACTAGCACATTCAAAATGTAAAAAAGTTTATGTGGCTATGAATGCAATTTTTCATAATGAGAAAATTGATGAATTGGATGGCTATATTAAATTTGTCTCGGACGCTAAGGCAGATGCGATTATTTTCGGTGATCCGGCCGTATTAATGACCGTAAGAGAAATTGCACCAGATATGAAAATGCATTGGAGTACTGAGACAACTGGTACCAACTGGTTTACATGCAACTATTGGGGTAAAAAAGGTGCTAAAAGAGCGGTATTAGCACGAGAAATCAATATGGACGCTATTATTGAAACGAAAGAAAATGCAGAAGTGGAAATCGAAGTTCAAGTTCATGGGATGAGCTGTATGTTCCAATCAAAACGCTCCTTGTTAGGGAATTATTACGAATACCAAGGAAAAGTATTGGAAATCGAAAATCGAAAAATGGGAAAAAACATGTTCCTTCATGATAAAGAGCGTGAAAATAAATATCCTATTTTTGAAGATGAAAATGGAACACATATCATGAGTCCAAATGATATGTGTATCATTGATGAACTGCAAGAGATGCTTGAAGCGGGAGTAGACTCATTTAAAATAGATGGAATTTTAAAAAGCTCAGAATATATTCTTGCTGTTACTAAGGCTTACCGTGCTGCGATTGATTTGTTCAGCGAAGATCCAGATGCTTATGAAGATAAAAAGGACGAACTATTAGCTGAAATTGAAGCCATTCAGCCGGAAAATCGTTTATTAGATACAGGATTCTTTTTCAAAGAGACAGTTTATTAAGGAGGGGGTTCAACTATGAATACAGTTAAAGATAAGATTTCTGAAATTATCGACGGAAAACGTGTCATTGTTAAGAAGCCGGAACTCCTTGCTCCAGCTGGAAATCTTGAAAAATTAAAAATTGCTGTCCATTATGGTGCAGATGCGGTGTTTATCGGTGGACAGGAATATGGACTTCGATCTAATGCAGATAACTTTACCTTCGAAGAAATGAAAGAAGGGGTAGAGTTTGCGAGAGAATATGGGGCAAAGATTTATGTAACGACCAATATTTTTGCCCATAATGAAAATATGGATGGTTTAGAGGAGTATATCCTTGGCTTGAAGGAAACAGGGATTGCAGGAATTATTGTTGCAGACCCGTTAATTATTGAAACCTGCCGCCGTCTTGCACCGGAGATTGAAATTCATATTAGTACACAGCAATCACTTTCTAACTGGAAAGCAGCCCAGTTCTGGAAAGAGTCCGGGGCAGAACGCGTTGTTTTAGCACGTGAGGTAAGTGCTGAAGAAATTAGAGAAATGAAAGAAAAAGTTGATGTGGAGATTGAAACCTTTATTCATGGTGCAATGTGTATCGCTTATTCTGGCCGTTGCACATTAAGCAACCATATGACGGCAAGGGATTCTAACCGTGGTGGCTGCTGTCAATCATGCCGCTGGGATTATGATCTTTACCAACTTGAAGGCAGCAATACAGAAGTGGCTCTTTATGAAGAAGGAGACGCTCCATTTGCAATGAGCCCGAAAGATCTTAACTTAATTCAAGCTATCCCGCAAATGATTGAACTAGGTATCGATAGTTTAAAAATTGAAGGCCGGATGAAATCAATCCATTATATTGCAACAGTTGTCAGCGTTTATCGTAAGGTAATCGATGCCTATTGCGCCGATCCTGAGAACTTTGTCATTAAAAAGGAATGGTTAACAGAGCTTGATAAGTGTGCGAATCGTGAAACAGCACCAGCATTTTTTGAAGGTGTTCCTGGGTATAAAGAGCAAATGTTTGGTAATCATAGCAAGAAGACAAATTTTGAATTTGTAGGTCTTGTATTAGATTATAATCATGAAACTCAAATGGTTACACTCCAGCAGCGCAACCATTTTAAACCTGGTGACGAAGTCGAATTTTTTGGACCAGAAATTCAAAACTTTACACATGTAATTGATAATATATGGGATGAAAAAGGTAATGAACTGGATGCTGCAAGACATCCACTTCAAATTGTACAATTTAAATTGGACAAACCGGTCTACCCTAACAACATGATGCGAAAGGAGAACTAGCATGACCCGCAAACCGGTTGTTATTGGTGTAACCGGCGGCTCCGGCTCCGGAAAAACCAGTGTAACAAAATCCATTTATGAAACGTTGAAAGATCATTCCATTTTAGTACTTGAACAGGATTATTATTATAAGGACCAGAGTAATTTACCATATGAGGAACGATTGAAAACCAATTATGATCATCCTCTGGCTTTTGATAATGATTTACTGATTGAACATATTGAAAAACTTTTACGATATGAAACAATCGAAAAACCTGTTTATGACTATTCCATTCATACACGGTCAGACAAAGTCATCCCTGTGGCACCGAAAGATGTTATCATTTTGGAGGGAATCCTAGTACTTGAGGACGAACGGCTCCGGAATTTAATGGACATTAAATTGTACGTCGATACCGATGCGGATTTACGAATCATTCGCCGTCTGACTCGCGATATTAGCGAGCGCGGGCGGACATTTGATTCCGTTATAGAGCAATATCTCAATGTTGTGCGTCCTATGCATAATCAATTTATCGAGCCAACTAAGCGATATGCAGATATCATTATCCCTGAAGGCGGCCATAACCATGTGGCAATCGATTTAATGGTCACAAAAATTCAAACAATTCTTGAACAAAAGTCATTTTTATGAAACAATAGCAAAAGAATAGTCTAAAATTATAAATTCAGACTGGAGAAATATTTCTGTCGCGCGCCCTTTTAAAAGAGGACGCGCTACTATCTATTGTGCTGAATAGCATAGTATTACATAAAGTACATACACAATTCTTAAGGACTAGAAGGAGTGAGGGTTTTGGCTACAGAGAAAGTATTTCCGATGACGCAAGCAGGTAAAGAAAAACTTATCCAAGAACTTGAATACTTAAAATCAGTGAAACGTAAAGAAGTGGTCGAAAGAATTAAAATTGCGAGAAGTTTCGGAGATTTATCTGAAAACTCTGAGTACGATTCTGCGAAAGAAGAACAGGCTTTTGTTGAAGGACGTATTACAACTTTAGAAAATATGATCCGCAATGCCAAGATTATTGCAGAGGCTGCTATGGCTAGCGACTCTGTTACATTAGGTAGTCAAGTTACGTTTGTTGAACTGCCAGATGGGGATGAAGAAACGTATTCCATTGTTGGAAGCGCTGAAGCTGATCCATTTGAAGGGAAAATCTCAAATGACTCACCAATCGCCAAAAGCCTATTAGGTAAAAAAGTAGGCGATCAAGTGTCCGTTCAAACCCCTGGCGGTGAAATGAGCGTTCGAATTGTAAGTATTAAATAATTGTACTTATAACTATTTTTGGTCTTTCATGTGAATAATTGATTGAAATAAGTAAACCTCGTCAAAACTTTTGACGAGGTGTTTTTTTATGTGGCGAAAACGAGCTATTGTGTGGCTCATTATTTCTATTACCGGGTTTCTGTTACTTTTAGGACGATTAATGCAAATTCAGTTAATAGAGACGGAGACCTTTTCTAAACATAACGTAAATTTACTAGAAGAAAGTGTGAAACAAAGGACACAAGAACTAGTTATTGATAATGGGAGAGGAAATTTTTTAGACCGAAACGGTACCATGCTTACGCATAAAAAGGTGTCAGTTCTAGTTCTTTTTCCTTTTTTAAAAAAGATGGACTGGGATGCTGACAAGGTTTCATCCATTTCTGGTATTCCAGTACATGTTCTTAAACATGCCGTGGATGGGGCGAAAAAGCCATTTGCCTATGGCGACCCTGAACCATTTGAACTTACCACTTCACAAAAGGATCGAATCAATGGTTTAAAAATTCCTGGAGTCTTTGCCATTGAGAAGAAGTTTGAACGATCAGAAATACCGGCGGAACAATTGATTGGGCTAACAGGAGAAAATGCAAATGAATTAAAAAAACGTTATCCGGATAAGGAATTAGCGGAGAAAACCTTGATTGGTGTGTCAGGGCTGGAGGAAAGCTTTGACGAGTTCCTTATCCCTGAAGGAAAGTCAAAGCTCGTTTATCACGTCGATGGAGGCGGAGCACCGCTGTTTGGTATTAATGTTAAATATGTCGATCCTGCCAATCCTTTTTATCCAGTTAATATTCGGACAACCCTTGATAGGACTCTGCAGCAAAAAGCGGAGGATTTAGTTGACCAGTATCAAATCAAAAAAGGGGGCCTCGTTCTCCTTAATATTCAGGATAATAGTATCCTCTCCCTTGTTTCGAGGCCTACTATCAATAAAAATGACCCATACAATGGTAGTGGAATGACAAATATGATGTTAAAGCAGCAGATCATGGGTTCCGTTTTCAAAACGGTTGTCGCAGCTGCTGCCATTGATCATGGGCTTGATAATGCTACGCGTTTGTTTGATTGTAGTAAAAAAATCAATGGAAAACCTGAATTAAAATATAATTATGGGATGTTGGATTTTACAAATAGCTTTGCGAGAAGCTGTAATCGGACATTCGGTGAACTAGCAGCTGAATTACAAAAAATGAATCCGCATCTCCTAGAGGATTATGCCGCAAAATTGTCGCTCATTGGTTCGGTAGGCTGGCAAGGAGATATTTATCATACAAATGACTTCAAGCAACTTGCTGATGAAGATAAAGGCAGAGTGTTTCTTTCTGATGACGCGAGAAAGGATGCAAATTTTGCCGCAATGTCTGGAATTGGACAGCATGAGGTGCGGGCAACCCCGCTAGCTGTCGCAAATATGATGGCAACCATCGCAAGAGGTGGAGTAAAGACAATGGTTAGAGCCGTTTCAAAAATAGAGTATAAGAACGGGACAACGATGGTTGATTTTCCAAAAGAGAACCTAAAGGGTGATCACATCTCCCCCTATACCGCGATGAAACTACAAAGATTACTGCGTGAAGTAGTAATGAACCCGAACGGAACGGGAAGATGGTTTAAGGACTTACCCTACGAAGTAGCAGGGAAATCAGGTACGGCAGAAACAGGAAAATTTCAGGCTGGACAGCAGCTCCATAATAAATGGTTTGCAGGTTATTTCCCTTATGAAAATCCCAAATATGTCCTTGTTGCAGTGAATTTGGATGTCGTCGATTCGGAAGGCGGGGTTAATTTGTTATTTGCTGATATGGTTAAAATATTGTATAAAAAAGATCATGGGATGCAATAGGAAAAGGTTTTTCCTTCAAGTTCTCTTAAAATCATGTTAGAATATTGAGAGTCTATAAATGATGGCTCCAGTACCATGAAGAGCCACTGTATATTTATTTTAGGAGGGAATATAATTGACTAATTCGCGTTCAGGTTATCGTGCGAAAAGAAAAAAGACCAATATCGTCTTAAATAGTTTAATCATCGTTGTGCTCCTGCTCATAATTTTTGTAGCATACAATATTTTTGCAACTGGAAATGACAATGCTTCACCGAAAAAAGAAACCACTAAAACAGAGCAAAAAGAAAAAAAGGAAACAGAGCAGAAAAAGACAGAAGAAGTCACCTCTACTGAAAATGACAGTGTCACTGATGCTGCAGCCGAAGATGATCAACAAAGTGAAGAGACTGCAGCCACAGAGGATTCTAAAACAACGGATGATGCATCGGTACCAGAGGAAGCCGATAAATCACAGGAAGTGGTAACAGAAGGAACCGGGAATGGTAATGTGACTAAAGTCACCGAGAATCCATCATGGCAACCAGTTGGCACAACGCAAGCAGGCGAGCATACAGCTGTTTATGATCAATCATCTGTTGACTGGCAGGAAATGTTGAATGCCATTTCCTATGCTACTGGTTTAGATCAAGGTAATATGACCGTGTATTGGCTGGGAAGAGATAGATCGACAACAAATGGATCGTTTGCAACAGTTGCTTCAAAGGATAAACAGCAAAAGTACAATGTGTATATTCAGTGGGTTGATGGCCAAGGTTGGAAACCAACAAAGGTAGAAGAGCTTGCTGAAATTAACCAGTAATGATATTGTAAAACCTCTCGATCATAACGAGAGGTTTTTTTGCATGGTTTTACTTCTTTTTAAAATGGACGACTGCGGTAAAGTATGTTTGACCATTTTCGATCACATGCATTTGGTGGGATACGGAATGAACGGACAGCAGTATTGCTCGATTTTCGTCAATTTGAGACTCTATCTTTTTCTGCAAAGTCTTTAGATTAGTGGCTTCGAAAAACTCTACTTTATCCTCTATTAGGTCAAATTGAAAATTCATAAAATCACCTTCCTACTAGCTAATATTTTAGCCTTTTCATGGCATACTCTCAATAAAATTGTGTAGAACCTTGTTAATTATGATAAATTGGGAACAGGTTTTTCTCTAATTCATAGTATACTTATAGGATTGGTTATTAAACCTAGACGGATACAAGAGAGGAAGTCAGCTCTTTGTGGCATGCTTTTTTCAAAAGAGGTAGAATAGGGTTTGCGGATACGATATATGAATCCGAGGAAGATTATGAGCAGAAATTGTTACGACCCTTAGCAACATGTTTATTTGAGGGCGTAAATAATTAAGAAAGAGGTCAAAATATGAAAATTGCAATCATCGGAGCAATGGAAGAAGAAGTAACGTTACTTAGAGACAATATCGAGGATCAAACACAGGAATCCATCGCCGGATGTGAATTTACTTTTGGGAAAATGCATGAGGCGGATGTCATATTGCTTCGCTCTGGGATTGGTAAAGTTAATGCAGCTATGTCAACTACTATTCTGCTTGAAAAATATAAGCCTGATTGCATCATCAATACCGGTTCTGCAGGTGGCTTTAATCCTTCACTAAATGTAGGGGATGCGGTGATTTCAACAGAGGTCCGACACCATGATGTAGATGTAACCGCATTTGGATATGAATATGGTCAAGTACCGCAGCTTCCAGCTGCATTTATTGCAGATGAAAAATTAATATCGGCTGCCGAAACTGCCGCACAAGAACTAGATAATTTCCAAATCGTCAAAGGCCTAATTGTCACAGGTGATTCATTTATGGAAGACCCGGTCCGCGTTGATTTTGTCCGTTCGAAATTTAAAGACCTGCAAGCTGTCGAAATGGAAGCAGCTGCGATCGCGCAAGTGGCCCATCGATTTGGCGTTCCTTTCGTGATTATTCGCTCCCTTTCAGATATAGCAGGAAAAGAATCCGAACTTTCGTTTGATCAATTTATTGATAAAGCGGCAACTAATTCTGCAACGCTTGTGATGAAAATGGTGGCAGCTTTACGATCATAGAGGTGAAGACATGAAGGTTTACAAAAATGTACATGAGCTAATTGGGCATACACCGATTGTCGAGATTTCAACCTTTCAAGTACCTGAAGGCGTTCGTCTTTTTGCAAAATTGGAATTTATGAATCCAGGTGGCAGTGTAAAAGACCGCCTTGGAATCGAATTATTACAGGAAGCGTTTACTACTGGAAAATTGAAGCCAGGTGGGACCCTAATCGAGCCTACTGCAGGGAATACCGGGATTGGTTTAGCGCTTGCTGCTATAAACAAAGGAGTACAGGTGATTGTTTGTGTACCTGAGAAGTTTAGCATAGAAAAGCAAGATTTAATGAAAGCACTAGGAGCAAAAATCGTTCACACTCCTACTGATCAGGGGATGAAAGGTGCTATTGCCAAGGCTGAGCAGCTTCTGAAGGAAATCCCTGGTTCATATTGTCCGCAGCAATTTGGCAATCCTGCAAATCCGGAAACGTATTATAAAACACTTGGCCCGGAACTCTGGGATCAAATGGACGGTCAAATTGATATCTTTGTTGCCGGAGCAGGAACAGGAGGGACCTTTATGGGGACTGCTCGTTACTTAAAGGATCAAAAGCAAGCAGTGAAAACGGTCATTGTTGAGCCGGAGGGGTCTATTCTAAACGGTGGAGAATCAGGTCCCCATATGACTGAAGGAATTGGAATGGAATTTTTGCCAGGATATATGGATCCAGCCTACTTTGATGCGATTCATACAGTACCGGATAAGTCTGCTTTTGGACTTGTAAAGGAATTAGCTATGAAGGAAGGCTTACTTGTGGGCAGTTCTTCGGGTGCGGCTTTTCATGCTGCACTTAAAGAGGCGGAGACGGCCAAGCCGGGCACTAATATTGTGATTATCTTCCCTGACGGAAGTGAACGATACTTAAGCAAGAAGATTTTTGAAGGAGGAATTTAGCTTGAAAAGAAAAACACAATTGATTCATGGCGGCATAAGTAATGACCCAGCAACAGGAGCGGTAACCTTTCCGATATATCAAGTAAGTACGTATAAACAAGAAGGTGTGGGCGGACATAAGGGATATGAGTATTCTCGTACTGGAAATCCAACAAGGCATGCGCTTGAGGAATTGATCAAAGAGCTTGAAGGTGGCAAAGCAGGATTTGCTTTTGGCTCTGGAATGGCAGCAATGACAGCAGTGATGATGCTGTTTAACAGTGGAGATCATGTGATTTTAACAGATGATGTGTACGGCGGCTCGTTCCGTGTTATGACCAAAGTATTGAATCGCCTAGGAATTGATTCTACTTTTGTTGATACAAGTAAACCAGAGAATATCTTAAGTGCCATTAGACCAAATACGAAAGCGATCCATTTAGAAACACCTACAAACCCGCTGCTAAAGATTACCGATATTGAGGCAGTAGCGAAGCTTGCGAAAGAGCATAACCTATTAACGATTGTCGATAACACTTTTTCAACACCTTATTGGCAAAATCCAATCGAACTTGGTGCGGATATCGTTGTGCATAGTGCCACAAAATATCTAGGCGGCCACAGTGATGTCGTAGCAGGTTTAGCGGTAGTGAATAGTGAAAAGCTAGCGGAAGATCTTCATTTTGTTCAAAATTCGACCGGAGGGATCTTAGGTCCACAAGATTCCTATCTGTTAATCCGGGGAATTCGAACATTAGGGGTTCGCTTGGAAGAGATGGAAGCTAACACAAAAGCTATTGTTGAATTTTTACAAGGGCACGAAAATGTGAAAAAAGTTTATTACCCTGGACTTGAAACACATCCAAATCATCAAATCGCTAAAAAGCAAACAAGAGGTTTTGGCGGTATGGTTTCATTTGATGTTGGAAGTGCCGAAAATGCTGACAAATTACTAAGTAAGGTCAAATATTTTACACTGGCAGAAAGCCTTGGAGCAGTCGAAAGCTTGATATCAGTTCCAGCAAGAATGACACATGCTTCCATACCAGCAGAACGAAGAGCAGAACTTGGAATCACAGATGGCCTAGTAAGAATCTCAGTGGGCCTAGAAGACGCAGAAGACCTCATTGAGGATTTAAACAATGCATTGAAATCATAACACCTAAGGTGTCAGGCACCATGTGAATTCTTCACATGGTGCCTGACACCCATTTTGTTTTTTAGGCGTTTAAATTAATTTTAAAAATTTCTGTTAAAATGGTTTACAAAGTATTGGTGTGTGGATATAATTACCGTAGTAAGTAAATTATTCCAAAAGGAGGTCGAAGAAAATGATGTTAGCATTAATTGGCAAGTACACAGCACTAACTGGCAAGATGGCAGCATCTACAACTAAATATATCAATATCAAACATTCGACCCGAATGGAATGGATTGCTTAATTTTAAGTTTTTAAGTTAAGTTACCATACATATCCATGCCGCAGGGAGAATGACCTCTTGCGGTATTTTTGTGCCTAAAAATAACTGAGCCGCAGGGGATAATCTTCTGCGGCCTTTTTGTGCCCTTTTTACGAGCATTTTGGATATGTACAGCATAAATTAAATTTGTTGCGACTAGAGATGTAAAGATCATTTAAAGGAGGTGGGAACACGTGACCCTAAATATTTTCTTCTTCACCATTACATTTAAAAAACGTGAAATCAGTCTTCAAGAAGCGGCCAACCAGGAAATGGTTGAAAAGCTTTATGAGCAAAACAAAGATAAGCAAATTGCAATTTACCGATCTATGTAATCGGAAAATTAAACTAAATTGTGAAATAAGGGAAGTGAACCGAAATGACACTTAATATTTTCTTCTTCTCAATTACATTAAAAAAACGTGAGATCAGTCTACAAGAAGCGGCCAACCAGGAAATGGTTGAAAAGCTTTATGAGCAAAACAAGGATAGGCAAATGGCGATGTACCGTTATATGTAATGGGGAATATTAAATTAATTTAAATTATTGAAATAAAGGAAGTGAACCGAAATGACACTCAATATTATCTTCTTTTCAATTACAATTAAGAAACGAAAAGTAAGTACAGAAGAAGCTATTCATCAAGAAATGGTTGAGAAGCTTTATGAACAAAACAAAGACCGTCAAGCATCCGTGTTCCGTTGTATGTAATAAGTAAAAAATCTAAACAGAAGAAAGGTGGTTTTATATATGTTGTTTTTACGAATGCAAGGTCGGGGTGCTAGTTTCTGGGTTATGAAGGATACCACCTAGCTACGAATCAAAATTAGGAGGTAACAAGATGCCGCTGCATATCTTATTATTGTCGCTATTCTTTAAATCAAAGAAAAAAGTTCATAATGACATCATGAGTAAATAATAATTGCTATTAGCAGTAAGTGTTTGTTAACAAAATGTTCGATTTTCCTTCAGATAGGTACAGTGAAAATATGATAAATTCAAATTAGAAAGAACAGGATCTATCTAAGGGGTGGAGAGTATGTTCATGGTTGTGATGGCTATCGTCATTACTGCAGCAATCGGCTGCGTAATTTCAGCTGAACTGAGTGTAGAATAAAATATAAGCATCGGCCAATTAATTGGTCGATGCTTTCATTTTTTCTACTTATTTATCTGTTAATTTCAAGAATTCTTCAATATCATCAAGGCAAATTCGAACAGCCTTCCCCCAGAATTCAGGTTGAGTTAAATCCACTTGTAAATGTTTCTTTGCAAGGTCTTCCACAGACATCGAGGCTGTATCCCTTAACAAGGCAATGTACTTTTCTTCATATCCTTTGCCCTCCTCTAACGCTTGAGCATAGATACCAAGTGAAAAAAGAAAACCAAATGTATATGGGAAATTATAAAACGGAACACCGGTAATAAAGAAGTGCAGTTTCGAAGCCCAGAATAATGGGTGGTACTCTTCTAAAGCATCGCTATAGGCCTCTTTTTGGGCCTCCAGCATTAACTCATTCAAACGTTCCACTGTCACAGGTCCTTGTTTTCTTTCCACATAAAACCGTGTTTCAAATAGGAAGCGGGCATGGATATTCATCAATAAGGCCACAGTTCTTTGGATTTTGTCATCTAGAAGGACGAGCTTTTCTTTTTCATCCTTCGCATTTTTCACTGCTGCATCCGCAACAATCATTTCAGCAAAGGTTGAAGCCGTTTCGGCAACATTCATTGCATAATTGCGATTGAGATGATGGACACCCTTCATAGCAAAAGTATGGAACCCATGACCGAGTTCATGCGCTAAGGTTGACACGTTTGAAGGTGTGCCTGAATAAGTCATGAAGATTCGGGATTGATTACTTTCTGGAAAGAATGTACAAAAGCCGCCCGGTGCTTTTCCAGGTCGATCTTCCACCTCAATCCATTGCTCCTCAAATGCCTTTCGGGCAAAGGAAGCCATTTTCTCTCCAAAGACTGCGAAGTTCTGTTCGATAAATTTAGCACCCGCTTGATAGGAGACCTTTGAAGCCGTTTTTCCATAAGGGGCGTCTAAATCATACCAACTCAATTTTTTAAGTCCTAAGAGCGAGGCTTTCCGCTCCAAATACTTTACAAGCATTTGTTTATTTTCTGAAATAACTGCCCACATCGTTTCCAGAGTGCCCTTTTCCATGCGGTTAATGCTGAGCGGCTCTTTCAATATATCTTCCCAGCCTCTTTTCTGGTAAACATTTAAACGAAAACCAGAAAGGTGATTAAGTGTTTTGGCTAAAAGATCAGCCTGCTCTCCCCAAGCTTTTTCCCAATTCCTAAAAATCGCTGTGCGGACATCCCGGTCGTGACTTGAAAATTTGTTGAAGGCCTGCCCGACAGATAGCAGTTTCTCTTCTCCATTTTCGTTAAAAGAGATTTTTATTTTTCCAACGATGAGATCGTACAACTGCCCCCAGCTATGATAACCATCAACACCAAGTACACTTATTAATGCTTCTTCTTCCTTAGAGAGCTTATCTTTTGCACGTTCACGCCGTTCCGTTAATATGTAAGTAAGTACTTGTAGTTGTTCATCAGCTAGAAGATCTATCCAAACTTCATCCGTAATTGTTGTCAATGAACTATCAAACTTACTAAGAGCTGATTGAAAAGCAGCACTTAAACTTGTTACTTTCGCTTCCAGGTTATATGCTTTCTTGTCGTCGGTATTTTGTGCCTGCAAACATCCAACGAAAGCACCTGCTTGCCGAAGCTTTTTAGCAGCTTGTTCAAAGTCTTCAAGTAACTCTTTCAAGTATTTTGAATCTTCTGGATAATTAAGCGGCGTACAGTTGTTTACTTTTGCTTGGAATTGCTCAATTAACTCTGAGGTAAGGTTTAAGTGGTCTGCAAATTCTTTGGACTCACTTCCTCCTTTAAAAAATACGTCCAGATCCCAAACTTCCAAATATGGAGTGGCTGTCATTCTATGTACCCCCTTAATGTATGTACTTTAATATTATATAAGTATTTTTCGAAAAATTCTATTTACTACGCGTTCCGAAGAATAAAAGGGATGGGAAATAAATTACGATTATCTTCATAATTGTCTATGGGTGTGTATTGTATAATTTACTTAAGATTTATATTTGCGGGAGTGGAAGATTGTGAAAAAAATATTGCTCGTTGACAATGAACCAAGAATGTTAGATTTACTTTCCCTTTATTTAACTCCCAAGGGGAATAACTGCCTTAAAATGACCACAGCAAAGCAGGCTATTCAATATTTAGAAGCAGAGAGAGCGGACATTATCCTCTTAGATGTGATGATGCCTGAAATGGACGGCTGGCAAGCATGTCAGGAAATTCGAAAAAACTGGGACATTCCCATTATCATGCTGACTGCACGCAGTGAGAAACGTGATATTGTTAAGGGGTTAAAAATGGGTGCGGATGACTATATTTCAAAACCATTTGATGAAGAGGAGTTACTAGCGAGAATTGATGCTGTTTTAAGAAGAAGAATAGATCATGCAGGATTCATTGATTTTAATGGTTTAGCATTGAATGAAGATTCGTTCATTGTAACCTATCGGAATCAGCATATACCAGTGACACCCAAAGAATTTGCTTTACTGGCGCTTTTACTTAAAAATCGGAATATAGTATTTACACGGGAACATCTACTGACAACCATTTGGGGATATGCCGCTCCAACAGAAGACCGGACGATTGATTCACATGTTCGGAATTTACGTGATAAACTACGGAAAACAGAATTTCCTGTTGACGAATATTTGACAACTGTATGGGGACTGGGGTATAAGTGGATGGATAAGGATTCATAAATGAATACCTCATAGTTTAGTATGGAGGGAAAAAAGTGAAGATTACAATGAAAGTCTTTCTTACCATGTTGACAGGGATCATGCTGCTTGTGGCCGCAGGCTGCCAAGACACAAGCCAGGACCAAAAGAATTCACAACAGGAACAGAAAGCAAATATTACCTATGATATTGTTCAGGCTAAATCATTAAATGTGGGTCAGATTCTTGGGATTGGCTATCCAGGAAATGATTTTGCTTTGTATGCAGCGACAGATGAAGGCTTAAAAATGTATAACAGTAAAAATTGGTATGAAACGACTACGAACCACCATGAATACTATGGCTTTCAAGCGGTAAGCTCGGGTTTTATTGCAAGTGGTCATCCGCAAAAAGGATTAAATCTAAAGGATCCGCTAGGTTTGATTCAAAGTAATGATAAAGGACGAACTCTTAGCAAATTATCCTTTTACGGACAGTCACTTTTTCATTTCGTAGGAGTAAGTTTTTCAGGAAAGGGTCTCTATGTCATTAATGAAGAGCCTACTAAGAAACTTGGTCAAGGTCTAAATTATTCAATAGATAATGGAAAGACGTGGAAAAGAAGTGCATTAAAAGATTTTAATGCTGATTCTTTTGGGTTGATTGCCGTTCATCCGAATAATGGGAATACCATCGCGATGTCTACACGGACAGGTATTTATTATTCTAAAGACAACGGTAATACGATGAAACAGATCACAATTCCAGTCATGGTGACGGCACTTACATTTAGTGGAGATACACTTTTATTTTCAAGTGTTGAAAACAAAAAAATCTTATTAAAAACAATCAATCCTGAAACTGACGAACAAAAAATTCTCACCATTCCATTCTTAGATTATGATAATCCGATTACATACTTAGCGGTAAATCCAAAAGATCCGAACCAAATAGCCTTCACCACCTATAAGAATGATGTATATGAATCCATTGATGGCGGAGTTAAATGGAATGATCTAATGCAGAATGGAAAAACAGAGCTGAAATAGATCACAGCTCTGTTTTTTTTACTAAATTTTCTTTCCGCTTTTTTATTTTTTCTTTTTCTCTTTTTCAGCCCGGTAGAATTCATGGAACATTTTCATTAAGGCCCGTTTCTCAATTCTCGATACATAGCTTCTTGATATGCCCAGTTCTTTGGCAATCTCCCGTTGCGTTTTTTCTTTTTGCAGGTCGAGTCCGAAGCGCCCGACAATGACTTCCTTTTCTCGATCATCGAGAACTTCAATATACTTTTTGACCTTCTCGAGCTCCATGTTCAACTGAATCGTATCAATCACATCTTCAGATTCTGATTTCAGCACATCGATTAATGAGATTTCGTTTCCTTCTTTATCTTGACCGATTGGATCATGCAGGGAGACATCTTTTTTTGTTTTTTTAAGAGCTCGTAAATGCATCAAAATCTCGTTCTCAATACAGCGTGCAGCATAGGTTGCCAGCTTTGTTCCTTTCCCCTCTGAGTAGCTCTCGATTGCCTTGATTAAACCAATCGTTCCAATTGAGATTAAATCTTCCGAGTCTTCTCCGGTGTTCTCAAATTTCTTTACTATATGCGCGACCAATCTCAAATTGTGTTCTATTAACATATTCCGAGCATGTGAATCCCCTTCTGCCATTAAACGAAGATATTTTCTTTCTTCTGCAGCAGATAGGGGTTGAGGAAAGGCATTATTTTTAACATAGGAAACAAGAAATAAAAATTCCTTCATTAAATATCCGAGAGCTGTTAAGATTCCAGACATCCACATTCACCCCCGTTTTTTTGGCCATTGGCCTATTATTAATTCCTATGAAAGAAAAGGGAAATTGTGTCTGTCCAAAAACATTTTTATTTGCGGTAATATTTTTTGTTGAAAAGCTCTTTAACTTGCCTGTAAAAAGAGCATCCAGCTTTGGCACAGCTGAATGCTCTCTACTTTAAATATTAGACTTTTTTCAGTTTAAATGGACTTACCATAAGGAATGATAGAATGATGGTTATAAATAAGAATGATTGCGATGGAATATAAGGAATGACTAAAAAGCTAAGGGTCGCTAAGCATCCTGCAGCTGTAATGGGTAATCCAGTAAAGTATCCATTGCTTTCCGATATATTGAAGCGTGCTAATCTGAAAGCACCACAACCGATGTAGAAAACGGTAAAAAATGAACCAGGCCCGCCAAATTCATGTAAAATTCCTTGATATAGTAATAGTGCAGGTGCTACGCCAAATGATATAATATCACTCATGGAATCTAATTGCTTACCTAATTCAGATTCGATATGAAATTTTCGAGCAATCATGCCATCAAAACGGTCAGCCAATGCCGCAATAAAAATTAACAGCAGGCTTAATCTTAGATTTCCATGAAGCCCAAATACAATTGCAAATCCTCCCAGTGATAAGTTTGTTAAGGTAATAACATTTGCGGTTTGCGATTTAAGTTTTTTTATTGTTTGATCAAGTACGTCCAACAAAAACATGCTCCACATCACTCCTTTTTTTAAAGCCAAAAGGGATTTTATTTTTGTTAATTTATTCTATAATATTTAATTTTAAGCGTTTTATGTCTTTTCGTAAAGAGTATTTTTACACTATTTGGGGGTAGTTCAATGATTCAAGGTCTTTATCGTCTAATGATTGAGTTAACAAATGGAAGGTGGACGTCAGGTATATTAAGAAGATTTGCTCGTTCTTCTGTCAGTCGTTTTATGGTCCCTTCCTTCGCTAAGATCTATCATTTGAAACAAGAAGAAATGGAGAAGGGCTTGTCAGAATATCCAACCCTTCATGATTTATTTGTTAGGACATTGAAAAAGGATGCAAGAGTAATTGATAAAATCGAAGACACTGTTGTTAGTCCTGTTGATGCTGTTATTGAAGATGTTGGCCTGATTACAGAGACGAGTGACATTCTTGTCAAAGGCAAGACATATTCCATTGATGAAATGCTTGGAAATCGCGAGTTGTTAGCAAAGTATCTACATGGTACATACATGATTCTTTATTTAAGTCCAAGTCATTATCATCGAATTCATAGCCCTGTAAATGGAATCGTCACCAAGCAATGGACACTTGGTTCAAAATCCTATCCAGTCAATAAGTTAGGATTAAAATATGGAGTCCGGACGCTTGCCAAGAATTATCGGGTGATAACTGAAGTTAAAACCGATTATGGTCATGTGGCAATTGTAAAGGTTGGAGCTATGTTTGTTAATTCGATTGAAACCACCCACAAAGGATCTGAATTAGAGAAAGGTGGAGAAATGGCTTACTTTAGTTTCGGTTCTACCGTTGTCCTGTTATTTGAAAAAGATATCTTCCAAATGGATTCCAACATTCATACCCCAAAAGAGATTAGGGTAGGAGAGAAGATTGGGGTTTTTAGAAAGTTGTAATTAGGACAACTTCAAGCACATAAGAATTTATGCAAAAAGAAAAGCCCAGTGAGGGCCAGAATTAATTAAGAAGATATTTTTATTTTATGGTATAAGGAACGTCGGAGCATTTCTGATTCAATAAGTCCAATGAAATCTGGGCTTAAATTTAATTCTCTTGCTTTAAAATATGACTCGATTAATAATTCATCTGATAGTTTCCGCACGGCAAACTCCACCTCCGATTTAAAAATAAAGTGTTCTATTATAGGAAATATAAACATAAAATGGTATGTTCAATTGGTGTACCCTAAATCTACCAAATATATTCCTATAGAACAATCGTTCCATTTATCCACATAATCTGGTGGATAAGTTGTGATTACTTTGTTTATAAAATCATGAAAACTGCATGATTCAATGGGTATAATGTTAATAACTTTATCCACAATGTTTAGAAATGATGAAATTTGTCGAAAAATATTTTTTTGTTTTTTAATAACGGTCTAATTTTGATATATTTAGACTGGATGGAATTCAACAATTTTATTTATGAATCATGGATTATCATGTTTTGATGAATAATAAGTTTAAAACTTATTTCTTTTATCTTTGAAACAAAGGGTAAAATTGGTTATGATGGTACATGAAAAAATTTTAAACGTATTCAGAACTCAATGAGGTGTAAACTTAGTGTTAAAACATTTTTTACCGAATGAACATGTCAAAAGCATTCTTGATATATCCCCCCAAGAGTTGAGAGCGAAGGGTATTAAAGGGATTATTACGGATTTAGATAATACGTTAGTAGAGTGGGACCGTCCCTTTGCTACTCCTCCATTAATTAAATGGTTTGAGGAAATTAAAAAACATAATATTCTCGTTACAATTGTTTCCAATAATAATGAAGAACGAGTCAAAGCTTTTTCGGATCCACTGAAAATCCCGTTTATTTTTAGGGCCAGGAAGCCATTTGCAGTCGCTTTTCATAAAGCGATTTCTCAAATGGGAATTAAAAAAGAAGAGGCAGTAGTGATTGGAGATCAGTTGCTGACAGATGTCCTTGGCGGGAACCGGGGTGGATTTCATACCATCCTGGTTGTCCCTGTTGCCCAGACGGACGGCTTTTTCACAAAGTTTAACCGTTTTGCCGAAAGAAGAATATTAAATTGGTTTCGAAAAAAAGGTATGCTTCAATGGGAGGATTAATGTGTGAGTGAACATCAACATTTATGTATGGGTTGCGGAGTAAAAGTTCAAACAGAAAACCCAGTGGAACTAGGATATGCACCAGCGTCGGCCTTGGAAAAAGAAATGATTATTTGCCAGCGCTGTTTTCGTCTTAAGCATTACAATGAGGTTCAAGATGTCAGCTTAACAGACGATGATTTCTTGAAAATATTAAATGAAATGGGTAAGTCAGATGCTTTAATTGTTATGATTGTCGATATTTTTGACTTTAATGGCAGTTGGCTCCCTGGGTTACATCGATTTGTTGGCAGTAATAAAGTCTTGCTTGTTGGAAATAAGGTTGATTTGTTACCTAAGTCTGTGAAACATAGCAAATTAATTCATTGGATGAAACATGAGGCAAAAGAACTTGGATTAAAGCCGGAAGATGTATTCCTTGTAAGTGCAGCAAGGGGGTTGTTTGTTCGAGAAACCGCGGCGGCCATTGATGAACATCGAAATGGTAAAGACGTCTATGTAGTGGGTTGTACAAATGTAGGAAAATCTACGTTCATCAATCGAATCATTAAAGAGGTAACAGGTGAAACAGATGTTATTACCACCTCCCATTTTCCGGGAACGACTTTGGATATTATCAAAATACCTTTGGATGATGAAAAATCATTAATTGATTCCCCTGGTATTATTAACCATCATCAAATGGCTCATTTTGTTGATAAGAGGGATTTAAAAATCATCACACCTAAAAAGGAAATCAAGCCTAAGGTATTTCAATTAAATGAAGGACAGACATTGTTCTTCGGCGGTTTAGCCCGCTTCGATTATATTAGCGGCGGTCGAAGATCATTTGTTTGTTATGTTTCTAATGAATTAAATATTCACAGGACAAAAATTGAGAATGCCGATGAACTTTATGAGAAACATGTGGGTGAAATGTTGACCCCACCTCGTATGGATCAATTAGATTCCTTTCCAGAACTTGTGAAACAGGAATTTATTATTAAAGAAGCAAAAACTGATATTGTTTTCTCGGGCCTAGGATGGATCACAGTAAATGAGCCTGGTGCAAAGGTTGCGGCCTATGTGCCTAAAGGGGTACAAGCACTAATTAGAAAATCCTTAATATAAATAGAGAATGCTTAATGGGTGGGAGGAATACTGGTGAAGAAATTATTTGCTGTTTTGGGGGATCCAATCGGACATTCAATGTCGCCAATTATGCTCAATGATTTATTTTCCTTTTATAACATGGATGCGGTCTATCTGCCATTTCATGTTAAGGATGAGTATTTACATGATGCTGTCAAGGGTTTAAAAGCTGTGGGTGTCGGTGGATTTAATGTTACAGTTCCGCATAAAAGCAAAATCATTCCCTTTCTGGATGGTATAGATGATTTAGCCGCCAAGATCGGTGCGGTCAATACAGTTGTAAATGAGAATGGTCAATTAATTGGCTATAACACAGATGGTCCTGGGTTTTTAAAAGGGTTAAATGCAATATTACCTCAAATAGAAGGTCAAAAAGTTCTGATAATCGGAGCGGGCGGAGCAGCGAGAGCTATCTATTTTACATTGGCAAAGGAAAAACCTCTGAAACTGGACATTGCAAATCGCACGATCGAGAATGCCAGTGGATTAATCAAGGAATGTCCATATTCCGTTTCATCTAGAGCTTGTTCGTTTGAAAAGGCAAGTGCAACAATAGGGGAGTATGATTTAGTTATTCAAACAACCTTGATCGGCATGTCCCCAAAAATTAATGAGCAGCCAATCTCTTTGAATAATATAAGGAATCACTCAGTCTTTTGTGATATCATATACAATCCGCTTGAAACACAATTTTTAAAAGAAGCGCAACAAAAAGGAGCAATTATCCAAAACGGATTAGATATGTTTGTTTATCAAGGAGCTCTTGCTTTTGAAAAATGGACAGGTAATTTCCCAGATGTAGAAAGAATGAGAGATAATGTGTTAAAACAACTAGGAGGAAGATCATGTTAACAGGAAAGCAAAAAAGATTCTTACGGTCAAAAGCTCACCATTTAGATCCTATTTTTCAAGTAGGTAAAGGGGGAGTTAACGAAAATATGATTAAGCAAATTGCAGATGCACTGGAAGCAAGGGAACTTTTTAAAGTCAGTGTTTTGCAAAATTGTGAAGAAGATAAAACAGTCGTTGCTGAGCAGTTAGCTGAGGGCACTGGAGCAGAAATTGTTCAACTTATCGGGAATACCATTGTCCTATACAAAGAGTCTGTCGAAAAGAAAACAATCAAGCTTCCATAATCGAAAGGATAAGGAGTCGAGAGCATGAAGAAGGTGGGAATATTGGGAGGAACTTTTGATCCTCCGCATTACGGACATCTTTTAATTGCAAATGAGGTTCTTACCACCCTTCATCTAGATGAAATTTGGTTTATGCCAAACCAAGAGCCTCCTCATAAGAAAAAATCGGAATCGATCAAAAATGAAGACCGCCTGCAAATGCTCGAATTAGCCATCCAAGGCAATGATGCATTTAGAGTCGAAACCATTGAACTTCATAGACAAGGCCCTTCTTATACAGTCGATACGATGAAAATGATCAATGCTCAGTATTCCGACCATCAGTTTTTCTTTATTATTGGCGCGGATATGATTGAGTATCTGCCGAAATGGCATAAAATTGACGAACTTATTAAACTTGTCCAATTTGTTGGAGTAGAAAGACCGGCATATAGCAGTCAAACGGAGTACCCTGTCCATTACATAGATGTCCCAGCAATTGAGGTATCATCTAGTATGATTCGAGATAGGGTAAAAAACGGACAGACCATTCGGTATTTACTGCCTGATCCGGTCATTCAATATATAGAGGAGAAGCATTTATATGGAACGTGAAGTGGCATTAAAGCTTGTTAAGGAACAATTAACCGACCATCGCTATCAGCATACTTTAGGAGTAATCGAGACAGCGATAGCACTTGCTAAGCAATATGGCGGAGATGAACAAAAAGCTGAGTTAGCTGCCATTTTTCATGATTATGCAAAATTTCGTCCAAAAGATGAAATGAAAGAAATTATTGCTAGTCAGGGATTTCCTGAGGATCTACTTCATTTCAATTCGGAATTGTGGCATGCACCTGCTGGTACGTACTTGGTGGAAAAGGAAGCGGGCATTTCCGATTCCGAAGTATTAAATGCCATTCGGTATCATACATCAGGAAGACCAGGAATGACCTTACTAGAAAAAATAATATATTTGGCGGATTACATTGAACCAGGCCGTCATTTTCCAGGTGTGGAAGAAGTAAGAGAGGTGGCTAAAGAAAGTTTAGATAAAGCCTTAATTATGGCAATCAAAAACACCGTTATCTTTTTATTGAAAAAGAATCAAACTGTTTACCCTGATACATTCTATACGTACAATGACCTACTCAAAAAACTGGAGGATTGATTAATGGATAACCATGAACTACTAAAAATTGCCGTAAAAGCCGCAGATGACAAACGAGCGGAAGACATTCTTGCCTTAAATATGAAGGGGATTTCCCTCATTGCTGATTACTTTATTATTTGTCATGGTAATTCCGATAAACAAGTTCAGGCGATTGCAAGAGAAATGAAAGAAAAAGCCCAAGAACATGGTTATGAGGTAAAAAGGCTGGAGGGCTTTGATGAAGCCAGATGGATATTAATTGATCTTGGCGATGTTGTTGCCCACGTCTTTCATCGTGATGAAAGAAGCTATTACAAATTAGAGCGTTTATGGGGCGATGCACCATTGGAAGATATCCTCAGTGAGTTAAATACATGAGTTATCAACAATTCGCTTATCTTTATGATGAACTAATGAAGGATGCACCCTATGACGAGTGGGTCCAGTTTGTCAAAGATCGGTGCGTAAAATATAATGTTGCAAGTACTCGTTTACTTGATTTGGCATGTGGCACGGGCGAATTATCTGTCCGATTAGCCAGAGACGGTTTTCAAGTAACGGGTATCGATCTATCTGAGGATATGTTAGCAGTAGCACAGGCAAAAGCTGAGGAAGCAGGGGTAAGAATCCCGTTCTTCCAGCAAAATATGGCTGACTTGGAAGGTCAGGGAGAATTTGATGTCATTGGTATTTTTTGTGACTCGTTTAATTATCTCCAAACTGAGGAAGAAGTCATTTCTACTTTTTCAACTGTTTATCAGCATTTGGCCAATGATGGAATTCTCATCTTTGATGTCCATTCCATTTTTAAAGTTGCTCATCTATTTATCAATCAAACATATGCTTCCAGTGAGGAAGAGGTATCCTTTATTTGGAATAGCTTCGCTGGAGACAGTCCGAATAGTGTCGAACATGAGTTAAGCTTTTTCGTTTTAGATGAACGGACCGGAACGTATGAACGCTTCGATGAACTTCATTTTCAACGTACATATCCAGTCCAGCAATATTCAAACTGGCTGATTGATGCTGGTTTTGACCTGCTGGAAGTCAGTGCTGATTTTGCAAACGTTGAACCTCACTCACAATCAGAACGGATCTTTTTTACTGCGAGAAAATACAAATAAAGCCATCTAAAAATGAACTGTAACCCATAATATGGACAGTTTAATAAAGAGCCTATGCAACTAACAGGTGACCTCGGTATTGTACCGGGGTCATCCTATTTAATCCCCACTGGTAACGATCATTATTGTACTCTTCGA
>NZ_JAHUWN010000099.1 GCF_019219025.1 Bacillus sp. sid0103 | reverse complement strand
GGGGCGAACTGTTTAGTTGACGGGATCCAAGCCCCACGGGTGCTTACGTTCTACCCCGGCTACCGATATCATAAAACGATATAAAAAATGTTCAACCAGAAATATCTGGCTGAACTTATAATACGAAAGGGTGCTTTTTTTGTTTGTTTAATGGAAGACCTCTTACGATTAACTATTTATTCAATCACGGCGGAATTCTAGTTACTTAATTCCATTAATAATTTGTGGACAATATGTTGTTCAAAATCTTTTGGCTTATCCAAAAGTATCCCTCTTCTTGACGCAGCTGCAATTATTAGTCCTAATTCATAGTACATATTTTTAGAAACTAATCCTTTTGAAATCATTTTCTTCACTTCATAATAAAATTGAATTAAAAAATCACTTGGTAATTTTTCATACAAAGACATTTTTGAAAACACCCACTATTCCTACTGTTTTAATAGGAATAATATCAATAAAAACTGAAATTGAAAAGAGTTTTTCGCCAGATTCATAAATTTATCATTTTTTTACAAATACGTTTGGCAATACTGCTTTACTCTTGTTGAACTCCCTCAGTTAGATACGATTATCTCTCGAATACTCACTTATTCGCAGGAATTCAAATCACTTGAATGATCAATAAGCCGTGGAATGAATGAGTAATTAGCATTTTGGCTACATGAA
>NZ_JAHUWN010000098.1 GCF_019219025.1 Bacillus sp. sid0103 | reverse complement strand
GGTTAAGTTAGAAAGGGCGCACGGTGAATGCCTTGGCACTAGGAGCCGATGAAGGACGGGACTAACACCGATATGCTTCGGGGAGCTGTAAGTAAGCTTTGATCCGGAGATTTCCGAATGGGGAAACCCACTGTTCGTAATGGAACAGTATCTTTACCTGAATACATAGGGTATTGAAGGCATACCCGGGGAACTGAAACATCTAAGTACCCGGAGGAAGAGAAAGCAAACGCGATTCCCTGAGTAGCGGCGAGCGAAACGGGACATAGCCCAAACCAAGAGGCTTGCCTCTTGGGGTTGTAGGACACTCAACATGGAGTTACAAAGGAACGGGGTAGATGAAGCGACCTGGAAAGGTCCGTCAGAGAAGGTAAAAACCCTGTAGTCGAAACTTCGTTCCCTCCTGAGTGGATCCTGAGTACGGCCGGACACGTGAAATCCGGTCGGAAGCAGGGAGGACCATCTCCCAAGGCTAAATACTCCCTAGTGACCGATAGTGAACCAGTACCGTGAGGGAAAGGTGAAAAGCACCCCGGAAGGGGAGTGAAATAGTTCCTGAAACCGTGTGCCTACAAGTAGTCAGAGCCCGTTCATGGGTGATGGCGTGCCTTTTGTAGAATGAACCGGCGAGTTACGATCCCATGCAAGGTTAAGTTGAAGAGACGGAGCCGCAGCGAAAGCGAGTCTGAATAGGGCG
>NZ_JAHUWN010000097.1 GCF_019219025.1 Bacillus sp. sid0103 | reverse complement strand
ACTATCGGGCAGCATTCCTGTAATGAAGAAATATGGGGTTTGAACATAAAAAAGCCCCTTGGTATGATATGTGTGTCCAAAGCTTGCAGGCAAAAAGGACAACAATCACATATACCAGGAGGCTATTTAAATGAATTATAACCAAAATGAAAAGATTGCTCAAATTACTTCTCAAACGTTAATTATAGGCGTTGATATTGCTAAATACAAGCATGTGGCAAGAGCCCAAGACTTTAGAGGTTTAGAATTTTCGGCACCCTTTTATTTTGAAAATACAAATTCTAGCTTTAACAGTTTCATAGAGTGGCTTAAAAAGTTGATGGATCAAAACAAAATGGAAAAAGTGATCGTAGGAATGGAGCCGACAGGTCATTATTGGCTTAATTTAGCTCACTTCCTTAAGGAACAAAATATTAAGTTTGTAGTCGTAAATCCTATGCATGTAAAGAAAAGTAAAGAGTTAGATGATAATTCTCCTACTAAAAATGACGTAAAGGATGCCAGAGTTATTGCACAGTTGGTCAAAGACGGGAGATATGCCGAACCTAATATTCCACAAGGAGTATATGCAGAACTTCGAGTGGCTCGAAAAATACGTGATCTCTTATCTGTTGACCTTCAAGCAGTTCAAGGACAAGTCCATAATTGGATAGATCGCTACTTTCCAGAATTCCTTACCGTCTTTAAAGATTGGGAAG
>NZ_JAHUWN010000096.1 GCF_019219025.1 Bacillus sp. sid0103 | reverse complement strand
AGCATTTACATTATGGTGTCATTTAGCTGCTTTGGCGTCTTTCAGGTTGAGTAACAACCCATATATCAACAACCACTTACTACCATTTTTTGAATCAGGTGACGTCCTAACTGGAACTGGATTATCAAACGCAATTAAATATTACGCCGGAATGGAAAGGATCCGACTCAAAGCGGAAAAGACAGATGGGGGATACATGATAAGTGGTAGCTTACCTAACGTGTCTAATTTGGATCATGATCACTGGTTTGTTATCCTAGCATCTCTAAATGAAAAACAACGAATCATTTGTTCGCTTCCAGTGAATGTAGAAGGATTAATTTTAGAAAGTAAAACAAATTATATAGGATTAAATGGTAGTGCAACATACGCCTGTTTCTTTGATAATGTGTTTATCCCCGATAAATGGATTATCTCCGAAGAAGCAGACGAATTTATACCAAAAGTCCGTCCAATATTAGCACTCTACCAAATACCTTTAGGAATAGGAGTTTCACAGGCTGCTATTGAATCAATTGTAAAAAGTCATCTGAAAAATAAAGAAGTAAATCAGCATTTTAAAACTCAGCACACAGAATTGATTAAAAAATTACAGATTGTACGAACCAGAACATATGAATATGCTCGCTATGTGGATTTAAACACTATAGGGAAGGAAATATTATTAACCCGACTTGATATAGCCAAGTTAACCCCTGAAGTAGTACATGCAGAAATGCTTTATTCCGGTGGGCAG
>NZ_JAHUWN010000095.1 GCF_019219025.1 Bacillus sp. sid0103 | reverse complement strand
GACTATATTAAGGGATTATGTTAGGCCATTTAGAGAAAGTCCAAAGAAACAAGCAACCTTACGGTTTGAGACTCCTCCAGGAAAACAAGGACAGATGGATTGGGCTCATGTAGGAAAATATGAAGTTGATGGAGAGATAAAAGAAGTTTATGCCTTTGTTATGGTATTGGGTTATTCAAGGATGAAATACATTGAGTTTACAATCAGTATGGATTTAGAAACCCTAATGAAATGTCATATGAATGCATTCTCATATTTTAATGGTGTACCTGAGCAGATACTCTATGACAATATGAAAACAGCAGTAATCAAACATACTCCAGTCGAGATACGATTTAATCGAAAGTTTGAAGATTTCCTTGCCTACTATGGGATTGTGCCGAAGGCATGTAAACCAAGTAGACCTCAAACAAAAGGAAAAGTTGAGAACGTTGTTGGTTATTTAAAGAAGAATTTTATGAAGCGTAAGCATCAACCCACATTATACTCATTAAATGAGAATGTTAGATTATGGCTTGATAAGACAGCAAATAAAAAATTAAACGGTACAACAAATGAGTCACCGTTGAAGAGATTTGAGATTGAACAGAAATACTTAGGTAACTCAAATATGAAGCCTTCTTTTCCTATTGCACATTGGGAAATAAGAGAAGTTAGTAGAGATTCTTTCGTTTCTTACAAAGGGAAACGTTATTCTGTCCCATTTCGATTTGCAGGTCAAAAAGTGAAGATTAAAGAAACCTTAGATCATCATGTGGAGATATTTGATGAATTTGAATGTATTGCGAA
>NZ_JAHUWN010000094.1 GCF_019219025.1 Bacillus sp. sid0103 | reverse complement strand
GCCCAAGAACTCCACGTAGCTAGAGCTGTAAATTTCCGTGGAATAATAGTTGGTGATTCTCTTACATTTGAAAATAATGAAGAGGGTTTTGCTAGTTTACTACAATGGATTAACCAGTTAAAAACCTTAAAAGGATTTGATTCTACTATAATTGGCATGGAACCTACAGGACATTATTGGGTTAACCTATCAAAATGGCTATATAATCAAGATATTGAAGCTGTAACTGTTAATCCCCACCTCGTAAAAAAGAATAAGGAAAACCGTGATAATAGCCGTTCAAAAAGTGATAAAAAAGATGCTCTTGTTATCGCTGATATGGTCAAAAATGGTTACTATTCCTTTATTCGTCCTACTTCAGAGGCCTTTGAAAAACTCAGAGTGTTAATGTCTAACCGTGATATGACGGTTAAAAGACTAGTTAGTGCCATCAATCAAATTAACCGTTGGGTAGATATTGTATTTCCTGAACTTCGACAGGTATTCAAAGATGTTAAAGGCAAAGGTGCAATAGCCACTCTTCGCTTATTCCCTACACCAAATGAACTTCGTTCAATGAAAGCACCAGATATCGTTAAAGGCTGGAAAACTCAAATGAAGAGACAACCTGGGTTAAAAAAAGCACAACAATTAATTGAATTAGCTAAGCATTCAGTTGGAACACGGCAAGCTCTTGATGCTTATAAACTACATCTTGAACAATTAATTGAAGAGTTTGATCTAGCAACTGCGCAACTTGAGCGAGTTGAAAAGGAAGTCACTGACGTCCTTAAACGAATTCCTTTCGCGAGAAAGTT
>NZ_JAHUWN010000093.1 GCF_019219025.1 Bacillus sp. sid0103 | reverse complement strand
CAGTCTCACGGATGCGCTTTGGAATCTTCCTACTTGCTATTGGATCATGGGGCATTGTATTTTCTGGTCTGACAGCGAATTTATTTTTGGTATGGGCCAGCATATTCATTCAAGCAATTGGCGGTGGGTGGACGTTTCAAGTTGCTTTAAGGTTTGCCAGCCAGTTGCCGAAACCGGAAGAACGTCCGCGAGTCATTTCGGCATTTTATTTATGCGCCTACTGCGGATTCATAATTCCTCCTATTGGGGTCGGAGTGCTGACTCAATTTTTTAGCTTGAACTTCTCATTGATTATTCTAAATTTGTTTGCTGCGCTAATCGTTATCTATGTATTGATTTATTCAGTCAGATTTAATCGTTATTATTCTAAAGTTACGGATGAGGAAAACCAGGCAAAAAATGAAAAAACGCTATCAAGTAAGAAAGCTGCTGCAAGTTTTGAAACAGTACCTGGTACTGAAACGTCTAACCAACGGACAACTTTAAGCTATGATGAAAAGAATGCTGATTTTGATTTCCGCAAGGCTATCCAAGAAATCAAACGAGGGACTTTACATCCAAAAGCTTCGCTGGAACATGGGGACAGAATTATGAACGATAGGGAATTTCGTGAGGTTCTTAGAGCGGTAATCAAAAATGGAAAAATCCCAGAGGCAGATGAGCCCATGGATGATTAAATTTATTGGGATGCTATTCGAAGGTTCCAGCACAATTCCTAAATGAATTACTAAAATCAATTACTCAATTTAACGGAGGAGATACAACAATGAAAATATCTGTAGTATTTGACAGTGATAACGGACATACCCAA
>NZ_JAHUWN010000092.1 GCF_019219025.1 Bacillus sp. sid0103 | reverse complement strand
CTCCCTCAGTTAGATACGATTATCTCTCGAATACTCACTTATTCGCAGGAATTCAAATCACTTGAATGATCAATAAGCCGTGGAATGAATGAGTAATTAGCATTTTGGCTACATGAAGGCGTACTAAAATAAAGGATTCAGTAATAAATCCAATTATTTCCATATGATGTACGTATTCTCCACGCTACCCCTGGAGGTTTTCACTCCCATGTCTCAACGGGTCAATGCCCTCTCATTCCTTCGTTACACCTATCCAAGTGGTAGAGGCCGGTCTTTCTAACGGAACGGGTCTGAGCCCTTTTGCACAACAATTCCGGTACTCGTACTTTCTTTGAAGTCCTACGAATAAGCCAATATTCGAAAGATATTAATCTTAAAGGTTTTAATTATTCTATTGTTACTATAAAAGAATCAATTCTGGTTTAAGTTATGCAGCTAATGGAACTATTGGTTTTACTTTGTGGGGACGATAAGATTCATTTTTTCGGGCTATTCCAACTAAAACTCTTGCGAGTTTATGAATTAATTTCATAATCGATTTCATTTTTTTCATCTTTTTCACTTTTACATTGTTAGCGTGCAGCTCTTTAAAATCAGGGTTGTTCATGACTAGACTCATAGTTGCTAAGTACAAGAAGCGCCGCAAACGAGATCTCCCACGTTTAGAGAGCACAATTTGACCTTTCCATTTACCAGAACTAGCCTCTGCAAGATGTAATCCAGCATGACGCAATAAAGAATTACCGTGTGCGAATCCACTTAGATCTCCTGACTCTCCTAAAATGCCTGCAAGGGCAATCTCGCTAATCCCTTTAATAGCAAG
>NZ_JAHUWN010000091.1 GCF_019219025.1 Bacillus sp. sid0103 | reverse complement strand
TTTCCCCTTCGGGGGACAGAGTGACAGGTGGTGCATGGTTGTCGTCAGCTCGTGTCGTGAGATGTTGGGTTAAGTCCCGCAACGAGCGCAACCCTTGATCTTAGTTGCCAGCATTTAGTTGGGCACTCTAAGGTGACTGCCGGTGACAAACCGGAGGAAGGTGGGGATGACGTCAAATCATCATGCCCCTTATGACCTGGGCTACACACGTGCTACAATGGATGGTACAAAGGGCTGCAAGACCGCGAGGTTTAGCCAATCCCATAAAACCATTCTCAGTTCGGATTGCAGGCTGCAACTCGCCTGCATGAAGCCGGAATCGCTAGTAATCGCGGATCAGCATGCCGCGGTGAATACGTTCCCGGGCCTTGTACACACCGCCCGTCACACCACGAGAGTTTGTAACACCCGAAGTCGGTGGGGTAACCGTAAGGAGCCAGCCGCCTAAGGTGGGACAGATGATTGGGGTGAAGTCGTAACAAGGTAGCCGTATCGGAAGGTGCGGCTGGATCACCTCCTTTCTAAGGATAAAGCTGGACATATGAGCCAGACAAAACGGTTTGTGCCACGATCTTTGTTTGTTTAGTTTTGAGGGAGCAATTCTCTCAAAGCTTTTTTTAATCGTTCTTTGAAAACTAGATAATCGTAATGAAGAAGCAAAGTAAACATCGAGTAATCGCCATTTTAGTTTTTCTCTCTTATTCAATTAAGAGTTATAAACCTTTTAGGTTAAGTTAGAAAGGGCGCACGGTGAATGCCTTGGCACTAGGAGCCGATGAAGGACGGGACTAACACCGATATGCTTCGGGGAGCTGTAAGTAAGCTTTGATCCGGAGATTTCCGAATGGGGAAAC
>NZ_JAHUWN010000090.1 GCF_019219025.1 Bacillus sp. sid0103 | reverse complement strand
AATGAAATAACGCCTCCCATGCTATTCGCTAAGTCACAAGAAACGACGAATACCTGAAGGTTTTAATTGTTCAGCCCTTGAAGATAGATAGGATTTCACAATGTTTACCACCATTCCCAATTATTTAATATTTTTATTAAGTAAATCAATTACTAGATGATGTAAAAAAATAACTTTAATGATTACGGTAATAACGAGATAACTCGACAATCATAGCACCCATTCTCTCATGTTTAGGGACAAGTAACTCCTCAATACCTTCTTCACTTAATGCCTCTGCAGTTACTTTTCCAACAGCAACTGCTAGTATATTCTTACTAAAAGCTACCAAAAGATCTTCCACGAACCCCTTCTCCCTAGCGAAGTCAAAAAGTGAACGGACTTGAATGGCAGTAGTAAAACAAACGGCATCGATCTTTTCTTCGAACAGCTCTTGACATAATTTTGAAACTGTTTCTGTTTCCGGGGGAATGTGCTGATATGGAAGAATCATTGAAACATCTGCGCCTCTTTCTTCAAAAAAGGTAATTAAAGCTGGTGCTTTTTCACCATGGAGTTGAACCATTACTCTTTTTCCAAAAAAATCAAAACTATCTAAAGATTTTATTAAACTCTTGGTTGTCCCATTTTCATCCACTGCTGCTGGCATAAGCCCTAGTTTTTTTAATGTAGAAAGTGTTTTATACCCTCTAGTAGCAATCTGGGATTGTTGAATCATATTAAAAAAAGCTTGTTTCATCCCCCTTTTTTCGGCAATATCCAACAAAGTCTGTGTTCCAATTCCTGTTGTAAAAATAGCCCAATCTGTCCCCTTCTGTATAATTTTCTTAAGATCCTGTCCTACTTCTTCTTCGGCTAAAAATACAGTACCTTGAAGTGAACG
>NZ_JAHUWN010000008.1 GCF_019219025.1 Bacillus sp. sid0103 | reverse complement strand
ACATTAAAGGAGATTCATATAGGCTTCGTGAGAAGCAAAAAGCTGGCATTCAGCCAGCTGTCTTAGAACGTTGATAATAGGGAATTTGGTTCCGTTGAAAAAAGGGAATTTTAAACCGTTGTTGACAATCATAATTAATGTTTATCTTTGTTGTGCTATAATCCAGCGGATTCCAGGAAGGAATAAACTTTGATTCCTCTTTGTCATGCTTAAAATAATAGGTTCCATTGGATAAAGTAAGGGCATATTCCCGCTTATCAAAAATATCTTCCTGGTTTTCATTCCAGGTAAAGTTTTTGATATGCTCCAGTGTTTCTCTTGTCAGGCTGATTTTGTTATGTTCATGTAGGTATTCACTTATTCGCTTTTTTAGATACTCAACTGTGTTATCTTTCCAAACGCCTTCCTGTTCGCTGAAATACTTGAAATTATTAGCATTCCGATAAATGGTTTCTTCTTCTACTACCAATTTAGCAAGCAAGTAATGATTAACCTTTATATAATTACCGTATTTTCCTTTGATTACTTTGAGATAAATCGGTAAATTTGTCTCTTGCGGCAGCTCTGCATCAACTTTCTGTTTAACTAATTGAGGAAAGGATTTTTTTAATTCTGCGGCTAATTCTTCTTCTGTTGCTGCCATTACTCTACCCCCTCCCCTAAAAGTTTCTTTTTAACAACCGGATAAATCTTTTCACCAACAAAATCATTAGCGTTAATGTAGTTATAAATTCTATCTTGCGGATCAAGGTCATCCGCTTCCGCAAGAAGCTCTATATACATATCAATCTTTGAAATTAAATTATAAACATTTTCAAATCGGTCCAAATCTCCAGGCTGCTTAATCCTTGTCCTGGTATTAACTTTCAACGTGTTTCTAAAATCAATTAGAAAGTTGAGTAATCCCTTTTCCCGTTCTTTAAAGTTTTGTACTAGCTCCTTATCTTCTGCTTTGGCTTTTATCTCCTGGAGATTTGGAGCGGCTTTCTGTAGCAAACCAAAATCTTCTGCGGCTAAATAAGCCGCCCTTACCTGTGAAACTCCTTTAACCAGGGAAACAAGTGTTACAACATCACCTTTCACTTCACATCCAAAACAGTGAAACACGTTTTTTTCTAAAGAAATGGAAAAGCTTGGAGTTTTCTCGTTATGGAATGGGCATGGAATCATCTTTGTTTTCCTTCCCCTAACAGCTGAAAGGTTTATGCCTAAGTAAAAATCAAGCCCTGCTTCCAGGCTTATAGAATCCTTTACAAGCCCAATTACTTCTCTTGGTGTTAGTTTTTTATAGTTTTTATAACTTTTCATCCGCATTGGCTTGTTTCTCAATCGCCCACATATCTATATAGCGTTCAACCTCTTTACGTGGAAAAAGCCATTTGCACCCTATCCGAATTCGGGGAAAGTTTGAATCACTTAAAAATACCTTTTCAATAGTAGGCCAGCTTAGGCTTAAGTATTTACATAGTTGCTTTGAATTCATAAGAAGGGCTTCAAGCTCAATTTTGTCTAAACGTGATTTAACTTCGGCCAAAAATAGGGCTTTTACTTCCTCCTCATCTAGTTTTATTTCGAGCATGTTTCCACCTCACTTATTTAACCTCTTTGATTTCCTTTATTGCTTCCAAAACCATTTCTCTTTGTTTTTGGCTCATGCAACTTTTCATCCAGTTCCGGATAGTGTTAACGTGTACGCCTAACCGAGAAGCAATTTCCCAATATGGAATTTCACCTTTTTGTTTAAGAATAGGGGCGTTCTCAGGTAAAACCTTAGTATCCACTTTAAATTCACCCTTTCTAAACCAATGTTGTTGTTTATTGTTGTTACCTGGTATATAATAATCGTATCAGCACTTGTTATGTAATTCAAATAAATATATACATTATTTCGTAACAAGACGTAACAATTTCATTTTTAAAAATGGAGGACTATAAAATGGACAAGTTTTATTATTGGCTTGATGGTAAGGAAGAATCTTTTTTCCCTACAGCTTCTGTTTTAGAGATTAATGAAAACAATCTTGATGAATTAAAAATTGAAGGCGCTAAGGCTTGGTTAGACTGCTTAGGAAAACATACAGGGAGATTTGTTTCTGTAGTCCCCCAGGAGTCAATGGGGAAAATTATTATTCCTGAAGGATTAGCTTGGGAATTTTCAAAGTTAAAAACTGAAGAAGGTATAAATAAGTTTGCTAATAGCTACGGTCTGCTTGGAATTAGCACACCCGGTCAAGTAGAAATAAATAAGGTTAAACTTAAAAGAGACCTTTATTCTGACTCTTCTTATTTTATCGATTTACCCATTGGCCAATCCGATTGCGAGCCTATAGAATTATGGCATTTTCATATTAAACAAATGCAAAGAATCCTAAAGTTATATGAAGCATTAATTAGTATTCATAAGGGAGAAATGGAAGAGAGTGAACTTGAGGATAAATTATTAACTGTAAAAGAACCAATAGGTGGAAGCTGCCAAATTTTATGGTGGGATGGATCATGGACTGGGTTTACAGCTGATGAGAAGGAAATGGAAAAAGAGGTAGACTTTTTAAAACTTGCCAAGGGATTATTAGCACTTAAAGTTAATTCAATTGGGAATCAAGACATTAAAATGATTCCTGAAACAATTATAACAGGAAAACCACCTTTAGGTTTTACCATTAAGGAATGGATATATACCCCACATCTGATAAGGGCCATTTATCATGATCTCTGGCAAGTAGTAGCTAATAATGAACCTGTTCATATATGTGAAAATCCAAATTGTAAATTGCCTTTTAAAAAGGTAAAGCGGCAAAAATACTGTTCAAATGCTTGTAAACAAGAAGCTTATCGAATCAGAAAAGCATCGCAGAAGAATTCATAATTAAATTGCTAAGAATCTTCAAAATTACAATTAAGGAGGCCATTATGATGGCAAAATTCAGGCAACGAGAGAAAAAAATGAAGGTATCATATTTTTTTAGGGCTGGACCCACTTAAAAAAAAACGCAAGGAGGATATCTTAAGGTGGCTTTTTCAGGACAGGCTACTGACAAAAGGAGGAAAGAGCAAAAATAAAAACCGTTATCGAAATCGTTTTAAAGGATTGAAAGGGGATAAGGAAAGATGGCAACATTCAGAAAGTTACCAAGTGGAAAATGGCAAGCACGTGTATCAAAAGATGGTAAAGAAAAAAGTATTGGAACATTCCGCACGAAAAAAGAAGCGGAAATTGAAGCTGCAAAAGTTGAAGAACGGATTTATTATGGTCAAACATTAAATGATAGAAATATGCTATTTGATGAAGTAACAAAGGATTGGCTTGAACATAAAAAAGCTAATGTAAAGGAATCAACATTTGTACAACTTGAAGTGATTGTTAGAAATCACATTTTACCCACTTTTGGACATAAAAAAATTATGACTGTTCGTAGAACTGAAATAAAAAGATGGATTGCCAAATTCGGTGAACTAGATGAAAACGGAAAAGAAAAATATTCATTTGGCTCAAGGCTAAAATATCTTTCAGTTATGAAAAGTATTTTACATCACGCTGTACATGAACTTGAAGTGCTTGAAAAAAATCCAGCTGATAAATTAAGAGTTCCGGTTAAAGATAGTGTAGCTATGCAAAAAGAAGATGAAGTTAAATATTTTAGCCTTGAAGAATTAAACAAACTATTGGATTTCATGAAAACATATAAGCATCAGCGATTCCCTGAATATCAGCTTTATTACATGCTTATGTTATTCTTAAGCAAAACCGGCTTAAGAATATCTGAAGCATTAGCCTTAAGATGGTCTGATATCGATGGTGATAAGGTAACGATCGATAAACAAACAAGAAGAGATAATAACAATAATGTAATCCTGACAACATTAAAAAATGCTTCTTCATATCGCTCAATTAAAATTGATCAAGATTTAGTTCGTGAATTAAAGAAGTTTAAATTGAAGCAAAATGAATTAATTTTAGGAAATAAAAGATTCGGTAAAAATGAGGATAGTATCATTTTTCAAAATTATCATGGTCATTATTTAACACCTTCTATTGTTCGTGAAATGATTCAAAAATACTGTAAAAAAGCCGGTGTAGAATATAAAGGCACTCACGTGTTTAGACATACACACGCTGTTCTACTTCTTGAATCCGGTGCAAGTCTGAAATATGTATCTAATCGATTAGGACATAAAACCATCAAAACAACAGCGGATACGTATCTGGATATAACTGAAAAAATAGAAGAAGACGAACTTCAAAAGTTCGCCTCCTACACTAAAAGATAAAATCAAATCGGCACAAAATCGGCACGCAGTCAATTTTACATTTTATAATAATCGTTCAAACCCTTGATATACAAAGGTTTTTATTTATTAACCGATAGAACCTTCCATTTCGAACTTGATAAGACGGTTCATTTCAACGGCGTATTCCATTGGTAGTTCTTTTGTAAACGGCTCGATAAAGCCCATAACGATCATTTCAGTTGCTTCTTGTTGTGAAATACCACGGCTCATCAAGTAGAAGAGCTGCTCTTCAGAAACCTTAGAAACCTTCGCTTCATGCTCAAGTGAAATGTTATCGTTCAAAATCTCATTGTAAGGAATCGTATCAGATGTCGACTTGTTATCCATAATTAATGTATCACATTCGATATTAGAACGGGCACCGTCTGCCTTACGTCCGAAGTGAACGATACCGCGGTAGGTTACTTTACCGCCATGCTTAGAAATGGATTTAGAAACGATTGTTGATGATGTATTTGGTGCTAAATGAATCATTTTCGCACCAGCGTCTTGGTGCTGACCTTTACCAGCAATTGCAATCGATAAAGTCATTCCACGTGCGCCTTCGCCTTTTAAAATAACGGCTGGGTATTTCATTGTTAATTTCGAACCGATGTTGCCATCAATCCATTCCATTGTCGCATTTGCTTCACAAACCGCACGCTTTGTTACAAGGTTAAAGACGTTATTCGCCCAGTTTTGGATCGTTGTATAACGGCAGTATGCATCTTTTTTAATTACAATCTCAACAACAGCACTGTGTAAAGAGTTTGTTGTATAAACTGGTGCTGTACAACCCTCAACATAATGTACGTGTGCGCCTTCATCAACAATGATTAAGGTACGCTCAAATTGACCCATGTTCTCAGAGTTGATGCGGAAGTATGCTTGTAACGGCGTATCCACTTTCACACCAGGTGGTACATAGATGAACGAGCCGCCAGACCAAACTGCTGAGTTTAGTGCAGCAAACTTGTTATCCGTTGGCGGAATTACTTTTGCCCAGTGTTCGCGGAAAATATCTTCATTTTCTCTTAGAGCAGAATCTGTATCTTTAAAGACGATTCCTAAATCTTCGAGTTCTTCCTTCATATTGTGATAAACTACTTCTGATTCATACTGTGCAGATACCCCAGCAAGGTACTTTTGCTCCGCTTCAGGAATTCCTAGTTTATCAAAAGTAGCCTTGATTTCTTCAGGTACTTCATCCCATGATTTCTCAGATTTCTCAGATGGTTTTACATAATAAGTAATTTCATCAAAGTTTAATGCATTCAGATCGCCGCCCCATTGTGGCATTGGCATTTTGTAAAAATGCTCAAGCGACTTCAAACGGAAGTCTAACATCCATTGTGGTTCGTTCTTCAACTTAGAAATTTCTTTTACTATATCAGCTGTTAAACCGCGCTTAGATCGGAATATGGAAACGTCTTTATCGGCAAAACCATATTTATAATCACCGATTTCCGGCATTTTTTTCGCCATCGTCGTGTTCCTCCATTCTTAGAAAAGCGGAAGTGCCTTATTTTAGGCACTAGATTTGGACCCTGCCCTCTCGCATCCGCTTTTTCTTATTTTTATTCTTTTTCCTCTTCTTTCAGTCCTTTTTCCATTGCCTTCCACGCTAATGTCGCACATTTGATACGGGCTGGGAATTTGGCCACACCTTGAAGTGCCTCGATATCACCTAAATCGATATCTTCGTCATACTCTTTGCCTTGCATCATGTCAGAAAAGATGGTTGATAGCTTTAAGGCTTCTTCAACCGTTTTCCCTTTTATAGCCTGGGTCATCATTGAAGCTGATGACATGGAAATAGAACAGCCTTCGCCTTCTTGCTTTGCGTCCACCACAATTCCATCGACTACTTTTAATGTCAATTGAATCCGGTCTCCGCATGTAGGGTTATTCATATTAATCGTCAGACTGCCATCTTCTAAAACACCACGGTTGCGTGGGTTTTTATAATGATCCATTATCACCCGACGGTAAAGATTATCTAAATTATTAGAAGACATCGCTGAAATACTCCTTCGTTTTAACAAGTCCTTCAACAAGTTTATCTATATCATCTTCTGTATTATACAAGTAAAAGCTTGCACGTGCTGTTGCAGAGGCTTTTAGCCATCGCATTAACGGCTGGGCACAATGATGTCCTGCACGTACCGCAATACCTTCCGCATCAAGAACAGTGGCCACATCATGCGGATGAACATCACTGATATTAAAGGTGACAAGTCCTGCCCGCTTCGCTGCGTCTAATGGACCATAAATAGTCATTCCTTCAACTGTTGCCATTTTTTCTAACGCATAGGCAGCAAGTTTATGTTCATGTTCAGCAATCTGGTCTAAGCCCACTTCATTTAAAAAGTCGATGGCTGCCCCAAGACCCACAGCGCCTGCAATAATCGGTGTGCCACCTTCGAATTTCCATGGCAGTTCTTTCCACGTAGATTCATACAATTGTACGAAATCAATCATTTCGCCGCCAAATTCGATTGGTTCCATATTTTCAAGGAGATGTTTTTTTCCATAAAGAACACCAATACCGGTTGGACCGCACATTTTATGTCCTGAAAATGCAAGAAAATCACAATCTAAATCTTGAACATCAATACTCATATGTGGTGCACTTTGTGCCCCATCGACTACCATAATTGCTCCATTATCATGGGCAATTTGCGCAATCTCCTTGACTGGATTGATGACGCCAAGCACATTAGATACTTGCATAACCGAAACGACTTTTGTGTTTGCTGAAATGGTTGCTCGTACATCATCGAGCGAAATCGTTCCGTCTTCTTGGAGAGGAATATACTTCAACTGGGCACCTGTCCGTCTAGCCACTTGCTGCCACGGAATGATATTACTGTGGTGCTCCATATAGGTAATGACAATTTCATCGCCCTCTTTTAGGTTTGCTGCAGCATAACTCGCTGCCACGGTATTAAGCGACGTTGTCGTTCCTCGAGTAAAAATCACTTCTTGTGTGGACTTGGCATTGATAAACTTACGAACCTTTTCCCTAGCCCCTTCGTAAGCATCAGTTGCTCTTGTTCCTAGTGTATGCACTCCACGATGGACATTGGAATTGATTTCACGATAATATTTTTCAATCGCCTCGATTACTTGGAGCGGTTTTTGAGATGTTGCAGAACTATCCAAGTATACCAATGGCTTCCCATTAACCTCTTGATCTAAAATCGGAAATTGTGCGCGAATATCCTTGATATTCATTAGCGTACTTTCCTTTCAATTACTTCAGTTAACTGTTCCTTGACTCCTTCGATCGGAAGTTGATTAACAACTGGTGCCAAGAATCCATGGATAACTAAGCGTTCTGCTTCTTCTTTTCGAATTCCGCGGCTCATCATGTAGTACAGTTGAATTGGGTCAACACGGCCTACAGATGCTGCGTGACCAGCCACTACATCATCTTCATCAATTAAAAGGATCGGGTTGGCGTCGCCACGTGCTTTTTCACTTAACATAAGGACACGTGATGTTTGTTCCGCATCCGATTTAGATGCACCATGCTCAATTTTGCCAATTCCATTAAAAATGGTAGTAGCACTATCCTTTACAACACCATGATTCAAGATGTTTCCAATCGTATGTTTTCCGAAATGAACAACCTTAGTCGTAAAGTTCTGCGTTTGGTCGCCACGTCCGACAACCACTGTTTTTGTATCACCAGATGAACCATCGCCAAGAAGGTTCGTTGTATTTTCTGAAATGGTATTGCCCTCATTCATTAAACCAAGAGCCCATTCAATTTTAGCATCTCTGCCAGCTACACCGCGACGGTTCACATACGTAGTAATACCTTTAGCCAAGGTATCTACAGCACCATATTGGACTCTTGCATTTACATTCGCAACTACTTCAGTCAAGATATTTACCAATGCATTCGATGTTTCTACAGTGGAAATGTAGTTTTCAACATAAGTTACGGCACTATTATCTTCCGCCACTACAATTACATGGTTAAACAAATTGGCTTCGGCATTATCTTGGATAAACACTGCCTGAATCGGTTCAGAAACTTCTACATTTTTCGGGATGTATAAGAATACTCCTCCATTGATAAGGGCCGCATTTAGAGCCGTTAAACGATGTTCATCGGCATTGATTGCCTGAGTTAAATAATACTTTTTCAGGACGTCACCATGTTCTTTTGCAGCTGTAAAAATATCCGTAAAAATAACACCTTTGCTTTTTAGTTCTTCTGACAAAGATAAAAAGGCAGGAGTTTGATTGCGTTGAATATATAAATTTTTATTTTCAGCTTCCATATCGATTAGTGCTTTCACTTCATCTGGTAATTCAGCGAGAGAAGCAATGGGAGCACTTGTTACCGTATGTTGAGTAAACTGGGTGAAGTTCCATTTATCAATCTTTGTTTTATCAGGTCTAGGCATTGGAAGTTGCTCGAAATCAGTTAATGCCTTAAGACGGAGCTCTTCGAACCAAGCAGGCTCGCTCGTTTCTTTTGAATAGGAACGAACATTTTCCTGATCAAATGATAATTTGATTTCTGTTGTCATTGTAATCCTCCTAACCCTCTCTTACGCTTCTTGCCCAACTGTTTCATCTTCAATTCCAAGTTCTTGTTTGATCCAGTCATATCCTTCAGCTTCTAAGCGTTGTGCTAGTTCGGCTCCGCCGGATTTAACAACACGGCCTTGCATCATTACATGCACATGGTCTGGAGTGATATAGTTTAAAAGACGTTGATAGTGTGTAATAACTAAGCAGCCGAAATCTTCGCCGCGCATTTCATTGATTCCTTTTGATACTACCTTTAGGGCATCGATATCTAATCCAGAGTCAATCTCATCTAAGATGGCAATTTTAGGTTCTAACATCATTAATTGCAGGATTTCGTTACGTTTTTTCTCACCGCCGGAGAAGCCTTCGTTTAAATAGCGTTGTGCCATATCAAGGTCCATTTCAAGGAATTCCATTTGCTTATCCATTTTACGAATGAATTTCATTAATGAAATTTCATTTCCTTCACCAAGACGGCTATTGAGTGCTGAACGTAAAAAATCGGCATTCGTTACGCCGTTAATTTCACTTGGATATTGCATAGCTAGGAATAGTCCAGCACGTGCACGCTCATCTACTTCCATTTCAAGAACATTTTGTCCATCTAAAGTGATAGATCCGCTTGTTACTTCGTATTTTGGATGACCCATAATGGCAGATGATAAAGTGGATTTACCCGTACCATTTGGACCCATGATTGCGTGAATTTCTCCACCCTTTATTTCAAGGTTCACACCTTTTAAAATTTCTTTTCCATCAATTGCTACATGTAAATCTTTGATCGTTAACGTTGATCCAGCCATATCTATACCTCCAAAGAGAAAGTGTTGTATCATGTAATCGGATTATTTCAATAACCCTATTCTCATTTTATTCTCATTCCAATCTTATAACAAATGAAATGTATTAGCAACTCTTAAACAGTAAAAACAGAGTATCTATTTTCATTAAGCTAGTACCAAATGAGAATGAAAAACAAACTTTAATGAAAATTCCGATTAATTCCATTTAAGAAAATGTACTCGATTAAAATCATACCTTATTTTTTTCCTATTTGCCAAGTGAATTCAGTTTTATGTTCTTTCTATTTTTCCCAACGTACCTTTATAAATGTATAGCTCATTTTGATAAGAACAAAAGGCATAAGCGAGCAACTGCATAGAAAAAGCCAGTGTATTCACACTGACTTTCTTCCTATTTATAATTTACTCAGAAACCGGAACAACGGCACCTTTGTATTGTTTTAGAATGAAATCTTGAATTTCTTTGGAATGAAGCACTTCCACAAGTGTTTTGATTGATTCTTTGTTTTCGTCTCCGCTGCGGACAGCAATTACGTTTACGTATGGTGATTCTTTGTCTTCGATTGCAATGGAATCTTTAACAGGATTTAAGCCAGCATCAATCGCATAGTTGGAATTGATAAGAACTGCGTCGCCTTCGCCATTGTTATATATTTTTGGAAGTAAAGCTGCCTCATAATTGGTATCAAACTTTAGGTTCTTAGGATTTTCAACAACATCTTTTAATTCAGCTTTTGTTTTATCAATGCCTTCTTTTAATTTGATAACACCTTCTTTTTCTAGTAGAGAAAGTAGACGGCCATGATCAGCTACAGAATTACTCATGATTAAGTGTGCACCTTTTGGAAGATCACTTAGCTTTTTATATTTTTTAGAATAAACACCAATTGGCTCGATATGGATTCCGCCAGCGTTCACAAAGTTATAACCATTCTCTTTGTTTTGAGAATTTAAGTATGGAATGTGTTGGAAATAGTTTGCATCAAGTTCTTTTGACGCTAAGGCTTTATTAGGTAATACATAATCTTGGAATGTTTTAATTTCTAAGTCAATGCCTTTATCTTTTAATAGCGGTTTTGCTTTTTCAAGGATTTCAGCATGGGGAACGTTAGATGCTCCGACAACTAATTTTGTTGTTTCTGCTTCTTTTCCAGTAGTACCTTCTGATTTTTCCTCTGACTTACCACAAGCTGCGACAACAAATACAATCGATAATGCCAATAGTAAACTTAATAATTTTTTCATGTTGACCTCTCCTTTATCTTTTATCTAATTTTGAAGTGATAAAATCACCGATAAACTGAATGATAAAAACAATAATTAAAATAATGATCGTTGCGACTAATGTGACATCGTTTTGGCTTCGTTGAAATCCTTGCAGGTAGGCAAGATTTCCTAAACCTCCTGCTCCAATTACGCCTGCCATTGCCGTGTAACCAACAAGCGCAATTGCTGTGACCGTGATTCCGGAAACTAACGCTGGCATCGATTCAGGTAAGAGCACCTTCCAGATGATCGTACCAGTGGTTGCCCCCATTGACTTTGCCGCTTCGATGACCCCTTTATCGATTTCCCTGAGGCCGATTTCCACCATCCGCGCATAAAACGGTGCAGCACCAATAATCAAAGCTGGCAATGCGGCATTTTCACCAATCATCGTTTGAAAAATTAACATTGTAAATGGGATTAATAAGACAATTAAGATAATAAATGGGATGGAGCGAAAAATATTTACAATACCACTTATGACGACATTGATCGGTTTATTGCGCCACAGGCTTCCTTTGGAAGTAAGGAATAACAGCAATCCCAGCAGGATGCCCAGTACAAAAGTAGCCACAACAGAAATCCCTGTCATATAAAGAGTTTGTTTCGTTGCTTCCCACATCGCCGGCCAATCAAAATCTTGAAAATAAGGTTTACTATTCACTTGTAACCACCTCCACTCCTACTTGCTGTGAACGAATATAGTCGACTGCTTGATTAACTTCGGCTTCGTCCCCATCAATATGAATGAATAGAGTCCCATAGGATCCACTTTGGGTTTGTGAAATCTTCCCTTGCAAAATATTAACAGTAACGTTATTATGGCGAACTAAATTGGTGATTAACGGCTGTTCAACAGATTCCCCAATAAAGGTTAATTGAACAATTTGACCGGAACGATAACGCTCAATTAAGTGTTCGGCTGTTTCTTTTGTTTCCTCTGGTTCGGTAACCTGCTGGACAAAGCGCTTCGTAATCGACTGCTGTGGATTTTTGAATACATCTAATACTTGTCCGAGTTCGACGACCCTTCCACTTTCCATGACTGCAACCCGGTGACATATCTTACGGATTACATGCATTTCATGGGTAATGAGAACAATTGTCAGACCGAGTCTTTTATTAATATCAACTAACAATTCCAAAATAGAATCGGTAGTTTGTGGGTCTAGTGCTGAAGTTGCTTCATCACAAAGAAGTACTTTCGGATTATTCGCAAGCGCTCTGGCAATCCCCACACGCTGCTTTTGTCCTCCACTTAACTGGGACGGATAGGCATTTTCTCTACCTTCAAGACCAACCAATTTTATCAGTTCATTTACTTTCTTTTTGCGCTCAGGACCTTTGATGCCTGCAATTTCTAATGGAAACGCAATATTTTCACTAACTGTTCTCGACCATAGTAAGTTAAAATGCTGAAAAATCATGCTTATCTCTTGGCGTGCTTTTCGGAGTTCTGCACCCTTGATTTTTGAGACCACCCTGCCAGCCACCGTTACAGTTCCGCTAGTTGGCAATTCCAACCCATTTAACATCCTGATTAAGGTACTTTTACCAGCACCGCTGTATCCAATTACCCCGAAAATTTCACCTTCTTGAATTTCTAGGTTTACATTATCTACAGCTGTTAGCTGCCCTTGTTTACCGGGAAAGATCTTCTGAACATTCTTTATAGAAATCATTGAATCACCTACTTCTTATCCAATTTACTTAACATTCTGAAAGCTTTTTCTTGTAATATTCCTTATAAAATATAGGGTTTGACTTTTTGAACGAAAAGATTCTATTTTAACAAAATAAAAGCCTCTCTGCACAGGCAGAAAGGCATCATAAATAATAATCCTTTCTCCCATCTCCCAAAGCAATCGCTTTGTGTGAATTGGCACCATTTCAATAATAAATATTGACGGTTGCCGGGCATCATCGGGCACATCCCTCCACCTCTCTTGATAAGAGCATCAAGTCCTATATTCAATTAAAACGTTAATTTGATTAAGTAATTATATTACGAAAGCTATCGTATCACGGATAAAATGGGGTGTCAATGAAAAAACTTCATATTCGGAAAAATTAGTTTGAGTTACGACTTAGGCATTCACGTTTAATGAGGCTAAACCTGTTGCCGATACAATTGCTGATTCAAGGTCCTCAATGAGATCTTCTACATTCTCAATACCAATTGAAAGGCGAATTAAATCCTCTGAGACACCTGCAGATTTAAGGCCTTCTGCATCTAATTGCTGATGAGTGGTGCTGGCTGGATGAATAATTAAACTTTTCGCATCGCCAACATTGGCGACATGCGCCCAAAGTGTAATCGCATCAATTAATTTAGCCCCTGTTTCTTTACCACCTTTTATTCCGAAAACCACCATTGAACCCGTACCTTTTGGCAAATACTTTTTGGCAAGTTCATAATCAGGATGTGACGGATGACCTGGGTAAGATACCCATTCCACCGCAGGATGGCTTGCTAAATAAGCCACCACTTCTTTTGTATTAGCCACATGCTCTTTCATGCGGACATGCAGAGTTTCAAGACCCAGGATAAACTGAAAGGAATTTTGCGGACTTAATGCTGGCCCTAAGTCACGCAGCAATTGGACACGAGCTTTAATAATATAGGCGACAGCGCCAAGTGCTTCTGCATAAACCAGATTATGATAACTTGCATCTGGAGTAGTAAAGCCAGGAAATCGCGGTGAATTCCAGTCGAACTTACCACCATCGACAATGATTCCTCCTGTGGTCGTTCCATTTCCTAATAGCCACTTTGTTGCAGAATGAATGACAATATCAGCTCCATGTTCAATCGGACGGCATAAGTATGGAGTGGCAAAGGTATTATCAATGAGGAGCGGAACACCTGCCTCATGGGCAATTTCAGCAACTTTTTCAATATCGAGTACGCGTAAGCTTGGATTGCCAATTGTTTCAGCAAAAACAGCCTTGGTTTTATCAGTGATAGCTTTGCGGAAGTTTTCCGGATTTTCCGCGTCAACAAACTTCACTTTAATACCGTATTTCGGCAGGGTCACTGCAAATAAATTATAGGTGCCGCCATAGAGATTGGCCGCTGAAACGATCTCATCGCCAGCCTCAGCAATATTTAAAATAGCGAGAGTTATAGCTGCCATTCCGCTGGCAACCGCTAGCGCACCCACACCGCCTTCCAATAATGCAACTCTTTCTTCTAAAACGGTAGTCGTTGGATTGTGAATACGTGTGTATATGTATCCCGTTTCAGCTAAGCTAAAGAGATTGGCGGCATGCTCGGTATTCTTAAATTGATAGGCATTGTTTTGATAAATCGGAACAGCCCGAGCCCCTGTTACCGGATCTGGAGTTAATCCACCATGAACACTTAATGTTTCAAAACGATACTTCTTTGGATTTTCACTCATACTTCTTCCTCCTTCATAAGCAATTCACTATACAAAAAACCCCCGCTTCAGCGAAGAGGGGGTCTCTCACTCTCCTCATCTTCCAAAGCATAATTGCTCTGCTGGATTTAGCACCGTGTTATTGTGTTTAACCGGTTGCCAGGCTTCATAGGGCCAGTCCCTCCGCCACTCTCGATAAGAATGTATAGGTTAAATTGGATAAATATTCTAATTTCATCTTAGTCGATAATTAATTCCGAGTCAACAGGTTTGATTAAAAATTTGTAATCTTCGAAAAATTAACTTGTGGTTTTGTCAAATAAAAAATAGATTCTAGCAATAACGTCGTGCGTAATGGAGCAGAAATCCTAAGTTGACCGTTGCGTTCAAGTGCTCGTAACCTTTCTTTACCTTCTAACAGCTTTTTCATGGCATTTAAGTCACCACGGATTTCAGGTATTGTTTGAGTCTCTTCGTTGTCATGAAGGATGAACATTTCTCCATCCTTCATGATGATTTTATTGTTTTGTTGTTCACAGATTAAATTAACTCTTATATGGATATGCTCAAGTAACGGCAAAACATGTCCCTGTTTTTTAATTGCCAATTGAAGCGTTTTCAACATCTCTATCATTCCCACCACTCCGGTCTACTCTCTTTCCTTAACTATACAAGAATCTAGGTAGAAATCCTCTTTAAAGTGGTCGACAATTCTCTACTTTGGTAAGGGTGTTAGGTAAGATTTCCTGAGAAATATGTCGGATTGAGAGATTTTTTTTGAAAAGTGTTGGAAATTAGTCAAACATGGTAGCTGATTGGAGGTTATTATTTTGTAAAATGTATGTAGATTCTAGATGAAAAGGAAGTGAGTTATGAGTTTTAAAAGCAGAAGTGAACCCGCTGAAATTATGATCTTGAGATCCCTAAACAATCGAATGATATTAGCAGAGAAGGATAAAAAGCGTTATTATACTCTTGAAAAGGGCTATGAGGGGGAGCTAATGTTTGACGCTTTAACTGAGAAACTTCAAAGTCATAGTCTAATTTTGAACGACTTACGGCTGGAGTCAAACAAAAGCAAATTCCAACTTGATTCTTCGATTGTTTTCCAAGCAAAGATAAACCTGTTTGAGGTCAAAAATTACGAGGGTGACTATTATTATGAAAATGGAAAGTTTTATACTCTTTTTAAAAAGGAAATTCAGAATCCGCTGCACCAATTAGAAAGAGAAGAAACCTTGCTTCGGGAAGTGCTCCTTAATATTGGGATTAAGATCCCTATAGAGTCGTACGTTGTTTTTATTAATCCTGCGTTTTTCCTGTATCAAGCCCCTCTAAACAAACCCATTATTTATTCCAATCAACTCCCTTTATTTATGAAAAATTTGAACATGCAGCCCTCAAACCTTAATACATGGCATATGAAGTTGGCCGAAACATTAGTTTCCTTGCATCAAACAGAATTACCTTATGATAGGCTTCCTCCATATGAATATGGCCGGCTTAGAAAGGGGACTACTTGCAAAAGATGTAATTCATTCTCGGTGTCTGTTAAAGGGTATAAGATTGTTTGTGGTAAGTGTGGATTTGAGGAGGAGGTTGCATCAGCAGTAATACGTGGTGTGGAGGAAATCAATTTGCTTTTCCCTAATATAAAAATTACAACAAATCTAGTTCATGAATGGTGCAAGATATTCGAGTCAAGAAAAGCAACTAGAAGAATATTAAAACAAAATTACTGTTTTGTGGGGAAGAAAGAATTTGGTTTCACTCATTTAAACGATTGAATAAGCAAAATTATCGTTCTCAGCTTGATTTTATTTTTAAATTTTTATTTTTGGTTTTTCACAGTTCCCAGGCTATGCTTTTTTTCTCCTCTATGATCACTCTGGACTTCTCACAGGGACCGTTAGGAGCTTTTTTTCACTTTAAGGGGCACTCTGGACTTCTCACAAGGACCGTGACGGGCCCTTTTTCACTTTGACGGGCACTCTGGACTTCTCACAAGGACCGTGACGGGCCCTTTTTCACTTTGACGGGCACTCTGGACTTCTCACAAGGACCGTGACGGGCCTTTTTTCACTTTGACGGGCACTCTGGACTTCTCACAGGGACCGTGACGGGCCTTTTTTCACTTTGACGGGCACTCTGGACTTCTCACAGGGACCGTGACGGGCCCTTTTTCACTTTGACGGGCACTCTGGACTTCTCACAGGAACCGTGAGATGCTTTTTTTCACTTTGACGGGCACTCTTCTAGACTAGGTATCCCAATTAGTATTTCTAGTATCAAAAGTACTCTTACCAAGGATACGAACCCTAAAAAAGCAGATGCAACCCGCATCTGCTTAGGATAATTGCTTTATTTTTTCAAGTAAAAATGGTACGGAGTGAAAGGCGTAGAGTGTTTCTTTCACTTCTCCTGCTTCGACAAATAATAGGCAGGGGACGCTTTCGATTTCATATTGCCTAGCGAGCTCTGGGTAGAAGTTTAGGTTCATTTTACCAATATCTATCTCTACCAGTTCCCTGATAACCTGAAGCATTTTGGAAGCTACCTGACAGGTTCCGCACATTGGTGTATAAAAATAAACTAATCCAGTTGCCTTTTTATCAAGAAAGGCAGATAATTCGTTTCGATTCCATTCGTTCATTTATCTTTTAACCCATTTCTAAAAATTCAGTATGAACATCGATATTTGCCCCTAAAAGGACAGTGGCCAAGTGATGGACTGGCGCGGTGGCTACCTCGCGATACATCCGGTCAATATATAAATGTTCAGCTTGTGGTAATTCACGCTTTAATTGTTTGCGAAGCTTCTCTCCTGAAAAGTCCGCATCGACAAGAATATAAACATCCTTATCTTCAAGGAATTCAATCAATTCATCTAATTTTGAAATACTGATGGTCCCATTGGTGCAAATAATTTCAACTGGTTCCTTCACGATTTTTTTTACCTTATTTTTATCTGACTTTCCTTCGACAATAAGAACTTTGTCAACATACGAATCATTCATCATTCATCACCTGTATTAGAAGTTGTTTTATGTTAACATATTCTAAAATATTGATTACGTGTGCCTTCTTCTGACTATGTTAACCTTATCATTATTGTCTTTGTAAAAATAGGGTTTTGCCTACGAAGTACACTAATCCGTTAGCACCAACCGCCATCAACACAATCGGTTTACTTGGCATCTGGGGTTTCTATCCGTCGTGACTTGTTGATAAATCTTTTGCTGCTCCACTTCAAAATGATGCTCTAGTTCCACTTGCATGTGATCTGTAATTTTCATTTTTCCGATTGGCGTATTATCAAGAAACAGTTCCATTTCCCCGTTCTTCATTTTGCCAATTACTCGGTCAGTAACATCTACTCTTTGCTGCTTTAAAGTCATGTACCCACCCTCTTCAATATATTTATTATAAGTTTCCCAAAAATAGTAGAAGAAAAAGTGGGAATTTAAGAGAAAAAGCACCTGGATAAGGTGCCTTTTCGGAATTCATTAGTCTTCTTTAATCATTTCTTCATATTGCTCAGCTGTCATCAGCTTATCAAGCTCGCTGCTGTCAGATAGTTCAATCACAATCATCCATGCTTTTTCATATGGTGATTCGTTGACAAACTCAGGGCTGTCACTTAAATCTTCATTCACTTCAACAACTTTACCGCTGACAGGTGCATAAAGTTCAGAAACGGTTTTTACAGATTCTACACTTCCAAATGGTTCGTCAGCACTTACTTCATCGCCCACTTCTGGAAGCTCAACAAAAACGATATCTCCTAGTTCATGTTGTGCAAAAGCAGTAATCCCAACGCGGACTTTTTCCCCTTCAACCTTTACCCATTCATGTTCTTCTGAATAACGTAATTCTTTTGGTGTACTCATCGCTAAATCCCTCCATTGTTTTTTCTAAAAAATCTATCATCGAAATAATTCGATTTCCATAGTAATGATGAAGAACAGGCTTATAGCCACATTTTTTCAAACTCTTCTTCTTTAAAGCCTACGGTAACACGTCCGCCATCCGTTATGATCGGCCGTTTGATTAACATGCCATCGGAAGCAAGTAACTCTAGCAATTCTTCATCTGTTGCGGACTTCATTTTATCCTTTATACCTAATTCACGGTATTTCATACCACTTGTATTAAAGAATTTCTTTAATTCCAGTCCGCTTTTTTGATAAAAATCCTGCAATTCCTCACGACTTGGAGGATTTTCAACAATATGTACTTCTTCATAGGAAAGCTGATGGGTATCCAGCCATTTTTTCGCGTTTCGACATGTGCCGCATTTCGGATACCAGTATAACGTCAGAGACATCAATTTCACCACCCTTTCCTACAAAAATCAATGACTTGTCTAACGTCACTTGAATATTATCATAACGTTTTTCAAATTCCTAATGCAAAAAATATGTTCCACTTAAAAAAATTCGACTAATTTTTTAAAATCCCTTCCTTTTCTAATATAAAAATTTAAGCTCCCCTTCCTAATAGAAAGGGAGCCCGTTTTAATTAGACAATATAACGTTCTGCTTCAATAATGACATCAGCGGCTTCACGTTTTTTCGCAATGACATTAATTGGGGTATGACGTGTAAATTTACGAAGTGACGATAGCATCATCCGAAGTGTATCGCCCTGTTCAACTGCAATCAATGTTTCTTTTGCAATCGCTTCAAGTTCATTGAAGGCTTCTTGGCAGTAGATTTGTGTATAAAGAAGCTTCTGCTTGTTCTTCTCTAAACCAGTTTTTGCAATCGCTTTTTCAGTACGTAACACAACGGATTCCATTGCATACACGTTTGAAATAAGGTCAGCGATATTAGCTAAAATTTCCTGCTCTTTTTCAAGCGATTTGCCAAATTTTTGAGCCGCTAAACCAGCTGCTAATAATGCGATCTTTTTCGCATTTTTGACAAGGTATTTTTCCTGTGCAAGCGGCTCGTCACCCGGCTCTTCTGGCATTAACATCATTAATTCCTCTTGCAGGGCCATCGCTTTTTGGAATAAAGGGAGCTCACCCTTGAAGGCTTTCTTTAATAAGGTGCCTGGCACAAGCAGGCGGTTAATTTCATTTGTTCCTTCAAAAATACGTTGGATCCTTGCATCACGGTACGCTCTTTCAATTGGATATTCCTGCATGAAGCCATATCCGCCATGAATTTGCACGCCTTCATCTGTTACATCCGCCAATACTTCACTTGCAAAAAACTTATTTAGTGAACATTCAATCGCATATTCAGCAATCGAATTCGCTACTAATTTATTGTCTTTTTCTTGTTCAGTAGTCAGCTTGCCTTGGTTATCTTCGTACAAGCCAATTGTACGATAGACAGAGCTTTCTGCCGCATATATTTTAGAGGCGAGTGTACCAAATTTTTCTTTTGTTAGATTAAACTGAGAAATTGGCGTTTTGAATTGTTGACGTCCGTTTGCATATTTTACGGTTAATTCGAATGCTTTTTTAGAGCCGCCTACACTTCCAACTGCAAGCTTGTAACGTCCAATGTTCAAGATGTTAAAGGCAATTACGTGACCTTTACCAATTTCTCCTAATAAATTTTCAACAGGAACAGGAACATCTTCTAAAATGAGCGTCCGAGTGGAAGAACTCTTAATGCCCATTTTCTTCTCCTCAGCACCTGTAGAAACGCCTGGGAGATCTCTATCAACGATGAAAGCGGTAAATTGCTCGCCATCAATCTTGGCATAAACAACAAATACATCAGCAAAACCAGCATTGGTAATCCACTGCTTTTCCCCGTTTAAGATGTAATGCGTACCTGCTGCATTTAATTTAGCCGTTGTTCTTGCTCCAAGGGCATCAGAACCCGAACCTGGTTCAGTTAAGGCATAGGCAGCCAGTTTTTCACCTGATGCTAGGCCAGGTAGATATCTACGCTTCTGGTCCTCGTTTCCGAATAGAACAATTGGCAGCGAGCCGATTCCTACGTGGGCCCCGTGTGAAAGGGAGAAGCCTCCGCCGCCAGCCATTTTCTCCGTTAGTAGAGAAGAGGTAATCTTATCTAAGGCTAAGCCATCATATTCCTCCGGTACGTCAACAGCTAGAAGACCGAGTTCGCCTGCTTTTTTAAGAAGCTTTACCGTACGATCAAACTCATGGTTTTCTAAATGTTCTAACTGTGGAACCACTTCTTTTTCAACAAAGTCTTCCGCTGTTTTCGCAATCATTAAATGCTCTTCGGTAAAATCCTCCGGTGTGAAGAGTTGCTCACAAGAAATATCTTCAATTAAAAAGCTTCCGCCTTTAATGACTTTTTCTGTTTGGTTTGTCATTATTTATTCCTCCTAATCTTTAATTAGATGGGAGCAATTAGCCGCTCCCCTTGTAATAGGTATATGCTTGGGAGAGACCAAAATGAATTAGAGTAATTCAAATACCCCGGCTGCTCCCATTCCGCCGCCGATGCACATCGTAACAACACCAAATTGTTCATTGCGGCGTTTTAATTCGTGAATAAGTGTGAGTGTTAATTTAGCACCTGTACACCCAAGTGGATGTCCTAGGGCAATCGCGCCGCCATTTACGTTGACGATTTCTTCGTTTAGTCCTAGTTCACGAATGACTTGTAGCGATTGCGATGCAAAGGCTTCATTCAATTCGAACAATTTTATATCCGATAACTCTAGACCTGCTAGTTTTACGGCCTTTGGAATCGCAACAACCGGCCCAACCCCCATGATTTCAGGTGGTACACCACCAACCGCAAACGATCTGAATTTTGCTAATGGTTTCAGGCCAAGTGCCTCTGCCTTTTCGCGGTCCATCACCATCAATGCCGCCGCGCCGTCACTTGTTTGTGAGGCATTACCAGCCGTTACTGTTCCTGTTACGGAGAAAGCCGGGCGAAGTTTACCTAATGTTTGTAGGTTTGTATCAGGACGAACACCTTCATCCTGCGTAAATTGAATCGTTTTTTCCACAAGTTTATTGTCATGGCCAACGGACCGGTTTGTTACATCGACTGGCACAATTTCATCAACGAATTTCCCTTCCGCAATTGCTTTTGCAGCTTTTTGATGGCTTCTTACCGCAAAGGCGTCCTGATCCTCGCGGGAAATACCATATTTCATCGCTACTTGCTCGGCCGTGTGACCCATGCCCATATAATATTGCGGAGCTGTTTCTGCTAGTTTAATATTGGGACGGACGACATGACCCATCATTGGAATCATACTCATCGATTCAGCACCGCCAGCTATAGCTGTATCAGTGTGACCTAGCATGATTCCCTGTGCGGCATAAGCAATCGCCTGCAGTCCTGAAGAACAGAATCGATTGACTGTGATTGCAGGCACAGTATATGGAAGTCCTGCTAATGCCCCGATATTGCGGGCCATATTATTGCCTTGCTCAGCCTCAGGCATCGCACAGCCCATGATTAGATCATCAATATTTCCTTCATAATTCCCGGCACGCTTTAATGTTTCCTTTACCACCAATGCTCCCAAATCATCAGGGCGAACATGGGCAAGCGTCCCTTTCTTCGCTTTGCCTACCGGGGTCCTTGCTCCGGCAACGATTACCGCTTCTCTCATGTAAGTTCCCTCACTTTCTGTCAAATTATTAATCTATTTTTTCGTACAGGGCTCAGGTGATTGAGCCCTCGAATGTTAGTTTCTTAAAGGTTTACCCTTCACAAGCATATGCTGCATGCGCTGCTGTGATTTCGGCTCTGCGATAAGACTTAAGAAAGCTTCTCTTTCTAGGTCCAGTAAATATTGCTCATCTACTTCTGTACCGAACGGCACCTTACCGCCAGCAATGACATAAGCAATTTTTTTAGCAATTTTTAAATCATGCTCTGAGATATATCCAGAAAGACGCATCGCTTCAGCACCGAGTAGCAGAGTGGCATATCCAGTTTCACCGACAACTGGTACTTTACGGCGAACCTTTGGTTTATAGCCTTTTTCATGTAACGCTAGCACAGCCTGCTTCGCATCATAGAGTAGATGATCATTATTGAAGCTAATTCCATCTGATTTACTTAAGAAATTGTTTTCACGTGCTTCTTCAGCCGATGTGGAAACTTTTGCGGTTGCAATCGTTTCAAACACTTTATTTGCAATTGTCTGCAGGTCAAATGGCACACCGTTTGGAAGGTTTTCTAAGTGCTTCATGTAAAGCTCTTTGTTACCGCCGCCGCCTGGAAGTAAGCCGACACCGACTTCAACAAGTCCCATATAGGTTTCAGCGGAAGCTTGAATATGTGCAGCCGGCAAACAAACCTCTGCACCGCCGCCAAGCGTCATACCAAACGGAGCAGCGACAACTGGTTTAGAGCTATATTTGACTTTCAGCAAAGCACTATGGAGGTGACGGACAATCATATCGAGCTCATAAATATTGTCATCCTGTACTTCCATGAGCATCATTGCCAAGTTCGCACCAACACAGAAGTTCTTTCCTTGGTTACCGATGACAAGTCCCTTATAGTTTTTCTCGACTTCTTCAACGGCATAGTTAATCATCTGCACGATATCCAGACCAATCGCATTGTTTGGTGAATGGAATTCTAACAGTGCAACACTATCACCGATATCAATCAGACTTGCACCGCTGTTCTTTTTAATGACACCCTTTTGTTTCTTTATCTTTTTAAGGTCGAGTGCCTTTGGATTATATTCCACCAATCGGTATTGGCCGTTATGATAGAAGAACCGTTCACCGTTTTCTTCTAAATAGAAGGATGAATGCCCTTTTTCCAGCATTTCTGCTACCCATGCTGGAATTTCAAGGCCAGCTTCCTTCATTTTCTGCACGGATTTTTCCACGCCAATGGCATCCCATGTCTCAAATGGGCCTGTTTCCCAGCCAAAGCCCCATTTCATTGCGCGGTCGATGGAAACGATATCATCTGCAATTTCGCCTAATAGCTGCGCAGAGTAGACAAATGATTGTGCCATCGTATTCCATAAGAATTGTCCAGCCCGATCGTTCGAATATACAAGCGCTTTCAATTTATTCGCCGTGCCTTTTTCCTGCTTCGCCAGTTCAACCGCAGGTGTGGACAGCTTTTTACGCGGGCCATATTCCAACGTATTTGGATCTAGTTCTAGAATTTCTTTCCCTTTTTTCAAAAAGAAGCCTTGACCGGATTTGCTTCCAAGCCAGCCTTTTTCCACCATCTTTTTCAAAAAGGCAGGAATTTCGAAAACTTCCTTTTCTTTGCCTTCGACTTTTTCATAGACATTATTCGCGACATGATAGAAGGTATCTAGGCCCACCACGTCAAGTGTACGGAAGGTGGCACTTTTTGCACGGCCAATCAGTGGTCCTGTTATGGAATCGACTTCGCCGACACTTAGGCCCGAATTTAGCATTTCCTGAACAGTTACAAGAAGACCATATGTTCCAATCCGGTTAGCAATAAAGTTTGGTGTATCCTTCGCAACCACCACACCTTTTCCTAAAACATCCTCACCGAAAGTTTTCATGAATGAAAGTACTTCTGGTGCAGTATATTGAGTAGGAATCACTTCAAGCAATTTCAGATAGCGCGGCGGGTTAAAGAAGTGAGTACCAAGGAAATGCTTTTGAAAATCTTCAGAACGGCCTTCGACCATCGCTTCTACTGAAATTCCCGAGGTATTGGAGCTAATAATGCTACCCGATTTCCGGTATTGGTCCACCTTTTCAAATACCTGTTTCTTGACGTTAAGGTTCTCAACAACAACTTCGATAACCCAGTCGACATCTTTCAGTTTGACTAAATCATCTTCAAGATTACCTGCCTCAATTAAAGCTAAATTCTTTTTCACCGCTAATGGTGCAGGTTTTTGCTTCAATAATTTTTGGATAGATGTTGCACTAATGCGATTGCGCACTTTTTTATCTTGTAGTGTCAGTCCTTTTGCTTCTTCTTCTTTTGTTAGTTCACGTGGCACGATATCCAATAATAGTGTTGGGATGCCGATATTTGCGAGATGGGCAGCAATTCCTGACCCCATGACACCAGATCCTAGGACAGCTGCTTTTTTAATTAATTGGTTCAACATTGTCTCCCCCTCCAAACTTTTGAATGAATACTCATTCATTTTTTAGCCAAAAAAAATTCACAATTGAATGAGTCTTGTTACTACTTACTATAGAATATTTTGAAAATTTGTGCAATCAATAAACGCGGAATTTTGAAATTTTTTTTCCTGTGTTTACGTGCAGGTCGATTTGCGCTTCTTGCGCTTCACTTTCAGTGGGCACAGTCTTTTTAAAAATAAATATTTCCACAAAAATGGGCATCCTATTAGTTGAGGTGATGACGATGGCGAAAATGAAAAAAAATCCTTCTAAAGCTGGAGTAAGCGCTGCAAGTGTGAAGGGCAATGGCGGGCCAGGTAATGAAGAGGCTCATCTTGATAAAAAAAACAGCCAGAACAATCAATATAAGCGGTAAAGGAAAGCAGGCTGATGAGTTCAGCCTGTTTTCTACTTTTGCATAAAAATTCCTGTTTGAGAGACTATATAGTCGTAAAGATTACATGAATTAGGAGGGTTATTATGCAGCAACAAAATATGAATATGCCCAACATGAACATGCAAAATCAGCAAACAACCATGCAACAGCCTCCCGGGGTCGTATCCACAAAGGATGCACTTTATTTAACAGACATGATGTCTTGGAATTTGCTGTCTGCTAAGAAAGCACACTTTTTCGCCGGGCAATGTCAAGACTCTGAAATAAAGGCAGAAGCTGAAAAAGTTTGCCAAATGCATCAGCGCCACTATCAACAACTGCTAGGCCACTTAGGTCAGCACGCCAACCAACAGCAGCCCTTAAATAATATGCAATAACCAAAAAAGGAGGATGCATTTTTTATGAACCAACAGCAGAAGATTCAAAACCCTGAAACGCAAGTACCTAAGACGCCGCAAATGAATGATCGCGATTTTATCAATGATTTACTGACTACGGAAAAATATATGACAAGTTCGTACAGCATGGCTCTACATGAAGCAAGTCACGAAGGTTTATATCAGGACATTATGAAAATCTTTTCCGAAACACAAAACTGTCAGCGCGAACTATATGATTTGATGTTTAAAAAGGGCTGGTATTCTATCGAAGCAGCGGATCAGCAAAAGCTGCAGCAGTCCTATCAGCAGTTTCAAGGATATACGAACCAGTTACCAAGTGGCGGCACCCTTCAATAATGGCAAAAACCGGAGGCATCTCTGCTTCCGGTTTTTGTATGTAGTTTATTTTTGAGATGAGCGATGCTGTTCATTCATGATTTTAATATCATTAATAAGCTGTTTCATTTCTTCTTTCGCTTCAGGATAGAGCCCATTCCAATGCTTAGCTAACGCTGGCATTGACTTGGCGATATGGGTGTAAAGTGCCCACATCTTCACTTTTTCCATTGTTTCATCGGTGGCTTCTCCCACCAATAATTCACTATATTTTTCAAGCAAAGCTTCGAACTGCTTCACAAATGCTTTCTCCATCCTGACACCTTCCGTCCTTAGAAATATAGGTACATGGGCAGGTTTTACAGCGTTTCCCTGCTGGCAGATGATAAGTAAAACAACAAGTCTTTCTTACTCTAACCTCTGTATCCCATTCTTTCAAGTAAGTCTTTCCAGCAAAGTATTTTTGTAGTGGATTTAAGTTGTAGCGGCCAAATAACGGACCAGCGGCTTCTAAAATTAAAAAGCGGAAATCGTCTGCAATATGGTCATTGGGATATTCTTTTAATTCAGTTTCATAGAGCCAAAATAAGTAGACAGCGATATTCTCCCACAGGATTAACTTCGATATTCCGACGGTTTTTTCAAGATGTGTAATCAGTGGATAAATATTATTTGCAAACAGATCTTTAAAAACGCTGGTCCGCCATTCGGAGCGGTCGGTTCCATCCCATTCCTGCACGGTAACATCCTTTAATGAAATCCTAGGCAGCCACTCTTTCCCCTGTTCGGGTGACTCCATTTTTACATTATCCAGCGATACATTTAGCTTTTTATTCCAAGCCGTCATCGCATATAGCGACATCACGGCTATAAAGGAATACCGTTTAATAAAAATGGAAGCAGCTATCTTTTCAGACGGAGCCTCAATGGCAGCGCATAAATTTTTCAAAAAGTCCTTAAGGAATGATTCATCCAAGAGATTTGTAACTTCGAATGAATGCTCTAAATTAGGATTAAAACGGTATTTCTCCAATTGTTTTTCCGTGAATAGTTTATCCATTCATCGCTACCGCCTTCTCAAGGATACATCTGCCCTTTCCATAAGGAATGCAGAGCGGGGTCCCAAATAACGGGTCCATCGTTACCTCACAGTCCATGCCAAACACATTTTTGACTAGACTGCAGTTGATTACATGTTCTGGTTTCCCTTGGTCATACACCTTTTGATCCTTGATGGCAACCACATTATGAGCATAACGGCATGCTAGGTTGAGGTCGTGAAGCACCATGACAACGGTCCGTTTTTTCTTTTCATTTAGTTCAAACAGCAAATCGAGGATTTCGATTTGATGGGTCATATCCAGATAGGTAGTCGGTTCGTCAAGGAGGATGATATCCGTATCCTGGGCCAGTGTCATTGCAATCCATGCACGCTGTCTTTGCCCGCCAGAAAGTGAATCAACTGTTCTTTCTTTCAGTTCCTCTAAACGAGTGGCCTTAAGGGCGTCATTGACCTTTTTCTCATCTTCCTCTGACCATTGTTTTAACCAGGTTTGGTGTGGATAACGTCCTTGTTTGACAAGCTGCAGAACGGTTAATCCTTCAGGTGCAGCTGGCGACTGTGGTAAAATCGCCATCTTTTTCGCAATGTCCTTCGTGGATAATTTGGCAATCGCCTTCCCTTCAAGCAAAACAGCGCCTGACTTTGGCTTTAACAGACGGGCGATAGAACGAAGCAGAGTTGATTTTCCGCATCCATTTCCGCCAATAAACACGGTAATTTCACCTTTTGGAATCTTCAAATCTAACTCATCAATAATGAGAGTCTCCCCATATGATAGTGATAAATTCTTCGTTTCAATCGCATTCATCATCTGACAGCTCCTTTTCGACTTTTTGCTTGCTTTAGGAATTTCGCGCTTTAAATAATAAGTAGATAAAATACGGTGCCCCAATGCCGGCAGTGAACACACCCGCTGGTACTTCTAATGGAGAAAACAGCGTTCTGCCGATGAGGTCAGCTACCATGACAAGAATTCCACCAATCAAGGCACTCGCTGGCAGCAATGCACCAAATGAGGAACCGACTAACCTTCTCGCCATATGTGGTGCCATTAAGCCGACAAAGCCGATGCCCCCGGCAAAAGCAACCGAGCCTCCGATCAAGGCGGTGCTAATCATTAATAATAGAAACCGTTGTTTTTGAACCTTGCCGCCTAAACCTGTCGCTACCTCATCACCGAGCTCTTGAATATTAATCGTTCGGGCCAACGCTAAAGCAATAATCATGAAAATAACGGTCCACGGGACAAGAATCGCCACATTACTCCAATTGGATCCGTAAACGGTTCCGGTAATCCAGATATTGGCTTGACTAGCCTGATAAATCGGGCCCATTACCATTGTTAAAGTGGTGATTGCTTGCATTAAGGTGGAGATCCCAATCCCAATCAACACCAGCCTGATCGGAGAAACACCATTTTTCCAAGCAAGGAAATAAACTAAAAAGGCAACAACAGCTGCTCCCAAAAAGGCAGCTAATGGCAGCCAAGCGATACTGACCGTTAATGAATGGTTTTTATCACTAAAAATGGCTAAAAAACTAACTACGGCAGCTGCCGCTCCACCGGTAATCCCTAATACATCTGGGGAAGCAAGCGGATTACGAATCATACCTTGTAAAATACCGCCAGCAATGGCTAAAGAAATTCCCACCATTAAGGCGACAATAATTCTCGGGAGGCGAAAGGATGTAATAATAAGTGATTCCATCTCAGGACCGTCGCCAAATAATACTTTTACCACAGTAAGCGGATTAATTTTCAGTTCACCACTTCCCGTACTAACCACAAAAACAAGGAAAGCAACAACGAGTAGGGTGGTGAACGTGATGGTAGCTTTTCGATCCACTATAAAAGACAATCGGCCATTAAAAAGACGGAAATTTTTATATTTACTCATCGTCCATTGAACCCCCTTCTTGCGATGTAAATAAAGAATGGAGTTCCAATGATGGCTGTCATAACACCAACAGGCACCTCAGAAGGCATGAAAATATATCGTGCAGCGATATCTGCAGCGATCAATAGAATCGCACCTAACACACCTGAAAAAGGGATGACCCAGCGATGGTCAATACCTACAATCGATCGAGTTATATGAGGGACAACAATGCCGACAAAACCAATCGGACCAGCGACAGCGACAGAACCACCCGCTAATAAAATAACAATAACACCAATCGCGATCTTGATAAGTCCGGTGTTTAACCCAAGCCCTTTCGCAACATCTTCCCCCATGGACAAGATATTCATTTTACCAGCAATTAAAACGGCACCTACCCAGCCTATCCCAATATAAGGTAAAACCGACACAAGTGTCTCTAATTTTCTGCCTTGGACAGAGCCTGCCAGCCAAAACAAAACCTGATCAAGCATGACCTCATCCAACACTAGCAATCCTTGGGTAAAGGAGGAAAACATGGCGGACATCGCAGCCCCGGCTAATGTTAGTTTCATTGGCGTTAACCCCTCACGGCCAAATGAACCGATGGCGTAAACACTAATTGCCGCAACGGCAGCACCGATAAAAGCAAGAACGCTAAACGCTTGTAAACTATTCACAGAAAACACAGTCATGGCTACCACAACTGCAAATCCTCCACCGGCGTTGATCCCAAATATCCCCGGTGATGCGAGCGGATTCTTCGTTAAGGTTTGCATCAGGACACCGGCAATGGCGAGGCTAGCCCCGACGGCCGAAGCGATTAACGCTCTTGGCAGCCTTACGGTTTGAATAATGATATGTTCATTGGATCCGTTATTTTTAGTAAATGCATCAATTGCAGTTTGCCAGCTGGTATCGGTGTAACCATAAATGACACTAGCACACATGAATACCACCATCACCAAGATGGCAATTAGTAAACCCATCCATTTTAATGGAGTACTTTTTAAGAGCATATCAGAGAAACCTTTCTACCTTTTTAATAGTTTTATTTAAGTTAAGTCTATCTCCAATTGATAATTATTGTCAATGACTTTGAAAATCATTTTCAATTATAAACAATGGGTATTCACTGAAATGTAACTATTTTTGATAATCATTTTCAATTAAAGCGTTGACATATTGGTACTTGTCATTTTATGATTAAGTTGTCATTGAAAATGATTATCATTAACAATTAGCTAAGGAGGCTACATAAGCAATGAAGGCAATCAAGACAATACTTACTTTATTCTCTGTTATGACCATTTTCTTGTTAGCTGCGTGCGGCAGCAATGAAGAAAAATCTGGTGGAGAAACGAAAACTACCGCAGAAAACTCTTATACGGTAGAGCATGCGATGGGATCGACTACCATTAAAGGTACCCCTAAAAAGGTCGTTATTCTTACGAACGAAGGAACAGAAGCGCTGCTAGCCTTAGGTGTTAAACCAGTGGGTGCTGTCCAATCCTGGCTTGGAGATCCATGGTACGATCATATTAAAAATGATATGGACGGCGTAGAAGTTGTTGGGGTTGAAGGTGAAGTAAATGTAGAGAAAATTGCTTCGCTAAAACCTGATTTGATTATTGGGAATAAGCTGCGTCAAGAAAAGGTGTATGACCAGTTAAGTGCCATTGCTCCAACCGTTTTTTCCGAAACACTAAGAGGAGATTGGCAAGAAAACTTTAAATTATATGCAAAAGCGTTGAACCTTGAAGAAAAAGGCAATAAAGTTTTAAGTGATTTTGATCAGCATGTAGCAGATGTAAAAGGAAAACTGGGTGATAAAGTAAATCAAGAGGTTTCTTTTGTTCGCTTTATGGCTGGTAAATCTCGAATTTATTACACGGATTCTTTTTCTGGTGTTATTTTTGATAAATTAGGCTTCAAGCGTGCAGCGCAGCAGGAAGCACTTTTCACTCCTGACAATAAGCTTGGTTTACTCGCTGTTGAAGTTGGTAAAGAAGTCATTCCAAAAATGGATGGAGATCTACTATTCTACTTCACCTATGCTCCACAAGGTGATCAAGCAGCCTTGGATACGGCAAAAGAATGGACAAATGATCCACTATGGAAAAACTTAAATGCGGTTAAGAGCGGCCATGCGTATGAAGTAAGTGACGCAACATGGAACACTGCTGGCGGGGTTCTGGCAGCAAACATCATGCTCGATGACATTGAGAAAATCTTACTTAAGTAATAAGCAATTCTATTATTGTTGTTAAAAACCTTCCCGTATATAGAGAAGAAAAGAGCAAGGCTTGCCATGGCCTTGCTCTTTTCGTTTAGGGTATTTTTTTGGGGGTTCAGCCGGATTCCTGGGGGATTCCGCCAAATTGGGTGGGAATTCCGCCGATTGTTTGAGTTATCCCGCCAAACGGGAATGGAATTCCGCCGATTGTTTGAGTTATCCCGCCAATCTGGAACGGGATTCCGATGATTGTTTGAGTTATACCGCCAATCTGGAACGGGATTCCGCCGATTGTTTGAGTTATCCCGCCAAACGGGAATGTGGAATTCCGACGATTGTTTGAGTTATTCTGCCAATCTGGAACGGGATTCCGCCGATTGTTTGAGTTATCCCGCCAATCTGGAACGGGATTCCGCCGATTGTTTGAGTTATCCCGCCAAACCTTAATTTGATCGATTTAACACATAGGTTTGGTCGCACTATATGTGGAGGATTCCGCCGACTTTCCTATTTATTCCGCCGAACTAATCTGGTATTCCGCCGATTTCAAAAGTTATTCCGCCAAACTAGAACACAATTCCGCCGCCTCCCCCATTTTTTCCGCCAACCACCCATTTCAAAGCACACAAAAAAAGAGCGACCAAAACGTCGCTCTTTATCCAAACTCTATGCCGATGTCGAGAACATGTATTTCTTATAATGATAGCGGATTGAGAAGATTAAGCCGAGGCCTAACATGTTTCCCATCAAGGCACTACCACCGTAGCTAATAAACGGTAAGGGAATACCAGTAATTGGAAGAACACCGATGGTCATCCCGATATTTTGGAAAACGTGGAAGGTAATCATGCTGATGACCCCTACGCAAATATAAGTATAAAAGTTATTCTTTGTCTCCATTCCAACCTTGGTTATATGGTAAACCAATAGAAAGAACAAACTGATTAAGACGCTCGCACCTATGAAGCCATATTCCTCGCCGACGACACTAAAGATAAAGTCGGTCTGGCTCTCGGGTAAGTAGACTTCGCGGTTTCCAAAACCTTTACCTCCCGTCTGCCCTGACCCAATCGCTAACAGGGATTTGGTCAACTGGTAGGCATCCGAACCTTGGTAACTATAGGGGTCAAGCCATGAGTAAATCCGACGGAGCTGGTACTCGCCTACCCCAAGGTACTTTTCAAGTAGATCTGGTTTCCATAATACAAAATAAAAAATCGTCCCGATCAGTGCAATCCCGGCGGAAAATAGTGGGGTCAAAAGCTTCCACGATATCCCTGAAATAAAAACCATCCCGATCATAATTGCTAGGAAAACGAGTGAAGTTCCTAAATCTTGCTTGATGATAAATGCTAATGGGACCATTGTGACAATCCCCATCTTCACCAACAGCCAGAAATCGGTCTGCATCGTTTTGATCTGGTTCTTTTGGTGATGATCTTCAATCACGCGTGCAAGAGCCAGTATAATGAAGATTTTAACAAACTCAGATGGCTGAATTGTTCCCACTCCAGGTATTTTAAACCAGTTTTTCGCCCCATTGATAACAGGCGCGATACTCTCCGGCGCAACAATTAAAAATCCAAGCAGAAGAAGTCCAAATCCATAAGCATACCAGGTTAACTTTCGTAATTGGTCCGAATCAAGAGTCATAACCCCAGTTATGATCCCACTGCCCACAGCATACCAAAAAATCTGCTTAATTAGGAAGTTCTCCTTGTATTGTCCGCTTGCCTGCGCACTATAAATCGCTAAACAGCTTGCTAAAAATAGTAAAATCAATATAAAAACAAGATTATAATCAAGTTTTGAAGTTTTGTTAGTATTTGAAGTCATATAGGTTCCACCTTACTAAGAAATGCTACATTACTTCATTATATTTTTATTATCAACAAATCACAACTTCTAAACCATGAATGGTTTGATTTACCTAGAAAGTCCTACTCGTTAAAATAAATCCGCTGTACCTCCCCTGCCATCCATGCCAGATTACTTGGTACCTGTGGAATTCCGTATCCGATATAAAGAGGGGTGGTGACAAAACGTGAAACTACCTTGGCATAAATTTTATTTTCTATATGATGGAAAAACAGATTATAGCTCGATGCTTTGAATGGAAAATTATTCAGGATATAATGAACCGCTATTTGCAGGTAATCTGAAAATTTTTCCTGGTAGCTGGATTCCTCCATTTCAACATTGAATTCATAGAAGCCAACACGCGGCTTTGTCGATAGGGTAAACCGGACCCCTTCCTCCTCGGCAATCACAATGCCCTCAAACATTTCATGGGTTACCTTTTCTTTATAATTAATATCATCCAGGCCGATAATTTGCATATGAGGATGGGAGAGCGTACCTCCGGACAATGGTCCATGGTTTTTGAAAAAGATTACCGATTGATAGCGGCCTGTTTCCTCCATGGCTAACCAATGTTTGATGCCAAACCTCATCAGTTTATGTAAATGCTCTTTTGAGTAAGTTGATAATTCACCATGACAATCATCTGTTTCAATTAATACCGTTTGAAAGGTATGTTCTAAAACTGGATATTTATTTTTTAAAAGAATAATTGGTTCGTCCACAGCAATGAGGTTGGTCAGTTGATCTCTTTCGCAAAATGGACATGCCTGGTCTTTGTTTCGTATATTCTCAGGCTTTTGAACACCAATCGACGTATTAAAATGTAGATGTGAATTTTCCAAATGCGCTTCTCCTCTCGAACGGGTATACTTCTATTTTATGGGAGAGTGCCCTCCAATTGCACTTATTTTGTTTAGTCAGCCAATATTTTCATTGACCTAATTGGAAAGAGAATCCTAAAATGGAGGAGAATTTCATTAAATAGATAATTTTAGCATATCTTTTAAATGTACAGGCTTATCATTTCTTTAGATTGTGAGGGTATTTATGTTAACGAAATTAGAAGCATTTATTCTTGGGATTATTCAAGGTTTAACGGAATTCTTGCCCATTAGCAGTACAGGCCATCTTTATTTAGGAAGAAATTTATTCGGTTTGCAGGAAGCTGGGCTCTTGCTCGATACCATGCTTCATGTCGGCACGTTGTTGGCTGTGTTTGTATTTTATAAGGAAGAATTTATCAAAATTATTAAGAATCCATTTAGTAAGTTAACTTTTTTGCTAATCGTTGGGACGATCCCAGCGGTGGTCTTTGGACTTGCCTTTAAAGATTATATTGATGAAATTTCGAAAACAGGTGTGACAATTGGCTGGGAGTTTTTGATTACGGGAATTTTCTTGTGGCTTGCTGATTCCGTGAAAAATGGCTATAAAAAAATGGATGATATTAGCTATAAGGATGCCCTCATCATTGGGACTTTTCAGGCGGTTGCCATTATGCCGGCGATTTCTCGTTCAGGGATGACCATTGTTGCGGCACTTTGGCGAAAATTAGACCGTGAAACAGCTGCGTATTTCTCCTTCTTATTATCCACCCCTGCGATTGCAGGTGCGATTGTCTTACAAACAAAGGATTTACTCGGCGGTCAAGGGGAAGAGATCTCTCTGTCGGCATTGCTTGTTGGTATTGTTGCTTCTGCCATCTTTGGGTATGTAGCCGTTAAATGGATGATTGGCTATTTGAAGAATCACTCCTTAAAACCATTTGCTATTTATGTGTGGGCCTTAGGTCTGCTCGTGTTAATTTTCCAATTTACGGGTAAATTTTAAAGCCGGAGCAGGTGGAAAAATCAATACGCAAATAAAAGCCCTCGATTCGTAAATAAAAGGGGGTTTTTCACAAATAGGAGTAAAATTAATCTACAATTTTTCAAAAAAACAACGAGAAAGCGACTCGATGCAATCGAGTCGCTCTTTTTTACAATGAAATAGGTAGTTTTGCCATTTCTCTAGCTGCTTCGGCGGCTTGTTCCTACGCTTATGCCATAATCTCAGGAATCATTTTAGGGAAATGATCCATACCTTCTGCAACTTAATGAAAGATTTCAAGCAAATTATCGAAGACGCAAAAACTACAACAGTCCTTGTCAGTCATGATCTGATGGAAATCAATTATCTCACTACACAGCTTGCCATTGTTGTAAATGGTGAAGTGAAACAAGTGGGACCAACCCAACGTGTTCTTGACCAACCAAATGCCTTCACTGCCTCCTTCCTAAACGAGTGGAAAAAGTTTTATCCTATTGCCCGTTAATTAGCAGTTCTGTTCGGAACTGCTATTTTCTAGTGGAATGGTAAAGAACGCCCCTGCTCACTGCAGAGGCATTCTAGTCTTTCTGCGGAAACCACAACGTCACGCTCGTTCCCTTATTCAGCCTGCTTTTTACTTTAATGACGCCTTTATGAGCATCCATTAAAGCTTTAACGATCGAGAGCCCGATTCCGACTCCCCCAGTTTTACGATCACGGGATTTATCACCGCGATAGAAGCGTTCAAATATATGCGGAATATCGTCCTCTGCCATTCCTGCACCTTCATCTTGAATCTTAAAGCCAACATAGCCTTCCATGTCTGTTTGCACAGAGAGGGTGACATTTTTTCCTTCTGGCGTATACTTCAGGGCATTATTAAGGATGTTTGACAGAATTTGCATTAACCGGTCCTTGTCTGCTTCAAATAATTCGTCCTCGGCAGGTTCTTTAATCAGGAGATGAACACCCTTCTCTTTAAACAAGGGCTGGAACATCTCAAATAACGCCGCCAGCACACTTCCTGCATCTAATTCGATTTTTTCCAGTCTGATCTGAGGATTTTCAGCCGCCAGCAGCTTTTCTAATTCATTAACGAGCCTAACTAACCGCATTATCTCTTCATGTGTTGTCTGCAATCGCTGCGGCGTTGGCTCCCAAATACCGTCCTGAAATGCCTCAATTTGACTTCTCAATGTCGCAAGCGGTGTACGGAGTTCATGTGCTAGGTCACCTGTAAAATGCTTTCGCAAATTTTCTTCCTTTGCCAATGACACGGCCAAATTATTAAACGAGATCGCAATATCCTTTACCTCGGTTGGCAAACCGGTTAATGGAATCCGAATATCAAGATTATGATTTTGTAGTTCATTTGCTGCAAACGAAAGCTTCTGTAACCCTGAGGTGAGCTTCTTTGAAAAAAGCATACTAAATATAATCGCCAAAACAATCGTCAAACAAACAGCCGCATAAATGTATAATTGAATCGTTTGAATAAACGTATATTCATCATCAATTAAGCCCTTAGGATAGATGGCGACGAGTTTCCCAATGATTTGATTCTCTACCCTCAGTGTATAGGTCTTGGAATGCCACTCTTCCCCGTTTGGAGCAGGTTCTGTTAATCCGAAGCTGTTTAGCATACCGCGAATGTTGGATGAATCCATTTGCAATTGCCCTAAACGATCATAAAGTTGGAAATAAAGTTGATCGGTCATCGCATGTTCGTGTAAGAGGCCAAATACCGGGTCGCTCGTAAAGTGGCCATTTTTTTTATAATCCTTTTCAATTTCCGTGATGATTCGATCAATCTTCTTATCCCGATTTCGATCTAAGTAGCTATTGAAGCTCTCCTCAAAACCATACTGGATGAAAAAACTAACAATGATGATGGCAATCATCGAGATGAGGATTAAATAAAATAGTATCTTAGACCGGAGCTTTTGCAGCATCTAATACCCCTCCAAATTTGTACCCCATCCCGAAAACCGTCACGATAAAATCAGGCTGCCGTGAATCCCGCTCAATTTTTTTACGAAGATTTTTGATATGGGTATCCACACTACGTTCATAGCCTTCATAATACATGCCTTCATCCTGAATTTTTTCGAGCAAATCCATCCGGCTGTAAACCCGGCCAGGCTTCACTGCCATATTGGTTAATAGCTTATATTCGATTGGTGTTAAGGTAATGTTATCTCCGTTTGCGGTTACTTCTCTTTTGATTAAGTCAATGATCAGCTTTTTGCGATTGAATTCAAGACGTTCCACTTTTTCCGTCTTTTTTACACGTCTTAAAATCGCTTGAACACGCACCACGACTTCCCGAGGGCTGAACGGTTTGGTTAGGTAATCATCTGCGCCCATCACGATTCCATTAATTCGGTCATCTTCTGCTGATTTGGCCGTCACCATCAGAATGGGTACATCCGACTCTTTTCGAACCAAACGGCAGACTTCTTCACCAGAAATATCCGGCAGCATTAAATCTAATATAATTAAATCTGGGTTTAGGGCTTTTACCTTTTTCAAAGCATCAATACCATTATCTGCGCAATGAATTTCATAGCCTTCCCTTACTAAATAGGCTTCAAGGACTTCTATTATTCTACGTTCATCGTCTACTAATAATATTTTCATTTTAACCACTCCCCACAAATTAAATATATCATTCCAAGTCTGTGATGTTTGTAACTTCACAAATTCACCACAAGTTCTTCATAACATCTTCAATTTTTCTCGGTAAGATAGGGGTGTAGTTGGAAGAGGCGACCACTAGAAGGACTCCCAAGTTTGTAGTTATCTCCTCTTTGATGAAGTACATGGTCCAAAGCCATCTTACTCATCCCAAATTTAACCTCTCTTTTTTAAATAGTCAGGGCGCCCCACCGATGGGGCGCCCCCTTTTTTTATTTTAGCTATACTCCACTGACTTATATTCAGGGCTATGCAGATATCGCCCGACAGCAAGAAACCATTGGTGAGGACAGCGATAAATATTTAGGGATTATTTTTGAAGAGACAGGCAAGCTATCGAAACTAGTGAAGGAATTATTCAATCTCGCAAAAATGGATGAGGATATTTTTTCGATTGAAAAAGAAAAGGTTCATTTACGGCCTTATTTTCAATCTATCATCGAAAAAGTTACCCCTGCACTCAAAGAAAATCATATGGACCTTGTTCTAGAATGCTCAGATGATCTTTATCTATTCCTAGATCCAATACGATTCGAACAGGTTATTCTCAATCTGATTGATAATGCACGTAAATATTCGGAACCAAATTCTAAAATCCGTGTCGAAATTAGGAATATCAGTGGAAGAGTTCATATGAAGATTCAAGATGAAGGAATGGGAATCCCTGGAGAGGACTTGCCGCACATTTTTGAACGGTTCTACCGCGTTGATAAATCTAGGACCTGTGCTCTCGGTGGAACAGGGCTGGGACTGTCAATTGTTAAACAATTAGTTGAGGCACATGGAGGTACAATCAAGGTAACAAGCAACCCAAATATTGGGACCGCATTTGCGATGATCTTATAAAAGGTAAAAAGACACCAGGCATGCCCGGTGTCTTTTTACTTTTTACTTATGGATCCAAACTGCACCAGCAGAGTTGTCTTTTGCTTCGCCGATGACTTGGAATTTAAGTCCGAAGTTTGGAACTTTGCGTCCAGCATCTGGAATCAACTCATTAGAATAAGTTTTAGAGTCATCAAATGATGTTACGCCTGGAAGTCCTTTGTAATCAAAGATTCCACGAGAAGGTGAATTAATATACCATTCTGGTGACTTGTCTAAGGAGAAGGCAGCGTCTGCAACTTGGTAGCGTGTACTTTGACTTACTGAAGACTTGCCGTTTAGTGTACCGATGATTGCTTCAGGATGGGCATCGACCACACCAAGGAATCCTTCTCCTGGGTGAACACCTACCCAGTTATCAGTATATGAATCATCTGCATACCAAACTACTAAACCAGTATTATATTTAACACCTCGAGAGAATTGCAGTGCTGTGTCGGAACCTGCATAGTTTCTCCACTCTAAGTAGTAGTAGTGATCTTTCAAAAAAATACCGTCTGTCTGAGTAAAACCATTAAGCGTTACAGCAGGTGTAACTTCAGCGCCATCAGCGAATACGCCATTACCGTCAGCAGTCAGTTTCAGCTCGTCCATTGCAAAACCTTCAGGAGCTAAACCGCCATCAGTTACATATTCAAAAGCTAGTTTTACTTTCTTGCCGGCAAATTGACTTAAATCATATGATACATCTATCCATTTTCCATTTGTAGTGTCCATACCATCAGCAACGTTTGTATCCCCGATTTTATCAAGTTCTACTTCTTTACCATCCACCAATGCATTTACAGATACATAGTCATAATCATACTCAACTTCATAATTTGCCTTATACGAAAATTCAGCATTTGTAGCATTTGTAAGATCCAATTCAGGAGTTACAAGGGTGGTATGAAGGTCATCCCCTTTTTGGCTGTAGTAGTATTTGCTGCCAAAAGTAGTTTGAATACCCTTTACTTCTTTTTTCGGAAGATTAACCTTTACAATACCTGGGTTCTTTGATTTTGTGACACTTTGGTCTATAACTGCCGCACCACCGTTTTTATCGATGTCTGCATAGTTCACTTCCGTAATATTGGCCCAGTTGCCGCCGATTGTTTTTTGGAAGAAGTCTTTGTTTTGCGGTGAGAAGCTTGGTGGTTGGGTACCAGCAATATGACCGCTCCAGCTGCCGCCACTCATGATAGACCATTGTTCAACTGGCTCACCGTTACCAGTATACTGAGTATCATACTCATCTGGAAGACCTAAGTCATGACCAAACTCGTGCGCAAATACGCCAGTAGCCCCATCTTCTGGTTCAATGGTGTAGTCAAATGCAGCCATTTGTCCTCCCCAATAAGGGACCGCAGCAGTTGTACCAGGTACTCGATAAGGAGCGTTGCCAACAACCCAACGGTGTGACCAGATTGCATCGTCACCAAGCTTGCCGCCTCCTGCTTCCTGTCCAACTCCGGAGTGAAGAACCATCAAGTGGTCTACAAGTCCATCCGGCTCGTTTTGGTTTCCATCACCATCAAGATCATATTGATCAAAATGGTCGTAGTCAGCTAAGTTAATCCCTGATTGAGCCGCTGCAACCAATGCATCCTTAACAAGACCACGAGCACCTTTTATTCCAGGCGCATTATCATGACCTCCTGCCGAATTGTCGCCACCGTATTCATCTGCATACCCTGGCACCTTCAACCAGTTTGAAACCTCTCCGGAAACAGTGTAGCTTCCGCCAGATTGCTCTTCATAATATTGTTTAAAAGTCTTAACCTTCTCACCGTTGAAAAGGGTGAAATCTTCATCGCCAAAAAGCATTTTTTGATAGTGCTCGCGATTGAAATCTTTAGCCCACATATAACCAGGTTCTTGGTCAATGTTATTGTGTGCGAAATCTGCATATTCAACAAGCAGCACAAGTACTTTATCTTCGCGTACTGCTCCGTTATAGTTTGCTTGTGTAGCAGAATTTACTTTTACTGTACCTGTTGGTTTACCCTTTTTAAAGTTTTCATGACCCTTTTCAAGTTGTTTAGCAAGCTTGTCCTTCTGTTTTGTAACAAAGTCCTTTGCTTTCTTGTCAAATTCCTTCTGCTCTTTTGTAAGGTTCATGTCAGTTTTGCCAGGCTTTTCACCCTGTTTTTTCTTTATGTAACCTTTTACTGCTTTTGTTACGTCTTCCTGACTAGCATTCTTAGAAATTAGACCCCTTTTTTCCAATGCCTTTGCTAGTCTTTCCTGATCGACAATATTCAAGTCAATCGGTGCAGTTCCTGCTGCATTTACTGTTTTGGCCGACACTGGCGTTGCTTTTGGCCCAGCAAATGTGCCTGCGAATAATGTCGTCGCTAGTAGAGTAGTAGCGGCGACGCTGGAAAATACCTTTAAGCCACTTTTCTTCTTCAAATATGTAGCCCCCTAATTATTAATATGGTGTAAGCGTTTTCAGAAGAGTCTGATTTGTATTCTAGCAAGAAGAAGTAATATTGTAAATATTTAAAATTTTTTTGTCTTATGGGTAAAAATTTGGGTAAAATCTATTATTAACAACCAGAATTTACCACTAAATCGAGTGGTTTTACCTGAATATAAAAGGTGTATTATAGGAATAACTGACCTAAAAATCTCTAATTGCGACAAAATACTTATAATTTCGAGTTTCTAGATTTAATTCTTTTTACCTACAAAAAAAATAAAAAATTGTTCTCCGAGGACCAAATGGATAGACTTCATTATTTTAATAATGATTAAAAAACTACTCTTCCCCAGCAACGCACCAATGTAATAAAGCATTACTCTGATTCTATTGGTAAAACATCTAAAACTATTGTTATTGTAATAGAATAATAATCTTATTAATTTAAAAGCAAAAAAAGAAAAACCTTATCGAATGTGATAAGGATTTTCTTTTTTATTCGGCTTTTTTAACTTCATTGGTTAATTCCTCAATACTTTTTCTTATATTTCCTTTTCCTGAGTAGTTTTCAATGAGTTCCTTCACGTCAATACCGCTTGAGGCCTTAAGTGACTCCTGAAGACTCGCCATCAAGTTGGTTGCATAGCTGGTGATTTTATTAGCACCACCGCTTTCTCCAGAGCCGCCTCCAGTATCAACCACTGTAATCTTATCAATATTGGACAATGGCGCCGCTACTTGCTTCGCATATTCTGGCAACATTTTAATGACCATGTCTAGGATAGCCGCTTGACCAAATTGTTCAAATGCTTCAGCAATTTTTTCTTTTGCTTCCGCTTCGGCTAAACCTTTGAGGCGAATAATTTCCGCTTCGGTTGATCCCTGTGCTTTTTGTGCATCTGCTTTAGCTAGACCATCTAAACGAATTCGCTCGGCTTCTGCTTTTGCCATCGCTTCAATTCGATATTTATTGGCCTCAGCTGCAGCAATTTCCTTGGCCTTATTTGCTTCTGCGGATTGTTCCACGGAATAACGGTCAGCGTCAGCCTTTTTCTTCACTTCCGAGTCATATTGCCGTTCGCGGCGTTGAATTTCTTTTTCTTCTAATTCTATTTGTTTTTGTCTTTCAATAATCTTAATTTGCATTTCTTGTTCCATGACATCCTGTTTGGATCTTGCCGTTTCCAGATCGTATGCCTGGTCGGCACGGGCCCTGGCAATATCTTGTTCGCGTCTAAACTCAGCCACTTTTAATTGGTTGACCTTTTCCGCTTCGGCAATTTCTGTTGCTCGCTCTAATTCATTTCGCTTGGCTTCTTTCGCTGCCTCTGCTTTTTTAATCCGAGTTTCTTTTTCTGCTTCTGCCGTTGCGATATCCGCATCTCTTTTTACTTGTGCAATCCTCGGCTTACCTAGTGAATCCAGGTAACCATTTTTGTCACGGACGTCCTTTATCGTAAACGACACAATCACCAAGCCCATTTTGGCTAAGTCCTGTGAGGCAACCCTTTGGACCTCTTGGGAGAATTTATCCCGGTTTTTATAAATTTCTTCGACGGTCATCGAACCAAGAATCGAACGCAGATGTCCTTCAAGTACTTCCCTTGCTTCATTCTCACGGTCTTCCTTAGGTTTTCCGAGGAACTGTTCCGCTGCAGTTGCAATTTCACTAATTGAGCCGCCGATTTTAATAATCGCTACCCCATCGGCCATTACAGGTACACCTTGCTCGGTATAAACCTCAGGAGTTGTTACCTCCAGTTTACTAGATAGTAAGCTTAGCGGTTTAGCTTGTTGGAAGACGGGTAAAATAAACGTACCCCCGCCGCGGATGATTTTAACTTTATTCCCAGACTCGTCGACATGGACATTTCCATTACCAAGGAAACTGCCGGTCACGATTAAGGCCTCATCTGGTCCGGCCGTTCTGTATTTCGTGATAAAAACACCGATTAACGCAAGTAAAATAAGAACAACTATTCCAATGAATACCCAGATAATATTGAATTCCATCTCCTAAAACCTCCCTATAAAAAACTCTCAAATTGATGATGTACCGTTACTTGCAGGACACCTTTTTCTACCTGGACAATCAGTACTTTTGTTCCACTCTCAATCAGGTCTCCATCAAAGCTTGATGCTGGCTTTGCAATTCTGCCGCTTGTACTGTCAATCATCACTTCCCCAAACCCGTCAACAGGAATGGTCGTGATGACCGTCCCAATCCTGCCCCGCAAGTCTGTTTCTTTATAGACTAGTGATTCCTCCGCAGACGAAAGCGGGATAAGCACAAAAACATTTAATAACGTTACAACAATAAAGGCCGAAACAGCAGAAATGCCTAAAATCAGTAAATAATGGAATGATGATAGCCGTTCAAACAGATAACCGCTCGCCGACAAGATTGTCACGAAAGCAAAGATCAGGACCGGGTTAAGAAAATCGAGTCCTTCTCCAAATCCATGAAAATGGAAAACATCTGCAAATAATACATACAAAACGGTTAAAACCCCTGCAATTATTAATCCATATAAATAAATCGTTTCTAAAGGAATGCTGAATGGTTCCATGCGCATCCATCCTTCTTATTCATTTGGCCCTGTTAAACTTGCCTGTTGATTTCCGCTCCAGGCGCTTCGCTTTCCGCGGGCGGTCCGGGGAGCCTCCTCGTCGCTGCGCTCCTGCGGGGTCTCCCCTGCCCCGTCCTCCCGCAGGAGTCTTCGCGCCTTCCTCTCCAATCAACAGGGTGCCGAAATCAACAATATGCTTTAACATGCCTATTTATTTTAAAAAATACTATTTAAGAATGTAACCACCACTCCTCATCCATTAGCATCCATCCCTTCCTATCTACCTACCTTAAATACGGCTAAATAATGGAAAAGTTTCACTTTTTTCTAAAAATTTACCTGATTTATTCAAGATTCGATACTGCTTGTCGAAATCCTGCCTCAACGATATGGAGAATCTATGAACAATACTTTATAAAAATAAAAAAGTGCCATAGCACTTAGCTACAACACCTTATTGAATCATATTCAAGAACTTCCTTGTTCGTTCTTCTTTTGGATTAGTAAAGATCTCTTCTGGCTTGTTCCTCTCAACAATCACACCTTGATCCATGAAAATGACCTCATCGGCCGCTTCACGGGCAAAGCGCATTTCATGGGTAACCACAATCATCGTCATCCCCTCACCAGCCAGGTCTTTCATAACCTTCAACACCTCTCCAACGAGTTCGGGGTCAAGGGCAGAGGTCGGCTCGTCAAAAAGCATCACTTCCGGTTCCATGGCTAGTGCCCGGGCAATACCGACACGCTGCTGCTGACCGCCGGAAAGCTGGGCGGGAAAGTAATCTACCTTATCACCAAGTCCTACTTTTTCAAGGAGTGCCTGTGCTTTTTTCCGTGCAATCTCTTTACTCTCGCCTTTAACAATGATGGGACCTTCCATGACGTTTTGAAGAGCTGTTTTGTGCGGGAAGAGATTATAGCTTTGAAAAACCATCCCCGTTAAGCGCCGAAACGAGGCGACTTGTTTTTTCGGTACATTTTTTGAAAAATCCAAGCTTTGTCCTTCGATGGAGATGATTCCTTTGTTCGGTGTTTCAAGCACATTCAAACACCGAAGCATCGTTGTCTTACCAGAACCCGATGGACCGATCACTACAACTACTTTTCCTTTTTCAACGTCTATGTCAATCCCTTTTAAGACCTCTAATTGACCAAATTGCTTATATAAACCTTTAATTGAAATCATCGAAATACTCCCTCATTAAGACGTGTACCGGTCCATTCTCTTTTCCAAATATCCTTGCACGATAGAAAGGAAAAAGCAAATAACCCAATAAAAAAGTGCTGCTTCTACATAAACCAATAAAAATTCATAGGTGGTTGAAGCAATTTCTTGGGCCCGGCGAAACATCTCTGTTACAAGGACAACTGACGCAAGAGAAGTGTCTTTTACAAGACTAATAAATGAATTCGATAATGGCGGTATGGATACTCTTGCTGCCTGCGGCAGGATAATTCTCTTTAATGCTTGGGTGTAGGTCATTCCGATCGAATAACCAGCTTCCCACTGGCCCTTAGGAATGGAGATAATCGCAGCTCGAATGATTTCTGAAGCATAAGCCCCAACACTTAATGAGAAACCAATGACCGCGGATATAAATGGATCCAGAGTCACTCCTATATTAGGAAGTCCATAAAAAATAATGAATAACTGAACCAGTAATGGAGTGCCGCGAATCGCTGAAACATAAAACCTTGCTATCCCTTGAAAGAGTTTTACCTGAGAAATTCGGGCAAGAGCAGTTAGCACGGCCAGAATAATCCCGATAATAAACGAAATGATTGTTAATGGAATAGTATTCATAACAGCACCCTCCAGCAGCGGCTGGAGGGAAGTTTTTGCAATCTCGATTAATCTATCTGCTCGTTCTGGGTCAGCAAAAATACTATTTAAGTACATCTTCACCAAACCATTTCTCAGAGATTTTTTTGTAGGTTCCATCATCGACGATATCTTTTAACACCTTATTCACTTCGTCGACTAGCGTATTACTATTCTTTCTAAACATAAAACCGCTTGAAGAAGCATCATCTGCTGTTGCGACAACCTTAATTGGCGCATCTGGCTTTTGTTTTTTATAGTCTAAAAATGAAAGCTTATCGTTAATTGTCACATCAACACGTTTTTGGGCAAGGAGCTCAACTGCTTGTTGGAAACCATCCACTCCAACTATTTTAGCACCATATTTCTTTGCCATATCTGCGTAGTTACTTGTCATCGATTGAGCCGCATTTAAACCTTTAATATCTTCGAAGCTTTTCACTTTATCGTTATCTTTATGGGCAATCAGGACACCTGCAGAAGTAATATATGGATCTGAGAAATCATATTTTTCCTGACGGTCTGGACGAATGCCAACCTCGTTCGCAATAATATCAAAACGCTTTGCATCTAATCCTGCAAACATCGCATCCCACTGTGTTTCTTTAAATTCAGGTTTAACCCCAATTCGTTTGGCAACCTCAGTCGCAAGATCCACATCAAACCCCGTTAGCTTGCCACTAGTATCATGGAATGTGAATGGAGGATATGTACCTTCTGTTCCAATTAATAGTGTTCCTTCATCTTTTACCTTTTTCAATAAATCGTTACCTGCTTTTTCAGCAGTCTTGTTGTCAGTTTTGTTATTATCTTTATCGGCATTATCCTTGCCGCAAGCTGACAGTACTAACATAAAGCTTAATAAAAGTGCGAAAATAAGTGAAAGTTTTTTCACTGTTAAAACCCCCTAATTCTTATTGTTTTTATCGGATTTAATCATATTACACAGATTGACTTATGTCAAAGGAAAAGTTGTGCACGAAATTAAAATTATTTTACCCATTTTTACAAAATAAAAACCTATCAGAGGAATTCTGATAGGCTAAAAATTATTATGCTGATAAAGCTTTCTTCTGTTCCATGTTAGCGGTCTTTTTACCTCTCCAAAGTGGTCCATAAAAAAGGACACCGCTCGCTATTAAGATCATCCCATAAGTGAAGGTTTTAATATCAGCTGTTCCAGCGATAATAACCCACACCGAATAAATGGTCGAAAGCAAGGCAATAATTCCATCGGTAATCCTTGAACGCCCCCCTATATAGGTCTCTCCTGTCACAACTAATTTTAACTGATAAACCGAAGAGATAAAGTAAGGCACCAAGTAGGATAACGTGGCAATGACTATAACGAATCCAAAGGCATCGGATATGGATTTTGATACCGTTGAAAAGATAAACAATTGTCCTAAGCCATTCGAAACAATCATGGAAAATAAGGGAAGTCCCTTTTTGTTTTCTTTTTTGAAAGATGGAAGGAATAATCCCTGTTTCGCTGCTTGATATGGTACTTCTGCACTTAACATTAACCAGCCAATAGTTGAACCGAATAAGCTGATTAACCCGATTGCTGCTAATACTTTCCCAGCAATAGGTCCTAAGACAGTCGAAATTGCATCAATTAGCGGCTTATCAGAATGCATAAGCGTGGTTTGGTCTAACATTCCCATTACTAAGGTGCTGATGCCGATGTAAATCCCAAGGGCAATAAATAATCCAAGGATGGTGGCACGTTTAACATCCGTTTGTTTTCTAGCACGCGAAGCAAACACCACTGCAGATTCGACCCCAATAAATGCCCACAATGTATTAACAGCAGCACTGTTCACTTGACTCATCATTCCAATTGCATGACCAGCTTCGTCCATTCTAACGGCCATGAAAGGAAGGATATTGCTTTTTTCAAATGCAAATAAACCGACAATAATAAACAGAATAAATCCGGCAACTTTAGCTGCAGTTGCGGCAAAATTCAGCTTTCCGGCACTTTCAATCCCACGCAGGATAATAATGTGAGTTCCCCAGAGCAGGATAGAACATACAAGAAAAGTTAATCCATTACCAACCTTAAGTGTAAATCCGCCAATGGTAAACCAATCCGCCTGGCTTGTTAAGATCGGGAAAAAGGTTGATAAATAACCAGCAAAGGTTGTAATCATCGCAACATTCCCGGCAAGGTTACCGATCCAATATCCCCAAGAAGACATAAAACCAGAGAGGATTGATGCGTGTGAACCTGGTTTAAATAATTCCTTTGCATATATTTGCGGGCCGCCAGTTATATTTGGTTTTCGTATCGCAAGGTTACCAAATACAAGAGCTGTCATTAATACACCAAGGCCTGTTACGAGCCATGCTGAGATCACACCAGCAGGACTCGCTGCTTCAGATAGCGAGCTTGGCAGCATAAAAATCCCTGAACCGACCATGTTTCCGACAACAAGAGCGGTTAAAACCCAAAAACCTAATTTATTTGCGTTCCCCATGGTGTAATCCCTCTCACTAATAAGTTTTATTTTATATTAAAAAAATGTTTTTTTAGTCATTTACTTGAATAAACATTAAAACACTTTATTAAATATAAGACCCGTCAAGGATTGTGTCAACGGGAAATTTTATCCTGATAAAGTATTAAAGAAGTAAATTAACAAAAAAAATAGTAAGTACCCATTGCAATGGATTACATTACTATTTTATAGTTCATCCTTATTGGAATGGGATATCTTCGACAGTTCCCATTATAGTTTTTTTTGATTCTCTTCAATAGTGGGTTTCATGGAAACATGGAATGTTTTTTTCCAAGTCATCTAGTTCAAACCACATCCGCTTTCTATTTCCACCAACCATCAAACATTGTAACCGGAAGTTGGCGTTTATGTTCGGTCATGAGATAGCGCTGTTCTATTTTGTCTGCTACCTCTTTTGAAACGGACTTGCCTTCCAAATAGTCGTCGAGTTCATCGTAGCTGATACCTAATTCCGTCTCATCGGCCTGTCCAGGTTTTTGGTCCAGCAGGTCTGCAGTAGGTGTTTTTAAATATAAACGTTCATCTGCACCCAGTTCTTTTAACAGAGCTTTCCCTTGCCGCTTCGATAATCCGCTCAATGGAAGAATGTCAGCTCCGCCATCGCCATACTTTGTATAGAAACCTGTTACGGCTTCAGCTCCATGATCTGTCCCAATAACCAGCAGCCCTTCCATACCACCAATCGCATATTGAGCAATCATTCTCATTCGAGCCTTTACATTTCCTTTTTGATAATCGCTTAGAGGTGCCCCCTGATAGCTTTCATCATATTCTTTTTTGACTTCATCTACGGCTGATTTGATGTTAAAGACTGTCTCACGGTCAGCGCGGATAAAGGCTAATGAACGCTTAGCATCTTCCTCGTCTTGTTGGACGCCATAAGGGAGACGAACAGCGATAAATAAGGCATCAGTTCCTTCGCTGCGCAGCTCTTCCACCGCTAGTTGGGCGAGCCGGCCTGCAAGCGTTGAATCTTGACCACCGCTTATTCCCAGCACATAACCCTTGGCCTTTGTTTTTAATAGGTAATTTTTTAAGAAATCAATCCGTTTCCTAATTTCTTCTTGCGGATGGATGGTCGGATTGACATTTAAATCCTTCATAATCTGTGCTTGTAAACTCATTTACTGTACCTCCTGACAAACAATCGATATATTAATTAATGTACCACAAATACTTCGATTTCACTAAAATGGAGAGAAAATAGAAACTTGGGTAAATTAACATAGACAATTAATGGAGGGATTAGGATGGATGCAAAAACATGTAATGAATCTCGAGTGGTCAGAACAAGCAGGATTTTTCCTAATGATGTAAATAACCATAATACCTTGTTTGGGGGAAAGCTAATCAGCGATATCGATATGATCGCCTCTATTTCGGCCGTCAGACATTCCAGAGCGGAGTGTGTTACGGCTTCGATTGATTCCGTCGACTTTCTTAGTCCGATTACACCAAAGGATTCTGTTTGCATTGAAACATTTGTTTCTTCAACCGGAACATCTTCGATGGAGATTTTCGTTAAGGTAATTGCAGAAAATCTAATGTCTGGTGATAGAAAAATTGCCGCTACCGCCTTTTTAACCTTTGTCGCCCTAGATGAAAACGGCAAACCGACAAAGGTCCCAGGTATCATTCCTGAAACCGATGAAGAGAAAAAGCTCTTTGAAACAGGCAAAGAACGTGCAGAAAAACGGAAAGAACACAGAAAAAGCAGTAAAGAGTTGGCAAGCGTACTGACCATACATAAACCATGGGAATAAGAAAAGCCTGAGCTAGACAATAAGAAAAGAAGCAAAAAGGTTCGCGAATACCGCGAACCTTTTTGCTTACTTTACATTCTGTTCCGTGCGCGCTTGCCATGACATGACTTCATCTTCCTCATCAAACTCAATCGTGACATCGACGACACCTTTTTCCGCCATGATTTTTTCTTCAAGACGGTCCTTAATATCATCGGCAGCGGCAACTGTTATTCTTGGATCAACCTCAATTTCTAATTCAACGTGCAGATCCTCGCCCTCTTTAATAACGGTTATCCCTTGAATATCCTTTACATCAGGATCCTCCATCACGAGGGTGCCGATTTTGTTTTCCATTTCTTCATCTGCTTGGCCAAGGACCCCAGCAGCATTATCTAAAAAGACCCTGCCGACAACAAATAACATCATTGCGCCAATCAGCATGGATGCGAGCCCCTCTATTTGGTGAAATGCAGTGAAATGAGAAATAACTACTGCCAAAATTGCCAGCAAACCGCCCAAAGTTGCCACCAGATCCTCCATGAAAACAAGCTTCGTTGCAGGTTTAGCTTTTCCCAAGTTGGCAAAACTTTTAGAAAACACTTGAAGTCCGCTTGCCTCTTCTTCGATTTCATGTAAAATCTCTTTCATTGCCTTAAATAAAACAAACATTTCTAAAAGAGTTGCAACCGCTAAAACAAGTATATTAACCATAAACCCACCAGATTCAGTTGGATGAACCACATGGTGATATCCTTCTTTTATGGTCTCGAATGCCATAATTCCAACAATCAACACAGCTCCCAACAGGACGAGGTTCACTAAGCGGCCAAACCCGTTTGGATACTTCTCAGTTGGTGCCTTTTTACTTAAGGCAGACCCAACAAACACAAAAAACTGGTTAGCAGCATCACCTAGACTGTGCATCGTTTCAGCAAACATGGCCACATTGCCCGTAAACATAAAGGCTACCCCTTTAATAATCGAAATGATTGTATTAATTATTGCCGCCAGCATAGCTGATTTATTGCCCCGTTTTAATAACTGCAATATTTCTCCCATCGTATCCTCTTTTCTTAAGTAAGCTTTTCTCTTCTTAATATTTTCTTAAATAACCAAATTCATTATAAATAAACCTTAATGACAACAAAAGGAAATTTTTCCAACAAGGGAAAATGGAGGGAGGATGAAATTTACGGGGCCCTATCATTCGATAGGGCCCTTCCTATTTAAACGTTATTCAGTACCAAATATAAGCGGTTATTTCGGTTTCCTTGTTCTTCCTCAGCGGCTAAATCGTATTTTTTAAGCAAATGGAACACTTCGTTTAAGATGTCCTGGGTATGCTCTTTTTCGAAGAACTGATTAAATAATGGCTTCATCTCTTCCGGAAGAAAGGCTGCTTGTGATTCATATTTAGTTTTTACATCTTCGTGGGTATGATTTAGCTTACATTCGCTCATCTGTTTTCCTCCTTTTGGTTAATATCTCTAGTATAAACAAAAAAGCCCACAGCTGGGCTTTTTATTTAACCTTCTTACTCTCGGTCACCTCTAAAACATCCAAAAGGAAAACAAAGACGGGGATCCCAACGATTAACCCCCATACACCAAAAAAGTGCTCTGAGAAAATCAATACGATGAATGTATAAAAAACAGGAAGATTGGTTTTTGAACTCATTAGATTTGGATTTAATATATACGCTTCGATGCCATGAATAATCATAATCGCAATACCGACGTAAAGAACCGTCACCAATCCGCCAATACTGTAGGCAATGATTGTCAGCGGTATTAACGAGATAATAACACCCGCAACAGGGATAAGTCCCAAAACGAAAATCATAATGGATAATCCGCCAAGCTGTGGGAAATCCAAGATCCATAAAGCGATAGTTGTTAAAATACAGTTCACAACAGCAATAATCAGTTGTGCTTCAATTACTTTACCAAACGTACCAACGAACTTTCGCGCAAAAAATTCAATTTCTGAGTAAACGGGTGCAATTTTACTTGTTCTAAATTTCTTTGTAAAGTCAATTAAGCGCGGTTTTTCTAATAAGAAGAACAAACTCAGTAATAGCGCCAATAAAACTTGCAATCCAATTTTACTAATATCCGTAAAGTACTTTAATACAAAAGTAAAGCCCTGCTCTAAGTAACTTGAGATTTTAATTTCTTCCATTCGACTAACAATATAATTCAGCACAATGTTATCATGCTTAGCCGTATAAAAAGCAGTTAACTGCTTGATTAATGCCGTAATTTCACCTGCAATCATTGGCAGGTACATGACCAACCCATACGAAAGCAGACCAACAATACTCGCATACGCAATGACAACGATCAACTTTCGGTTAATCGGTATTTTTTGTTCAATGAATTGCACTAACCGATCCATTAAAAACGCAAATATGAACGTAAGCAAGATTAAATTTATCATAGATTTCATTGCATAAATAACAATGGCAATTAAGACAAAAATAGATATTCGCTTGAAACCTGTACTGTGCAAAAGTTTATTGATCATAGGCTATTATCGGTCCCCATTATATTCACTATAATTCACATGAAAATATTTTTTAACAATACATTAATTATACCAAATCTCCTGGTATATTGTCTTATTTTAAAATTGGACAGGAGTAGTTGTGTTTTCAATTGGTCTGCCTTCAAAGCCTTCTTTCTTTAAATAGTCTAAAAGTTTAGGCAAATAAGCAAGTGTTTCCTTTCGCTCGTGTAAAAGAATGACAAGCGGTCCGTTATGGTGTTTCATCTGTTTTATTTGCTGTATAACATTATTGACATAGCGCTTATCCTTATAATACCAATCTTTACTATCAATATTCCAATCCCACATGATGTACCCTTTTTCCTTAACAGCCTTTTTATACTCGTCTGTCATGTTTGGCGCGCTGCCATAAGGCGTTCTCATGATAAATGAATTGACACCTGAAACTTCCTTTAAGGTGTTTCGATTTTGGTTTAGTTCACTGAGTACGGTTTTTTTTGATTTATAAAATTTCTTTTGACTGTGGGATACACTATGTAGTCCAACCGTTTCTCCTGTCTTGGTCATTAAATTTACCGCTTCAGGGTATCTCTTAATATTCCCATCTATCATAAAGAAGGTAGCTTTAAATTGATACTTTTCAAGTAGTTTGATAATCTTATCGGAAAATGGAGCTGGGCCATCATCAAATGTTAAATAGACAATTTTCTTTCCACTTGTGCTTAGTTGTTGTGTATTTTTTGGTTTAGACGGAGCTGCATTAGATTCCTTTGACGGTGATTGAGAAGTAGTTTTATCTTTTGTGGTGGGGTGTGCCCCCGTATCAGTAGTGTGATTGTTTTTTACCTTACTAGTCTCTCGTTCTTGCTCGTTTCTCCAGTGCACTGCTTCGTTTTGCTGTTTTTGCATTCTTTCTTTTTCCAACTTTGCATCGTTTGTGTTTTGCACAATGGTTTTTGCGCTCACATTTTTTTCAACAGGCTGATTCGTAACCTTATTTTTTGGGTGATTATTAGATTCACTGCTTGCTGCTTTTGCTTGAAAATAATTACTGACAAATATTCCTGCAAACAAAAAAGTAACAACAATGACGGCAATTAACGTCCCCTTCGACCAACTGCTTTTAAGATTCCCCATTGATCAATCCCTCTTTGATGTTTATTATTTTTCTACCTCCATTATAGACGAATTATTGATCAAAATGTTACCAATCTATGAAATTATTAGATATAAATTCCTTTTGCTTTAGCGATGCTTTGAATCGGTAGTTTTGTTTCATTTTTCTTCATAATTTTGGTAAATAACTCCCATTGACAATGATTCTCATTATCTTTAATATTAAATTAACGAGATTATCTGAAGGGGGATTCAACATGTTTAACATGCTATATGGGTTGAAGGATATTCACACGGTTATTTCTAATCATCGTAAAATCGGCGGTGCGGCTGAAGCTGATTCGATTCGGTTATTATCAGGTGAAACCTACCTAAACCCCGTGTTTACTAATGTTGATATCTCAAAAGGACACTATGTTTCTGTAGGATTTATTGACCAAGATGGTGCAAATGTGATTGCACATGTTGACCAAATTGCTGTTATTAAAGGCTTACAACATAAATTAATTTGCCAGCTTAATAATACTTACATTAAACAGTACTTACTGCATGATACATTGAAATACTTACAAAAGCTATGTGAAGTGAATGCTGGTTTTGTTACGAGCTCATTCAAAAAAGAAGCGTTGAAATTAGTGCGTGATATTAGTGTGAAAGAATTGAAAAACCACAATATCTCGCTTCCATTCCCTGTTGAGGATAAATTAGTACAGTTGTTTGCATAATGAGAACGCGGTCCGCCTTGTGGTGGACCGCGTTTTTTTGTTTAGGTTCTGTTTAACGTGCCTGTCGATTTCCGCTCCAATCAACATTGTGCCAAATCCACAGTGAGATTTAACATAGTCTTTGTTTAAAGAATGACGGCTTGGCAAGCCAATCGATAGCCGTTGTTTAATTCATCGCCAAGTTTTTTATGTTCTTGTTCATTTGGTTTCGAAAGACTTGGGCCTTGCAGAACCTGGACTGTACATTGTCCGCAAGTTCCTTTTTGGCATTTATATTTGATTGCCTGTCCTTGCTTTAAAGCTGCATCTAGTAATGTCCCTTTAGCAGGTGCGATTTCAAATTGATTCCGGCCTTGAATGACGAATATTTTTTCAAGGTGCGTTATGACTTTACCGGATTGGTGTTTAGCTTCTCTTTTTTCAACAACAGTGTGCGCGGGAGAATTCCGTACAGGCGCCATTTTTCCAGGAAGGAGCGAGCCTACTGTAAAAACTCGATTATTCACCTGATTAATCCCCGATTGCCTCTAGCGTACAAATGGCACCTGGGCGCTTAATTCTTAATACCACGGTTTCATAAACACGGAAAGGATGATTCATCCCTTCCTGACCCATATAAGCTGTGTCAAAATCCTCTGATACGGCAAGATCCAAGTTATTCCGCCCGGTGTTAAGCAGCACACCTGCTCTTCCTTTTAAAACTGGAGATTGGAACACTCCGTCTGTGACAAGTTCACGGACATGTTCAATTTCTAATACATTGGTGTCTTTATGAACCCGGTGTAAAAGCGAGTACAGTTCTGGTGATAAGACCAGTGCAAACGGTCCATGATGATTCATTTCAAGCAGCTTGTTTCGTGCATCGACAATATCCTGAAAGGCTGCTCCCGATTCATACCATTCTCCAATTAAGTGCGTCAGCCTGCCTTGAACATTCATTAAGCCGGGGATATCAAATTCTTTAGCTCCATGAAAAATCATCTGATCTTCAAGATTGGCAACGTCTCGGGCCGCATTGGCTGCTGGTGAAAAATCGATTGGGATATCGAGGACCTTGGTTTGTTCAATATCGCGCCAATAGAGGATGAAATCCTTATAGAGTAAAGGAATGGTATGGTTTACTCGCTTGCTTGTTTCGAAGGTGGTATCAAAGGATCCTTGGATGTCCATTTTCGCTTCTTGATTTTCGATAAAGATGTCATTTGAGATACTTTGCATCCCTCGTCCGAGTGGGCCATATAGTTCGATAAAGCGCCTGCCAACTAGTTGTCTGCGTGCTGATTCAATGACCGTTTTGTCTAGTTCGGCAAATTCTTGGTCTGTTAATGGTGCATCCGGAAATAATTGCGATTTGTTCATGATTCTATCCTTTCGTGTTTAGGTATTTATTTTTCGGCATGGGTTTGTAGGTTGATGTTTAGTGTTTGGATTCCGCCGATTATGGGATTATTCCGCCAATTTTAGCGTGGATTCCGCCAAGTCTACAATTTATTCCGCCAAACTTGCGAGGGATTCCGCCAACTTCACCATTTATTCCGCCAAACATCATCTTATGTAATAAAGCTAAATTAAGCTCCCCACTGTAAACCCTTTTTTATATTTAGCTGAAGACACAATTGAGACACCATCTGATGTGTTAACTGACCTGTCTAGGTGATCATGGTCGTGATCATGATGGGCATGCGGGTCGATGTAGTCATTATCGAACCGTTTATTAATGTCGTTCAACATCGCTTTAACCTGCTGATAATCCTTGTAGGATACCTCCCGTAATTGGTTCAGCATTGTGCTTCGTTCCTCGTCAGTAAAGCGAAACAGCGCTAAATCTAAATGTTCCACAAAATTATGTAATCCGAATCTTTCAAGATTCAACTCTTGGAGAAGACGATTAAATTCATTATTAGTCGGTGCAAAATCCTTCTCGTCCTTTTCGTATTCAAACTTACTGATAAGCGGAATCAGCTCTACCAAACGAGAAAGCCGCTGCTCCTCTTCTTCAAAAATATGATGATAATAAAGTCGTTCATGGTCATCGGTTGCGTTCTGAATGACCGGATCAAGCATATTCATAAATTTTTCAATAGCATCTTTCGTTGTTGTAAAAATCCCATAAAAAACCTTCAGTTCTTCCTTCAATTTATCCACCCCTTAAAAAATCAACTACCTATCATTATTGACGTGGATAGACGAGTTTAATACCGATTTTCCATAATTTCCATAGAAAATGAATAACTCTTTTCTTCCGAAACATACTAACTATGGTTATGTTCAATATCATTAGGAGGAGATACATTCATGATGCAAAACCAACAACAAGGACAAACGCACCAAAACATGCATACAGGATCTGTACCGCCACAAATGAATCACGGTGGTCATGAACTTTTCGACTTACATGAAGTCTTATCAGGCGCAATAGGAACCATGAATTCCTATATGTTATATCGTCAACACGTAAAAGATCCAGAATTGATGGATATTCTGGACCGCCAATATCAATTTATGCAGGATGAATACAATATCACTGTGGAGTGTTTCAAAACCGGACAGGATCCTTCCAAACCGACAGGAAAATATATGATGAAACAAGGCAATGATTGGGTCTATGGGATGAAACCCTCCCAGCCAAAAAAACCTTGGCAATCTGCATCGGAGATTAATGATGAATTCATTTCCAGCTGCATGCTTGCTTCCTGTAAAACTGGGGCCTCAGCGAAGACAATGGCTGCATGTGAGACAACCAATCCGGTAGTTCGCCGCGTCCTCGCCGACTCTGTTCCAAATTGTATTGAAATGGCTTATGAAATCTCGATTTATCAAAATAAACATCATTACTATCAAGTACCGCAGCTTGCACAGCAGGATATGAATCAACTGCTTAATGCCTTCGCCCCTGCACAAGGAATGCCGCAAACTAACAATATGAATATGAACAACATCAATCATTAAAATGAAGTCCAAATAAAATAAGACAAAAATCTATCCTTCCATTTCATTTTGAAATGAAAGAAAGGATAGATTTTTTTATACTAAATATTATGAAGATTTTCCCATAGGTAATGTATGGCATAGTACAAAAATTTCTATCTAACTGGTAATTCTACAATAAAAGTAGACCCAACTTTTTCTTTACTTTTCACAGTAATATGACCCCCATGCAGTTTGACGATGGTTGCCACAATTGATAGACCCAATCCTGTTCCCTCAGTAGTTCTTGTACGCGCTATATCTGCCCGATAAAAGCGATCAAATATCCTTTCTAATTCCGTATTATTCATCCCTGTTCCTGTATCCTCAAAAGTTATCCAGACCGATTCACCTCTTTCTTCAATTGATATCTCTATACTGCCATTCGGTTTATTATATTTAATGGCATTTGATAAAAGGTTATCCCAAACATTATTCAGTAAGGATGGATCACCGATAATTTCTAAATCTGGTAAGGAGTAGCTAAGCATTATACCTTTTTCACTTACTGCCCATTGATAATTTCGCACCAATTCCTTCAATTGTTGACCAATGTTGAATAATCTTTTCTTCATAATATCCTCATTTCGATCTAATGAGGCAAGAAGTAGCAATTGTTTTGTTAAGGTAGAAAGCCTTTTAATTTCACCGTTAATGATTGAAACGTATTGGGATCTTTCTTCTTTGCTTATTGAATCATTATTATCCAATAGATTCGTATATCCTTTTATATTAGAGAGAGGTGACTGTATATCATGAGAAATATTCGATATGAATTCCTTCCTCATTTCATCCATTTGTTCTAATTTTCTCGCCATTCTTAAAAAACTATGTGAAAGTTCCCCTAACTCATCATGACGAGTTATATTAAGTTCTATATTAAAATCTCCATTTGACAACAATTTGGTTGCTTTAGTTAAGTTAGAGATCGGTTTTACTAAATATTTTGTACTAATAACTACCATCGCTATGCTCAACGTAATCGATAATGCAAGTATCCATCCAAATAAAATGTGCATCTCATTGAAAAGGAGTTTTATATCTGGTCTAACAAAAAGAGCAAAGTTTCTTCCGTTATGTTTCAAAGGAACACCAATCGTATTCCTCAGCTCATTAGCAAAAAATCCTGTTACAAATGTTTCCTGAGGAAAGTGAAGAATTCCATGGTAAATAGTACCATTTAATACATCCTCTTTAGTCGAAGCTGAAAGACTTTTGTCCCTGAATGGTTCGCCAAAGAATTTTCTATTTCCCTGATTATCTACTAGATTAATTTGGTACCCAACTGCTGCAATACTTTCTAAATACTCTGTCAAGTTGATTTTTGGATGCTCTTTAGCAAATGCTGCAATATCTAGTGCAATTCTTGTGTTTTTTTTGTCATTATAAGGTTTTAATTTTTGTTGATAATAGGTATTAGAGATTAAAAAAGCTAAGATGAAGCTTACAACCATGATTCCAATAGTTATTACAATAAATTTCACATATAGAGTTTTCATCTATGTTTGACCTCTAAGAGATATCCAACCCCACGTATTGTTTTTATTTGGAAATCATCTGTCAACTTAGAAAACCGTTCCCTCAATCTTTTTATATGGACATCTACTGTTCTTTCATCCCCTTCAAAATTCAAACCCCAAATATGTTCAATTAGGTGTTCTCTAGAAAAAACTTGCATTGGATTAGAAGTTAGAAAAAATAAAAGTTCAAACTCCTTTAAGGGTAAAAGTGAGGTTCTTTCCCTAATCTTAACCTCATAGCTTTTTTTGTTGATTGTTGTATTTCCAATGCGAACAATTGATTCATCTGGTTGATTATCATATCTCCGTAACAAAGCTTTTATACGAAAACTTAATTCTTTTGGTTCAAATGGCTTAACTAAATAATCATCCGTTCCAGCTTGAAATCCCTTCTCCTTATCCTCAATTTGATTTTTAGCTGTTAATAGGATAACTGGAATAGCATACTTTTTTCTAATCTCATTTGTTAGCGCATAGCCATCCATAAAAGGCATCATTACGTCCACGACTGCTAAATCACAAGCTTCCCTATTAAGAATTTCCAAAGCTTCGATACCGTTTTTTGCTTGGAATACTCTATAGCCTATTTCAGATAAGTGAATATCTAGAAGCTTTAAAATATTGAGATCGTCATCAACAATTAGAATAGTTGTCATAAATGTTTTCTCCTATAAAATTCAAAATTACTATCTTTAATTACCTTTATCATAACCATTACATGCAAGCAAAGAAACCGAAGTTGTAAAACTTCAGTTCCTGTACCTTACATTAATAAAACAAAATATAATAAATAGGCCCACGTAAAAGTGTCAGGTCTGTTAATATTATTTTAGCAAGATTTATCCTTTGCCTATAACTATGGTCCTTAATCTAACTTTGCAAAATCCGCCCATCGCTCATTTGAATCATATGGTCAGCATAGGAAAGCATTTCTTCGTCATGTGTAACGATTAAAGTAGTAATGTTTAGCGTTTTAGTTAAATTTCGGATTAACCTCATAACATCTTTAGACCTTTTTGAATCTAAACTCGCAGTTGGTTCATCTGCAAAAAGAACTTTTGGCTTATGGATAATTGCGCGAGCTATTGCAACTCGTTGCTTTTCCCCGCCAGATAATGAAGATGGGTATGCCTTTTTCCGATGGTCCATATCAACTAATTTTAGTATGTTGTCAATTTCTTTTTTTTGTTCAAGTTTCTTCAATTTAGATTCAGATACCTCCATCATTAGTAACAGTTGCTCTTCTACTGTAAGAAAAGGAACGAGATGTGCAAATTGAAAGATGAAACCAAATTTACTTGCTCGTATTTTCCGAACTTGCTCCGAACTCATATTAGTCAAATTTTCTCCTTCGAATATTACTTGCCCATCTGATGCGTGTTGAAGTCCCGCCGCTATTGTAAGGAGTGTGCTTTTACCAGAGCCTGATGCACCCACTAATGCTGTTATCTCTCCCTCTCTAAGGGAAAGATTAATTCCTTTTAGTATTTCTTCCTTCACTTCACCATTAGTAAACGTTTTTCTAACTTCATCTATTGTAAATATATCCATTTTAAATCTCTCCTTGTTGTATTGCTTGTAATGGTTCGACTTTTTTTATTTGCATACCTGAAAGAGTAGCTCCAATAAATCCGATAATTAAAAAGACTGCTGACAATTGTACGGTTGTTTCAGGGGTTAAACTAAAAGGCATTCCTTTAGGTGCAATCATATTAAAGACTTGACTGAGTGCAACTGATAAACTAAGTGCAATTACTGTAATCAGTACCATTTGTGTCCACATAATTTTAAACAAGGCAAGTGTTTTTACACCGATTGCTTTAAAAATACCGTAAAGACCAATTTTTTGAACGTTCATCATGTAGAAAAAGATCGCAAACAGCATTCCGCTAATAACAACTAGAAACCAAACAATCATATTTAGAGACATCTGTTCTGCTTTATAACTTGAAATTGTATTAAGGAACTGATTTTTCGAGAATGATTGTAAGCCAGTGAATACTTGTGTTTCATCCCCTCCTGGGATGAAAATCAACTGCATTTCTTCGGACCGGTAAATTTCTTTATAGTCTTCCATACTAATATAAGCGACAGGCGCATGGCTGTATTTACTATGGTCCACAAAACCTTTTACAAGAAACTTGCTGCTGTATTGATTATTGGTTAAGGTATCCCCGACTTTTATACCCATGTCTTCCATTGAGCGATCTAGTACGATTTCTCCTTTTTTTACATTTTTAAACGAATTTGAATCGGTCGATGTAACAAAGGCAACGCTTCGTTGCTTACCAGCACTATCATTCAAAAATCCCATTTGAATTGAAAATGCAACCGCACCTTTTTGTTCTTTTAAAACTTTATCTTGGGTACTGCTATCTATTCTTGAAAGATTATAGGTTTGCTCTGCATCTTTATTCATATAAAATTGTCCATTTGGTAAATCTTTAATTAATGCAGCATTATCTTGTGATAATCCATTTGCCAAGCCTGATATAACAAACGTTAATAAACTAACGAGAAAAACGATTGAACCTAAAATCAAAAACCTTACTTTATTTTTCTTAATTTCTTTCCAAGCAATGTTCATCTTAATTCCCCCAATTTCTTTTTGACATCCTTAGTTTAAAATCGCTATGTGAACGGACGATGAACAGGAAATTACATTTGACTTCGATAGCACAAAAAAAAGCTGCCTCAATGACAGCTTTGGTTTTTAACTCATGCACACGTTCAACAAGAGTTTATTAATTTTTTAACGGTTATTATAATTTCATAATAAACCATAAAATGTCCAGAAAAAAAATAAAGCATAAATTGTCTATTTAGGACAACTTATGCTTTATTTTATAATCTGCTGGTCTTTCTTTTCCACTATGTAGTGGAGACGGTGGGAGTCGAACCCACGTCCAAAGATATCGCCACTTAAGCTTCTACGAGTGTAGTCGATATATTGGTGTTTCGCTGAGCCTTTTGCCTATCGACCGGCGTCCGGTCAGCTAGCCTGGTTGTTCTCTTCCTTCATCCTCAGGCGGTGGAATCTGGCGTAGCCCACTTAGAGTGAGTCCCTTACCCTACCACATGGGCAATGGAGGGAGGAACCGCTATGCAGTATTAAGCTGCGAAAGCGAGGTTGTTGTTAGTTTTGCCAGTTATGGCTTTGACGTTTTAACGAGGCCGATCCCCTCGACTCGCGACCTAAGCTCAAACTACCCCTGTCGAATCCGTAGCGTCCCCATAATAAAAGGAGCTGCAATCTAATGAAAGATTAAAGCTGTAGACGTTAGGATGCTCAGGCAAATGTCCTTGAGCAAAAGTTTCCGTCGCTCTTGGCGACAAACTTATTATACCATACTTGATGCATTTTTCAATTACAAGTATTTGTAAAATAATTTCCAGTTTACCTGATTACATTTTTTGACGGTCGCGGAAAGCCCGTTCGATTTCACGCTTTGCTTCTTTTTGTTTTAAGGATTCACGCTTATCGTAATTCTTTTTACCTTTGGCAAGTCCAATTAATACTTTGCAAAATCCATTTTTCAAATAGAGTTTTAATGGAACCAGCGCATACCCAGCTTCTTTCGTTTCGCCAATTAACTTACTAATTTCACGTTTATGTAATAGAAGTGTTCGTGTTCTTAATGGGTCGTGGTTAAAACGATTTCCTTGCTCATAGGGGCTGACATGCATACCGAATAAAATCGCTTCCCCATTTTGAATCCGTGCATAGGAATCCTTTAGATTTACTTTTCCAGCCCGAATTGATTTGATTTCTGTTCCCTGCAAGACAATTCCAGCTTCATAGGTTTCTTCGATAAAATAGTCATGGTAAGCCTTTTTGTTTTGCGCAACAACTTTTCCTTCACCTTTTGGCATAAGATTCACCTCTTCTTATGGAATTAATTGTAGCAGAAATCATATTCCATCACAATTATACTCTGTGAAAATTTCTCAAAGATTAAAACCAAAAGAAAAGTGTAATACCTAAAAAAATCACGCACAAATCGGTCACTTTAATAAATTCTTCATCATGTCGGAAAATGGTTTATAAAGGACTGTTAACCAATCTAGTGGATTAGGAATACTAATACCCAGGGCTTGTGCAATACTTAACATGGTTCCAAATAGCAGGAGAATGGAAAATATCCATAGCTCTTTTACTAATTTTTTTCTCAACAAAGGAGGTACATCTATCACAATAATTACAGCGGAAATGACTAAGATTCCTGCAACAGCCACTATGTCGGCAACTCCTTACTCCATTATAGATTTTTAAAGACGCTATATTTTATTTTGAGAGGGTTTTGGCGCCGAATTCTGTTCGCGGCTTATGTTTTTTTGACTGATAAGACGCGGGCGGGAAAACATCCCCCACCATGGTACCCGTACAACCGTATCCTTTAAATCTTGAGGAATTAAAGGTCCAAAAGGACTCATATATGGAACCCCAAAAGAACGCAAACTGCTCATATGAAGGATAAGTGAAATTAAACCGACTATTATACCGAATAAACCAAATGAAGCAGCAAGCCCCATCATTGGAAAACGAAGCATACGGAGCGACATGGACATGGCTACGGAAGGAAGGATAAAGCTGGATATTGCCGTGATTGCCACAACGATTACCATGGCAGCCGAAACGATTCCAGCCTGAACTGCTGCAGTACCAATTACTAAAGTCCCAACGATTGATATTGCAGAGCCTATAGCCCTAGGCATTCGTAAGCCCGCTTCCCGCAAAATTTCAAATGCTACCTCCATCATTAGAGCTTCAATAAAGGCTGGAAAGGGAACACCTTCCCGTTGGGCAGCAAGATTGATTAACAGTTCAGTGGGTATCATTTCCTGATGATAGGTAGTAATAGCAATATAAAGTGAGGGTGCCAAAAGTGCAATGATAATGCTAAAAAAACGAAGCATACGAATGAGCGTACTAATATCTGCACGCTGATAATAGTCTTCTGCAACATGTAAAAACGAAACGAATAGTGCTGGAACAATCAAAACATTTGGTGAACCATCTACTAATATGGCAACCTTTCCTTCAAGGAGCTCTGCAGAAATCACATCTGGCCGCTCTGAGTTATAGATAGTTGGAAACGGGCTGTAGGTTGTATCCTGAATTAATTCCTCAATATAACCACTTTCCAATATTCCATCAATTTCAATCCGGTCAAGTCTATCATGAACTTCTTGGACAACTTTTCTATTTGCTATTCCATTGATATACATGATTGCTACATCTGTTTTAGTCACTCTACCAATGTTTTTGGTTTCTATCCATAAATTCGGGGATTTTATTTTTCTGCGAATTAAAGCCGTATTAGTACCTATGGATTCAGTGAAACCTTCCTTAGGTCCCCGAACGACTGTTTCAGATGTGGATTCATTTACACCGCGGTCTTTCCAGCCACGCATACTGATGATGAACCCTTGACTATAGCCATCCAACAAGAGAATGACATCGCCAGATAATAATGAATCGAAAAGAGAGCTGAATTCCGTAACATCCTTTATCGATCCGACCGTAAGAATTTGATCTTTTAATACTTTTAATACATTACGCGTTGAAGAAATGGTCTGATCGTCATGGAAATGGATATCTAACATGAGTGGTTCTAGGATAAAGTTTTGAATCGAATTCGTATCCACTAATCCATCCGCATAGAAAATGCCTGCTTTAACTGATTTGCCGATTTGTATTTCTCTATACACGATATCCCGACTATTTCCAAGCATTCGAAGTACATAATGTTTGTTTTCTTCAAGGCTAAGTTTTAATAAGTCACTGGCTTCGTTAATACCTTGGTCATCTATCTCTAATTTCAACAGTTTAATTCTGTTTTTACTTCTCTGTTTCTTAAAAAAACCCATCAATTGATCCCCCTCAGTATCGAAACAATGATGATTTAATTTATTTTATCGAGAAATGAATTACCGACAGTTCCGATACCATGGATTTCCCCATCTATTGTAATATTTACCTTCAAGTCCTGAAATTTTTCATCCCAATCTATTTTTAATTTTTTCCACGCTTTAGGATCCGCCCTATGAATCGCCTCGCCAAAGCCAAAAATGTCAACTTTATTATTTTCCTGCACTTGTTTTATTGCCTGTTGGATCATTTTTTTCGTTTCATTTTCATAGATTTTCTCAATCTGATGAATCGATTTTGAACTTTTCAAATTGATATCGCATTCTACTTCTGCAACCTTGCCACTTACACGGACATCCACATCAATTTCAGGTCTTCCATGTCGTATTTTCCCTTTCACCTTTGTTTCTGAATTCGTTATCTGATAAACGAATTTTCCGCGCTTTGGACATGGAATATTCCCAACAGAACCAAATTCATTATTTGTCACAATCGAATAAGTTTTACTTTGAAGTTCATTTAACCAGCCAATTAATTTGTCTCCATCAAAAACCGCTAAATCTTGAAAATACAACCTAGCTGGTGGACTGATTATTTCTACATTTTGTTTGCTGAAGGAAGTTTCTTTATCGCCTTCTACCTTTAAATGAATACCAGTTAACACAGGCTCTTTCCCTTCACTTACCATATTGGCAATCAGTTCATCTAACGTCACATATCTAGTTGCTGACCATGCTTTTGCAGAGACTTCAAGTGTGTTAAACAATTCATTGGCAGGTATTTTTACTAAAGAGGTTTGCACCTTTAGTATGTCTTCTGCCTTCCTTCCCTTAGCTACAGCAATATAAAAATCCGATCTCACTTCCCAATCTCTTGACAGTACATCTAATGGTTTCCCGATCCCCTCTTTCGCCAATGCCTCTCCAATCACTAGGATTCTGAGATGTGAAGGATAAATTTTCCTAGGTGCCTCTTTGGTCATTTTTCGTATTGCCTCAAGGACGGTATCCCCCTTTGCCTGAAAGATGATTACTGGTGAACTCCCTCTTGCTTTTTCGGTTATTTCGCCTGGAATTACCACTTGGGCCGTTACAAGATATTTACCATCTATGGTACGATCGATTCCCATGGCTAGAGTTATGGCAAGTTCATTTAATTCACGACGATTCCAGCAGCCTGTTGTGAGTAATAGAATTGCAATCAATAAAATAAAAATTGGAATTCTCTGTGTCATGGAATACGGCCCTTTCCAATTAATTAAATACATAGCTATACTTGAATGGAACATTATAAAGGACGATTTTCTCAACAGCTTCCTATTTTTCCTATCAAAGAATAATATCTCCATAACCCGAAGAAAATATATATTGACTTATTTTAATCAGAATAATTCTCTCTAGCATTTAGATTAAATAAATGAAAAGGAAAAAACTATGCTGAAAGACGAGAAAATATCAGTAGCTCAATTTACAAAATTAGTAATATTATTTACAGTCGGGAGTACGATCCTAAGTGCACCTTTGGGTCTAATTTCTTATGCAAGACAAGATGCGTGGATTTCCGTCATTATTGGAATCTTGATTGGATTATTGGTGATGTGGTTGTATAACACTCTTGGAATTCGTTTCCCCAATATGACGCTGGTCGAAATAAATGAAAAGCTATTAGGTAAATGGTTAGGCAAAGTCATTTCTCTATTTTTTTGTTGTAGTTTGTTCCTTGCTGCAGCAACCTTACTATTTTTTTTAGGAGAGTTTTTGACCGCACAATTTATACCCGAGACACCTATTGAAGTGATTCATATTCTCTTCATATTAATTATTATTCAAGGTGTACGTCTTGGAATAGAAACAATCGCACGAGCTGGAGAAATACTATTTCCTTGGTTTATTATGTTTTTTATTATTTTTTTCCTTTTTCTTTCTCCTAAAGTAGAGGTTCAAAATATGCTGCCTGTATTAGAGACGGGTATAAAACCAATAAGTTTAGCTACCCTATTGTATCTAGAATTTTCTTCCCTGTCGCTAATCTGTCTGCTTATGGTTTTTCCAGCCTATATTAATCAACCTAAACGGGCTTTAAAAGGCTTTCTTGTTGGGAATTTAATTGGAGGGATTTTACTATTATCTATTACACTTTTAAGCATTTTAGTTCTTGGAGTTGACAATTCTGAAAGGCAATTGTATCCAAGTTATGCTTTAGCAAGAAAAATTAATGTAGGGGGATTTGTACAACGTTTAGAAGCAATGCTCGCCATAATATGGTTCATTTCACTTTATTTCAAAATAACCGTTTATTTTTTTGGATCCGCAGTTGGAATAGCACAAATTTTAAATATAAAAGATTACAGACCACTGACATTACCCTTGGGCATGATTTTGGTTGTTCTTTCTTTAATCACATACCCAAATGTTACTTATTCACGGTCAGAAAGCATTGAGATATGGATACCTCTCTTACTAACAATTGGGTTCATTTTACCGCTTTCCTTATTAAGCGTAGATATAATTCGAAAAAGAATCCTCAGTAAAATAACAGCAAAAAATTAAAAAAACATAGAAACCTGTCCAGAAGAGGATTTTATTAAGGCCCCCAATGAACAGGTTATTATAAAAAAAAATGGTTTATCTAATAGTGGGAATCGAATTAAAAGAAAAACACACGAGATTTATCGTGTGTTTTTCTTTTTCGTATCAACAACGAGTTCAAACGTAATAGCTTATCGGTTTTTTCGTTTAGTGCTTTTATTTTTAGGGACATTATCATAAAACTTTCTTTTCTTTTTCGCTTTGTTACCCTGACCGCCACCCGTTTCAGACTTTTGATTGCGGTCTTGAGTACGGTCGCCTTGCTGTTTATTTCTTCGTGGTTTCTTCGTATCACTGCCTGTTTTGAATACCTTTGGCGTCTCGACACGTTCACGGCGTGTCCCTTTCATGCCGACAATTTCAAAATCGATAGAGCGTTCATCTTTATTAACCTTAACCACCCTAACGGTAATTTCATCACCAATTCGGAAGACAATTCCTGTTCGCTCGCCAATCATGGCGAGATGGCGCTCATCATAACGATAATAATCATCGGTCATATAGCTGACATGGACAAGACCTTCAATCGTATTGGGAAGCTCAACAAACATTCCAAAATTGGTGACGGAGCTGATGATTCCATCGTATTCTTCGCCAATCTTGTCTTCCATGTACTCTGCTTTCTTCAAATCGTCAGTTTCTCGCTCGGCATCCACCGAGCGTCGCTCCATTTTTGAAGAATGATCCGCAATTTCAGGTAATCGCGCATTCCATTTTTCCTGTGTTGTTGAATCCAGCTTTCCTTCGACTAAGTAGGTCCGGATTAAACGATGAACGATGGTATCAGGATAACGGCGAATCGGCGAGGTGAAATGGGTATAGAACTCCGTTGATAACCCGAAATGTCCTAGGCTTTCCGGGTCATATTTTGCCTGCTGCATCGAGCGCAGCATGACCTTCGATACAACCATTTCCTCTGGCTTTCCTTGAACCTCTTCAATAATTTCCTGAAGGGCCTTTGGATGGACATCATTGGCCGTCCCTTTCACAATATAGCCAAAGTTAGTGATAAACTCAAAAAATCTCCGCAATTTATCTTCCTTTGGATCCTCGTGAATTCGGTAAATAAACGGAACTTCCATCCAATGAAAGTGCTCTGCCACCGTTTCATTAGCAGCAAGCATGAACTCTTCAATTAATCTTTCTGCTACCGACCGCTCGCGAAGAACAACATCGGTTGGCTTGCCTTCCTCATCCACGAGAACCTTCGATTCCTTAAAATCAAAGTCGATTGCTCCCCGCTTCATCCGTTTGTTTCGTAAGATAGCAGCCAATTCTTCCATCATTTCAAACATCGGCACAAGAGGTTCATAACGAGCACGCGTTTCTTCATCATTTTCTGCCAGAATTAGATTTACATCATGATAGGTCATCCGCTCGGTTGTTTTTATTACTGCTTGAAAAATTTCATGAGAGACGACAGCGCCTTCTGATGTAATTTCCATTTCACATGATAGAACCAAGCGGTCCACTTTAGGATTTAAAGAGCAAATTCCATTCGATAAACGATGCGGAATCATCGGGATAACTCTGTCTACTAAATAAACACTAGTTGCTCGATCCTCAGCTTCAAGGTCAATCGGTGTTCCTTCTTTGACATAATAGCTTACGTCAGCGATATGGACACCCAGCTTATAGTTGCCGTTTTCAAGTTTGGTTACTGTTACCGCATCATCAAGGTCTTTGGCGTCAGCCCCGTCAATCGTTACAATCGTTTCGTTCCGAAGGTCGCGGCGATTGGCTAATTCACTTTCAGCAATGGTGTCAGGCACCTCGTTTGCCTGTTTTAACACTTCGTCAGGAAAGGCCATTGGTAAACCGTGCTTATGTATGACTGAAAGGATGTCTACGCCCGGATCGTTTTTATGGCCAAGAATCGTAATCACTTCGCCCTCAGCACTCTTCCGCCCTTCTGGATAGGTGGTCAGCTTAACAACCACCTTATGGCCTTCAACCGCTCCTTTGGAAGCTGCCTTTGGAATAAAAATATCACTGGCAAACTTTTTATCATCTGGAATGACAAAGCCAAAGCTTTTGCTTTCCACATACGTTCCGACAATTTGCTGGACTCCGCGTTCAATGATGCGGATAACGCTTCCTTCCCGGCGCTGACCCGTGCTTTCAGTAGACACACGTGCTAGGACAATATCTCCATGCATGGCGGTGTTTGTTTCATTAGGCGGAATAAAAATATCATCCATCCCAGGTTCATCTGGTGCGACAAACGCAAAGCCTTTTGCATGACCGATAAGTTTTCCACGAATTAAGTTCATTTTCTCTGGAAGTCCATAGCGGTTACTGCGTGTTCTAACGACTAAGCCCTTTTCCTCCATTTGCACCAGTGCTTTTACAAACTCCTTAAAATCACTAGAGTCCTGGATGCCAAAGGCTGTTTCAAGTTCTTGAACAGTTAATGGCTTGTAAGCCTCATCTTTCATATATTGTAAAACCTTATCAATATGCTTTTGTATATTATCTTCCAAACTAATCCTCCTTTGTAGTTGCTTTGTTAATCGCGCCAGTCTAGCTTTTCTAAGAATGTATAAACATCCTCATGTAATTGCTCCCGTTCTTTGTCAAGGGTAATGACGTGACCGGATTCTTCGTACCATTTCAATTCCTTTACGACTGATTCGATTTCGTTATAAATAATGTTAGCACTTTCGGTGTTAATCATTTTGTCATGACGTGCCTGAACGACAAATGTGGGCGCATAAATCATATCCACATTTTCACGCACATCGGCGATCAATGCCTGTAAGGCCTTTAATGTTTTCATTGGTGTTTTCTTAAACTCGTTCATTTCCAATTCGATTTGCTCTGTAGATTTTCCTTCACGATTTTTAAATTCACGAGCGTATTCAAGAATTCCTTCGTACATAATCTCTTCGCTTTTTATATGCATCGGCGCACACATCGGTATAATGGCTTTTATAGGTACAGTGTATCCCAATTTCAAGGAAAATACGCCACCTAGGGATAATCCTGCTACGGCGATTTCTGAGTGGCCTTTATTTTTCAAAAATTCATAGCCATTGATGACATCCTGCCACCAATCTTCAGGACCGGTATGAACAAGCTCTTCAGGTGGTACTCCGTGGCCTTTGTAGTGCGGGGCATGACAGGTATAACCCTTTTTTTCTAAAAAGCGCCCCAGCATCCGTACATCTGCTGAGTTTCCGGTAAAGCCATGCAAGAGAAGAACGGCCCTATTTCCTCCTTCAAAAGTAAATGGTTTAGGTAAAGCAACTTTCATGATAAAAACTCCCTTAATTTCAATTCACTTAGTATAGTTTTAGCAAAGCAATGGTGAACATTCCAGAAAAATGGCTTACGCTTCAGGTAATATTTTTTTCAATCAAACAAAAAACCTGACCACTCTGGCCAGGTTTGTGTGTGAAGGATTAGATTTTAAAGTAAGTCACTGCAATAGACAGCAGAATAAACAAGATTGCTAAAACAATCGTAATACGTTGTAGAATCAAGTCAAGTCCGCGTGCTTTTTGCTTACCAAATAGAGATTCTGCACCACCAGAAATGGCACCAGATAATCCAGCACTTTTACCAGATTGAAGGATAACAACACCAATTAGTCCGATACTTACGATCACTAATAAAATTACTAAAAACGTATGCATGTAGGCCACCTCCTGTAGTCGTACAATTCACAGTATATTAAATTTATCATATTTTGTCACTTAAGACAATAGTCCTTATTCCTATTAATTTAAGTTGATTGTTGATTGGAGCGGAAGCGGAAGGCGCGAAGACTCCTGCGGGAGGACGCGGCAGAGGAGACCCCGCAGGTGCTAAGCGCAGAGGAGGCTCCCCTGACCTTCCGTGGAAATCAACAGGTATCTTTATAGAGCGAATAAAAAAAGGCACACATCCGAAAATGTGCGCCTTTTGAGTAACATTATTTGCTTAAGTTATAGAATGTCTTCTTCCCTAGGTATTGTGCAGTTTCACCTAATTGATCTTCAATGCGAAGCAATTGGTTGTATTTTGCAACACGGTCTGTACGAGAAGGTGCACCAGTCTTGATTTGACCTGCATTCGTTGCAACAGCAATGTCAGCAATGGTGTTGTCTTCTGTTTCACCAGAGCGGTGAGAGATGACAGCTGTGTAACCAGCGCGTTTTGCCATTTCAATCGCGTCAAATGTTTCAGTAAGGGTACCGATTTGGTTCACTTTGATAAGGATGGAGTTCCCAATCCCTTTTTCAATACCTTCAGCAAGTTTACGTGTATTGGTAACAAATAAATCATCACCAACTAATTGAACTTTTTTGCCAAGGCGTTCAGTTAAAAGCTTGTGACCTTCCCAATCATTTTCATCTAAACCGTCTTCGATTGAGATAATTGGGTATTTAGAAGAAAGTTCTTCGTACCAATCAACCATTTCAGCAGAAGTCTTCACAACACCTTCGCCAGCAAGATGGTATTTTCCATCTTCCTTGTTGTAAAACTCAGAAGATGCAGCATCCATAGCAAGCATAACTTCTTCACCTGGTTTATAGCCAGCTTTTTCGATTGCTTCTACAATTGTTTGAAGTGCTTCTTCGTTTGATCCTAAGTTTGGAGCAAAACCGCCTTCGTCACCAACAGCAGTGTTAAGGCCTTTGCCTTTAAGAACAGATTTTAACGTATGGAAAATTTCTGCACCCATACGAAGAGCTTCTTTAAAGTTTGGTGCACCAACAGGCATAATCATGAATTCTTGAATATCTACGTTGTTATCTGCGTGTTCCCCGCCGTTAACGATATTCATCATTGGAACAGGAAGTTGCTTGGAATTGAAACCGCCAAGGTACTGGTATAAAGGAATATCTAAGTAATTTGCTGCCGCATGAGCAACCGCCATAGATACACCAAGGATTGCGTTTGCACCTAATTTACCTTTGTTTTCAGTTCCATCAAGCTCGATTAAAGCTTGGTCAACAGAAACTTGGTCTAATACGCTGAATTCTTCACCAATAAGGTGAGGTGCGATAATTTCATTTACATTGTCAACCGCTTTTTGAACACCTTTGCCAAGGTAACGTTCTTTGTCGCCGTCACGTAGTTCGACAGCTTCATATTCACCAGTGGAAGCACCACTTGGAACCATAGCGCGGCCAAATGCACCTGATTCAGTAAATACTTCAACTTCAACAGTAGGGTTCCCGCGGGAATCTAATACTTCACGAGCGTATACGTCTGCAATAAATGGCATGATAAAATCTCTCCTTAAAATTAAATGATGTTTTGGTCTACTTGATTAACGAACTTCCCGTCATTTCAGCTGGCTTTTCAAGACCTAATAAGTCTAACATAGTTGGCGCTAAATCCCCAAGGATTCCGCCATCACGCAGTTGAATTCCTTGTTTTGTCACAATTACTGGCACAGGATTCGTTGTATGTGCAGTCATTGGTTCGCCTTCAGGTGTAATTACTTCATCGGCATTCCCATGGTCAGCAGTAATAATGGCAGAACCGCCTTTTTCTAGAATTAAATCAACGATTTTTCCTAAGCATTCATCGACTGTTTCAATCGCTTTAATTGTGGGCTCCAGCATACCTGAATGGCCCACCATGTCAGGGTTCGCGAAGTTTAGTAAAATCGCATCAAATTTATCTGCTTGAATTTCTTTGATGAGTGCGTCAGTGACTTCGTATGCACTCATTTCCGGCTGAAGATCGTATGTTGCTACCTTCGGAGAGTTGATTAAGATCCGCTCTTCGCCAGGGAACTTTTCTTCACGGCCGCCGCTCATAAAGAACGTAACATGTGGATATTTTTCTGTTTCAGCAATTCTTAATTGCTTCATGTTGTTTTGAGCTAATACTTCACCTATTGTGTTATCTAAGTTCGATGGTTTGAAGGCAACATATCCATCCACTGATTCACTGAAGTGGGTTAAGCACACGAAGAATAATTTCTTCGGATGCTTGGGTCCCCGGTCAAAAGAACGGAAGTCATCATTCGTAAACGTATTGGAAATCTGAATGGCCCGGTCTGGACGGAAGTTATAGAAAATAACCGCATCATTGTCCTTAATTGTTGCAACCGGCTGTCCATCTTCTTTTGTAATCACAGATGGGATCACGAATTCATCAAAGATTCCATGTGAATAAGAATCTTCAACCACGTCTAAAGGGTTTGTGTAGGCAGGGCCCTCGCCATAAACCATAGAGCGGTACGATTTTTCGACACGCTCCCAGCGTTTATCACGGTCCATAGAGTAGTATCTCCCTGAAATCGTTGCAAATTCACCTACACCGTATTCCTTCATTTTTTCTAATGTCTCTTGAATATATTTCCTTGCTGTTTTCGGACCCACATCACGGCCGTCAAGGAAAGCATGTACATATACCTTTTCCACGCCTTCTTCTTTTGCCAATTTCAGCAAAGCAAACATATGTTGAATATGGCTATGTACACCACCATCTGACAATAATCCGAACAAATGAAGGGCAGTGCCATTTTTCTTAACGTGCTCCATCGCGCCCGTAAAGGTTTCATTTTTTTCAAATTCACCTTCTCGAATCGCTATGTTCACTCGTGTTAAGCTTTGGTAAACAATACGACCAGCACCGATATTCAAGTGCCCTACTTCTGAGTTACCCATTTGTCCTTCTGGAAGGCCTACTGCCTCACCAGAAGCTGTTAAATGAGAGTTAGGATACTCGCTCCAAAAGCGGTCAAAATTAGGTTTTTTCGCCTGTGCAACCGCATTTCCTTTTGTTTCACCCCTGCATCCAAAGCCGTCAAGGATGATAAGAGCAACTGGAGATCTACTCATAGATGCCTGCCTCCAGTAGTTGTAAGAAAGATTGTGCTTCAAGGCTTGCTCCGCCTACTAATGCACCATCGATATCTGGTTGTGCCATGTATTCCTTAATATTTTCTGGTTTCACACTGCCGCCATACTGAATTCGTACCGCATCGGCCACATCTTGAGAAAATTGCTGTGCTACGACCTGACGGATATGCGCACACACTTCATTCGCATCGGCTGAAGTAGAGGATTTCCCTGTACCAATCGCCCAAATTGGTTCGTACGCGATGACAGTTTGTTTTACTTGATCAGCAGATAAGCCTTTTAGGGCTTTTGCCACTTGATCGCCAACTAATTTGTTGGTTTCACCATTTTCACGCTGCTCTAATGTTTCACCACAGCATACGATCGGAGTTAAATTGTATTTAAAGGCTGCAATTGCTTTCTTGTTTACTGTTTCATCTGTTTCATTGAACATTTCACGGCGTTCTGAGTGTCCGATGATCACATATTGAACTGCAAGGTCAGCAAGTGCTTTCGGGCTGATTTCGCCTGTAAATGCTCCGCTTTCTTCAAAGTGCATATTTTGAGCACCAATTTTCACATTCGTTCCTTCTGTTACTTCGACGAGACTTTGTAAAAATAAAGCTGGTGCGCAGATTACAGAATCCATTTTTTCTGGGACAGGTACAAGTCCTTTTACTTCCTCAGTAAAGCTTTTTGCTTCAGAAAGTGTTTTGTTCATTTTCCAGTTACCTGCAATAATTGGTTTACGCATACTGGCACATCCTTTCATAGTTCTTCCTTTTAAAAACTCTTAAACATGTCTGTTGATTTCCGCTCCAGGCACTTCGCTTTCCACGGACGTGCCGGGGAGCCTCCTCGGCGCTTTCAGCTCCAGCAGGGTCTCCCCTGCCCCGTACTCCTGCAGGAGTCTTCGTGCCTTCCGCTCCAATCTACAGAGTGCCAAGGTCAACAAAAATTATTTATCGTTCAATGCCACGACTCCTGGTAGTGCTTTGCCTTCCATAAATTCAAGTGAAGCGCCGCCGCCTGTGGAGATGTGGCTCATTTTATCTGCTAAATTGAATTTTTCAACGGCTGCTGCAGAATCTCCGCCGCCAATAACTGAATATGTACCTTCTGCTTCAGCAAGTGCTTCTGCGACTGCTTTTGTGCCGCCAGCGAATTTGTCGATCTCAAACACGCCCATTGGTCCATTCCAAATCACTAGTTTTGATTTTCGGATCACATCACGGTAGATTTCAGCTGTTTTTGGTCCAATATCAAGTGCTTCCCAATCCGCTGGAATTTCTTCAATACCCACTACTTTTGAATTAGCGTCTGCAGAGAAATCATCCGCCACTACAACATCAACAGGCATATAGAAATTAACACCCTTAGCCTTTGCTTTTTCAATAAATGAGTTTGCAAGATCAATCTTGTCTGCCTCTAGAAGGGATTTCCCTACTTCGTGACCTTGTGCTTTCACGAATGTATAAGCAAGTCCACCGCCGATGATTAAGTTATCGACTAATTCTAATAGGTTTTCAATTACACCGATCTTGTCCTTTACCTTAGCTCCACCGATAATCGCTGTAAATGGACGCTCAGGATTGGAAAGTGCTTTTCCAAGTACATCCAATTCTTTTTCCATTAACAGTCCGGAAACGGCCGGTAAAATATGTGCAATCCCTTCAGTTGATGCATGGGCACGGTGTGCTGCACCAAAGGCATCATTTACATAAACATCCGCGAGTTCAGCAAAAGCTTTTGCCAACTCTGGATCATTCTTCTCTTCGCCAGGATAGAAACGAACATTTTCAAGCAGCAGAACATCGCCTTCGGACATAGTTTCAATCAATGCTTTGACCGAATCACCATAAGCTTCATCTGCTTTTTTCACGTCTTTACCAAGCAGTTCAGACAGTCTGACACCGACTGGAGTTAAGCGCATGTCTTCGACTACTTTTCCTTTTGGACGGCCGAAATGGCTGGCTAGAATGACTTTAGCGCCTTGATCTACTAGATATTGAATCGTTGGAAGTGCTGCACGAATCCGCGTTTCATCGGTAATTTTCCCCTCTTGCATTGGAACGTTAAAATCAACCCGGCAAAATACGCGTTTACCTTTTACATCGACATCTTTAAGCGTTTTCTTATTCATAAAGGACCTCCTAAAGTATTAAAGCGTAAGCGCCTTGTTAGCGGCGCAGAAGCTAGGCAGTAATCTTATTATAACTAAAAAGGGGAAGGGGGCATATACTCCCCGCTCCCCTTTGGAAAACCTTTGTATTCGTAACGTCTTATGATTGAACGCCAATCATTGTCTGTTTAGATATTAAAGTCCTTTTTTTGCTAGGTAATCTACAAGGTCAACAACGCGGTTAGAGTAACCAACTTCGTTATCGTACCAAGATAATACTTTTACCATGTTGCCTTCAAGAACCATTGTAGATAATGCATCGATTGTTGAAGAAACTGTAGCGCCGTTATAGTCAGTAGATACTAATGGCAGGTCGCTGTAAGCTAAGATGCCTTTTAATGGGCCTTCAGCAGCAGTTTTTAATGCTTGGTTTACTTCTTCAGCTGTAACATCTCTTTCTAATTCTGCTACTAAGTCAACAACAGAAACGTTTGGAGTTGGAACACGCATAGCCATACCGTTTAATTTACCTTTAAGTTCAGGTAAAACAAGAGCAACTGCCTTAGCAGCACCAGTTGAAGTTGGGATTATGTTTTCAGCTGCTGCACGAGCACGGCGGTAGTCTTTGTGTGGTAAGTCAAGGATTTGTTGGTCATTTGTGTATGAGTGAACAGTTGTCATCATACCGCGCTTGATTCCGAATGTATCATTTAATACTTTTGCAAATGGAGCCAGGCAGTTTGTTGTACAAGAAGCGTTAGATAATACGTGGTGGTTATTTGGATCGTATTTATCTTCGTTTACACCCATAACAATTGTGATATCTTCATTGTCTGCTGGAGCAGAGATAATAACTTTTTTAGCACCTGCTTCAAGGTGTTTTGCAGCATCTTCACGCTTTGTGAAACGGCCTGTTGATTCAACTACAACATCAACACCAAGATCTCCCCAGCCTAATTGTGCAGGATCGCGCTCTGCGATAACTTTTACTTTATGTCCGCCTACTACTAAGTATTCTCCATCAACTGTAACGTCTTCTGCAAGAGTTCCGTGAACAGTATCATATTTTAAAAGATGTGCAAGCATATTTGCATCTGTTAAGTCATTAATTGCTACGATTTCCACATTGCTGTTGTTTAAAGCCGCACGAAATACGTTACGACCAATACGTCCAAATCCGTTAATACCAACTTTTACTGACATGATAAATTTCCTCCTTTAAATTGGGTAAGGATGTTTTTTATTTTAAAAAGGATTTACCCTTTTAATAACGTTCTTGCTGCACCTTCATCTGTAATTAATATCGTTGATGTCGGCGCTTGTTTTAAATATGCTTTGATGGCTTTTGCCTTCGAGCCCCCGCCTGCAACAGCGATGACATTCGGAATGTTGACTAGATCTTCTAACTGCAGCCCAATCGTTAAGACTTTATGAAGGATTTCTCCTTGTTCGTTAAAATAATAGCCAAATGCTTCACCCACAGCTTTTTCATTTTCCAGCTTATGCAAAACTTCAGGGTCCGTTTTGCGTCGCTCAGCCATTGTGATAGCATCCCCAATCCCATGAATAACCATGCTTGCTGATTTTATTAGTTTTAAAACTTCATAAATGCCAGGTTCTTTGATAAGCGATTCATAAATATCGGTACTTACCTGGTCAGGTACGTAAAACACTCGATGGTTCGTATGGGTGTTTTTCGACATGATCGAGCAAATCGTATTTGCTTGATTGTGAACATCCTCGCCTACTCCGCCCCTAGCCGGGACAAAAAGTATTTCCTTTTGGGAAAGCTCTGGTGAAAGTCTTTCTGCGACAGCAGCCATCGTTGAACCGCCAGTTACAGCAATGATATTTTTTCCGCCGAGTAACTTTTTCATGCACACAGCACTTGCTTTGCCCAGTTCACCTTTAACCATCGGCGATTCATCACTATCTCCAGGCACAATGATGACTTTTTTAATGCCGAGCCGGTGTTTTAATTCCAACTCCATCACATCGATACCTTTTAACTCACGCATAAAACCTTCTAAGTCTTCTAGCAAATTTTTCCCTTCAGGAGTTAAGCTCATTCCCACATTATTTGTGTAAATTAAATCTTGCTCCCTTAAGAATTCTACTTCGCCGCGAAGGACTCTTTCCGTATATCCCAGGCTGACCGCTACACTCCTTCTCCCTACCGGCTGCATAAAACCTATATATCTTAGGATAGAATATCTCTTTTGCAGAACCTGAAGGAGGTCGGGCAGTAGTCTTTTCTGGATATCGATAAATGACTGCATGAATCACATGCTCCTTTATTATATGTAGTTGGTCTAAAAATGTCCACCATAGACATATTGTGTCCCACTACATTAAAAAAAAATCACCCTTGCTACGTTTTTCATTGTAACAGGAGTGAAAATCTATTTCAACTATTAAGGTTGGCTTTTTTTTCTTGCAAACGGTTACTTATGTCAAATTTGTTAATGACGCCAAAACCGGCCTCTACTCCATCGATATAAACGACTGGAATCATTAACCCGTATTGTTCGGTTAATTCATCACTGGACTCAATATCAATTTCTTCTAAATTGAAATTCCATTCATTTTTGAGCTCGAGTAAAGTGTCTTTTGCCTTGTCACAAAGCGGACAACTTTTCCTTGTATATAACGTAATGATTGTTTGCTCCATTATTTTGTTCCTTTCAGTCAAACCTTTTTCTCTTCGCAGAGGATGGAATTCCCAATTGATCCCGGTACTTTGCAATGGTCCTTCTGGAAACCACCATGCCTTCCTCTGTTTTTAATTGTTCAACAATATCTTGATCAGAAAGCGGTTTTTGTTTATTCTCATTTTCAATTAACGTCGCAATTTTCTTTTTTACTTGTGTGGATGAGGTATTTTCATCCACCGATACGGTTTGAATCGTACTTGTAAAAAAAGACTTTAATGGAAACGTCCCGTTTGGTGTTTGCACATATTTTTCGCGAACAGCGCGGCTGACGGTAGATTCATGAATATTAAGTTCTCCAGCGATTTCCTTCATGGTCATTGGTACTAAATATTGTGATCCTTTTTGAAAAAATGCAGTCTGCTTTTCAATAATTTTTGCAATCACCCTTGTTAGTGTCTCTTTCCGCTGCTCTATACTTTTTTGAATCCACTGGTAATCCTGCAGTTTATCCTGTAGGAAGCGGCTTACTTGTTGGTCTTGGTCTTTGAATTTATGATAATACTGCTCATTAAGACTTATCCTTGGCAGCGATTCATCTGACATCCTGACGGTTAGTCCCTCGCTCGTTTGCTCGACAATCGCGTCCGGAATAATATAGGTGGTAACCTCTTTTCCTAAAATAGTTCCCGGTTTGGGGTTCAGGGACTGAATTTGGTCAAAGATATTTTGAATATCTTTAAGGGTTACCTTCAATTCCTTGGCAATTGGTTTCCACTTCTTTTCGGCGAATGGAATGAAATAATCAGAGATAATCTTTTGAGCTAATTCATTAGCAGGATCTTGATAATATAGTTGCATCAATAGGCACTCTTGAAGGTCCCTTGCACCAATCCCCGCTGGCTCCAGTGTTTGGATGATCGCTAGGCATTCTTCAGCTACCTCTTCCGATACTCGTAGTTTTTGGGCGATTTCATTAAGGTCGCCACCAAAGTAACCGTTTTCATCCAAATATTGAATGAGAAAACGAATCACACTTAATTGTTCCCCCGATAAACTCGTTAGTTTTAATTGAGAAAGTAAATAATCTTCAAGCGAAAATGGTTTGTCAGCGATTTGTTCAATCCAGTCCTTTTCAGCTTTTTGGTGCTTACTACGATTTCGGTCAATAAGTGGATTCATTGGTTTAATATTGCTATTTTCAATCTGCAATAGGGGATTTTCAAGTGCCTTATCTTCTAAAAAAGCAGTTAACTCCTGGGCAGAGTACTGCAACAATGCAATAGCCTGTGATAACTCTTGCGTCATCGCCAATTTTAATGTTTGCTGTTGCCATAAACCGGCCTTCAAGTTCATTCTGATCCCCCCTGTTTTCTATTTTACACGATGGGACCAAATTCGGGAATGAAAAATGATAATCAGGGAGCTAAGTGACCCTTTTTGATTCATTTAGCATGGAGGTCTTACATTTATTTAGGTACATTTTTGGTGGTTTTGTGCCATTTCTACTCTGTTTAGTGCCATTTTATCAAGGTATTGTGCAGTTTCGAGTGAATTTTGTGCCATTTTCCATATGTTTTGTGCAATTAGACATTTACCAAAAAAAACCAAACTGTTTTTCCAATAAAAAAACCCCCTGTTAAAAATAACAGGAGGCTTTGATGACGCCCTCGGCAGGAATCGAACCCACATCTCAAGAACCGGAATCTTACGTGCTATCCGTTGCACCACGAGGGCAAAATATTGGCGACTTACATATTATATGCCAGTTTCTCTAACTTTGCAAGCATTGATTTGGTTTAAAATTAGTAAGAATGGATAAGATGGATTAGGGAAAGTTGTCGAACATTTTTAAAGGCAATTTGTTTGACCTTTATTGACCATCAGTGTATGATAACAATACATATTACTATTACCTTTACAATCAAAGGAGGAAGAAAAATGAATTTAATCCCTACAGTTATTGAACAAACAAACCGGGGCGAGCGTGCGTATGACATCTACTCCCGTCTGTTAAAAGACCGGATTATTATGCTGGGAAGTGCTATCGATGATCATGTCGCTAACAGCATTGTAGCACAATTATTATTCCTTGAAGCGGATAACCCTGAAAAAGATATTTCTTTATATATCAACAGCCCAGGCGGCAGCATCACTGCTGGTATGGCGATCTATGATACGATGCAATTCATCAAACCAAAAGTTCAAACGATTTGTATCGGTATGGCTGCATCCATGGGTGCATTCTTGCTTGCAGCTGGGGAAAAAGGTAAGCGCTATGCCCTTCCAAATGCTGAGGTCATGATTCACCAGCCACTAGGCGGTGCCCAAGGACAAGCAACTGAAATCGAGATTGCTGCAAAGCGGATCCTCTTCCTTCGCGAAAAATTAAATGGAATTTTAGCAGAACGGACTGGACAGTCTCTTGAAGTAATCGCCAAAGATACAGACCGCGACAACTTCATGACAGCTGAACGTGCAAAAGAATATGGGTTAATCGACCATATCATCACACGTAACCTAATTGATGACGAGAAGAAAAATAAATAAGCAGGACAGAAGCAATCGGTATAGACCGGTTGCTTTTTTTGTTCAAAAAAACATTTAAAAGACCGGTTCCCAACGGAGCCGGTCTCTCACATACTATTGTTCTTTTTGGATAAAATCAGCTAATGCTTCAATGGCAGATGCTTCATCCTCACCATCTGCAACGATATCAATCAGAACGCCAGAGCCAACAGCAAGGCTCATTAAGCCCATAATGCTTTTCGCATTCACTTTCTTCCCATCCTTCTCAAGAAAAATTTCCGCTGAGAATCGGTTGGCTTCTTGAACAAAAAGCGCTGCAGGCCGTGCTTGAAGACCTGTTTTTAATTTTACTTCGACTTGTTTCACTAACATTACACAATTCCTCCTCATGATTTATAGTCTATTTTTCTTGGAACTTGTTTCACAATATTTTCTAGAGTACATGTTATGGCTTTCACATATTTAACTGCTAAAGAATTTGCTACTCTTTTACAACCATCTCTCCTGCACGGAGTTTTTCTGCGATCGTATCGATTTTTCTCAAACGATGATTAATTCCAGATTTACTGATGGCACCACCAGAAACCATTTCACCCAATTCTTTAAGGGTCACATCTGTATAATTTAAGCGGAGTTCTGCAATTTCTCTTAATTTATCAGGCAAAATTTGCAGACCGACCGTTTGATTGATGTAGCGGATATTCTCGACCTGCCTAATCGAAGCACCGATCGTTTTATTAAGATTGGCGGTTTCACAGTTAACAAGACGGTTTACTGAATTACGCATATCGCGAACAATTCGAACATCTTCGAAGCGGAGTAGAGCGTTATGGGCACCTACAATATTTAGAAACTCGGTAATTTTCTCTGCTTCTTTTAAGTAGGTAATATAGCCTTTCTTGCGTTCGAGTGTTTTACTATTAAGTCCAAATGTATTCATCAATTCGCATAAAGAATCGTTGTGTTCTTTATAGAGCGAAAAAATTTCTAAATGATAGGATGAAGTTTCCGGATTATTAACGGATCCTCCTGCTAGAAATGCGCCGCGTAAATAAGAACGCTTACAACACTTCTTTTTTACAAGTTCCGGCGAAATATCATGAATGATGGTAAAACCCTCACCAATAATTTTAGTATCCTCTAGAATTTCCTTTGCCTGCTGTGATAAACGGACAATATAGACGTTATTTTTTTTCAAACGCATCTTTTTCCGGACAAGCAGCTCTACTTGGACTTCGTAACTCTTTTTTATTAATGTGTAAATTCTTCTTGCAATCGCAGCATTTTCGGTTTGAATATCAACAACTAACTTACGATTTGAGAATGAAAGGGAACCATTCATCCGGATGAGAGCCGAAAGCTCTGCTTGAATGCAGCACGTTTTCACTTCTAAGTTAGTTAATTCTTTTTTCGTTTCCGAAGCGAAAGACATCCCTTCACCCCCCTAAAAAAAAACAGCGTCTTTTAATTAGTTACTATTATTACGTTTCATAACGCTTTTTGGTTTCATCTAAAAGCAAATTATATAATATTTTTGCAACTTTTTTCGGGTCATGCCTTAATGCCCCATTTTCTTGGTAAGCAATATCCGCATGGACCACTTCGAGCCCTAATTCAAACAGTTGCGGCAAGTCGTAGACAACAGGGTCTGCCAACTCTTCATTATAGCGGAGCTGGATGTCCTGTGGAATTTCTTCATTGTTTACAAGGATTGTATTGATAAATGCACAGCTCATATGATCATATAAGGCCTTTACATGATCACTTGCTGAAAACCCATGGGTTTCCCCAGCCTGGGTCATTAAATTACAAATATAGACCTTTTTGGCTTGTGATTGACACAGTTCATCCCCGATTTTAGGGACGAGCAAATTAGGTAAAATGCTTGTATATAAGCTTCCTGGCCCGATGATGATTAAATCGGCCTGACGGATGGCTTGAAGGGTCTCAGGCAAGGGACGAATATTTTCCGGTGTCATAAACACTTTTTTAATTCTTTTACCAGAGTAGGGTATTTTTGATTCCCCTGAGACAGTCGTCCCGTCTTCCATTTCAGCATGGAGAACGACACTCTGATTGGCTGCAGGGAGAACTTTGCCGTGAACATTTAAAATTTTACTCATTTCCTGAATGGCGTGAACAAAATTCCCCGTGATGGAGGTCATCGCCGCCAAGATTAAATTACCAAGCGAATGTCCGGAAAGTTCATTCGATGTTTTAAATCGATGCTGAAACATTTCCTCAACGAGCGGTTCCACATCCGATAATGATGCTAACACATTGCGGATGTCACCAGGAGGAGGAATATGCAAGTCCTCACGCAAACGTCCTGAGCTGCCGCCGTCATCCGCGACTGTCACAATGGCGGTAATATCCACAGGATACTGTTTTAATCCACGCAATAAAACTGGCAATCCTGTTCCCCCGCCAATGACGACAATTCGTGGCTGTCCGTAAATGCTCATGTTGTTTTTTCCTTTCTCCTCTCAATGTCACGATGAGAAATACATGTCTTATAGTCCTTTTCGAAAAACTTACCGATATACTCAGCTAGTGTTACGGAACGATGCTGTCCACCTGTACAGCCAATCGCAATAACAAGCTGCGCTTTACCTTCCCGCTTATAATGCGGAAGCATGAAAGATAGCAAGTCGGTTACTTTTTCCAAGAACTTATGCGTTTCATTCCATTTTAATACATAACTGGAAACATCTTCATCTAGACCTGTTTTTGGTCTCATATGCTCGATATAATGGGGATTTGGCAAGAAGCGCACATCAAACACTAAATCTGCATCAATGGGAATTCCATACTTAAAGCCGAATGACATGACATTGACAGTGAAGATTGATTGTTTATTCGCGGTAAATTCCGTTAATATTTTCTCACGAAGTTCCCTTGGTTTCATCTGGGAAGTATTGTAAATCAATTGAGCCCTGCCTTTTAGTTCTTCGAGGAGTTCGCGCTCTAACGTGATTCCTTCTAGCGGCAGACCTGTTTGTGCGAGCGGATGTGACCGCCTTGTTTCTTTATATCTTCGGACTAATGTGGAATCATCTGCATCTAAAAATAAGATTCGCGGGGCCACCCATGATGTTTCTGCTAGTTCATCTAATGCTTTAAAGAGATGATCAAAAAATTCTCTGCCGCGCAGGTCCATAACGAGGGCGACTTTATTCATCTTATTCCCGGATTCCTTCATAAGTTCAAGGAATTTTGGAAGCAAGGTTGGAGGCAAATTATCGACACAAAAGAATCCTAAATCTTCAAAACTTTGAATGGCCACAGTTTTTCCTGCACCAGACATTCCTGTAATTATTACCATTTGTATGTCATTTACCGCACCGGTACTCATTATTCATTTCCCCCTATAGGTTAGCTTGGATCTAATCGGTAACTGATTAGTTGAAAGTCTTTTGTATAAGTAAAAGTACCGTAAATAATTCCTTTTCCGTGAATCATATAATCAAGAATATGATAATCACCAGCAGCCATTGGTAACTTTTTCAATTGATCGATCATTTGCCACTCCAGCTTACCTTCCTCGGATTCGTCTAAATCGACTCCATCCGAATCGGTCGCTACAAATGTAAACATCATCCATTCGGAAAGAAGTTGGTCATTTTCTTTCATGATCATTGTAAAAATCCCTTTTAATTGCGGGTTTTTCAAATAGATTCCCGTTTCCTCACGGTATTCTCTGATACATGAGTCGCGAACCGATTCACCTGGCTCCATTTTCCCACCAGGAGCAACCCACCAGCCACGGCGCGGCTTTTGAAGCAACAATATTTTTTCGTCTCTAATCAATACACAATTGGTGACTCGTTGCACAACATTTCACCCTCTTAATCAAGCATCTACAATGTAACAGCTCTCGTCCGAACCTTTTTTAATTTGGCAAGGTCCTTCCTTAGGCTTGGCTATATATCCTACAATAACTTTCCATTCATTCTTAGTATTATACTATTTTTTGGATGCAGTCACAATGAATACAAATTTGATATTCTGTTAAGAATTTCTCCTGACACCAGTAACAAATAGTGCAAACCAAAAAAAAATAGCACAGGCTGCGGGCCTGTGCATAAAAGAAATATATTTTTAAAGGGGGTCAATTACTGTTTATATCATACCGTAACTTTATTGCACAATTGTTACAGGAGAATTAAAACAGAGTTACGTTTTTAAAAATAGCTATCAGACTTTCCTAAGATTAGCTTTTTTGTTTTAACCCTTCTTTAAGTTCTTCAATATAATGCTGGGCACTTTGGGCAGCAATACTGCCATCTCCAGTTGCTGTTACAATCTGGCGCAGTGTTTTTTCACGAATATCACCAGCTGCATAAATCCCCGGTACCTTTGTCTCCATCCTGTCATTGGTTTCAATATAGCCATTTTCATTGGTAATTCCAAGGTTCATGAATGGTTTGGATAGAGGGACCATTCCGATATAGATAAAGACACCGTCAGCCGGCAATACTTGTTCTTCGCCATTTTCAGTCGAAACCAGTGTCACACTGCCTACTTTGCCATCTTTTTCATTAATGGATTTGATCGTGTGATTCCAAATAAAATCAACTTTCTCATTGGCAAAAGCACGATCTTGCAGAATTTTTTGGGCACGGAGTTCATTACGGCGATGGACGATGGTTACTTTCGAAGCAAAGCGGGTTAAGTACACCCCCTCTTCAACAGCCGAGTCCCCTCCACCGATCACAAATAGTTCTTTTTGCTTAAAGAAAGCTCCATCACAAACCGCACAATAGGATACGCCGCGGCCGCCAAGTTCTTTTTCCCCTGGCACGCCAATTTTCTTATACTCTGCTCCCGTTGTGATGATGACAGCATATGCTTTATATTGTTTTGAGCCAGCGACAACGATTTTATAGTCGCCTTGATCAATGATTTCTTTGATATCGCCATAAGCGTACTCTGCACCAAATTTTTTGGCATGCTCGAACATCTTTGTAGATAAATCCGGACCTAAAATACTTTCAAAGCCTGGATAGTTTTCAACGTCCTCCGTATTGGCCATTTGTCCGCCCGGCATCCCGCGCTCAATCATGAGTGTGGATAGGTTTGCTCGTGATGTATAAACAGCCGCCGTCATCCCCGCAGGGCCAGCACCGGCAATAATAACGTCATAAATTTTTTCTTCAGACATGTTAAAACACTCCCTATATAAAAAAATACGATTAAGTATATTGTTCCCTTACTTAATCGTATATAACAAATGTTTTATCGTCCACCAATATGCTTAATTAAGGCTCTTTCGAAAACTTTGTTACTTTTGAATTAGGGCCATTTACTAAGATTACCAGCGATACTTCGTATTTACTTACGAAAAGATGCCACGAACAAATAGGAATACGGATTGATGAACCTATACGAAAAACAATTTATGCGAAAACAGCCTAATTCAAATAGTTATTGACTATTTTTACATATTTACCAATAGTTGCTGAGGAAATCCCATAGCGGTCAGCTACCTCTTGCTGAGAAATTTTTTCACTGCGAAGTTTGTGCCACACATACTCCACGGCTCCGGCCCAAGCACGTTTATTTTTCAATTGGAGGCTGTCTTTGGATACCTCGACAAACACAGAAAACCACATGAGATATAAACCAGCCTCAATCGTACCAATTGGTTGATGAGTTTCATAAAAAAGTTCGGCAACTTCTTGTGCATCCGCAGTCTTAGAAGGTTTTCCTGAACGAATCAACGAGATATATTCTTTTTCCAAGCGCGTAAATTTTTGATTTTGTAAGAGCCGCTTGGAGGTGATTATTTCTTCTTTTTTACTCGAAACGGTCGTAAGAAATAGAGCAAATAAGCGCTCTTCCACATAGTCGCTGTCCAATTTTTGAAAAATGGAACCAGAATGGTCTTCAAAACCGTTTGCTTGCCCAGTTTCTTTATTCCAAGGTTCGGAGCCTTCTTTATCAGGATTCAGTTCCAACACCTTTTTCCAGACGCTTTTTGCAAAATTCTCATTACCAGTGAAATAGGCAGAATGGGAAAGCCAATAGTAAAACGGGCCATCTCCATCAAAGCCGTACTTATATAATTTTTTCAGCCATAAATAAGCTAGGTCATATTCTCCTACTAAAGCAAACGTGGCCCCAAGCTTAAATTGCTGTTCACTTAGAAGCGGTTGAATTTTCTTCAACGTGTCAATCATTCCTGCAACATTTCTTGCCTGTCCCTGATAATAAGCAAATACAAGCCGGTTACATAAGGCATGCAGATTTCCTGGATTCCGTTCTAAAACGTCCGCTAAAATGGATTCCGCCTTTTGTGTCTTTCCTAAATAAAAATAGGCGAGTGCCAAGTTGTTATACGCAGACCAATACTCTGGATAGTCCTTTACGACATCTTTTAGCAGCTCAATTGCCTTTGGAAAATAACCTGACTCGAGCAGGTCACGAGCCTGTTCTTGTTTAACGATTAAGTCATCCTGCTGATATAGATCATCCTCAAGATCTTCCGACTCAAATGAAAGTACATCTAGTAATTCCTCTGTGTCATCGCAAAAGTCACCATCGGGGTCCAGCTGTAAATACAGTTTGGCGTGGTGATAAGCATCTTTAAAAAATCCCAAATGGGCGTAATTATTGGCCAAAAAATAATGGCATTCGACCATTTCTTGATCTAGTTCTTCAAGGATGAGGTGCAAGAGTCGGTTGGAATTTTCAAACTCGCCAAGTTCTGTTGACACAATCGCCAACTGGCATATTATCATCGGTTCACCCGGCTCAAGCTGCATCGCTCGCCCAAGATATTTTTTTGCTTTGATAAAATCACGTCGATGGAATGCCTTTAAACCCTTCGTGAAATAATATTCCCCCGTAGGAACAAATGTAAGTAATTTTCCCATATGCATTCTTGCTTTCGCGTCTTTACCCATGAAGTCCTCCACATTTTTAACATAACTAAGGTAGTATACCACACTAGGGAGTTGTTCGAGAAGGGCTAGTATAGGGGGATTTACGGTTTGATTTAGGGAGATATGGTCAAATGGTAATATTTTTACAAATTTTGTTGATTTAATCTAATTTTCGTAAAATTATCGGTGTGTTTTGTAAAATAACATCTTAGTTTTGTATAATTGTAGCCTGATTTGTATAATTAGCCTTCAATTTTGTATAATTCCCTTTTTAATGTAGTTCTAAATAAATAAAACCGGTCATTTACGACCGGTCCTTGTGTCTTTCTTCTAAAGTTTTGAGTACTTCTTTAAATGGAAGGCCTTGTTCAACCAGCAATACCTGCAAGTGGTAAAGCAAATCTGCAGCTTCCCAGCGGAGCTCCTCAGCATCACGGTTCTTGGCAGCGATGATCACCTCAGACGCTTCTTCCCCGATTTTTTTCAAAATCTTATCGACGCCTTTTTCAAATAGATAGGTTGTGTATGCCCCTTCTGGACGCTCACGTTCGCGGTCAACAATGACTTTTTCAAGTGATTGCAGGATCTGATAGTCTGCCAGACTAGATGTCCCCGTAAAGCCCCGTTCTGAAAAACAACTCACCGCACCGGTATGGCAGGCAGGACCTTTCGGATAAACAAGAACTAATAACGCATCTTGGTCGCAATCATAGTTCATGCTGACAACAGTCTGTGTATTACCGCTCGTTGCACCTTTATGCCATAATTCCTGACGGGAACGGCTGTAAAACCACGTTTCCCCCGTTTCAATCGTTTTGGCGAGCGATTCCTCATTCATATAAGCGAGTGTTAATACTTCTTTCGTCCCTGCATCTTGAATAATTGCGGGCACTAGCCCTTTTTCATCAAACCGGACATTCATCGAACCGTCACTCCTTTTTCCCGTAAATAGCTTTTTACTTCATGAACGGATGTCTCTTTATAGTGAAAAATAGACGCAGCTAGAGCAGCATCTGCTTTTCCAGCTAAGAATGCTTCTTCAAAATGTTCCGAATTTCCGGCCCCACCTGAGGCAATGACTGGAATGGTTACCGCTTCACTTACTGCCTTCGTCAGTTCAAGATCGAACCCATTTTTTTCGCCATCACTATCCATGCTCGTTAGTAAAATTTCCCCCGCACCCAACTGCGCCGCTTCTACTGCCCATTCAATCACCAGTTTGTCTGTAGGTGTTCTGCCGCCGTGCGTAAATACGCGCCACGTTCCAATTGCTTCATCGTATTTGGCATCAATTGCGACAACGATGCATTGTGAACCAAAGTAGCTGGCACCTTCCTTAATAAGGGCCGGATTAAGGACAGCTGCTGTATTCAGCGATACCTTATCTGCCCCAGCACGTAAGATTCTTTTCATATCCTCCAAAGCATTAATGCCCCCGCCAACGGTAAACGGAATCGCCAGCTCTGAAGCGACGGCTTTAACGACTTCAACCATTGTTTTCCGGCCTTCAACGGATGCAGAGATATCTAGAAAAACGAGTTCGTCGGCTCCCTGCTCATCATAAAAGCGCGCCAGTTCCACGGGATCTCCGGCATCGCGCAGTTGGACGAATTGTATCCCTTTTACTACCCGTCCGTCCTTTACATCGAGGCAGGGGATGATTCTTTTTGTTAATGTCATCGGGTGCCCACCTCTTTCAGGGCCTCTTTTAAAGTGAAGCGGTTTTCATAAAGGGCTTTTCCCACAATCGCTCCTTGAATCCCCTTAGAAGCAATTGCTCTTAGGTCGCCTAGACTGCTTACCCCGCCAGAGGCAATGACATTTTTCCCGGTCACTTCGGCCATTTCACAGACAGCGGCAATATTCGGACCAGCGAGAGTCCCATCAGTTGCAATATCGGTAAAAATAAACGTCTCCGCTCCAGCTTCTGCAAAGCGTTTTCCGAGGTCGAGGGCCTTCAGTTCGGAAGTATCCAGCCAGCCATGTGTGGCCACATAGCCGTTTTTCGCATCAATGCCGAGTGCAATTTTTCCGCCGTATTTTTTGATCATATCAATGGCGAATTCAGGGTTGGAAACAGCGATACTGCCAATGATGACACGGTTCACGCCATTTTCAAGATAGTGGAGGATATCCTCCTCTGAACGAATGCCGCCGCCAATCTGAATATTTACCTGTAACTTTTGCGCTGCTTCAATCACAAACAGGTCATTGACCCGTTTGCCATCCTTTGCCCCGTCAAGGTCCACCATGTGAATCCATTCGGAACCATCAGCGGCAAAACTCTTCGCCATATCAAATGGCGAGTCGCCGTAAATCGTTTCTTGGTCGTAGTCCCCTTGGAGAAGTCGGACGCACTTGCCACCGCGCATATCAATTGCTGGATAAATCGTTAAACTCATCGGATTGCCTTCCTTTCCTCCACCATTTGTAGAAAATTCGCTAAAAGGGACATGCCCAGCTTGCTGCTTTTTTCCGGATGAAATTGCATTCCATATATATTATCTCTGCCAACAACAGCAGATACCTGTTCGTGATAATTAGCCTTTGCCAGTAACACGTCTGAGTTTTCCGCATCCACATAATAGGAATGCACGAAATAGACATAATCCTCTTCGAGACCTTTTAACAGCGGCGATTCTTGAACAAATTCAAGCTTGTTCCAGCCCATGTGCGGAACTTTGTAGGTGTGTCCATCCGGTGTTTTCCCTGGAAAACGGCGAACACTGCCGGGTAACAATCCCAAACCTTCTGTCGGGCCATTTTCTTCACTATTTTCAAATAGCAGCTGCATCCCAAGGCAGATGCCAAGCAGCGGTTTACCCGTTGCCGCAAACTCCTTAATCGTCTCCACTGGCAAACGTTCCATCGCATCACGAAAAGAGCCCACACCAGGAAGAAGCAAGGCATCTGCAGCTAGCAGCTCACCCTTATCCGCAGAAATAAAATACTCCGCACCCAGCCGTTCCAATGCCTTGCTAACACTATACAGATTGCCCATTCCATAGTCAACAATGCCAATCATCCCTACCATTCCTTTCACAGTGCCTATTATAGTGCCTGACAACCATTGTTATATTCTTCACATGGTGCCTGACACCACTAATTTTCTTCTAGAGCATTCCCTTAGTTGATGGAACGCCTTTGATGCGTGGGTCGATGGTTGTGGCTTCGTCAAGGGCACGTCCCAGCGCTTTAAAGACGGCTTCGATCATATGGTGTGTATTTTTGCCGTAATGTACGATGACATGAAGATTCATCCGTGCCTCGAGTGCAAGTTTCCATAAGAATTCATGAACGAGTTCGGTATCAAATGTACCCACCTTTTGTCCGGGGAACTCTGCACGCATTTCAAGATGCGGACGATTACTAAGGTCCACGACCACCTGTGCCAGCGCTTCATCCATCGGTACAAATGCGTTTCCGTAGCGCTTAATACCACGTTTGTCACCTAATGCTTCACGCAGCGCCTGTCCAAGACAAATTCCGATATCCTCTGTGGTATGGTGATCGTCCACTTCAGTATCCCCATTTGCATTCACTGTCAGATTGAATTGTCCATGTTTGGTGAATAAATCAAGCATATGGGTCATGAACGGTACACCTGTTTCTAAATTCGACTGACCGTCTCCATCCACATCTAACGTTAATTGAATTTGTGTTTCATTCGTGTTCCGTTCAATACTTGCGATTCTTTCCATGAAAGGGACCCCCTATATATTGTCAATACGATAATTTTCCGTCATTTTTTAAGCGGTATTCAACTGCCCGTGCGTGGGCCTCGAGCCCTTCCTTACGAGCAAACTCCGCAATTTTAGCACCATTTTCTTCTATCGCTTTTTGGCTATAGATAATCACGCTTGATTTCTTTTGAAAATCGTCCACATTCAACGGACTCGAAAAACGTGCCGTTCCATTTGTAGGAAGAACGTGATTAGGACCCGCAAAGTAGTCACCAACCGGCTCAGAGCTATAACGGCCGATAAAGATCGCACCTGCGTGTCGAATTTTTCCAAGCAGTTCAATCGCATTTTCAGTGATGATCTCTAAATGTTCTGGCGCTAATTGATTGACGGTGTCAATCGCTTCCTCGATGGTTTCCGTTAGGTAAATGGCACCATAATCTGCAATCGAACGGGCGGCGATGTCTTTTCGCGGCAGTTGTTCTAGTTGCTTTTCGACTTCTACGGCAACCGCTTCGGCCAGGACACTCGATGGTGTAACGAGAACACTGCAGGCGCGTGGATCGTGCTCAGCCTGTGATAATAGGTCGGCCGCAACCTCATCTGGTCTTGCCGTTTCATCTGCCAAAATCGCAATCTCGCTTGGACCGGCAATCATATCAATGTCAACATCCCCATAAACTTCTCGTTTTGCTAATGCAACATAAATATTTCCGGGACCAGTAATTTTATCGACAGAGTGAATCGATTCGGTTCCATAGGCAAGTGCCGCAATCGCTTGGGCCCCTCCCACCTTATAAATTTCTTCAACGCCTGCTTCCTTCGCCGCAACAAGGACGGCAGCGGGTAATTGACCTTGGTCATCCGGTGGTGATACCATCACAATCCGTTTCACACCGGCTACTTTCGCCGGAAGTACGTTCATCAGAACGGAGGATGGGTAGGCGGCGGTTCCGCCTGGCACATATACCCCGACTGAATCGAGCGGAGTGATTTTTTGACCTAGGACGGTTCCATTTTCCTCGGTCGTCATCCATGAAGGCCGCAGCTGTTTTTCATGGAAAGTGCGAATATTGTCAGCTGCTTCCCTAACAATCGCTATAAAACGCTCATCTATCTGCTCGTAAGCAGCCTCTATTTCTTTTTCAGTGACGGAAAAGAGGGCTAAGTTAACGCGGTCGAATTTCTCTGTATATTCCCGTAATGCTTCATCGCCGCGAGTACGAATCGCTGCAATTATCTCTTTTACCACCTCTACCTGTCTGGAGGTACCTGACTCAATCGATCGCTTAATCGAGACGAGGTCATTTACTTTTACTATTTTCATTTTTCATTAACCTCCATCGAGACAACTTTACTAAGCCGGGTGACCAGTTCATCAATCTTCGTATCCTTGATGCGGTAGCTGACAGGATTAACGATGAGTCGTGAAGTGACATCGACAATCCGCTCATACTCAACAAGACCATTTTCTCTCATCGTCCGGCCCGTGGAAACAATATCGACGATACGGTCCGATAAGCCGATAATCGGAGCAAGTTCGATCGAACCGTTTAATTTAATAATTTCAACCTGTTCTCCCTGTTCACGAAAATAGGCTTCCGCCACATTCGGATATTTCGTTGCAACTCTAGGGGCTACATCATTCATCTTGGTCCCAGGAAGACCAGCTACCGCTAAATAACAAGCGCTGATTCGTAAGTCGAGGAGCTCGTAAACATCACGTTCCTCCTCTAGCAAGACATCCTTGCCGGCAATGCCAATGTCGGCAACACCATGCTCCACATAGGTAGGAACATCTGTCGGCTTTGCTAAAATAAACCGAAGACCCTCGTTTTCAACCTCAATAATTAACTTTCGTGAATCATCAAATTCCGGCGGAAGTTGATAACCGGCTTTCCTGAGCAGGTCAGCCGCTTCTTCAAAAATCCGCCCCTTTGGCATGGCAATTGTTAGTATATTATTCATCGGCACGCCCTCCGAGTAAGTAGGTAGTATCCGCAAATTTCTTTGTATACGCATCGATATTTTTGACGCCGTTGATATCCTGAAGCGCGGTCCGCTTTCCTTCCTCATGCAGCTTTTCAGCTAGTTGAAAGGCTTCCTTGCGGCGCTCCTGGCTGAAAATAATACAGGTTACAGCATTTTCCACTTCGTCGTTTCCTAGCGCCTCTAGAAGCCGATCGAGATGCACCGCGAACCCAGTGGCACTTGCTTTTTTTCCAAACTTCTCTAATAAGCTGTACCGTCCGCCATTTCCGATTGGAAAGCCGACATTCCCTGCATATACTTCAAATAAAATCCCTGAATAGTAGCTCATATGACTGACGATTGTAAAATCAAACTTCACCTCATCCTCAACACCATAGTCGTTAAGGCATTCCCATAATTCCTTAAGCTGTAAAAGAGCCAGCTTTCCTTGCTCATTTTCAATCAAATCAAATGCCTTGCCGATGACTTCAATCCCTCCCCTTAAATCAAGGAATTGAAGAAGTCTTTGTTTATCAATCGATGATAGTGATAAAGAGTTCACATTCTCACGGTAGCCAACATAATTTTTTTCATATAAAAATCTTCTTAAAGAATCAGCTCGCTCATCGGTTCCAAGGATTTGTAAAAATAATTCTTGGGCAAAGCCAATATGTCCGATCGATACTTGGAACTCAGACAGTCCTGTTTTTTTCAATGAAGAAATGAGCATGGCAATGGCCTCACCATCGCACGAAACCGTTTCGTCATTTAAGCATTCCACGCCGATTTGTTCAAATTCAGCTGGCCGGCCTCCTTCACGCTGCTGTGCACGGAAAACATTGGCAGAGTAGGCTAACCGAAGCGGCATATCGTCTTGTAAAAGTTTCGAGGCTGCTACTCTGGCGATTGGCGCGGTCATGTCAGGCCTTAGTACCAATGTATGTCCTTGTTTATCAAGCAATCGAAACAGCTGGGCATCTTGAATGGCCGATGCCGATCCGACTGTTTCGTAATATTCAAGTGTGGGTGTTTCAATAAATTGGCACCCCCATAATTTGATGGTGTCTTCCATTAAAGTGCGGACACGGTGTTTTTTCTCATATAACTCCGGAAGCGTGTCTCTCATGCCCAGAGGCTTTTCAAACATAAACAAGCGACTCATCAAGCTCATCCTTTATAGTTAGATTACTTTATTATTAAGTTTAAATTTTTCAAATCCTTTAGTCTGCTAATGTGATAATGAATTAAAGTAATTTTAGTTTACCCCTAGTGATAGTATTCGTCAATGAAAAACTTTTGAGATGGCTTTCCTTCAAATTTAAGGGGATTGTGCCTAACTCGGGATGGATTCACCAAACCACCACGGGGTGGGTTCCGCCAGATTAAGATGGAATTCCGCCAAACTGTGGGAAGATTCCGCCAAATCTCTGCGTATATCCGCCAACAACGTTAGGAATTCCGCCAAGTTTCTGAATTTTTCCGCGAAACGACAATTTTAATAGTTAGTTTACTATAAAAAAAGCCTGGTTGCGAAAACCAGACTTAAAAAATTTCAATATTTTATTTTTTACGACCATAAATGGAATCATCGGCCCAGCGCTCAGCCAATTCTTCTTTTGTATATATGACCCGCATTGGATTGCCCCCAACGAACGCCCCTGGAGGAACATCCTTATGGACAAGAGTCCCAGCAGAGACGATGGCCCCATCCCCGATTGTAACCCCTGGAAGGATGGTAGAGTTTGCACCAATCATCACTTCACTGCCAATCACAACAGGACCGAGCCTGTATTCTTTTATTAAATATTCGTGGGCAAGGATGGTCGTGTTATATCCAATCACCGTATTGCGGCCAACACTGATTTTTTCTGGAAACATCACATCCAGCATGACCATTAATGCGAAGGAGGTTTGGTCGCCAACCTTAAGCCCCAAGAACACCCGATACAGCCAATTTTTCAACCCCAAAAATGGCGTGTAGCGGGCCAATTGAATCACTATAAAATTTTTGACAACCTTCCAAAAAGGCACGGTCTTGTAGACATGCCATAAAGAATTCGCTCCTTCAACTGGGTAGCGGGTCGTATTCCTCATTTTCTCACTCTCCGAGGATAGTTAATAAATCAGCCATATTCTCAAGAATATAATCTGGTTCATATTTTGCAATATAGTCTCTTCCTTTAATTGACCAGGCACAACCGGCTGTTACCGTCCCTGCATTCTTGCCTGCTAAAATATCGTGGTAATTATCGCCGACCATCATCGTCTCTTCAGGAGTGGAGTCCAGTTGTTCCAACGCCTTAAAAATTGGCTCAGGATCTGGCTTTGTCTTGCTGACATGATCATAGGTCACAACTACTTCAAAAAATGCCTCAAGGTTCATGAGGCGTAGACCCTTCAGAGTCACATCATGACGTTTGGTAGTGACAACACCAAGCTTATAGCCCTTTTCTTTTAAGGTCTGTACGGTTTCAATGACCCCAACAAATTCCCGTACCAATTTATCATGGTTGGCAATGTTAAAGGTTCGATATTCTAAAATCAGTTCCTCAACAAGATCAGGGTCGATGCTGCCAAACGCTTCGTGCAGCGTCGGTCCGAGAAACGGCAGGACATCCTCACGCTTGTACTTGCTTGGAAAATACTTTTCTAGCGTATGCAAATAGGTTGTAATAATTAATTCATTTGTATCAATTAATGTCCCATCTAAATCAAAAAGAATGGTCGTTATTTTATTAGACATAGGTAGCTTCCTTTCATAATGAGCCCCGAGTGTTTCCAAATGGGTCAGGAAAAATTTTAGGTGTAGAATGAGCGAAAGGGCTATTGCACCAAGACCCTCTTAATAAACCTGACAATTAACTGTTTTCTTGATCTAAATAACGCCTGTCTGTCAGCTGTTTAGTCCGACGATAGAGCAGAATCATCAGTGCAGCCACCACTAATGCAATTGAAATGGTTTGCGCCATCCGAAGGCTGCCAAGCATTAAACTATCGGTTCGTAAGCCTTCGATGAAAAAGCGTCCTACTGAATACCAAATCACATACGTAAGGAACAATTCCCCACGGCGGAAATTAACCCGGCGAAGGAAAAGTAATAGGAAAAAGCCAGCAAAGTCCCAGAGCGATTCATAAAGGAACGTTGGATGATAATACGCTCCATTAATATACATTTGATTGATGATAAATTCTGGCAAATGTAAGTTTTCTAGGAAAGCTCTTGTTACTTCCCCACCATGCGCTTCCTGGTTCATGAAATTTCCCCACCGGCCAATCGCTTGCCCAAGAATAATACTCGGGGCCGCAATGTCAGCAATTTTCCAGAAAGAGAGTCCACGCTTTTTGGCAAATACATAGGTGGTGAGGACGGAGCCAATCAGGGCGCCATGGATTGCAATGCCGCCATTCCATATTTGCGGGATATCCGCGGGATGATTGACATAATATTTCCATTCAAAAATCACGTAATAAATCCGGGCAGAAATAATCGCAATCGGGATTGCCCATAGCATTAAATCTGCAAAGGTGTCTTTCTCTAATCCTCTTCGATTCCCTTCCCTTATAGCAAGGTACAAGGCAAGGGCCAGACCTGAGCCAATAATTATTCCATACCAATGCACAGAGATCGGTCCAAGTGTAAAGGCGATTGGATTCAGCGGTTGTATCGTTTCGTTCATCTCTCTATCTCCTCTTCCTTTTAAATCTCGTCATGATCCCCGTCTTCAATGACATCAGACAGGCGTTCCGTAAATTGCTGGGCTGCATTTACACCCATTCGTTTCAGACGGAAATTCATAGATGCTACTTCTATAATAACAGCGAGATTTCGTCCTGGACGAACGGGGATGGTCAGTTTTGGTACATCCGTGTCAATGATTCTCATTGTTTCTTCATCTAAACCAAGACGGTCATATTGTTTTTTCGAGTCCCAAATTTCTAAATTCATAACAAGGGTAATGCGTTTATTACTGCGAACTGCCCCAGCTCCGAACAAGGTCATTACATTGATAATCCCTAAGCCGCGAATTTCAAGTAAATGCTCGATTAAATCCGGAGAAGTTCCGACTAATGTATCCTGATCTTCCTGGCGAATTTCAACGCAATCGTCTGCCACGAGCCTGTGGCCGCGCTTGACCAATTCCAAAGCAGTTTCACTTTTACCGACACCACTTTTTCCGGTAATCAACACCCCGATACCATACACGTCCACCAATACGCCATGGACAGCAGTCGTTGGTGCGAGCTTACTTTCTAGGTAATTCGTAAGGCGGCTGGAAAAACGTGTTGTCTTCATGCCCACTCGTAGAACTGGGACTGATTCCCGTTCGGAAGCTTCAATCAACTCAATGGGTACCTCGATATCCCGAGTGACAATGATTGCTGGAGTGATATCGGTGCATAAACGGTCCATTCTAGATGCTCGTTCAGCATCGGACAGCATTTCAAAAAAAGAGAGTTCTGTTTTACCTAATAACTGAATTCGTTCCGCTGGGTAAAATTCAAAATATCCGGCCATTTCAATTCCAGGACGTGAGATATCACTCATGGTGATGGGACGGTTAATTCCCTCTTCACCACTAACTAATTCAAGATTAAATTTCTCGACTATATCTTTGGTACGTACTTTTGGCAAGGAAATATCCTCCTTAACTAGAAAAGCGTGAGGCGCCTGCTTATCGGCGACAAGCATAAGACGAGCCGGCAGGAAGGTTGACCTTTAACCTTCATGACGGATTGGCTGTAGACCATCGAGCCGATGGCGCCTGGAGCTAGACAGTAATAAAATTTAAAAACATAGTTTAATTCCATTTCCACTTATTTTAGCATTTTTTAATGAATAACCATACTTTCATGTCTAAAAAATTAGATAGGCTGCACGTGGGTGTTTTTACCAACAAAAAAGGGTGTACACTCTTTTAAGTGAACACCCTTCCTTAAAAATATTAATCTTTTGATTTCCGTGATGGCTGGAGCAGTGTTTTTTGAATAATCAAGTTTACGAGCGACATCAGAATGGCAAAGAAGATGGCCATCCCAAAACCAGAAATCTCAAAGGCTTCGCCCATCAAATAATCTGTTAGCTCTAGTGTAATCGCATTTATTACTAATAGGAACAGCCCCAACGTTAACACTGTCACTGGCAAAGTGAACAGAATCAGGAGCGGGCGTACCAAAAGATTTAAGATGGACAATAAAATGCTTGCCTGAAGTGCGGCCATGAATCCTGTTAGTTGAAAACTTTCGTGAAAATAACCCGCTAGTGCCATAAACAACACCGCATTAATCAAACATCCAATCAGCCATCTCATTTTCGGCATCTCCTAGTTAATTTTCTTGTGATTTATGAATTGCAACGGATCCCGTTTTGGTGTCTACATAAATCTTCATCATTTTATCAGGATGATTAATGGATTTAAAGCGAAGCGATTTTTGAATCATTTCACTTTTCTCCTCAAGCACTTGAACACCCACGAGTTCCACATTAAATCCGCCAAGATTTGTTTTCAATTCCCCATTTACTGGCAGGCCATCTGGGATGAAGAGGTCGATCCCACCAGTTGTCGCTTTGACTTGGATCGACTCCGTTCGCTTTCCGCTGAGATGATAGCTGATATTCCCATTAAAAGACTGGGTTTCAACCCGTTTGAAATCACCATCGAGTTTAATTGCCCCGTTAATAGTCTCTGCCTCGAGATCATCAATCACACTGTTAGTTATATTAATTTTTCCATTTGCCGTTTCAACCTCTGCTTTTTTTCCATAAACACGGTCAAGATTTATTTTCCCATTCGCCGTTTTTACTCTTAGGTCATCGACATTCATTTCTTCTCCGGTGACAGCCCCGTTAAATATTCTGATCCGCATCCGATCATATTGAGCTTTCGGCACATAAATGGTTGAATCTACTTTCATCCATTTTTGCTGCGTCATAAAACGTAATTTTTGTTGATCAACTGAAAAAATAGTATCTCTTAAAAAGTTCTGTCTTGCTTGGTCCGAGTTTTCAACCCGAAATACCTTTGCTTGGCACTCAATCCTTACATCCGATTGCTCCCATGCGGCAATTTTAACGGAACCATTCGCCACGTCAATATCGACCTCTTTCAGGTCTACATCACCTTGGTGGAAAATATGGGAGATCTCGACGGAATGACCAAAGTTCAAATCAAAATCAAAATCTTTGATTTTTTTCAATGCTGAATCGACAAAATCAAAAATCTTCTCCTTTGTCGTTTGGAATTTCGCCTGGAAAGGATCTTCCTTCTTGGCCTCTTCAAAATTTACTGCTGTGGAGAGCTCATGAACAATCTCCGCTTGCTTCTCTTCCATCGTTTGTTTTGCCTTTTCTAATTCATCCAGCAATGTGACAGCTTCGTCGACGGTTAACTTTCCTTCTTCCACCATTTTTAAAATCCGCTTTTTTTCCTCTTTCATCATTACTCACCTCAGAATCATAAATTTGTCTCATTCAAGCTTATTCAGAAATTAATACCTTTACGCCTTTGATTATGTTCCAAATGACAACAATACACCACGTGAGCAATAATAGGACCAGACTTATAATCGTACTTACAGAGATTCTATCGGGCATTGTAAAAATATCATTTAAAATTGTAAAAACCATTAATGCTGTAGGGATTAATGGAATTAAATGTGATAGTAGTGATTTTTTTGCATGTGCTTTTGTCACTTCATCGCCCGAAACAAAATAGACGATTAGTGGAAATAGAAAGCCTGCGAAAAAAATACTAAAATAGCACAAACTTGACAAAACTTTTCTTGCCTCCATTTCTGCGCTCAACTCCTTTATTCCCTTATTTACGAAAAACGAATCTAGAAAGTTTCGTATTTTTGATAAATAAAAATGCACTCCGTTGGTCACTGCCGTAAATACCCACATGTAATACGGAATCCGCCATTTGGAGCCGGAATTCCGCCAACATGAAACGGAATTCCGCCAATCTTAGATTTTATTCCGTCAAACTCTGAATTTATTCCGCCGTTTCACCCAATTATTCCGCCAATCACCACAATCAACGGAGTTACGAATCTAAAGACTCCATAAAAAAAGAGCCGAAATTCTCATGAATTTCAGCTCTTCCATACTTCTTATGCTTTTATGGCACTCTTATCTTCAATTTGCTTTTTCATCCGGAGTCGATCACGATCAAGGATTGGCTTTAAGTATTTTCCTGTGTAGGATTCAGGGACTTCCGCCACTTTTTCTGGTGTTCCGGTTGCGACGATTGTTCCGCCTTTGTCGCCGCCTTCAGGGCCTAGATCAACAAGATAATCAGCTGCCTTTATGACATCAAGGTTATGCTCAATCACCAGAACCGTGTCGCCATTTTCAACTAAGCGCTGCAACACAACAAGCAAACGCGAAATATCGTCTACATGAAGACCTGTTGTTGGCTCATCTAGTATATAGAAAGATTTCCCTTGTGAACGGCGGTGCAGTTCCGAAGCAAGTTTGACACGTTGGGCTTCCCCTCCAGATAGAGTTGTTGCCGGCTGGCCAAGTGTGATATAACCAAGACCGACATCGAGGATGGTTTGCAGCTTGCGGCTGATTTTTGGTATGTTTTCGAAAAATTCAACAGCGGCTTCCACAGTCATATCCAGAATGTCAGAAATGTTTTTACCTTTATACTTTACTTCAAGGGTTTCACGGTTATAGCGCTTGCCATGACAAATTTCGCATGGCACATATACATCCGGTAAGAAGTGCATTTCAATTTTAATAATCCCATCGCCACGGCATGCCTCACAGCGTCCGCCTTTCACATTAAAGCTGAAGCGTCCCTTTTTATAACCGCGGACCTTCGCCTCGTTTGTGTTCGCAAACACATCACGAACGTCATCGAAAACCCCTGTATACGTAGCGGGATTCGAACGCGGTGTTCTGCCAATTGGCGATTGATCGATATCGATGACTTTCTCTAAATAATCGATACCTTTAATACTCTTATGTTCACCGGGCTTAGTTTTTGCATGATGAAGCTTTTGTGCCAAGGATTTATGTAGGATTTCGTTAATAAGGGTACTTTTCCCTGATCCAGACACACCCGTAATAGCAATAAACATCCCAAGCGGCAGCTTCACATTGACATTTTTTAAATTGTTTTCCGTTGCTCCTTTAATTTCAATAAAGCGGCCATCCGGTTTACGCCGTTCAAGCGGCAGAGGGATAAACTTTTTCCCGGATAAGTATTGGCCTGTTAAAGAATTGGGGTCAGCCATCACTTCTGCAGGTGTTCCTGCTGAAACAACCTCCCCGCCATGAACCCCAGCACCCGGACCAATATCAATCAAGTAATCGGCAGCAATCATGGTATCTTCATCATGCTCGACGACAATTAAGGTGTTGCCGATATCACGCATGTTTTGCAGCGTCCCAATTAAGCGGTCATTATCGCGCTGATGTAACCCAATGGACGGTTCATCCAAAATATAGAGAACACCGGTTAACCGCGAACCGATTTGCGTGGCTAAGCGGATCCGTTGGGCCTCACCACCGGAAAGGGTGCCAGCCGTCCGGCTCAGTGTTAAATAATCGAGACCGACATTAATTAAAAAGCCAAGCCTTTCACTAATTTCACGGAAAATTAATTTGGCAATTTGCATCTCTTTTTCAGACAGGTTTAATTCTGCAAAAAATTGATGCGCTTCTTCAATCGAAAGGTCGGTGACATGGGCAATATGGCGGCCATTAATTAACACGGCCAAGGTTTCTTTTTTTAACCGATAGCCTTTACAGGTTGGACATGGCTTCTGACCCATATATTTTTCCATTTGCTCACGGATGTAATCCGAACTTGTCTCTTTGTAACGGCGCTCGACATTGCGGATGACGCCTTCAAATTCAATATTGCCCTCACGAACCTGACCAAAATCATTTTCATAGCGGAAATAGATTTTTTCACGGCCCCCACCATAGAGTACTTTTTCCAACAAGTGTTCAGGGATATCCTTGACTGGTATATTCATATCGACGCCGAAATGATCACATACTGCCTCAAGGAGTTGTGGGTAGTACTGTGAGCTTGTTGGTTCCCACGGGGCTATTGCGTGCTCCTTTAGTGTCAGATTGCGATTTGGGATGACAAGGTCAACATCAACCTCAAGCTTAGAACCAAGACCGTCACATTCTGGGCAAGCGCCAAAAGGACTGTTGAAAGAAAACATCCGTGGTTCCAGTTCTCCAATTGAAAAACCACATTGCGGACAGGCATGATTTTCACTGAACAGCAACTCCTCCTGGCCAATTACATCAACAATGACCTTCCCTTCGCCTAGCTTTAAGGCTGTCTCGAGGGAATCGGCAATCCTTGCTGCAACCCCTTCCTTGACGACAATCCGGTCAATAATTACTTCAATGGAATGCTTTTTATTTTTTTCCAACTCAATCTCATCACCAAGGTCGAGCATTTCCCCGTCCACACGGACACGGACAAATCCTTGTTTTTTAATATCTTCAAGCACCTTCACGTGTGTTCCCTTCCGGCCTGATACCACCGGGGCAAGGATTTGCATTTTTGTCCGCTCTGGAAATTCCAAAATCCGGTCGACCATCTGCTCAATCGTTTGTGAGGAGATTTCAATTCCATGAATCGGACAGGTTGGATGCCCAACCCTTGCAAATAATAAACGTAAATAATCATAAATCTCTGTCACCGTACCAACCGTCGAACGGGGGTTACGGCTTGTTGTTTTTTGATCGATGGAGATGGCCGGGGAAAGACCCTCAATGGCATCAACATCCGGTTTATCCATCTGGCCAAGGAATTGCCGTGCGTAGGCAGAAAGGGATTCAACATAACGTCTTTGTCCCTCGGCATAAATCGTATCAAAGGCGAGCGACGACTTTCCAGACCCGGAAAGTCCCGTTAAGACAACAAGCTTATCTCTCGGAATGGTGACATCTATATTTTTCAAATTGTGGGCTCTGGCGCCTTTCACAATCAGTTTTTCCATTGCCATTGTTCCGTCATCCTTCCGCTTTTAGTTCCAAAATTAAATCACGAAGTTCGGCCGCACGTTCGAAATTTAGCGCTTTGGCTTCGACCTTCATTTCTTTTTCCATTGTTGCAATCAGTTTTTCTTTATCCTTCTTCGACATTTTACTGAAGGATGCAGTTGGCTTATACGCTTCCTGCTCTTCAGCTGCATGGGTGGCACGGATGATGTCGCGGATATCCTTTTGAATCGTCATTGGTGTGATGCCATGCTTGCGATTATACTCTTCCTGGATGGAACGACGGCGTTTCGTTTCACTTATCGCTAATTCCATTGAATTCGTAATTTTGTCTGCATACATGATGACATGTCCTTGGGCATTCCGGGCGGCACGCCCGATCGTTTGGATTAACGATCGTTCAGAACGGAGGAAGCCTTCTTTATCTGCATCAAGGATTGCAATCAGCGAAACCTCTGGGATATCAAGCCCTTCCCGTAGCAGGTTAATTCCGATAAGAACGTCATATTTTCCTAGGCGAAGTTCACGAATAATTTCGATTCGTTCGAGCGTCTTAACCTCTGAATGCAAATATTGAACTTTAATGCCGATTTCCTTCAGATAATCTGTTAAGTCCTCAGACATTTTTTTCGTCAGCGTAGTCACAAGCACCCGTTCATTTTTCCTAACCCGTTCGTGAATTTCACCAATCAAGTCATCAATTTGCCCTTCAATTGGACGGACTTCAATGGTTGGATCCAAGAGTCCTGTGGGGCGGATAATCTGCGAAACCATTTCTGGTGTATGCTCGAGTTCATAGGGACCAGGTGTGGCCGAAACATAGATGATATTGTGAATATGCTTTTCAAACTCATCAAACATTAATGGCCGGTTATCAAGCGCTGATGGCAGACGAAAGCCATGATCGACAAGCACCTGTTTCCGTGCTTTATCCCCATTGAACATTCCTCTTACTTGTGGCAAGGTTACATGCGACTCGTCAATTACCATCAAAAAGTCCTCTGGAAAATAATCAAGCAGTGTATAAGGCGTTGACCCAGCTTCTCTTAATGTTAAATGGCGTGAGTAATTTTCAATTCCTGAGCAAAATCCCATTTCACGCATCATTTCAAGATCATAGCGAGTCCGTTGTTCTAGCCTTTGTGCTTGGAGCAATTTATCGTCCGCTCGTAATTCTTCTAAGCGTTCTTCTAGTTCCTTTTCAATATTCGCAATTGCTATTCTCAGCTTTTCTTCCCTTGTTACGAAGTGGGAGGCTGGAAAAATTGCCACATGTTCTCGTTCGCCAATGATCTCTCCTGTGAGCGCATCGACCTCACGGATCCGATCAATTTCATCGCCAAAAAACTCGACACGAAGACAATGCTCATCTCGAGAAACAGGGAAAATCTCAACAACATCTCCACGGACCCGGAAAGTTCCCCGTTTGAAATCAATATCATTCCGGTCATATTGGATATCGACTAAACGGCGCAGCAGCTGATTGCGCTCTACTTCCATTCCTGTTCTAAGGGATAACACCATTTCCCGATATTCTTCAGGAGAACCCAAACCATAAATACAGGAAACCGAAGCAATAACAATCACATCTTTGCGTTCGAATAACGAAGAAGTCGCAGAGTGACGCAATTTATCTATCTCATCGTTGATACTTGAATCTTTTTCAATGAAGGTATCTGTCTGTGGAACGTAAGCTTCCGGCTGAAAGTAATCATAGTAACTGACAAAATACTCAACGGCATTGTTTGGAAAAAATTCTTTGAACTCACTGTAGAGTTGACCTGCTAGGGTCTTGTTGTGTGCAATGACAAGCGTTGGTTTATTTACTTCTTTAATCACATTGGAAATCGTAAATGTTTTACCCGTACCTGTGGCACCAAGCAGTGTCTGTTGTTTTTTATTGTTCCTAATCCCCTCAACTAATTGTCTAATCGCCTCAGGCTGATCCCCTTGGGGCGAGTACTTTGACACTAATTCAAATTGATCTTTCACGATTTTTCCCTCCCGTAAAATCAATCACTTTTCAGCATATGTACTTCAATAATAGACCGGGATGGTTGCTGGAAAGTGTATCCTCTAAAATTCATATTAACATTCTACCACATTCCCCTAAAAACAAACCAATAATATGCGAACGAATATTCGACTTTAGCGAAATAAAACAAAAAAGCCTGCCATTTTTCTGACAGACTCACATAATTGTTTCATTGTCTAGGTCTTCTTCAATACCCTTTGCTTCATTTTATCAGCAATCCAAAAACCTGCAGTTAACGAGAAAGCATCGACCACAATAACCATAAAAGAGTTGGTATATCCTTTATATACGGACGTGGCAATCAGGGCTACAGTTAAGATAAGCCCGATGACTCGGTTGTATGTAACCCGTGTAAAAAGCAAGACGAGCAGCCCTGGAAGAATAAGTGCTGACATATATCGAATTACGGTTTCCAATAAGTACACCTCATTCAATTAATTTCTGTTAATTTATTCTAAAAATTAATTCACCAAATTGCAACAAAAATAATAGAAAAATTGCCTATCATATGTCTCACCTTATTTGTCCGCCCTAACACTCATAATCCCTTCCTTGGGTTGAGTAACTGCACTTACTAGCACAAATCCTAAGAAGGAAAGGATAATGGGCATGACTACTGTATGTAAACCAAATGGATTCGGATAAAATTGATCCAATAAAATATAGGAACCCAGCCCTAAAATCATTGAAGTGATAGCACCATACTTATTCCCCTTACTCCAGTACAATCCTAAAATAACCGGCCAGATAAAGACGGACTCTAATCCCCCAAATGAGAACAGGTTCAGCCATACGATTAAATCTGGTGGACTCAAGGAAAGAAGAATCACTACAATCCCAATCACCGCAGTCACTGTAAAACTAACCTTTTTGATATGGTCGTTCTCTGCATCCGGCTTGATGTAATTTAAATATACATCCTTGACCAATGCTGAACTGACTAAAATTAATAAGGCATCTACTGTCGACATGATCGCTGCCATCGGTGCAGCGAGAACAATGCCCGCGGCATAGGGAGGGAGTACTTTCATTGATAAGAGCGGCATTACAGTATCCCCAATTTTCACACCTGGGAGTACAGGTCTTGCAAATACACCAATAAGGTGCATACCCAGCATAATAAACCCAACCACAATTGTACCTATGATGATTGCATTATGCATCGCCTTGGAATTTTTATAAGACATTGCTCGGACTGCAATTTGCGGCAGACCAACGACACCAATTCCTACTAAAATCCAAAAAGAAGATACAAATGCGGGCGTTAAACTACGATCGGCACCGAAGGGACTGATTAAGTTAGGATTTTCTGCTGCTAAATCTGAAATAATTTTTGGGACTCCTCCACCCGCTTTAATGGTAGCGATTAATAGGATTAAGGTCCCCCCAAACATTACCACCCCTTGAATCGTATCTGTGATTGCAACCGCACGAAAGCCGCCGACAATCACAAAGATAAGGACGGAAAAGGCAAAGATTAATAGTGCTGTTGTATAGGGCAGGCCTGTTAAACTTTCTACTAAACGCGCTCCCCCAATCCATTGCGCGGTCATGGACGAAAACAGAAAAATAATGATACTTGCAGCTGAGATTAATACGACTGCTTTACTTTTATATCGCTCTTTTAAAAAGTCAATTAGGGTAATAGCCTTATACTGACGGGAAATGATCGCAAATTTCTTCCCTAGCACCATTAAGGTGAAATAACCGGTGGCTAACTGGGCCGCGGCAAGCAGGACCCATCCCAACCCTTGGGTATATGCGATCCCGGGTCCGCCGATAAAGCTGCTGGCACTGCCATACGTTGCCACCATTGTCATGGCAAGAATAAACCCGCCCATTTGACGCTCCCCTAAAAAATACTCCTCTAAGAAAGAATGAGATTTAATGACGAATTTGTTTGACCACATGCCCACAGCAAAAATAATGACTAAGAAAATCAAGAGAGGAGTAATGACCGCCCAATTCACTTGCGCTCACCCTCTTCCTCTTCAAACGGAACATCTTTGAATAAAAACTTTACCGTAAAAATAACAAGAATAATTATGACAATCGATCCTAAAATACAGCTGTAAAAGAACCAAGCGGGTAAACCTAATATGTAGGTGTAATGATCTACTTTGGCAGATCCGAGCCCATAGGCAAAGCCGTACCACCAAATAAAATTAATCAAAACAAGGATAATGCCAATCACGGCTTCTCTATGCGCAATTTTGAACCGCTTGTCCCGCGGATAATGACTATTCTTCATTGTACTCCTCCTAGGTGCAAACTCACTCCAACATATTCATGTTATTTTTAACCATTCAAGAAAAAATAACCAATTTAATCCTAGCGGAAAAAGAAAAAACGCGCAAAGAAAAAACCTATCCTCTTCACGGATAGGTTTAGTGATTATGGTGTCAGGCACCAAAGAAAGACACATTTAGGGATTCGTCCGCCTCTGGTGGCCACTATATCTCCCACTACTATCGTCCTCCCAAAACAGACAAGTGTCCACGAATGGTGTCAGGCACCAACAACCGCTCCAATAACTACTCCAACAGTACCCCAATACAGATACAAGCATTTAGTTACATGTTCCATGCGGGCTAGGGCAGCCGTTTGCTTCTTTTTCTACTTGGATGGTGCTGTGTTCGATGTGGAATTCGTCGTGAAGGATCCGCTGGGATTGTGAGAGGATGTCATCGTGAATTCCGTTATCTAATATGGTAATATGGCAGCTTAATACAGAATAACCCGAGGTGATGGTCCATATGTGCAGGTCATGGACTTCCTTCACCAATGGAATCTTTTTAAGTTCGTCTTTCACATGATTGATATCAATCTGCGCTGGTGCACCCTCCATCAAGATATGGAACGTGTCCTTTGTGACCCTGTATCCACTTAAGAGAATTAGGATGGCAACAATAACACTTGCGATAGGGTCAGCAATCCCCCAGCCGAAAAACATAATCAACAGGGCGGCAACTATCGCGCCAACCGATCCCAGCATATCACCAAGAACATGTAAAAAGGCACTCCTGACATTTAGGTTATCTTCCTTATCACCCTTCATTAATATCCAAGCAGCAACGATGTTCACCAGCAGGCCTGTGATTGATATCATCAGCATTCCGGTACTTTGCACCTCTGGTGGATTGAAAAAGCGTTGAAAAGCTTCAAAAAAGATAAAGATAGAAATAACAACTAGTGTAATTCCATTCAAGGCTGCAGTGATAATTTCGAACCGTTTGTAGCCATATGTTTTTTCTTTCGACACCTGTTTCTCACCGAGCTTAATCGCAAAAAAGCTTAGTCCTAATGCGGCCGCGTCACTCAGCATATGCCCTGCATCTGACAAAAGCGCCAAACTGTTTGTTAAGATACCACCGATTACCTCGACGACCATAAACGCCGATATTAATAGGAAGGAACTCAATAATGCTTTTTTATTACTCGTATGTGAATGTCCATGTGAATGTCCATGTGAATGTCCATGTGAATGTCCATGTGAATGTCCATGTGAATGTCCATGTGAATGTCCGTGATGGTGATGACCCATGTTTATCCCCCCAAAAGCCAATTCCAAACGGCTTTTTTATTTATCTCTTTCTAAACCGAAAATATTACGATTAAGGCTAGTGTTTTCTAATCTTTATTATTCGATACACGCCACTTAAGCACACGTCCGATTTGCCTAGTCTTTTACTCTTAAAAGCCGTAAACCAGTAAAGGGAACGAATAACGTCACGCCCATATCGGCAAAAATAGCAATCCATAATGTTAGCCAGCTCAGAAAAAGGGCTAAAAAATTAACAACTAATGATAATGTAATATTTCTTTTAAGGTAGTAGTTCCATAGACTGTGAGCTTTGCTGCTCCAAAATTAACTTTTGCGTCAACGACACCATCCAGGTGTTGTACGTTCTTTTCGAACTTTGCCGCACAACCTGTTCAAGAATGGCCTTGAACTCGATAGACTTGTTTTTCAACTGTCTCACTCACGACTGGCCACCTCCTCCTGATGGGCAATTGCAATATGAAGTAATTGTTTAACATGATCGTCGTCTAGGGAATAATAAACAAGCTTACCCTCTTTCCGATATTTCGTGAGCCTCAGGTTTTTTAAATGACGCAAATGATGAGAAGCCGTAGCTGTGGTCGCTCCAACTATATTGGCGACATCACAGACGCATAACTCCTCTTCAAGTGTAAGGGAATAAGCGATTTTCAAGCGTGTCTCATCGGACAATGCTTTAAATAGCTTGGTCACTTCAGTGATACTCGTATCCTTTTCAAGCTGCTGTTGGACCCGAGTGGTTTTCTCATTATCCACACAGGTAACCTCGCAAATATCACGCTCTTTCATCCTGATCACCTTCATTCAAATGTTCATTTGAATATATAATATTCAAATGACGGTTTGAATGTCAATGATTATTGAACTTTTTTTACTTAAAAATATTGATGTATTTCCTATTTTATAGAACATTCAAATGGTTCCTATTGTGTGACAGGATTTTTTGAGTAGAGTCGCTCTTTTTTTGTGGTTTAATGAAAACTGTACCTGCTTAAAATTTTCAATATTCCCACTATTAGCTTGACTATTGTCTTAATTAATATTATAGCGTTATAATATGTTAGAGTAATAATACGGTAACGTACTAAAGTAAAATAATGAATAGATAGGATGGTAGATTGAATATGAAACGGTTGGTTACTATGTTTTTAGTAATAGCAGCGGCATTCACCATTATTACAGGATGCTCTTCTAAGTCATCTGAAGCAAAGGACAACACATTGGTGATTGGAATCGATGATAAATTTGCACCAATGGGCTTCCGCGATGAGAATAACAAGATTGTTGGTTTTGACATTGACTACGCCAGCGCAGCAGCCGAAAAAATGGGGAAAAAGGTTAAGTTTCAACCAATCGATTGGAGCACAAAGGAAGCGGAACTTAGCAGTGGACGGATTGACCTTATTTGGAACGGATACACTATTACCGACGAACGTAAAAAGAAAGTTCTTTTCACGAAACCATATTTAAAAAATGCTCAAGTAGTTGTTACGATGGCAGATTCAAAGCTTTCTAAATTAGATGATTTAACTGGTAAGGTTGTCGGCTTGCAAACACTATCTTCAGCAGCTGATGCATTAGAGGCTTCACCAATTAAGGCAAAAATTAAGACAGTTACCGAGTTTGCTGACAATGTCCAAGCATTGACTGACTTAAAGAGCGGCCGGTTAGATGCGGTTGTTATTGATGAGATTGTCATTGATTACTACATGACGAAAGAAAAAGAAGCCTTCAAAATCCTTGATGAATCACTGGCCCCTGAAGAATACGGAATTGGCGTTAAAAAGGGAAATGATCAATTACTTAAAAATCTGCAAAAAGCACTTGATGAAATGAACGAAGATGGCACAGCCGAAGGAATTTCGAAAAAGTGGTTTGGCGAAAATAAAGTACTAAAGTAATACCGAATATAAGATAAAACAGGTTTCCTCTGGGAACCCTGTTTTGTTTTTGGAGGAAACCTTTCATGTCTTTTGATTATCTTATTACCATACTAAAACCCATGCTCGAAGGGGCTCAGATGACCATCCTCTTGTTTTTGATTGCAATTGTCGTATCCATTCCCCTCGGGTTTGTTTTAACACTAGCTGTCGGCAGCCGTTTTAAACCTCTCTCCATGCTTGCCGAGGGATATATTTACGTGATGCGCGGCACACCGCTCTTACTTCAACTGTTATTTATTTGTTTCGGGCTGCCGATGCTGCCTGTCATTGGTGAATATTTAGTCTTGGACCGCTTTGTTGCGGCCTGTATCGGTTTCATCTTAAACTATGCCGCCTATTTTGCTGAAATCTTTCGCGGTGGACTTCTTGCGATTGATAAAGGTCAATATGAGGCATCACAAGTCCTTGGTCTGAATAGATGGCAGACATTGACAAGGGTCATCCTGCCGCAAATGTTCCGGATTGCCCTCCCGGCTGTCGCGAACGAATCCGTAACATTAGTGAAAGATACTGCACTCCTTTATGCCGTTGCTGTGCCTGAATTGCTTCATTTTGCGCAAACAGCGGTCAATCGAGACTTTACCATTGTGCCTTTCTTCGTAGCAGGGATCATTTACTTGATCATGACGCTCCTGTTAACCCTGGTCTTTAAAGGGTTCGAAAAACGGTTCAAATTTGAATAGGAAGGAGTGGTGAAAATGGCTGTCATTGAAATATCTAATCTCAAAAAATCGTACGGTAATTTAGAAGTCTTAAAACGGATTACCTTTGATGTAAATAAAAACGATGTGGTAGCTGTCATTGGTCCGTCCGGCTCTGGAAAAAGTACGATGCTACGGAGTTTGGTCCATCTAGAAAAAATAGACGATGGCACGATTTGTGTCTCCGGTAATCATTTAGTAAAGGACGGCGTCTATGCGAAGCCGCAGGAAATCAAAGAGATCAATGCTAAAATGGGGATGGTTTTTCAGCATTTTAACCTTTTTCCACATCTGACCGTTAAAGAAAATTTGGAGATCGCTCCAAAATTGTTGAAAAAGGAATCGGCTGCTAAAATTCAACAAAGAAGCAGTGAGCTTCTTGAGAAAATAGGGCTAGCTGACCGGGCCGCAGCCTATCCTGCAAAACTGTCAGGCGGGCAGAAACAACGAGTAGCTATCGCCCGGGCGCTTATGTTAAATCCAGAAATTTTGCTCTTTGATGAGCCAACATCTGCTTTGGATCCGGAATTAACTGGCGAGGTGTTGCAAGTTATGAAGGATCTGGCGGAAGAACACATGACCATGATTGTGGTAACACACGAGATGGGCTTTGCCAAGGAAGTAGCAAATAGAGTTATCTTCATGGATAACGGGGAAATTGTTGAATCCGGTTCGCCTGAGGAGCTGTTTACGAATCCTCAGAATGAACGCACGAAGGCTTTCTTGAAACGCAGTTTAAAATGATTTAGAACCCGTTCCCCCAAAAAAGGGAAAACTATTTAAAAAGTATTATTCTTAAACCAATCCCTCTTTAATAAGAGGGATTGGTTTATATTAAGGAGATAACTACACCACCTACAGCTCCAGTAAACACAATAACCCACGGCGGAAGTTTCCAAAATACCAACATACCAAATAAGATCGCAGCAAAAGCAAAATCAATAGGGGCTAAAATGGAACTCATCCAGATCGGATGATAGAAGGCTGCAATCAATATTCCCACAACAGCTGCATTTACTCCCATCAATGCTCCTTTTATATTAGGATTCTGTCGCAGCAGGTTCCAAAAAGGCAGTGTTCCTAAAACAAGCAGGAATGCTGGTAAGAAAATAGCAATTGTTGCTAGGATTCCCCCCTTCCAACCATTTATGACGGTCCCAATATAAGCAGCAAAAGTAAATAGCGGTCCTGGTACGGCTTGAGCCACGCCATATCCACTAATGAACTCTTCTTTACTTAACCACCCAGATGGGACAAATTCACGTTCAAGTAATGGAAGCACTACGTGACCTCCGCCAAAAACCAATGAGCCCGACCGATAAAAGCTATCAAACAAAGCAATCCACTTAATTGAAGTTACTTCTCTTAAAAGAGGCAAAAGAACTAGAAGCCCGAAAAACAATATCAAACAAACGACAGCAAAACGTTTAGAAATGGGAAAATCAATCGTGGTAGCATCCCTATCTACCTCGTGTTTTTTATAAATAAGCAAACCGGCCGCTCCCGCTAATAAAATCAGACCGACCTGAGTGTAGGCTGTCTGACATAACAGCGTACCTACCAACGTGAATAAAGCAATCGCTTTTCTCTCGATATCAGGGGTTAGTTTTTGTGCCATGCCTAAAACAGCATGGGCCACGACTGCTACCGCAACGATTTTCAACCCATGGATCCAGCCGCTATCATTTATTTCCAAGCCATGTAGAATCATTGCAAATAGAATCAAGGCAATGACAGAGGGAGTGGTAAAACCAATAAACGCTAAAATCCCGCCCAGGAAGCCACCTCTTATCACTCCGATTCCAATTCCAACCTGACTGCTAGCAGGGCCCGGCAAAAATTGGCACAAAGCAACTAAATCCGCATAACCTTTTTCATCGATCCATTTTCTGTTTTGAACATATTCTTCATAAAAGTAACCTAGATGTGCGACTGGTCCGCCAAATGATGTTAAACCAAGTTTAGTCGAGACTAACAATATTTCAATCAGTGACTTACCATAGTTTTGAGACACAACACTATTCCTCCAATTATCTACGAAGGGGCAATTTTCATCATGATAATTATACAACTTTCAGGAACACCCGAACTCAAAATTTAACAATTTTTTAACTTCTATATAAAAAGAAGAACCTTATTGGCTCTTCTCCTTTTTACTAGATAAAAAAATTACTTGGTTATAGAATCATCTTTCAGAGCGACCCAAAACGCTGCGGCAATCGACGCAATCAGCACAAGAAATGGAGCATAAAAAAGCAAGAAATTATCTAACAAGTCCCATTCCCCCTATGCATGTTCATCATTTCGATTCCCCTGGACATATTCTTTGTTGAACAAAAACAATTTTAACAACAGATACAAAGATGGGAGGAGCAGCCCAAGTCCTGCAATAAAAGCCACAATCAAGGCAATCGCCATTGATTGATTGGTAAAGCTGTCGTATAGAGTGAGATACGGATAAAGTAAATAAGGATAATGAGATACACCGTAGGCCAGAAAGGCAAGTGCAAATTGCCCAACCAACAGCCAGAAGGCCAGACCATAGGCACGCCGCTTCCAGATCAAATAAACGGTTCCTGCAAAGAACACGACCGACAGCCCAAATAACCACCAAAGGTCTAGCAAGCGCCGGTAATGTTCCGGATTGTGCGTCCTCATTTCAATAATAATCCCCCCAGCCGTGACAATCGCCGGGCCGGCCCAGATGAGTGCATATTTACGCAATAGGTTTGTTGCTGCCTCATCCTTTGCATGGTGGGCATACCAAGTCAAAAATACTGCTGAGATATATAACACCGCCGTCAAACTAAGGACCACTATACTCCATGATAACGGGCTGGTAAACAATGCCCAATAATCAAGAGCAGGGGCTGCATTTTCGATTTTCACGAAACCGCCCTCCGAAATCGACAAAACGCTCGACAGTGATGCGGGAATAAATAATCCCGTTAACCCGTATAAAATCGTGTACCGCTTGTGCCGGAGTCCTCCGTACGTGGTAAACGCATAATATGCCCCCCGAATCGCCAGCAGAATAATTGCAATACTTGCTGGCACAAGGAGTGTAGTCCCGAAGTAATAGGCTGTTTTAGGGAAAAAACCTACCATTCCAACGAAGAAAAACACCAAGAACACATTCGTGACTTCCCATACGGGCGATAAATAGCGTTGAATAATCTTTGTCAAAATATGCTGTTTGCCCGTTACAGAACTAAATGCGTTAAAAAATCCTGCTCCGAAATCAATGGAAGCAATGATAATGTATCCAAAAAGAAACAGCCCTAATGCTGAAATACCGATGATTTCAAGTGTCATAATATATCACCTGCTTTCTCAGAAGCCCGGTCGGCCAGTTCCTGCTCGACTGGATTCTTCCGGAACATCCTCCACAGTACAACAACACTCCCGATCCCGAGGACCAAATAAAGCCCCGCAAATAATATCAACATCAGATCCACTTGATCACTGGTAGTTGCTGCCTTTTTGGTCCGCAAAATCCCCCGTAAGATCCAAGGCTGACGGCCGACCTCGTCCAGCCACCACCCTGCCTCAATCGCCAGGATTGAAAGAGGACCGCCTAGAACAACCAGCCATCGAAACCATTTGGATAAAACAAAACGCCATTTACGCCAACTACCTACTACATACACCAACGAAAGAACAGTCATCCACATCCCGATGGTGACCATCGTATCAAATAGATAGTGTATATAAAGCGGCGGCACTTCATCTTTCGGAAATTGATCCAATCCGATCACTTCGGCATTTGGAACCTCATGAGCTAAAATGCTGAGGGCAAAAGGAATTTTGAGGGCATATTTCACTTCCCCATCATCAAGAACACCGTAAAGGATGAGCGGAACACCTTTCCCTGTTTCAAAATGCCACTCCGCCGCAGCTAATTTTTCTGGCTGGTATTCGGCTAAATACTTTCCTGAGAAGTCTCCTAATAGGGCAGTGGCTACTGAAAAGACGAATCCAAGTTTCATGGTTAAAAACAAGGCCTTTTTATGGTATGTATGATTTGACCCTTTTAACAGCCGAAAGGCACCAATGGCAGCTAGGACAAAGGCGGAAGTCATATAGGCCGTGACAACCACATGTGCAACTTTTGTAGGCATCGCGGGATTAAACATCGCTAAAATGGGACTCACATCTACGAGCTGGCCATTGACTACATCAAAGCCCTGTGGCGCATTCATAAATGCATTAACGATTGTTATAAAGACGGCTGAAAATGAGGCCCCTAAAGCAACTGGAATCAGCAGGAGTAAATGCTTTTTCTGATTTTCAAACCGGTCCCAAGTATATATGTATATCCCTAAAAATATCGCTTCAAAGAAAAATGCAAATGTCTCCATAAATAACGGCAGGGCTATCACATTCCCTGCTAACTGCATAAAGTTCGGCCATAGGAGTGAGAGTTGCAACCCGATGGCGGTCCCAGTTACAACACCAACTGCTACCGTAATCACAAATCCCCTCGTCCATCTCCGAGCTAATAAAATATAATGTTCGTCCTGTTTCTTGATTCCAACCCATTGAGCAATCATAATCATCAGCGGAATTCCGACGCCAATGGTTGCGTAAATGATATGAAAGGACAAGGTCAATTCTGTCAGCACACGGCTATAAAATACGGCTTCTTCATTACCCATTTCACTTACCACCCTTCTTATCCTGAAAACAGCCGTCCAATGATTGACAGCCCCATAATGGATGCCACAATAAAGGCCAGCCAAATGAGCTTCCGTTCTTGTTTTTTGTAAATAAAAATCCCCCCTGATTACTTAGCTAAATCCATATCATATATATCTCTTAGATAACATTCCCAAATTTATTGCAGAATATAGTGAACAACTGATGAATGTATCTTCCGCCTGGTCACAATAAAATGAGGGCTATGTTGGTCAGTCCACAACGCCCGCCACAGCCCCGCTTTTCAGGTTTTTTTCAAGACGAACAGTCAGGATCAATCCAAATTTATGCATGCCTAACATAAGGATGCCCGCAAACATTTGGTCAAGTCTTGTATTAAAGGGAGAAGGTAGAAGATCGAGGGAACTTAATTGACTTAGTTGTGAAGGTGAGATACAAAGATTTGCGGTGAGTTGTGAAAGAAGAGGATTATTCATTCCACCTATCAAAGCAGTAACAATAAATAGCAGACAGGCTGGCATAATGACGAGCCCGCTTAGAAATAAATACCGTTTCTTTTGCTCTTGTGTATGATCGTTCTTCGGGTCAGGGACGGTTATCGGCTGCCACATCCTAAAAGAAAGGACCAACAGCACAAATAAGTACCCATTATGGACAAAGGCGGTTTGAGAAAGGAAAGTTAATACTATTGGGAAATGGTATATTAAGAACAAGGCCCCGAACGCAAATAATGCAACTTTCGAAGGTAAGACGAACTTATTGACTTGCTTCGAAAGGGATTGCTTTCGAATGGTTTCGATTAACGGATATGGAATGCCTAGTACAAAAAGTGGTGAGATAATAAAATATAAAATACTCATTTGAAGCATGTGCAAGCTAAACGACAGATGACTGATGGTTTCAAACGGACTGCCAAAGGTTACGTACATGATAACTAAACTGAGGAAATATAGCAGGGGTTGTTTTTGATAAAGCTTGATGTTGGTATAGATTACTACCACATAGACATAAATGGCAACAAGACAGATTAGGCAGGCTAGTAATGGCATATTCCACAACAATTGACCTTCAAGCCACATAGCATAGAACATGAATTCCCCTCCCTACACTCTTTTAAGCAGCAAATAACTTTTAGATTTTATGTTTGATTCGCTGAATTATGACAAAAAAGAAGAACCGTATCGGCTCTTCCTTTCTCTTATTTTGAACTTATTTATTTTCTATTTGGCTGTGTTATACTTGACTGGTGATTTCCGCTCCAATCAACTTGCTTAAAATCAACAGTACCCCTTAACACATCCCTCTATTTTAAAGTAAAGTCCCTCTTTTGTGAAAAACTATCAGTTTTTGAGATAAATAATTTAGCATTGTATATAAAAAGGTACTTATTAAAACAGCCAGGTCGGTTTTTACCCTCGATGTGATCGTATCATTATTGACGAGGAGCCATTGAACTAAATTCTCCCCCATAGTATAGGAGATGAAATAGCAGATTAGAATGACCATAACAAACCGAAGCAATCCATTTAAGACTGAAACATCACTTCTAAAGGTAAAACGACGGTTCAAAAAGAAGCTTACACATGCGCCAACAGAATTCCCAAGAAAGGTAGACATCCAATAGGAGAGGCCAGGACCATGCAACAGGAGATACATCACTGATAATCCAACCATAGTATTAACCATCCCTACCATAATAAAGCGGACAAATGTAAATTTCATATTCTTCCCCTGCTTAAAACAGGTTCCTCCTGCAGCTTTTCTATGACCTTTACAGTAAAGAGATCAGTTTCAATCGCATATCTAGGACGCTGCTTAACTTCAAAATATATTTTACCAATATACTCGCCGATGATCCCAATGCCCATTAATTGCAGTCCGCCTACAAACCAGATGGAGATGATTAACGAAGTCCAGCCAGTTTCCGTATGTCCTAAAGCCTCTTGGATTAAGGCATATCCGCCAGCCAATGCACTTAATATCACTGCAAGAAAACCTAAAAATGTAACAAACCTTATTGGTGCAACACTAAAGGAAGTTATCCCATCAAAAGCAAAGGCAAGCATTTTTTTCAAAGGATATTTTGATTCACCCGCGAGCCGTTCTTTCCGGTCATAGTAGACTTTTGTGGCAGCGAATCCGACAAGTGGAACAAGTCCCCGTAAAAATAAATTTCTTTCCTTATATTTTAACATTTCGTCCAATGCCCGCTTACTCATAAGCCGAAAATCAGCATGGTTTGGAACGAGTTTAATTCCTATTTTCTCCATGAATCGGTAAAATGCCAAAGCAGTGGTCCGTTTGAAGTAGGTATCCGTATCCCGGCTACCCCTCACACCATAAACGATATCAATCCCTTCCCAGTACTTCTCAACAAACGTTCGAATCACACTTATATCATCCTGTAAATCAGCATCAATGGACAGGACACAATCTGATTGTTTATTGGCGGTTTCAAGGCCAGCTATGAGTGCATTCTGATGTCCAACATTTCCTGCCAGCTTCAATCCTTTAACCAAGAGGTTGTTCTCACTTGCAGTCTCGATAATCTCCCATGTTCGATCCTTGCTGCCATCATCTACAAATAGTAGTTTACTATCCTGTGAGACAAGAGACTCCTCCATTAACTCCTTTAACACTGTTGATAATTGAATGATCGTTTCTTTCAATACTTCTTCTTCATTAAAGCACGGTACGACTATTGTTAGTACAGGCTTATTCATATCGAATTCCTCCTGCAGCAATTATTTCACTTGATAGAGATATATCTTCCAAGCCGAGTCTTTTTGGTCGAATGTCTTTTTGAGTACAAGGCCGTTTTTTTCCTCATTCATGATTGGCAGTGCCGAGAGGATAAATTGACCTCCCATTTGTTTGAATACGGTCATATTCAGCTGTAAATCGTGAATCTTAGTCTTAGAATCTTTTTTATATTCATATTTTTTTCCTAGTTCTGCAACAAAAATGTAGCATCTCCCGCCCCAATGATCAAAGTAATTCTCCAAGGTTGGGCTCTTATCCAATTCTTTTGCAATGATTTTCCGAAACTCATATTTATACGTTAATGGATAGAAGTTATTATAGGTATCCAAGGTGTAAAACCCGTTATACTGAGCTATTGCCGGGTGGATCCCGATACTAGCCACTCGATAACTGCTTTGCGGTTTTCCAATGTATTGTTCAATTTCTTTAAATTGAGTGGTTGCATAAAATTGTTTAACCGTTGGTTTCCCTGCTACCCGATAGACGATTTCATCGTTTGCTGCAAACAGTACGAGTAGTTGAATTATTAGACATATTTTTACGAATAACTTCCATCCTTCTCCTTTCCTCCATAGGAGTAATCCACCCACCGCAAACATTAAGTAGATAACGAGAGGTCGCAGAAAATGAAAGCGGGCAAAATTGAATGTATTAAGGATTGAAATATGTTCTTTAAGCGGCTGCCAACCTTTATAAAACCAAAAGGCATACCAGATTGATAGAATAATATTAAGAATGAACAGGTACAGGTACCTTTTTTCAAGAGTGTCTCGCCCTTCCTTCTTCCCAATCAATGCGACTGCAATGAAGGAAAGCGGCACAATCACCAAGGTATGAAGGGTCAACACATGCGTATGTCCGAGAAAATAGTTTTTGAACACGAGACGGATCGTGTGCCAGAAACCAAGAGTGGAACTGACAAACTCATTTCTACTGGTTGGCGCCTCAGGAAATACTAATGAAAAGACAAGGCGGTACTCAATCAGCAGATAAATGATCGTCATTAGCAAAATACTGCTAAAGAAAATCCAATTCGGTTTTCTCTTAACGAGAAAGTCTCTCAACCAAAAGAGTCCCATGGCAAATAGGAAGAAGAAAAATCCTAAAACAAAGCTTGAATAAAAAGGCAGCAAAATAAGTGTAACCCATTCTTTCCAGGTGTGCTTTCCCTCTCTTATATTCATAAACGCCCATAGTGCAAGCGGCATTCCAAGTGTACTAAGCATTCCGGAAGGCCAAAAAGGGGTCAGTGCAAAAGCAAGTGATACCCATACTCGTATCGGATAAGCCTCTACCGCTGTAACAAAGTGCTTCTTAAGCAAAAGATACATTCCGACAAATGCAAAGATTCTTGTTATTAGTTGACTAAGCGCATAGGCAAGCATAGAAGGGAGTATGTTATGCAGCCACTCTATCCCGCTAAATTCTGTCCCAAAAGCATTTCTTGGCAGACCGTTTATGACCTGTGGGATCACCGCATTAATAGATCCAAAAAATTGACCACTATTCTTCAGTACTTTATACCAAGCAATATTCGAATCAAGGTTATCATGAACCCTTATATGGGCATTTTCTCCTAAAATAAACAACGGAGACACATATAAGATTAATAGACATGAGGCTGCCCATAGGTTCTTTATTTCAGGACTCAAAGATGTCCATCGTTTCATTCATCCACACCACTCTACAAAAACAAAATTTTTTTCGAATAAATATATAACGCCTCATTCGGTTGCCTATCTTTTTCTGACCAATTTGGTTCTTTTCAAAAGATTACTTTCAAGTTTCTCATAGAAATCAATTAACCAAATGATCGCTTTGTTTATTGCCCCGAATCGAAGGGTTAAGAAATGGATGGCAAAAGCTACACTTACCCCTATGAGCATTCCGGCTACTACATCTAAAGGGTAGTGTACTCCTGTCCAAACGCGGGACAGAGCAATTCCTGAAGCTAAAACTAACCAAAGCCAGCCGACCCGTTTTTTCCACATCCAAATAACTGTCGCAATCACGAATGCCGCAGTCGCGTGGTCACTTGGAAACGAGGCATTTTTTACGTGAGGGATTAACCAATTTACATGATGGCTGACAAACGGACGATCACGGTAAAAAAAGTGGCCGATTTCTCCATTTATACTTAGCGCAACACAAGCAGCCAGAATTGCCTCAATGACCATTTTTCGATTGTGTGCTTTAGGATAAAACCAATAAAAAATGATTCCAGCAAAAAATAAATACTCTGCTTTTTCTGCTAAAAATATCATTATTGGGTTTAAAAAGCGCTCACTTATTGCAAGGTGATTGATTAATTGAAAGATACCATAGTCTAAGTGTGACATTTTAACTTACCTCCGGATCCACCTTTTTGTTTGTATTATGTTCTTGCTATATGAAAACTTTCAGACTGAAAATAGGATTCCGACGGTCTCCTACTCGTTTTTTGGTATAGAAGTGTTTCTATCAAATCAACGATTTCTCCCGGTTTTTCCGCATCTATTCCCTGCTGATAAGAATCGACCGCATGCTCCCAGCGATTCATTTTTTTCTGATCCTTTAATACACGAAGCAACTGTTTTTCCAATGAAGATTTCTGGTCAAGCTCAAATACGAGATCTTTTCTATTTAAATATTGAAGATTTATTTCTTCCTGTCCTGGAAGTGCGAAATGGACAAAGATTGGCAATCTTTTTCGAATTGCTTCACTTATAGTAACACCACCAGGTTTTGAGACAATTGCATCAACTTCTTCATAAAGTAAATTCATTTCTGCCCTGGAAGAAAGATAGGTTAATGGTGTGATATGCTCTAGATTCCACGAAAGGATTTCATCATAAAGCTTCTTGTTGTTCCCACACAATACAAAAAAGTCTAAGTTAGAGGAGCCTTTTAGCTCTTCAGCTAACTTTAACATCCCGCCTAAACCACTATTTCCTCCGGAAAGTAAAATTTTGAGACGCTCATTGTGTTGTTTCCGATTGGGGGTTTTTGAAATTTCTTCATGGACTGGAATACCAGTGACAATCATTTGTTGGTTCGGAATTTGATATTTTCTGCCAAGTCTTTTTTTGATCTCTTGACTAGGGAGAAGATGGAGATCGATACCCTCTCTTCCCCAAACACTATTAATAAAGAAATCTGTATATACGTTAATAATCGGTATGTCGCATTTCCCCTTCATTTTTAGCTTACTGAGAAGATAGGAAGGGAACCCATGCGTACAAACCAGTAAATCTGGTTTTTCCTCTGCTAACAATTGCTCCATTTTTTTTAAAAAAAGCGGTTGGTACCATTTAAATGACTGTTTTTTAGTTGGTGGTACGTAAAAAAAACTTTTATAGGCAAGATTATATGTTTCTGGTGCATAGCGAATCCAATTAAGATAGCCATGTGTAATCACTTTTTCTAACGATTTATTCGTATAACTTAACAAGTCTATTTTTTTTACATGAAGGTCTTCCGTATGATTTTTTAAAAGATCCATTAATGCTTCAGCGACTTGATGATGTCCCGACTGCATTTGTAAGAGTGGTAAAAACAAAATCTTCTTCACTTATTCCATCTCCTGTTCTACTAGAGATCATTCCTTGAAAAATACTGATTTCTAACTGACCCTTTCAATGTATCACTCATTTCATGAAAAACTGGGTTTTTAATGGATTTTTAATCTTACCTTCAGCTTTTTTTTAGCTTGGTTGTAAAACGCAAAAAACCCGAAAAGATATCTTTTCAGGTTATGGTTTATTTTGTCCTATATAGTTGATTCTGTTTTTTTCTCTTTATATATTTAAGAATAACGAATAGCAAAAAAAGAATAAAAAAGATAAATCCTACATATGGAACATAGTCTGGATTTATATGGAATATCTTCCCAGCATAATAACCTCCTACAATAAAAGGGATTGTCCATAATAGAGTTCCTAGCATCGAAAATAAGAAAAAACTACGAAATGGAATGTTATTAATCCCAGCAAAGTATGGGCTTATTTGCCGAATACCTGGCAGATAAAAACCAATCAGGATGGTCTTACGTACATTTTTCGTATATTTACGATTTACTTTTTCCCAAAGGTCATCGGTAATTCCTACATATTTGCCGTATTTTTTTATAAAAGGAGACCCAAGATATTTTCCGACCGAATAGGCAGTCTGCATTCCAATAAACGCTCCAAGAATGGAACACAGTATCGCTAGCCCCAATGAGATCTTATGATGTAAACTCAGCACTCCTATTAAAAAGAGCAGCGATTCTTCAGGAGCAGGAATGCCCACAATACCAAAAAATAAAAATATAAAAATGACTAGGTAACCATAAATATCAATATAATGAATAATTGTCTCTACATTCATAGCAGCCTCTAAAAGTTAACTTCTTTTAATGTGATAAATTTTGTTCCCTTATTAACGTTTTCTTGTAAATAGTTTTCTAAACTCTGAAGCATATATCGTGGCGCCAGCCTATCCGCACCCATTGTTTCTCCACAATCATGAAGCAACAACACGGATCCTGCTTCAGTCGTTTGAAGCAATTGATCAAGCAGTCTGTTTTTGCCTTTCGCTACCTTCCAATCTCCGAAGATATCCGACCACATAATCACTTTATACCGCTTACTCAAAAATAGGCTGGCCATATTAAAACTACCCCAAGGTGGCCGATAAAAGGTTACTTTTTCATTCGTGCATTGGGTGATTGCTTGTTCTGTCATTTGTAGTTGCTTCTTTAAATGAAAGGGTGAGAGAATCCAGCTGGAAATATGTTTATAATGATGAATACCAATGGTATGTCCCTCCTGACTCATCCGTTTAATAATGTCAGGATAGGCTTTCACTTTACTCCCAACCACAAAAAAGGATGCCTTTACACCGTACTTTTTCAAAAGATCAAGCAATTGTGGTGTGTATTCAGGGTTGGGGCCATCATCAAACGTTAATGCGATCGCAGGGGCATTTATCCTTTTTGTGATTCCTCGTCCACTACGACGTATGAGTATGGTTGGCAATATGGCATACATTAGAAACAAAATGAATAAAAGAATCAAACTTACTATTATAATTTTTAGCACTCCAAAAACATTTCCTTTCCCTCTTTCCGTTTTGGTAAGGACAGCTCCACCTCTGTCCCGATTCCTTCCGTACTTTTTACGATAATATCACCTTGATGCTGCTTCATGATATTTTTGGCAATCGACAACCCTAGGCCCGTCCCGCCTGTCTCCCTGCTCCGGGCCTTGTCCACACGGTAAAAACGTTCAAAGACGTTTTCTATTTCACACTCAGGTATGCCAATCCCGTAATCTTTTACGGTAATGATCGTCCATTGTTCCTTATCCGCTACATACACATCGATCTTATCAGCACTATATTTAATTGCGTTATCGATTAAGATAATGATTGCTTGTTTTAGTTTGACTTCATCCGCGATAACTGTAATGGCAGTTTCATTAAAATGGAGATTTATTTCTCGCTTATAGGCACTTTTAATCTGTTTGAATAAATTCTCACACAAGGATACTAAATTGATTAATTTTGTTTCTAAACCGCTTCCTGATTCTGTCTCAGCTAAATCAAGAAACCTTTCTGTCATTTTTTGAATTCTCGTTGCTTCGGAATGGATCGATTCGATCGCATCATGGGCAACCTCTTCATTTTTTAGTCCCCGTCTTAGCAGAAGGTCGGCATAACTTTTGATTACTGTGAGCGGGGTTTTTAATTCATGCGAAGCGTCTGAAATAAATTGTCTTTGTTTTTCGAGGTTGACCTCTAATCTGCCAATCATCCGATTAAACGTAACAGCCAATTTTTGCAGTTCATCCTTTGTTTCATGTTGGATGATAATTTTCTTCGGAATACCACTTTTTTCAATATCTTCCATGGTATTAATCATATTAGAAATTGGCCTCATAATCAGATTCGACAGCCATCTACCCCCGAGCAGCGATAACACCGCACCTAAAATAGTACAAAAGGTAAGGATGGAAAGTAATAAGTCTTTTCCAGTTTCCAATCCTACCAATTTCTCCCCGAACTCTAGTGTTCCTACAACCTGTCCATTCGATTCGATTGGAACCCTGACGATGGCAATTTGTTCTTCTTGATGTTTAAGTCTAACGGTACGTCTTTCCGTCCCATCTTTATTAGCAAATTGCGATTTTATTTTAGCCGCCAATTGCGGATCATTCGTCACTTGATTAACAATTTTTGAATCTGGTTGAACGATCCTTATAAAGGAATGGGTTGTTAAGTAGGGTGTTAATTTTTCATTAATAACAGCCTGGGAATCTTCCTTGTCGATTTCATTGATCAAATAATCAGCCTTTTGAAATAGTTCATCATCTTCCATATTGACAGTAATTTTCATAAATGAAAAAAAGACAACCGCATTCACAGCAAGTAACACACAAAGTATCCAAGCGGTGGTAATAAGATTTATTTTTGTGGTAATCTTCATTTGCTTAATTCTCCCTTATCGTATAACCAATTCCCCTTACCGTCTGAATAATCGTCGGATCCGAAAACCCTTCTTCCATTTTCTTTCGTAAATGTCTTATAAATACATCGATGACATTCGTTTCCCCTTCATATTCATAGCCCCATACATGAAGGAGGATGCTGTCCCTCGTGACAATTTTATTTTTATTGGATAGCAAATAAACAAGTAAATCAAATTCCTTGGGAGTTAACGTAATCGGAACCTTCCCCCTAGTGACCTCTCTCGTATCAAGATTAACAGTTAAATCACTTATTTTTAAAAAGGAGTCCTCCGCTTGTGCAGCCTTGACCACAATCGAACTTTGACGAAGACAAGAGCGAATTCTTGCCAATAATTCCTCCATTTCAAACGGCTTTGTGATATAATCATTCGCTCCCTGGTCTAGTCCTGCGACCTTATCCATTGTCATATTACGGGCTGTTAATAAAATAACAGGGATGAGATGATTCTCTTTCCGTATTCTTCTTAAAACCTCAATGCCATTCATCTCAGGCAGCATAACATCCAATAAGATTAAATCCAATTTTTCATTTAAGGCTGCCTGCAAACCTGATTTCCCGTCATAGGCAATAATTACTTCGTAATCCTCATACTCAAGTTCGATTTTTAATATCTTGGCGATTTGTTTCTCATCCTCTACAACCAAAATCCGCTGTTTCATTATCACCCCTCCTTTTTAATTCATTAGCTCTGTTAAACTTGCCTGTTGATTTCCACTCCAGGCGCGTGCGGTTCGCGGGCGGTCCGGGGAGCCTCCTCGTCGCTGCGCTCCTGCGGGGTCTCCCCTGCCCCGTCCTCCCGCAGGAGTCTTCGCGCCTTCCCCTCCAATCAACAGGGTGCCAAAATCAACAATAAGCTTTAACATAGCCAATTCATTAGCTGTGGCAGCATATTTCAACGTTTTATATAACCGACGTTATCTCTAGGAATGTCTCCTTCAATTTAGCATTTTTTCTGCTTAGTTTTCTTTTTTTCATTGAATTTTAATCTTTCATCCTGATTCAAGTACGTAAAAAAAAGAAGAACCGTATCGGCTCTTCTTCATTCCTCTCGGGATTAAGAATGGATAATGTAACATGGTCTTCCCATTCTTTTATAGGATTATGGTGTCAGACACCTACTGGATTGGATTATTCGCTTTTTCCGTCATAAGTTCTTGGAGTGAATGCTTGCGGATCGCTAAGACAAGATCGGCTAGGAAATATAATCCTATTGCTGACCAGATCCACGACCAAAATGGTTCTATTGCTCCGTACATGGTGACTATCCCAGGATGGAGCCATTTCATGCATATGAACGACAAGATCATCCAGCATAAAGAGAAGGGGAGACAAATATGGCCATGAATCTGCATTGGTGTGTCGGAATAATCCCACCATTTTCGGTTAAACAACTTCTGCAGCAGTGCTCCTGTCAGATATTCAACTATGGTTGGGATCAAAAAGCATAGGAGAATAGCTGCCCCCCCATTTGTTTCTGGTGAAATCAGAAATACCAAAAACAAAGGAGTAAAGCCGTACATCGGTTTAAATGGCCCAAATAGAAAATTCGGCTTAAAAAATTCACGTTTCGTAAAAAAGTTATAACTGTTTTCAAGGAGCCAGCCTAGTAACGAATAAATTGTGAAATAAAAGATAATCGCCGCCGCTCCTTCAAGATTAATTAGATCAAGATTTTGAAACTCAATACCATTCAGCAAGTTAATGATCATGGCTGAACCACCTTTCATGGATAAGAAATTCCCACTTTAGGTTTAACAGCCATGCTCCCAAATATACAAAAATTTTCCTATTTTATCCTCCACCTACTATCCAGTTTAAGGTGGCACACTAAACTAAGTTTATTTCCTCCGATTCAAGGATTGATTCCGCCAACTTTTGTCGGAATTCCGCACAGTTTCCAATTGATTCCGCCATTTCAGTCAGGAATTCCACCAAACTAGATGATGATTCCGCTAAACCTCTGTTTTACAGAAGATCCTTACACTGCATGAGATTTTGCTTCCTGGTTTGACCGGAATTTTATAACCGAAGCAACTATCACGGCAATGCTTCCGACCGCGATCCATGTTAAAACTGTCGTCGGATGAGTCCAGCTTAAATTCTTTCCAAAAAAGAACAAGTCTCTGAGCCCTTCAACCAAAAAACGAATGGGCAGCCAAGGAAAAATCCAATCACGGTAAAATGGTGGCATGAACTCTGGAGCCATTGCTAATAGGGGGGCTCCAAAGAATAACAGAATGACAAAAATGGGAATCCCCTTTATTCCAGTCCAAGACAGAACAGCTGAAATCATTAAGAAAAAGCTGTAACATGCTAAGGATAAGAACAATGCCGTATCTCCAAATTGAGCTATATGAACCCCGATTGCATTCGCCATCCATGTTAGCCCAAATCCTGCCACAAGGGCAATAACTGCTCCCATTAACACTTGAGCCATTAGTGCAATAAACTTTTCCTTCCGACTTGTAAACGATATCTTAGATAACGTTATAAAAATAATCGCTGCTCCAGCAATACTAGCCATCCAAAGCGGCTGGAATAAGGAAATCGGGGCATTTCCATTCATGCTATTTCTACCGGTCTCATTGACATTTGTTACTTTTTTCGTGATCGGTGATACCATGAATGCAGCCTGTTTGGTCGTCACCATCCCCCCTTTTGCCTCAAATTCTGCTAATAATTGCGTCCGGGCATTCGTGTTAATTTGGTCAACGATTCCATTCAGGGCGGTTCCTGCCATCGTGGAGCCAGCTGTATTGATACCTTGGTTCACTACTATCTCAATTTCAGGGGAGACGGGTTCAGGCCCGCGGAGCGACGCTTGCTTCCTCGAGAAATCCTGTGGTATGACAAACGCTGCATAATAATCCCGATCAGCTAAACCCTTTTTCGCATCTTGATAACTTTTTACGGGGAAAAATTTAACGGCCGGTTCTTCATCTGAAGAGGGTTTGGCTGTTTTCTGGATCATGTCTTCTATTGAATTCCCCATATTCACTTTTCCTTGCTTTGGAATATCCACTCCTTGGTCCAAATTGACAACCACAATCGGTAAATTCTTAGGAGTAGGCTGTACCGATGGAATCAGCGTTAATCCAAATATAAGTACCACAGCTAATACTATAAGAGGTGAAAAAAAAGCCACTTTACTTTTAAGTAATTTCATAGAAATCCCCCTTTAGTTTTCTAATACAATTAGACACAATGTTGATTAATGTCCATGATGTATATTATAATTCGTTTATTAACGAAGGCAATAAACAATAAAAAGGTATCTGTCTATTAATCCACACATATGATGATTCCGTTTATTTATTCTTACAGGATATTTTTGGAGGGTTTATGCATGCCTGAAAAATTTACAGACAAACGCATTCTACGGACAAAGCGACTGATTCGTGATGCACTGACGGAGTTAATGGAGGAAAAGGGTTTTGAAGGAATAACCGTCCGTGATTTAACTGAAAAAGCGGGGATTAATCGGGGAACCTTTTATCTACATTATCATGACAAATTTGATTTATTGGAGCAGAGTGAAGCGGAGATTTTAAATGAAATGAAAAAAATAGCTCTGGAAATAAACCCAACTGATTTCATGAACTTTAATAGTGAGAATGAACCCTTTCCGTTCATTGTTAACCTATTCGAATTTTTCCATGAAAATTCAAGTTTTATGAAAGTGATTTTGGGTCCAAAAGGCGACGCATCATTCCAAGGGAAAATGAAAGATTTCATTAAGGAGACCTTCTACAATAATATTATGTCTAAAATAAACAGAGAGAACATGCTTGTTCCAGTGGACGATCTTTTTGCATACGTCAGTTCAGCTCACCTAGGTGTGATTCAACATTGGCTAGAAAGCGGGATGGAAAAATCCCCTCAGGAAATGGCGATGATATTATCGCGAATCACCTTATTGGGACCAAGACATGTTATGGGTTTGAAAAAAATGTAGGCTGCCTTGTTATGAACAGGCAGCCCTTTTTTTTAAAAATGGCTGTGTTAAAGCTTATTGTTGATTTTGACATCCTGTTGATTGAAGAGGAAGACGCGAAGTCTCCTGCGGGAGGACGGGGCAGGGGAGACCCCGCAGGAGCGCAGCGACGAGGAGGCTCCCCTGACCGCCCGCGGAAAGCGAAGCGAATGGAGCGGAAATCAACAGTCAAGTTTAACAGAGCCTAAAAAATATAGATATTGTTGACCAGCGAACGATAATCAACACAATGTTGTTTTTTGTTTATTGCTTAAATCACCCTAGGTTGTAAAATAAAATTATAACAGCGTCAACATCCTAGGAGGAATGATTGATGAATTCAACCATTAAAGTCGAACAAGTCAGTAAAAGTTTCGGAAAAAAAACGGTATTAAACGAGGTCAGCTTATCGATCGCGAAAGGGCAATTATTTGGATTGATTGGACCTTCGGGTGCCGGAAAAACCACCCTTGTCAAAATGATTGTTGGGATGGAAAAGGCGGATAAGGGTTCGATTCATGTGTTGGATAAGAAAATGCCAAACCTTTCGCTACTTCAGGAAATTGGCTATATGGCCCAAGCGGACGCTTTGTATAGCGAGTTAACGGGCGGAGAGAATCTAAAGTTTTTCGCTTCCTTATTTGGGTTAAATAAAGAAGCACAGCAAAAGCGGATCACGTATGTCGCTAATTTAGTCAATCTTACCGATGACTTAAAAAAGCGGGTCGGTGCCTATTCCGGGGGAATGAAACGGCGCTTATCCTTGGCAATTGCATTAATCCAAGATCCTAAAATATTAATCTTAGATGAACCAACAGTCGGCATTGATCCCGAATTAAAATTGTCCATTTGGAAAGAGTTCTTACGGTTGAAAAATGAGGAGCAAAAAACCATTATTGTTACCACCCATGTCATGGATGAAGCCGTAAAATGTGATTATGTAGCCATGGTTCGCGATGGCCGGATTTTAACAAGCGGAACGCCAAAAGAATTAAAGGCATTATACGGAACGGACGATTTTGATGAAGTTTTCTTGAAAGCAGGGGTGAAACAATCATGAGAGTGTTGGCATTAGTGAAAAGAATCTTCCGGCAAATGTTTCGGGACAAACGCACCCTGGCTCTGCTGTTTGTCGCCCCCCTGCTTATCCTGACGCTGATGTACTTTTTATTTAATGGCAGTTCAGTGGAACCGAAACTAGGTGTCAAGGGAATTGATACTAATCTTATCAACGTAATAAAAAAAGCTGACATTCACGTTAAACGATATGAAAAAATCAATGCTGATACGGTCACCGATGACGATCTTGATGGGTTATTAGAAAAAGAGAATGGACAGATAAAATTAACATTGCAAAATAACGATCCATCCGCCGCAAAAGCGCTGCAAATGAAAGTCAGCCAAGCGGTTGCCGCCGAGAATCAAGCTAAGTTGATCCAGCAAAACCCGGCTGCTGCAGGTCAAGTCCAGCAAAGCATCAAGATAGATTATGTGTACGGAAATGCAGACACCGTCTTTTTCGATGTATTAAGTCCGATATTAGTCGGATTCTTTGTTTTCTTCTTCGTCTTTATTATTTCAGGGATTGGATTATTACGTGAGCGGACAACGGGAACATTAGAACGACTGATGTCCACACCAATTCGGAGATGGGAAATCGTTACTGCGTACCTGGTGGGATATGGTATATTTGCAGTCATTCAAACCATGATTGTTGTATTCTATGCTATTAATGTATTAGATATCGTTCTGGTCGGGTCCATTTGGAATGTGCTGCTTATCAATTTAATGCTCGCTTTAGTAGCGCTCTCGCTAGGAATCCTTTTATCGACATTTGCAGCTTCAGAGTTCCAAATGATCCAATTTATTCCCATTGCCGTTATCCCACAAATATTTTTCGCAGGAATTTTCCCACTTGAAGGCATGGCAGATTGGTTACAGGCAGTCGCAAAAGTGATACCGATGTACTATGCAGGGGACGCTCTCAAAAGCGTGATGTATAAAGGGGTAGATTTAAGTGATATTAGCGGCGATCTCATTGCCCTACTTATCTTTGCAGCCATATTCATCGTGTTGAATATCTTTTCTTTGAAAAAATATCGAAAATTATGATTCTGCTTATGCAAAAAATAAACATGGGAGAGATGATCAAGTAATCATCTCTCCCATGTTTATTTTTTATCGGATTGTTTTTAATGCTCCGCTCCATTGGTTTACTTCGTCTAGCATTGCATTCACATTTGTTAGGTGTAATTCAGCTGGTTTGAAAACACTGCCGTTTTCAAAGTCAGTAAATAATGACAAGGTTGGATGTGTACGTACATCCGCCACTTTTAACTCACCTAAGATTCCACGTAAATGTTCAGCAGCACGTGCTCCGCCTGTTGAACCATAGCTTACAATCCCTGCAGCTTTGTTATTCCATGCTTCACGAGCAAAATCAAGCGCATTTTTTAAGGCACCAGTGATGCTGTGATTGTATTCTTGTACGATGAATACAAAGCCATCTAAGCTCGCAAGTTTAGTATTCCATTCTGCGATTCCTGGTTCAGAACCATCAGTTGTACCTAAGAATGGTAAATTGAAGTCTGCGATATCGACGATTTCATAATTTGCATCGCCGCGTTGGTCAGCAATCCCTTTCACCCATTCCCCAACTTGCGGGCTAACACGTCCTTGACGTGTGCTTCCTAAAATAATCCCAATGTTTAATTTTGTCATTGTTTTTTCCTCCTTATTTGATTCACCAAATAGTCTACCTAAAAAACCCAACTCAACACCACCTATATAGATTTTTTATCTAAAAAATTACGTAGTGTTCATATTAAACAAAACACTCTTTGCAGGATTTTCTCCCACACTATAACTCCAATAAATCTCCAATTAAAGTATTATTAATTTCAATATCTTTAATTCAAAGTAATTTTATAATATTTCTCTTTCCATGTCAACGTATTTAACTTTTGCTTTTTGAAAGATATCTAAGGTACCATAAAAAATCATAAAAAAACCACTCAGCACAGATGGCTAAGTGGTTTTAGTAAATGGTGTCATGAATGGTGTCAGGCACCAGCTATTATCCAGTTTTCACATCATACTTGCGTTCGTCCTGTACAAAGAGGATGCCAAGCTCGTGGTGGTCACCTTCGTAAAGGGCACGTTGGACGAAACGGATCTCTCCATTAGTATCGAGGACTTCCAGCTTGCAGTGAGCGCGATTTTTTTGCAGTGCTTCGTAAAACACCTTTTCATCACGAACCAATACGCCATTTGCTTTAGAGACGATTTCCCCCACTTGCAAACCCATTTTACTTGCTGGTGACTCGGGAATGACACCAATAATCATCAGGCCTTGATTTTTTTTGGAAAAATAAAACGGGAGATTGTCATCCTTCAAACCTGCGAGTAAGCTAATGATTTCACGACCGAGAACAGCTAGTGCAGCAGTTCCAATCGAACTAAGCGGGAACCAGTAGCCTGCAACTGAAAGAAGTGTAATGAACACCCCAAGAACGATTACCCGGCGGCCATGAAGTTGAATAGCAATCTTGGGCAGCATTCCTTTCACTTGCTGGTGAAAACCAATCGCGAATGGAACAAAGATGAACGTGTACTCTTTAGCACCCAAATGGAAGACAGGCCACCAATCAAAAGGAAGATGCAGTGCATTACCTGGAATAAGCAGGAATAACGGCAGCATCCAGAGACGCTTCCCTTCATGTAATCCTATATTTTGGCCGCGTTTACTTTTGGCAAGTTTAGGAGATGTCCCATAACTGCCCCTTTTAAATATCAGGATCCCTTCTGCAATGATCAGTAGACCGAGCACAATGACAATAGAAGGATAAATCTTGTCACTTAATTCATGGAACGACTTTGAAAAAAGCGGAATCGACCAATTATTTTCAGCTATCAGTATGATTGTGAAAAAGGCTGCCCCAACAGTATATACAGGTGATATCCACCGTACATTGGTGGTCAATGACCACAAAAATGTAAATCCTGCTATAAGCAGGATGGCTGCGAATGGAACGGTAATCCCTGCCGCAACAACAATTAGCGAAAGCACAAGTCCGATTACAAATCCGAGCGGAAATAACTGCCTAAGTTCGAAATAGGCGTCATGTGCCCGAATATGAAAATTTTTCCGCTCACGTTTCACCCTCATAACGCCTAAAATCCCTGTAAGGAAAACGAGATAGTATAAAACAGGATGAAGAAATAACTTGCCTGTCCCTTTCAGAAGTTCCACAAGCCATATTTGCACCAATTCCTGCCACCTGCCTCTATTAAAATTTCTAGTAATCTATTATGGAAAAGTCTCCTAAAGAGTATTTTACCAAATTGCCATCACAAAACATATTGCTAGTTTTTAGAAAATGGTAAAAATATTATACCAATAAAGACCAAAAGAAAAACAGAGGCTTTTTGCCCCTGCTCTACTCTTTAGTAATTAAACGCAATGCTGTTTGCAACTGAAGATCATTTTTCTCTTTTTTCATCTCTTGAATAGCTGCTTCTTCAAGCTTGGCAGCTGTTTCCGGACCAATTTTTCCTGTTGGCTCTATGTCCGCTTGGAGCTGGAAGCCTTTAACGGCCATGGCCGTTTCCTTGCTGAAATATCCATCCGTCCGCCCTGGAGCAAATCCTAAGCCTGCTAACACCTCTTGGGCGTTCTTAACTTGCTCATTGTTCATATCCTCTTCTAATGCTTCCTCCACTTGAATCGGATGAGTGGCGAAGATGGCTGGCTGTTTAATGGCCACATCGGGCTCGATTCCTTTTTTATGAATCCAATGTCCTTCTGGGGTCAGCCACTTAAATAACGTTAGCTTGATGTTGCTTCCATCCCCCATCGGTACCGCCTGTTGAACAGTGCCTTTTCCGAATGTAGTTTCGCCGACAAGTTGGTAACCATCCGCTTCTTGTAAGGAACCAGCAAGAATTTCAGATGCGGAGGCACTGCCTTTGTTGACAAGGACAAGTACAGGATAATCCTTTTTCTCGGTAAGATTAGAGAAGTAGCGTTTTCTTTCACCGTTCCGCTGTTGAATTTGGACATATGGCTTATCTTTTGGAACAAATTCCTTTAATATCTCACCGACACTGTCTAAAAGGCCGCCTGGATTTCCACGCACATCAATAATCAACCCTTTTATATTATCGTTTTCTAAGGCAGATAATTCCTTTTCAAAATCAGCTGCCGTATCCTCTGAAAACGAAGTGATTTCGATATAGCCAATTTTTTTGCCATCCTGTTTTTTTATAGAAGCATGGACCGTTTCAAGTGGAATTTCATCGCGGGTGACATCAATGACGAGCGGATCCGTTAACCCTTTTCTTGCAATAGATAATTGTACCTTTGTCCCTTTTTTGCCGCGGATTTTAAGTGTTGCTTTATTCAAGTCCAACCCTTCAACACTTTTACCATCCACTTCTAAAATTTGATCATTTGGTTTGATGCCTGCTTTTTCGGCCGGAGAATTTTTGAACGGCGAGACGATTACAATCTTCCCATCCACCATCCCCACTTCGGCACCAATACCTTCAAAGGACGATTCCAAGGTTTGGGTGAATTGCTGGGCTGTTTCCTTGTCCATATAGACTGAATAGGGATCTTTTAGGACGGACAACATCCCTTGAATCGCACCTTCTACCAACTTTTCCTGATCTACTTTTTCAACATACCTGCTTAAAATAAGATCATAGGCATTCTCTACTTTTGCTAGATCTGCTCCTTTTTCTACCGCAGTTATTCCATTATTCTTGGTGGTTTGCACTTGTTCTAGTTTCTTACTGCTGCCATTATGATCTAACAACTGCATACCTGCATATGTGCCTACCGCTCCTGTCAGGAGCGAACCTGTCATCAACAGGGCAATCCATCTACGATTCATCCCAATCCTCCTCGAGTTAAAAATGCCTGTCCTATTTATTTTTCTAAAAAGGCACCGAATTCCTGCCCGTTTATTAACATATATGTAACGATTGGACGAGTTATGATGATCGATAGGTATAAAAAAAGAAGAAGCACGAGGCTTCTTCGAATTTTTTATGGTAGTGGAACTATGCCGACAGGATTGATTGCATAACGCTTATCCTGCGTCCATGGTCCTTTATGGAGTTCAAAATGCAAATGCTGCCCTCTTGAAGCACCAGTATTACCCATTAGGCCAATCTTTTGACCTTTTTTCACGCTAGCCCCGCTTCCGACATAACGTTGGGTCATATGGGCATAAACGGTTGTATAAACTTGTCCATTAATCGAGTGAGAAACGAAAATACAATTTCCATACGTGCTAGAATAATAGGATCTGATAACCACACCATTTGCTGCAGCTACAATTGGCACCTTAGTTCCGTTGGCAATATCAACACCATAGTGATTCCCGTCACCGCGGCCGCCAAAACCAGAACTACGATATCCTGCAGCTGGCTGCGTCCAGGATCCACCGGAAACATTAGGAGCGGCAATAGATTGAGACCCACTATTATTTCCAGCGTTCGAGTTCGTGTTTCTTTTCGCTTCTTCCGCTGCTCTTCTTTGTGCCTCTTTTTCATTTTGAATGGCCTGTTTAATAGCCGCCTCTTGAGCAGCAAGAATTTGCTCCTCCTCTTGCAGCTCCATCATACCTTCATGGACTTCTTCTTCCTGGTCTTTAAGGCTTGCTAATAGTGTATCTTTTTCTTTCTTTTGTTCAGTCAATTGCTGATTCATATTTTTTAAGTCTGCTAGCATCTCTTCGAGGCTGGAAAGATCTTTTTCTACTTTTGCTTGTTTCTGCGCAAGTTCCTCTTTATCGGCCTCATGCTGCTTAATAATATCTTGGTCTGCCTGCATGATAGTGGCAACCGCATTGGCCCTGTCAATAAAATCGCTAAAGCTCGTTGAACCCATTAGCACATCCAAATAATTGACCATGCCGCCATTTTCTTGATAGCTTCGAGCTCGATCCTTTAAAAGAACATTTCTCTTTTTAATTCGCTCTTGGATCACCTTTGTTTCAGCTTGCAGTTTCGTAATCTCGACTTTTGTATTTTTTATTTTTTCCGATTTATCATCTATTTTTGTGATTGTATCGTCAATTGCAAAATCAAGGCGTTTCATTTCACTCTTTACATCTGCCTGCTGACTTTTCAATGTGTTAATCTTACTATTTGCTTGATTAATACCTGATTGTATATTGGCACGTTTGTCGTGGATTTTATTTTGTTCACCTTTTAGACTAGAGATTGATTCAGCTTCTGTTTTACCAGGAACTCCTCCAAAAATGGTCCCAAGTCCAACCGTTGCAGCAACGGCAATCGTAATTACTGATTTGTTCATTTTCCGGTTACTCCTCCCTTTCATTCTATGTACAGGTAAATCATGTTTATCTGTTTGTGGACGAATGTTGTTGTACAAAAACATTTTGAGTGACTCACGCGTCTATTCTAGGAATAGGTCGGACGGCAACAATAAATCAGGAAGGATATGATAGCATCCTTCCTGACTTAATAAGATACATACGTAAATCCTTCGACGTAAGCGCAGAAATTGCTGCCCTGATACGGACATTTCAGCGTTTTCTGCTTATACCTTTAAGAATTTTCTAACGGACATTAAGCTTCCCCAAATTCCAATCAGTGCACCCATTAAAATCAGAATGCCGGAAACTTGGTACATAAATGGGTCAAATGGAAGAACCTTGATAAAAGTACCTTCAAGCCTTGGGCCAATATAATCATAAGCACGATAGTAGGCAATTGAAATTAAGATAATTGGTAAAATCGACCCAATTATACCAAGCCATAGTCCTTCTAAGAAGAACGGCCAACGGATAAATGTATTCGTTGCTCCTACTAATCTCATAATCTTAATCTCTCTGCGTCTTGCAATAATCGTAATTTTAATTGTATTAGAGATTAAGAAAATAGCCGTAAAGAATAAGCCGATTATCAATACCACTCCAACGTTGCGGCTTGCTTTAATAAACTTAAATAATTTTTCCACCTTGCCTTGGCCATACTTTACCTTGGCAACATAATTCGATTTTTTGATTTGTTCAGCTACTTGCATCGTATCTGTTGGTTTTTTAGTTTTAACGATAAATACATCGTTTAAGGGATTGTCCTGTTCAAAAAGTTTAAACGACTTACCTTCTTCACCAAGACTATTCACTAAATTGTTTAGTTCATTCTGTTTGGAGGAGAAAGTGACACTTTTTACTTCAGGCATACTTTCAATATCAGTTTTTAATTTTTGCTGATCCTGTGCGTTTGCAGCAACATCGATATGAACGCGAATTTGCACATCATCTTCAATGGTTTGCGCTACTCTGTTCAGATTCATCATAATAACGAAAAAGACACCAACTAAAATCAAGGTAACGGTAACAGCACTTACGGATGCAAAAGTCATCCAGCCATTTCTACTGATATTCTTTAAACTATCTCGAGAGTGACGGCCAATTGTTCTAATTTTCATAACCGTATTCACCTCTTTCATCATCACGCACGATTTTTCCGCCTTCAATGGCAATCACACGATGCATCAATGTATTAACAATCTCTCGGTTATGGGTTGCCATAATAATAGTCGTACCTCTTGAATTAATCTCTTCAAATATTTTCATGATTTCCCATGATGTTTCAGGGTCAAGGTTTCCGGTAGGCTCGTCCGCAATTACGACTTTCGGCGAATTGACGATTGAGCGGGCAATCGAAACACGTTGTTGCTCCCCGCCTGAAAGCTCGGACGGCAGCATTTTGATCTTATGCTTTAAGTTAACGAGGTCGAGAACTTCCATCACTCGTTTTTTAATAACCTTTGGCTGGGCTTCAATAACTTCTAAAGCAAAGGCCACATTTTCATAGACTGTTAATCTCGGCAGCAGTTTAAAGTCTTGAAAGACAACACCCAGATTCCGGCGAAAAATAGGTACCTTTTTCATTTTTAATTTTGCGAGGTTTACACCATTCATAGTGATCGTCCCTGAAGTGGGAACTTCTTCACGGTACATCATTTTTATGAAGGTCGATTTTCCGGCACCACTTGGTCCGACGACATAGACAAATTCGCCCTGGTTGATCCGGACGTCTATCCCATTAATGGCTGAAACGCCATTAGGGTACTTTTTATAAACATCTTGTAGTTCTATCATTTTTATCACCTTTATTTAAAGATTCTCGATTTTTTTCGACAAAATCTTTATTTATTTGCAAAATAGTCTAGGATAACAAAAAGTACGTGCATAATTTCGCATAATTTTATTATAACATCATAAATTGCTAAAAAAACCGGTAAAAATATTACAGTTTCTTTTCAAAGAATTACAAAACCCGACAATTTTTTCATTGTCTGCAAAAAAAAAGCGCCCTGTTTTTTATAAACAGAACGCATCTTGAGACTTTTATTTCTTGGCTGCGAGCCACTCTGCTACTTGCTCAGCATCATTGCCGGTTACTACCTTTGCTGGCATTTGGCCTCTACCATTATTAATAATATTTAATATTTCGTCTTTAGAGTACTTTGAGCCAACCTTTGTTAGATTTGGTCCCATACCACCCGTAAGATCGCCACCATGACAACTGGAGCATTTTTGATCAAATATCTTCGCTCCTGCATCATTGGTTGCTGTGTCCGTACCTGTGTCTTTTCCTGTGTCTTTTCCATTGTCGTTGCCTCCGCATGCAGCTAGTCCCATCACAAATGCAGTACCCATTAACAATGTTAACAACTTCTTCTTCAATGCAATACCTCCTTCAGAAAATATTACCACCGATGCCCTATTATACCAATTCTACGCCCGTTTGAAACCCTCGCCTAACACCTCAGCAGCATCCATAACGACCACAAATGCCGATGGGTCAAGGGCTTTAACCAATTGTTTCAATTTAGTGAACTCTGATTGATCAACAACGCACATCAGAACTGGCCGTTCATGGTCAGTAAAACCACCATATGCTGATAGTTTTGTCACACCACGGTCAATTTTATTCAAAATTCCTTCACGAACTTCTTCTTGTTTATCTGTTATAATCATCGCCATTTTTGACCGGCCAAAGCCTACCTGAATCAGGTCAATTGTTTTGCTTGTTACATAAAGGGCAATTAAGGCATACAACCCCTTTTCGATATCAAACACAATTGAAGCTGCAAATACGATTAATCCATCGATCATAACAACGCATCGGCCGAGCGTAAAGCCTGTATATTTATTAATGATTTGAGCTAAAAGGTCTGTTCCTCCAGTCGATGCCTTCCCCCTAAACACGATGCCGAGACCAAGCCCTACACCAATTCCCCCAAACAAAGCCCCTAGGAGGGCGTCATTCGTCCAAGGCTCTAAATTTTTGGTAAAGAAAACAATAAATGGTAAAAAAATCGTTCCCACAAGGGTTTTTACACCAAAATGCTTTCCTAACAAGACAACGCCAGCTATAAATAAGGGAATATTAAATGCCCACTGTACGTAGGCTGGTTCCCACCCTAGCACCGATTTCAGAATCGTACTAATGCCGCTGACTCCGCCTGAGGCCACTTGGTTTGGAAGTAAAAAAACGTTAAAGGCAAGAGCAATGATGCCTGCGCCAATTAATACGAAAAGATAATCGACTGCTATTCTCATTTTCGGATAAGTTTGTGTTAAATTACTCAATATATTCATAAAGCTATTCTCCTCAAAGTATCTTTCTTTTAACTGCTTTTTTCACACCGAAAGTGAGTATAGCACGGGCAAATTTTAGTGTAAACGGCATTAAGTTGACGTGGTAAAGGACTAAAATTTCTCTTAGCATTTGTCAATCAACTAGTTTTTATAAGGATTGTTCCCATTCGTACATTTAGCGATTGTTTTGGCAAAAAAAATGATCATTAAATGTATTAAAAATATGAATAATCGGCATATAAATCCCAAAAGAAAAGCCTTTGCCGAATTGGTCGGCAAAGGCTTTTCTTTTTTATGTTTCAAATCATATTACGAAATTCTCGATCTTAGATACGCATTAATAAACTGGTCCAAATCTCCGTCCATAACGGCCTGAACATTCCCGCTTTCTGTGCTAGTGCGGTGATCTTTCACCATTGAATACGGATGGAAAACGTAAGAACGGATTTGACTTCCCCAGCCGATTTCTTTCTGTTCGCCGCGAATTTCGAGCAGTTCTTGTTCCTGGCGCTCAATTTCCAATTGATACAACTTAGATTTCAACATCTTCATGGCGGCTTCACGGTTTTTAATCTGTGAGCGTTCGGATTGGCACGTTACCACCACACCTGTTGGCAGGTGGGTAATCCGGACAGCCGAATCAGTAGTATTGATATGCTGTCCACCCGCTCCTGTTGCACGATACGTATCAATTTTTAGATCCTCAGTACGGATATCCACTTGAATTTCCTCATTAAATTCAGGCATAACTTCACAAGAAACGAAAGAGGTATGGCGTCGGCCTGAGGCATCAAAAGGTGAAATCCGAACGAGACGGTGAACCCCTTTTTCCGCTTTTAAGTAGCCATACGCATTATGCCCTTTAATTGCAAGTGTAACACTCTTAATTCCCGCTTCATCACCAGGCAAGTAATCAAGTGTCTCGACCTTAAAGCCCTTTTTCTCTGCCCAACGAGTATACATCCGAAGCAGCATCGAGCCCCAGTCTTGTGATTCTGTTCCACCAGCACCCGGGTGAAGTTCCAAAATCGCATTATTTTTATCGTACTCCTCGCTTAGGAGAAGCTGCAGTTCAAATTGACTCAAACGCGCTGTTAGCTGTTGAAGTTCATCCTCCAACTCAGCACGCAATTCTTCATCACTTTCTTCTTTGACCAGTTCATAGGTTAATTCCAAGTTCTCAAAGCTATTATTCAGTTCATAAAATTCATTGACCTGATCCTTTAATCCATTTGCTTCACTAATGACTGTCTGCGCTGCCTGCTGATCATTCCAAAATTCAGGCTGGAGCATCTCATCATCTAATTCAGCAATTCTTGCTTCTTTATTCTCAAGGTCAAAGAGACCCCCTAAAGTCCGCTAATTTCTTAGCTGTTTTTTCAAGTTCATTACGAATTTCTGCTAATTCCATTATCTTCACCTCTATAGAAATTAAAAATATCCTGTGTTGTATTTTATTCTGAAAACGCTCCTCAGATTCTTAACCATTATAGCGTGAGAACAGCCTAAATTTCAAAGTTTGGTCATTAAAAAGAATAAACCTGCTCAGGAAGGATTGATGTTGAGCAGGAGTGGATGAAAAAATATTATAGAAAGAAACGAGTTGAGAGAATTTCCTCTCGTTTTTTATTTCGATAATTTTCCAGGTGAATGGGCCGCTTCAATAAATGATTTCGATTGACCACCATGGCATGAAGAACAACTTACGTCCTTATCTTCATCAAGCCGGTGTCCAATAATAGGCTGATCAAGATCGTCTTTTTCTTTGAATAATGCGGTTTTACCATATATTATCGTAGATTGATTATGGCATTTCAAACAAAAATCACGTTCATTGGCGGCATTCCAGGTATCACCAGATGAGATGTATTTTTTCGAATCATCCGCGAGCTTTATGTTTCCAAGCTCTGATCTTAGCATTTTTAGATTTTCGGAACCATGCGTTTCATGACATTCAGCACATGGAAGTTGACCGTTTAATGAACTGCCGCTATCATCAGAAGCTTTAATATTGTGACCCGATTGGCCAATAAACGTTGCTTCTTTATAATATTTTTCAATATCTGTGATTTGTTTTTGACTAATCGTATCTTCTTTGCCATTATGACAACTCAAACATAATGAAAAGTCATCAGCATTACCGACAGCTGAACTCGCTTTATTGTATGCCATAAAGTGACTGCCATTATTATCAGGAACTGAAATACTATGCAAACTGTTTGGATTCTCTTTCGTCCCAGGATTATGAGGATCATGACAGCTAGAACAGGAAACACTATCATCTAGATAATGTTTCCTGTGAATATTATCTCCCTCTATCTTTGGTGCCCCCGTTCCATCATGGCATGCCATGCACAATTCATTTTCGGTTGATCCTTTTTCACCACTTATAAGAAAATCATTAGTCCCGTTGTGAGTACTATGGCAGAAGGCACATGCATTAGTGACAACGGAATAAGGTCCATGGATATAGTCGTTATCCCTGTAATCCTTCCCGTTGTCCCCTTTGTCAGCCTGAAATTGATATTCTTCATATTGACTGACAGTCGTAAATTTTAGGAATCTAGGGATAATTTCATTCCCCGATTCGCTTGAAAATTTGGGGCTTACATAGACATAATAGCTTGTTTTAAACGTAAAACTTTTATCAGGCGTAAAGGTATAGACATAGGATGTAAGATTATCCGTTAATAAAGTGGTTTTTACTAAGTCTTCCTTTCCTGTAAAATTCCCAAATGACGTTAACAAAGGTTGAGTTTTAGTTAATGGTTCCTTGCTTCTGACATCTATTAATATCATGTAATCCAATGGCACTCTCGTCATATCCTCAGCAGGAAGAAAGCTGCTGGGTACTTCTTTTCCAGGTTCGTACTTATTTTCGCTCCCCTTTGGAATAAGATACATATGGGCCATATATGGCCTACTGACCTCCTCAACCGTTAGTTGAGAAGTATCCGTTACTTTGGATGACACTTGACTCGCAGCAGTTGTTGAAGTGGAATTTTGACTTGTGCCGCTTTCTTCAGGTGATGGTTGGAGTGGGGCTGCTGTTCCATTATCTGATGCTGCTGAAGAATTATTCGCTGGCTCTGCACTAGCAGACTCTACTGTAAACGTTTGATCTACCTTTGCGCTTACACCATCCTCGTTAGTAACCACAAACGTTATCTTATGAGTTCCCTCACTATACTCTTTTGAAAAGGTGAAGTCTGCATATTTCTCTTGTGGTACAATTGTAAGCTTTCCATCGCCAGTAATATCAATAGGCTGTAAAGAAGCATCAATCTGTTCAAACACCTTGATTAAAAGGTTGTTAGCTAGGGTAAGTTCATCCGAAATACTTCCAATAATTTCAACCGTTGGAGCATTAAACACCGCTCCTTGTTCCGGTGATACTAATTGTATTTCAGTATCAGCCGATGCTAATACAACTATGTTATCAGGAGAACTAAAAAGGAGGGAACTAAGAACAACGCTCCAAATAACAATGAATGAGATTAGCTTTCGTTTGTAGTTCTTCCTTTTCATGCTATTCATCCTCTACTTTTCACGAATTAGGTATAAAACTATAATTAATTATATCAACTGAATTAACATTAATTTTCGTCGTTAAGTTAAATATTTTTGACACTTTTTATCCTCAGGTGCCATAATAAAAACAAGGTAACAATAGTGATATTGCCACCTTGTTTACTGTGAATTTTAGTGGGGCTAACAAATAGATGGGCTATTTGTTAGCTTTTTTTAATTATTTAATTAACGATTTACCTGAGTAATCTCCACCAGGAACTAAGTAGTTTTTATAATCTGTAGTATTTGGATAATTTGTGGTTCCTGGAGTATTTGCAATTTGGTGTGTAGATTGGTGACAAGCCCAACATACAGCCATGTTTGTAAATCTCTTCAAGGATGAACCTTTAGGACTTACTTCTTTCATGTAAGCTTTAGCTTGTGCTTCAGTCCAGCCTTTTCCGCCATCTGCAATTGGTTTTTGTAAATCGGCAATTGTTTTACCAGCTGTGTCTTTTAATAGAGTAATATCTGTACCATGTGCGTAGTGACAGGCTGTACAGCTTCTACCTTGCTTAGTACTATTGGTTGTATGTGTATAATGTACCCCATCAGCCCTTGGTCCATTTTCTCTATTTTTCAAGTAATCATCATGACAGCTTGCACAGAATTCAGAGTAATTCAATTTGTAATCATAAACCTGTGCTTGAGTTAACCCATCAGCAGGTTTGTTGTAGATCCCATTTGATTTGTAAATTTTTAATCCTGACATAGTCGTGCTGTTGTTGATATCCGCAAATTCAGGATCTTCTACTAAATTAAGTTTAATTGCTTTATTCCCTACTGCTAGTGGTGTTTTAACAATAGTTTCTGTATAACCAACGATAGTGACATTGTAAGTGTTAGCATATGTTTTACCGGCAACAGTTTCCTTTAGTAATCGATCGTTAGCTGAACCATGTGGATTATGACAACTAGAGCATTCGAATGTACCAGTAGATTTATTATTTAGTGCTCCAGGCGCTGCTTTTTCTGTTAGTTCTGATTTCACATCGTGCATGGATGCACTCATTTCGTGTGAATCGATTACACCAGCTTCACTTGCTTTTGTAACGTTATAGAAGCCCATTGTGCCATCATGGCAGGACATACAAAGTTCGTATTCGCCACTCTTCATTAACAACATTTCATCTTCCCCGTTGTGCGTGCTATGGCAGTTCGCACAAGAGTTGGTGTTGTTTTGGAAGTTACCATGGGTTTTGTGTGTGTTTTGGTTACCAAAGTTGTCAACGTCCCCAACGTTAATGCCAGGTGCTGGATTTGTGGTCGTAGGTGTAAATTCTGCTGCAGAAGCTAATGCGCCAAACAGGCTCACTAGGACAAGCACTAACAATGCAGACAAGCTAATTTTTAACTTACTCATTTCTAAAAAACCTCCCATAAATCTTTCTGTTTGTTTTTCTCTCTCTTTTTCTTTTTTCTATGTGGTTGAACAGGCTCAATCTTTCTTTTTTTACCACCCCCTTAAAAGATCAAAATATCCTAATCTATCTTTTTTTACAGTCAGAGCACATTTAGAAGGTGTATATAATCAAAAAACAAACCACTTTGGGAGGTAAGATTGGTCGTTTTTCTGTTCATTTTGGATTTAATTTATGTAGTTTACTATTTTCAAAGTTTAATCATTTAAAACAAGGTAACAATATTACTATTGCTACCTTGTTCAATCATTACTATTCTTTCAAAGGTCCCATTGGGCGCCTTAATTTTTATCTGATTAATCCTCTTCCAATGAAACGTCCATCCGGGCCAATGTATTGTGGATCAACCTGATTTGAGATACTAGTGGCGTGACAAGCAAAACAAATCGCCATGTTAGTATATTTCTTTAAAGAAGAACCTTTCGCACTTACATCTTTCATGTATGCTTCAGCTTTTTCTTGAGTCCAGCCATATTTCCCGCCATCTGCAACCGGCTTAGTAAGGTCCGCAACTTTTTGTCCTAATGCATCTGTTAACGTTGTCACATCTGTACCATGCGCATAGTGACAAGCAGCACAGTTTCTTCCTGTAGAAGTAGAGTTCGTAGTATGTGAGAACAAGTAATCATGTGTGTCTGTCTTAGTTGCGTTGCTAGGTCTGCCAGATGATCTCTTCGCTAAATAATCATCGTGACAAGCAGAACAGAATTGAGAATAGTATTGTTTATCAATTGAATCTTTTGGTCCAATTGATTTTGTGATTTTTAATCCACTAGTACCCGTAAGAGAGTTAATAGCCGCAAATTCAGGATCTTCTGTTAAGGCAAGATTGATTGTTTTAGTACCAACTGGAACTGCTACATTTGTTGTAGGATTAAAAGCAAACGGTGTAGCTCCGATAACAGTTTCTTTTAATAATCTGTCGTTAGCAGAACCGTGTGGATTGTGACAGCTTGAACATTCTAATACATCATTTGATGTATTCTTAACCGCACCAGGTGCTTGTTTTACTAACAGATCTGAATCAACATTATGCATAGAAGAACTTAAGTGTGAATCATCAAAAGTTCCTGCTCCGCTGCCTTTTGTAACATCATAAAAGCCCATTGTACCATCGTGACAGGACATACAAAGTTCATATTCCCCGTCTTTCATTAACAACTTTTCGTCTTCCCCGTTGTGCGTACTATGACAGTTTGCACAAGAGTTAGTGTTGTTTTGGAAATTACCATGGGTTTTGTGGGTACTTTTATTACCAAAGTTATCAACATCACCTACATGAATTCCAGGTGCTGGATTTGTAGAGGTTGGAGGTACTCCATCCTCAGCAAAGGCAACCGCACTAAATATGCTTAATAAAATCAGCATAAATACAGATGACAAGCCCAATTTCAACTTACTCATTCTTAAAACCTCCCAATTTTCTCTCTTTTTCTCTAAATTAAGTGAATAACGTTAAAGCAGCGATCTTTCGAAATCACCTCCTTAAACAAAAAGGGTTATTAGTAGAAAATGGAGACTCTTTGATTGATTGTATCTGTCACGAACAATGTATCTCGATCGTCGATAAACAGACCATTTGGAAGGTAAAGTTTGTCATTATCCGTTCCCATTCCACCTAATTCAAACATTTGATTCCCATCTTTATCGAAAGCATAAATATTATGTGAGAGATTATTTACCACATAAACATTACCCTTTGAATCAACACCTACTCCTCGAGGATTAAGCAGTGTTGGATCGCCTTTACCATCTTTTGAACCATTAATAACTTTGATAAATTTACCGTCTTTATCAAAAACTTGTACCCTATTATTCCCGGAATCTGTAACATAGATTTGATTATCTTTATCTACTGTTACCGCATTGGGTGCAATGAATTTTCCTTCCTCCACACCAGGGCCGCCAATTTCCCTTAATTTCTTGCCGTCTAGATTAAATATAAATAGTTTGTTTGCTTTAATATCGGTAACGTAGAGTTTCTCATCGAAAATGCGGAGTCCACCAGGTGATTTAATGTCTTTTTCGTTCTTATTAAAGTATTTAATGAACTTGCCTTTTGAATCAAAAATGGAAATATTGCCATTGTACAAGTCAGCTACATAGATGTTGCCATCCTTATCACCAGCTATTCCATATGGAAATTTAAATTCGCCATCTTTTGTACCCTCTTTACCAAATTTGAAAACTGAAGTACCTGATTGATCAAATACTTGAACTTGTTTGTTATTTGTATCACTTACATAAACGAACTCTCCAATTTTAGTTACATCCATTGGTTTGTTAAGGGGTTTGTTAAATTCGCCATATAATGAATTCGTATATACTGGTGGTCCGCTCGGGTCTACTTTTGCAACAATCGGTTTTATGGTCGATTCTAAATTTAAGAAATAGATGGCTGCAAAAAAAGCAACGGAAAGTGTGACAATAATACTCATCAATATATAAACATTTCTCTTTTTCAAAGTGGTCAACTCCTTCTATTTGCTGTCTTTGTCATTTGCAGCGATTCTCTCTAAGCCTTCTGATGCAGGTTTATATAGTGGGTCATAGTTTAAAGCCTCTTTGAAAAATTTCTCTGCTTCTTTTTTGTGTCCTTGATCTTCTTCCACTCGACCAATTTCGGTAATGATATCCGTATTAGTCGGCATCAACTTAAGAGCTTCTTTAAGAGATTGGGTTGCTTCTTCATACATTTTCAAATCCCGATATACCATTCCTGACAATAAATGGGCTTTAAAATTACGTGGTCCCAACTCGACTGCTTTTTGGGCCTGCTTTAAGGCATCGTTGTATCTTTCTTCATCGATATAAACGAGACCAAGGTTAAAATAGGCTCCAAAGTATTTACTGTCTAGATCGGTTGCAACTTTCATCTGGTTAATGGCATTGCTGTTATCACCTTTTAAGAAGTAGGTGTATCCTAAATTTACTCGGTGTTCAGGATTATTCGGTTCAGAATCTACTAATGCTTTATAATAATCTAGCTGCTCATTAATTCTTTCTTGACTTGCATTAGACCATAAATATTTGTCGCTTATATAGTAGCCTCCACCAATACTCACTAATATCGTGACGATAAGAAGCAAGGCAGCTTGTAATTTTGTAAAATACTTTTTATTCTCTTCTTTTAACTTCGTTCTTTCATTAATTTCCGGTTCTGGATTGATCGGCAGCTCTCTAGCTTCCATTAATATCCACCTCGAATTTCATTTGTTTTTTCTACTTATGACACTTTGAACAACTAGCTTTAGCATGGCAGTTGTAGCATTTCTCTGAAGGTTTCTTAATTCCATCTAACGAAATCGGATGATTTTCTTTCCAACTATTCTTTTGACTATGTTTGCTTGGATGACAAGAAGCGCATGTTACTTGATTTCCACCTGTCGTACTCGACTTTTTCACCTCATGGCATGCTTGGCAGGATTCTTGGTTTTGGTTAGCAATTGCACCATGGTTATTGTAGAAATGACTGTCGTGGCTTGCAGGGCGTTTTTTATGGCAATCCTCACAAAAAGTATTTTCTTTAGCATAGTTAAAATGGTTCTTTTGTTTTGCTTGTGCTTGACCGCTGTTAAGGAAGCTCTCTAAAACTGATACATCATCATAACCTTTAAGCTTATCTTTTGACATATCACTATGACACTGGTTACACTTCTTTAATTGCTCTGCAGCCTGCTTGCCGTGTGTTTTCGTTTTAAATTCCGCTTCTTTATGGCTTTTTGGAACCATTCCCGTTGTATGACACGCTGAACATTCGGTGGTTATTTTACGAGCCTTATGACATTCAATACATGTGTCCATGTCTGGACGAGTGAATTTTAAATCGGCCATTGCAGATATACCCGTTTTACGATCCCATTTTTCATAATCTGTTTGGAAAGTCATCTTTCGATCCGCAATTTTACCGTGCGCTATTCCGTTATGACATTGAATACACTCAATTTCTTTATTTTTATGCTTATCATGAGGGATAATAATGTCCCCAGATGCTGTGACCTCTCGTTTCGAAACATCGTGGCATGACTCACACGCACTATCAGGTATTTCCTTTGGCATTCTGATAGGAGCGGTGTATGTCTGTGTTGCTTTCTTATACACCTGCATTAATCCGTTTGCTTTCGCTTTAGCATATTCTTCTGTACCCGAGCCTATATGACACTTAACACAATCCACTTCACTATGTGTGGACGCCTTCCACGTATAATACTCCGGCTTCATCTCATGGCATGAGGAGCAGAAACTTGAACTGGAAGTAGTTTCTACTCCTATTAGTCCCAATGAGAAAAAGACGACGATAAATAGCAGTGCTACTGTTAAATATTTATATACCTTGTAGCGAGTCCGTGGAGGGGAGATCTGGTCTTTGATTTCTTTTTCCATTATTTACCCTCCTCTAGAACGATTTCCGTTTATTTCTTATCATCTTTAAAGCCAGTTCTATGACAGTATTGGCAATAAACATCTGTCGGTGCTTTTGCATTAGTTGAGTCTGCTTTTGGTTTATCACGGTCATGGCAAACAAAGCATTCAGCTTTCTGGTCACTTGTTTCGGCTTTGGATGCATGCGCAGTCAACCATTGATTGCTTTCACCATGTCCAGAGGGACGATCAGAGTGACAGGCACTGCAGAATTTATTAGTTCGTGCTTGTTCTTTTGCAAGTGTTACGCTTGGTGTATACTTCACATTTTGATTACCCATTTTAAGAAGTGAGATGATGTCTTCTTTTGGAATTTCCCTTACCCATTTTGAATCTTGGTGACAGTTCATACATTTATCTAGTTGTTGAACAGCAGTACCGCCGTGATTATTGCCCCAATCAACATTTTTATGCGTTTTAGGAATTTCAGTTTTTTTGTGACAAGTTTCACATTCCATTGAAACCTTAACATCTTTCTTTTGCTTTCCGATTGCTTGTAAAATGATATCTTGCGTTTTTTCATCGTGCGCGGCAGCTGCTTCCTCCGCATTTTCGCCTTCTGTGGTTGATATTGTTGCCGTTTCTTTTGTTGCTTCATTGACCTTTTCTTCCAGTTTTTTCTCGACTGCTTCCGGATTAACCGGTACGTTATAAGCTGGATCTTTCCAAGGCTTTTCGCCGTTATTTACTTTGTCATGGCAGTCAATACACGTACCCATGTTAGGTCTCAAGTATTTTTTTTCCATTAATTTCTCCGCACTCTTTACAGTCCATTTGCCGCGAACTTCTTCGACGTTGATACCGCGGGTTGCCATCTTAGCGTGAACAACACCGGCATGACAGGTAATACAAGGAATATCTTTTTCGATATGGCCTTTATGGTTAACCTTTAGGTCCCCAGATGCCGTAACAAGACGGTTCTTTGAGTGACATTGCAAACAGTTTTCGTTCGAAACGGCCTCTTCTTCGGTTTGAACGATTTGTTCAGGAACACCAGTTACATGGTAGTACACTTCTTTCATTGATTTCATTTTGTGGGTAATCATATTGGTAAAACCAGGCTTGATATGACACTGGACACATGTTATCTGGTTGTGAGCACTCGCTGTATAGGATGAATACTCTGGTGCCATTTCGTGACAGCTCGCACAGAATGTAGGCGAATTTGTTAATGAAAGAACCCCGTATCCTCCACCAAAAACAACGATACAACCAACAAGGGAAACAAACAGTAATTTCCACCTGTTCACTGGATTCTTCCAGTCAATCCCTCGAAACTTTCCCCATATTCCGCGAATCAGGCCAACTTTTTTTCTATCTTCTCTACTTTCGGGATCGATATTTTTATTTTTTTTCCCCCAAATGGCCACATAATTCACCCTTCCCATTTTGGATTCTTTATCTATTTATTTTCCATATTAACCTCTCTAAAGGTAGTATCTAACATTGTGAAAGTATAATCCAATGTACAAATTGTGAATAATTTTTCATCCATGCAAAAGAGATGATTTCTCCTAAAAACAATATATAAACATTGTTATTTATAGGGTTTGTTAACACTACAACGGTGTTAGTAAATGGGAGGGTGAATGAATTTTTATACATAAATACGAACTATTATTCATCTATCCAACCAATTTATAGACTCTTATTTCTGGTTGAAATGCATTCTCATAATCACGCCATCATTCTTTCAAATTTGACGAAAAATCGAACTTAGCGAGGCTTGCAATTTGATTAGTTTGACATCGAAGGAAATATAATAGTAGATTGGACGCAATCCTGCTTCCTTCTAACATTGTTGTCACTGTTTGGAGGAAGTGGTAAGATGGAAAGGGAAATTATCGAATATTTTTGACAAGGTTTTCAAGTTACGAACTTATTGACTCTCAGGTAAAAGGAGCGTTCATCAGATATGGGGATTTTAAATAAAGTGTTTGATTTGAACAAACGCGAACTGAAGCGGCTAGAAAAGCTTGCGCTAAAAATTGAAGCACTGGCCGAAGAAACAGAAAGATTGACGGATGAACAGCTGCGTGAAAAAACGGAAGAATTCAAGTCCCGTTATCAAAACGGCGAATCATTGGATGATTTACTGGTTGAAGCGTTTGCGGTTGTTCGTGAAGGTGCCCGCCGAGTACTTGGCTTGTATCCGTACCATGTTCAGCTAATGGGAGGGATTTCCCTTCACGAAGGAAACATTTCGGAGATGAAAACTGGGGAAGGTAAAACGTTAACTGCGACGATGCCCGTTTATTTGAACGCACTTTCTGGTCGAGGTGTTCACGTTGTTACTGTCAACGAATACTTAGCAAGCCGTGACGCCGCCGAAATGGGTGAATTGTATCAATTCCTAGGTTTAACTGTTGGATTGAATTTAAATAGCATGGATAAGGACGAAAAACAAGCAGCATATGCCACTGATATTACGTACGGAACGAATAATGAATTTGGTTTCGATTATTTGCGTGATAACATGGTCCTCTATAAGGAACAAAAAGTACAGCGCCCACTTTTCTTTGCAGTTATTGATGAGGTTGACTCGATTTTAATCGATGAAGCGCGGACACCGTTAATTATTTCCGGATCAGCACAAAAGTCCGCTGTTCTTTATATCCAAGCTAATGGCTTTGTCCGGATGCTTTCAAAGGAAACTGATTATACCTACGATGAAAAAACAAAGGGTGTAATGTTGACTGAAGAAGGAATTAGTAAAGCCGAAAAAGCTTTCGGTATTGATAACCTTTTTGACATGGCACACGTTACCTTAAACCATCATATTAATCAGGCACTTAAAGCAAATGTCAGCATGCACCTTGATGTTGACTATGTCGTGCAAGACGGCGAAATAGTCATTGTTGACCAGTTCACTGGCCGTTTAATGAAGGGCCGCCGTTATAGTGAAGGCTTGCACCAAGCCATAGAGGCAAAAGAAGGACTCGAAGTTCAAAACGAAAGTATGACAATGGCAACGATTACGTTCCAAAACTACTTCCGGATGTATGAAAAATTAGCCGGAATGACTGGTACGGCAAAAACGGAAGAGGAAGAATTCCGTAACATTTATAACATGAATGTTATCGTTATCTCTACGAATCGACCAATTGCCCGTGATGACCGTCCTGATTTAATTTACTCTTCCATGGACGGTAAATTTCGTGCAGTTGTTGAGGATATCGCTGCGCGTCATCAACAAGGACAGCCAGTACTTGTTGGTACAGTTGCGATTGAAACGTCTGAGCTTATTTCTAAGTATTTAGTGAAAAAGGGTATTCGCCACAATGTGTTGAACGCGAAAAACCATGAGCGTGAAGCTGAAATCATTGCTGAAGCAGGTCACAAAGGAGCCGTTACAATCGCGACTAACATGGCTGGTCGTGGTACTGACATTAAGCTTGGCGAAGGTGTATTAGAATTAGGCGGACTTGCTGTTATAGGTACAGAGCGACATGAAAGCCGACGGATTGATAATCAGCTCCGTGGACGTTCCGGACGTCAAGGAGATCCTGGTATTACTCAGTTCTATTTATCGATGGAAGATGAACTGATGCGCCGTTTTGGTTCAGATAATATGAAAGCAATGATGGAACGACTTGGCATGGATGATTCCCAGCCAATCCAAAGTAAGATGGTGTCAAGAGCGGTTGAATCTGCGCAGAAACGCGTTGAGGGCAACAACTTTGATGCTCGTAAACAGCTCTTGCAATATGATGATGTACTTCGCCAGCAGCGTGAAATTATCTACACCCAGCGTGATGAAGTACTAGAGTCTGAAAACCTTCGCGAAATTGTTCAGAAGATGATTATGAACTCTATCGAGCGGAATGTCGATGCCCATGCTTCTCGTCATGAGGATGAAGAAGAATGGAATCTGCAAGCGATTATCGATTATGTGAATGCCACTCTTTTACATGAAGGCGACATCACGGTGGATGACCTGAAAGGAAAAGATCCAGAGGAAATTCGCGATACCATTTTTGCCAAAGTGAAGGAACGTTACGAAGAAAAAGAGCAGCTTCTCTTCCCTGAGCAGATGCGTGAATTTGAAAAAGTGGTAACGCTCCGTGCGGTTGACTCCAAATGGATTGACCATATTGATGCGATGGATCAGCTTCGCCAAGGTATTCATTTACGTGCCTACGGTCAGATTGATCCGCTTCGTGAATACCAGCACGAAGGCTTTGCGATGTTTGAGGCAATGATTCAATCAATCGAGGACGAAGCAGCCATGTATATCATGAAGGCTGAAATCCGCAACAACCTTGAGCGTCAAGAAGTTGCAAAAGGCCAAGCCGTTAATCCAAAAGAAGATGGAGAAGCCGTTAAGAAAAAACCAAAAGTGAACCAAATTGATGTGGGCCGTAATGATCCATGTATTTGTGGAAGCGGCAAGAAATATAAGAACTGCTGTGGGGCAGGGAAATAAGTAGAATGGCAAGAGCCGGCGATTTCGATCGCTGGCTCTTCTTTGTTAATCGTGGACTTGTAGATAAGTGGTGAAAAATTGTTGATATCTTCTGAAAATTTGTGGATATCCACTGTATTTTTGTAGTTATCCAGCCAATTTTTGTAGATTTAGGTCTGGTTTTTAGAGATATCCACTTGAGCGCCCCTTATTGTGGATATCATTTGCAGAATTGTGTGTAAATTTCATTAATTTGCGATTACCCACATGTGGATAACTATTCATCAAATTTAAAACAAGCATCTCTTACCTAGAAGAGATGCCTGATTAGATCAATTTTCATAATAATGCATTCTACCAGCGGATTTCCGCATCCTATCAGCGAATTCCAATTACTGCGCATGTCTCGAGACCTTACCACGCAGCTATGGCCCCGTCTGTCCGTGCTTCTGTTCCCCCCATCAATACGCCAGTCTCTGGGTCGCGCCAAATAATCTGTCCGCGTCCGAAGTTGCCTGTGTCGAGGGCCACTTCAATTTGATGGCCTTTCCGAACAAGGGCTTGCGCAAGATGATTCGGGAAATGTGGCTCTACTTCTACCCTCTTCCCATCGATCCATTGCCATCTTGGTGCGTCGAGAGCGGCCTGTGGATTTAAACCAAAGTCGATGGTATTCATGATTACCTGCAGATGCCCTTGAGGCTGCATATAGCCGCCCATCACTCCAAACGGTCCGACCGCATGATCACCCTTTGTTAGAAACCCGGGAATAATCGTGTGATACGTCTTGGCACCAGGCCGCAATGCATTTGGATGGTCAGGATCCAAAGAGAAATCACACCCGCGATTTTGTAACGCAATCCCGGTGCCTGGCACCACGATACCGGAGCCGAAGCCCATGTAATTGCTCTGAATAAATGAGACCATGTTGCCTTCACCATCTGCCGCAGCGAGGTAGACGGTGCCCCCACGTGGCGGCTGGCAGGGTGTCGGCACCAACGCTTCATCAACGATCTCACTGCGTCTGGATTCGCCATACTCATCAGAAAGTACGTCAGCTAGGTTCATTTTCATAAAATCAGGGTCCGTGATGATCGCTTTCCCATCCGTAAATGCCAGTTTTATTGCCTCGATTTGTTTATGATAAGTGTCAACGGTTTCCTTTTCACTGAAATCAAACCCTTTGATGATATTCAAGGCCAGCAGTGCGACAAGTCCTTGACCGTTCGGCGGGATTTCCCAAACATCATAGCCGTGATAGCTGGCTTTAATAGGCTCAACCCACTCCGCTCGATAGCCTGCCAAATCTCTTTTAGAAATGAACCCATGGTAGCGCTCGGAGAAGGCAGCGATTTTGCCGGCGAGTTCGCCACGGTAAAAGCTTTCCGCACCCGATTCAGCAATGGAGCGCAAGGTATTAGCGTGGTTCTTCGAACGCCAAATCTCCCCTGCTTTCGGCGCCCGCCCTTTTGGGGCAAAGGTTTCAAACCAAGGCTGGAATTCTTCCGCTGTGAGAATTTGTTTGTACCGCGAATATACAAGATGCCAATATTTCGCGAGTGTCGGTGTTAGCGGATACCCGTTTTCTGCATAGTCTATAGCAGGCTGAAGAACGCCTTGCAATGGAAGACGACCAAATTTCCGAGAAAGTTCAGCCCAAGCTGAGGGCGCGCCAGGAACGGTTACCGGAATCAGGCCATGCGCAGGAATTTTGTCATAGCCTCTCGCTTTCACGGCATCAATAGACAATTGCTTCGGTGCAGGACCACTTGCATTTAAGCCATGTAGTTTACCCTTGGTCCAGACTAGTGCGAAGGCATCCCCCCCGATCCCGTTTGAGGTCGGCTCCAGAACGGTTAAGGCAGCAGCCGTGGCAATTGCAGCATCAATGGCATTCCCGCCCTGTTTAAGGATATCCAGCCCTGCCTGAGCCGCAAGCGGCTGAGAGGTTGCTATCATTCCGCGATGAGCGAACACGGTTGTGCGCTGTGATGGGTAGGGATGGTACTGAAAATCAAAGTCCATGATTGGCCACTTCTTTCTATAAAAATAGTTTTATATAGAAGATTCTATCGAAAAAGTTGCTTTACTATATCTAAAAAAACGCTGACCCTAATAAAGGAGCAGCGTTTTCTTTCTAATATAGGTTTATTGGGCTTCGATTAAACCATAACGACCATCACGGCGCTTATAAACAACATTGGTACGATGTGTATCTGCATTTGTAAAGACATAGAAGCTATGGCCTAGCATGTTCATCTGCAGGATCGCTTCTTCACTGTCCATTGGTTTTAGGTCGAAGCGCTTTGTACGAACTAATTCTAATTCATCTTCGTCTAATTCATGTACTTCAGTGTTTTCATTAGTTGCAAATGTAATTGGAAAGTCGCCTTTTTCGCGGAACTTGCGGTTTACCTTTGTTTTGTGTTTGCGAATTTGACGCTCTAGTTTATCAGTTATCAAGTCAATCCCGGCATACATGTCAACATTTGTTTCTTCAGCTCGAAGAACTAGTTGTGGAAGTGGGATCGTTACTTCTACTTTAGAAGTTTTATCTTGATTGAATCTTAGATTCACATTTACCTTTGCATCAGGTGCTTCAGTAAAATAGCGTTCCAATTTAGCGATTTTCTTCTCTACATACTCTCTAATTGCTGGAGTTACCTCAATGTTTTCACCACGAACGTTATATTTCATGTGTGGATTCCTCCTTTAGTTAAGGCTATGTAATAACATTTCTATTTTACCCTATGATTATCCTGCTAAATCAGAACAAAAATTTTGTCGATTTATTGACAAAAACTAAGGGAATATAGTGACAATGTTTTCAACAACCTTTGACACCCATAGGTATTTTTACTAATATGAATGGTTATTCAATTTAATTGTAATCTTTAATGGGACAACTTTCCAGCAATATGCGTAAAGAATAGGCTAAATGGATGTTAAAACGAGTAGAGGATCTTGAGGATGGAGCACTAGGAAAAAAATTGTTAGCTTGGCATGGAACATTGGAATTGCACAAACTTGTGGCATTCCAATTTGTCGGCTTAATGAAATTTAAAATGTCCTTAAATATAATAACGGACGCTGAGCTAAAGGAAATTTAACACGGCAATTATCCAGCTTATGATTTAGGGTTGATGCTTGGTCATGATATCGAAACGGCACAAAAAGCGTTAAAGATGCGGCTATGATGGATTAGGGGTGGGGGAGCTTCCCGATTCCCCTGCTTTCGTTATCGCCCAAGTGTGAGGGATTGAACGCTTTTTGCCCCCGCCTCTTTTAACAGTTTTGCAGCGTGCCTTAGTGTGGAGCCCGTTGTATAGATATCATCAATTAAAATTACTTTTTTTCCGGTTAAGGTCCCCTCATGGTGAACTTGAAAGACCTGAGGAAGATGAATCCGCTCCGATCTAGATTTTTTCGATTGCTTTTCAGCGTGGATCCTGCTGAGCATAATTGCAGGAGAAAAACCTGCCTCTGTTAGGAGGGCTGCTGCTTGATTAAAGCCCCGCTCATATTGCCGTTCATCACTTAATGGAATAGGCACTAACAGGTCAGGTGCTAATTCACTAAGCTTCCCCCTGAAGACTTCTGCAAAAATCTTTGCCAGTACATAATCGCCGCGAAATTTAAATTTTGCCACAACCTCTTTTAAAAAATCATTGTAGACAAATAGAGAATCATTCTTCTCAAGGGTTCCTTGCCAGTTTGCGTCTTCCTCCCAACGGAAGCAATCATGGCACACATCGCCATTGCGAAATTGCTCCTCGACATGGAGCAGCGGACGGCTGCAAATTCGACATACGTCGCCAGTGATTTTTTCTAACTTTCCTTCACATATAGGACAAATGAGAAGTTCCTTCTCAACTGAGAAAATGGCTGTCCAGCCTATGCTTGGCCTTATCTGTTCATTGCAGATAAGGCAGCGGTCTTGGTGGAATAGATTCATTTTTATGCTCCTCACTCTTTTCATTTATCGAGCAAGTCCCTTTGGAACCCTTCTCGGTTCATCGAGACGATTTGTTTTCTTGCCTTTACCATCTCTTCAGTTTTTCCATGATGAAAAAAAGTCACGATCCCCTCTGGATGATCCTTGCTCCTCCCCGCCCTTCCGGCAATCTGAACGAGCGCACTTTCTGAAAAAATGGCATCTTCGGCCCCAATCACAGCCACGTCAATATTGGGGAAGGTGACGCCTCGCTCAAGAATGGTCGTCGTCAACAGTAAAGGAATTTCTTTGGAACGCATTCTCTGAACTTTTTCTTTGCGGTCAGGGTCTTCGGCATGGACAGATTCTATCGATGCCGCCAATGGATGCAGGATGGGGAGCGCTTTTTCCATCAAAAGGATATGTGGGAAAAACACTAAGGCTTGTTTGTTCACATGAATCCGCGCCATTATCCAGCGAAGGACGTTGGGCGGGAGTTTATTTTTTTGCAACTGCTTTTGCCAGTTACCGCACCATTCAAATTCGGGTACTGGGAGTGGATGGCGATGGAAACGAGCTGGGATGGTGGTAAATGCTCGTTTTCCTGTCCGGCATTCCCTTTGCCATTTTTGATTGGGGGTGGCAGTCAGGTAAATCATGGCGGAAGACGGTTTTCGCGACTGAATGGCGGCATACTGGAGGGATTCTTCGACAGTATATGGAAAGGCATCAACCTCATCTAATATAAGCGAATCAAAAGCCTGGTAAAAGCGGAGCAGTTGATGGGTGGTTGCAATGGTGAGGGGGGCATAGTGATGGCGGTCCTCACTTCCGCCATAAAGGGAAGCTACTTTTATTTCCGGGAAGGCGGCTTTCAGTCTAGGGGTGAGTTCTAAGACGACATCGGTCCGTGGGGTGGCAATGCAGATTCTTTTTTTAGCAGCAAGTGCAGCCTCGATTCCGGCGAATAGAACCTCCGTTTTCCCTGCCCCGCAAACAGCCCAGACTAGGTGTTCTTGATTATGCAAAATGGCATCTACCACATGGTCTGATGCATCCTGCTGCCCCTTTGAGAGAGTCCCCCGCCATTGTTTGATGGTTTCAGGAAGTTTGGTGTCAGGCAACGGCCCACTCCAGCCAATGAGAGCCGTGCAAGCGCTAATCCTACCCATCATGATGCAATGACGGCAATAATGACAGGTTTCACCACATCGTGAGCATGGAAAGGCGGCAAACCAGTGCGGGCTCTTCATGCCGCAACGGGCACAGACTGGCTTTTTCCCCTCGTAGTTGATTCCTTTCCGGTACGTTATATAGCCATTTTCATAATGAGCCTGTACTTCCTCGATAGGAAAGGGAATATCTTCTAGGAGGAGCTGTTTACCAGTAAGAAGCTGCTGCAGGTCATGGTTATAGGAGAAGTTTGGATTGAGCGGCGGATGTGGGATGTTCGGCAGTTTCGAGATGGGGAAAGAATCTCCTTGTATGGTACTTGGGACTAACATGTCATTTTTTATCATAAAACGCACAGGGGCACCTTCTCTGGACAGAGATAATAGCATCGATCTTTTGTTCTTCCCGTTGTTTTCAAGTTTAATTTATGAAGTATTTTTTGAGTGGTATTAGGGGATGCGAGATGCAGGAAGACTTTAACTTCTTGGTTAGTGATCGTTTGCTTATATAAGTAGAAGTAGTCACTGAGGGCTTTTAGGATGGCATCTTTTGATATGGTCTTGCAGACAGGGCAAATCCAATTCCCTCTTTTGTAATTCATCGGAATATAGCTGCATTCTTTATTCGGACAGCAAACACCACTGCGAATATCTTTTTCGGTCAAATTGTATTCTTTTAAAATGTTTATAGCCCTGGGACAATGTTGGTCGAAGAGTAGTTTCGCAATCTTCTCCATCGTTCCGTTGTTAATCTTTTCTTGCTGATACGTTTGTTCCATCTTCTCAATTTTATTAAAAAGGTCTCTTCCCTTACATATTTTGCTGAAATCTGTTTTGTCACCAGAATTAGTTTTCAAGATGGTGCTGGTGCTTTTGAAAAAAATTAAGGTGTCTACTGGGAGCAGGTTGCAATGGTTTTTAATTAACCAATTGCGGAGAAGGGATTGAAGTCGCTGGCATTGAACACGCGGGTCCTCGAAAGATTCTTCTGATCCATCCTCATTTGTACGGATTAGCTGCTTAAAAGTATTATCAAATGTTAATGTACCAGCAATGTTTTTGGCTTCGATGATTAGAATGTAGTGTTTGGAGAGAAGAAGGGTGTCGATTTGAAAGTGAATGCCGTTGAATTGAAGTTGGAGGTCGTGGAAGACGAGGTATCTATCATGGTGTATTTCTTTGACGTAATTAGCCAGTGCTATTTCGCCCCAGTATCCAGCCCATCGTTTGGCCAGGTCTTTTTCTATCTCTTGATATTTGCAGTGGCCGATTGTTAAGCGAACTTTTAGAATTTCGATTAACAATAGCCTTTGTGGGAGTGTTAATCCTTTCATGATCAAATTATTCGTCAACTCCTTTATCTTTTTTGAGAAATTTCTACAAAGATTGAAGAAATTCCTGCTAATTTGACAAATTTTTTTACGAGTTTTAGTCATTTAGGTAGGCTTGAATTCTATTGGGTAGAGCGGATTTCGCCTACTTTGCAAGGAATTCCACCGATTTGGCCGGGGATTCCGCCAATTGTTGGAGTTATTCCGCCTAACTTGGGTCGGATTCCGCCGACTTTGTAACTTTTCCCGCCGATTCCCCAATTGATTCCGCCTAACCTCTTTTGGATACCCTTTTTAGTGGGTTTCGAGCCTAAACACTGTTCGGTTTGCACGCTAGCGCTCGGCTTGAGGATTCCGCCGATTTGACCGGGGATTCCGCCGTTTGTTGGAGTTATTCCGCCTAACTTGGGTCGGATTCCGCCGACTTTGTAACTTTTCCCGCCGATTCCCCAGTTGATTCCGCCTAACCTCTTTTGGATACCCTTTTTAGTGGGTTGCGGGCCCATCCACTGACCAGTTTGCACGCTAGCGCTCGGCTCGAGGATTCCGCCGTTTGTTGGAGTTATTCCGCCTAACTTGGGTCGGATTCCGCCGACTTTGTAACTTTTTCAGCCGATTCTCCAAATGATTCCGCCTAACCTCTTTTGGATACCCTTTTTAGTGGGTTTCGAGCCCCTACACTGACCAGTTTGCACGCTAGTGCTCCAGCTTGAGGATTCCGCCGATTTGGCCGGGGATTCCGCCGTTTGTTGGAGTTATTCCGCCTAACTTCGGACGGATTCCGCCGACATTGTAACTTTTCCCGCCGATTCCCCAATTGATTCCGCCAAACCCCTTTTCATTACCTTTTTTAATGTTTTCGAGCCCAACCACTGATCAGCTTGCACGAGAGCTCTCACCCTCATAAAATCAAAAACCATTCCGTCCCAGAGGGCGGAATGGCAGGTAATTTACTTATCTAATTTTTTCATCCACCCCAAGCCCATGGCTCCTTCGCCGAGATGGGTACCGATGACCGCGCCGAAGTATCCGATGGTAAATTGGACGTTTGGATACATGGCTGACAGTTCAGCGCGCCATTCCTTGGCGTCTTCCTCACGATTGGCGTGAATAATGACAGCTTGATAGCTGTTGCCGCTAGATGCATCCTCATCAAGCAGGTCAACGATCCGTTTCATTGCTTTCTTTCGGGTGCGGACTTTTTCTAATGGGACAATGACCTTGTTTTCGAAATGAAGCAGTGGTTTAACTTGAATGAGGCTTCCAAAAAAGGCTTGGGCACTGGAGAGACGCCCCCCTCGTTGCAGGTGGGCTAAATCGTCCACCATGAAATAGGCCCGTGCCGTTTGTTTTAATGCTTCTAAATGGGCGATAATGGAAGCAGCATCCTCACCTTGGGATGCCAATTTTGCGGCCTCGATTGCATAAAAACCTTGCACCATGCAGCTGATTTCTGAATCAAATGGATACACGCTGATGCCGTCTACCATCGTACTGGCAGCGACAGCACCTTGATAAGTGCCGCTGATTCCACTTGAAAGATGGATACTAATGACAGCATCATACTCCTTAGCAAGGATTTCAAATAAATCGACAAACTGGCCAATCGGCGGCTGTGAAGTGGTTGGCAACTCTTTCGTCTTGACCTCTTCGTAAAATTGGCTCCAAGTGATATCCACTTCTTCCTGGTAAACCTCGTTTCCAAAGATGACATGTAAGGGGATCATATGTATATTCCATTTATCTCGTAAATCCTTAGGGATGTACGCAGTACTATCCGTAACGACGGCTGTCTTCATAAAAAAATACCATCCTTATCTTTTTAACTACTCTATGGCATTTTTTATTTTATATGAAATACTAATAAATTGCATTAATTGGTCAAACAAAAAGAGCATACTTTTCAGCATGCCCTTGGTTTGTTCTATTATTTTACCTCTACCCAGCCATTTTTAATGGCGACGACTACGGCTTGGGTGCGGTCATTGACGTTCATTTTTTGTAAAATGTTTGATACGTGGTTTTTGACTGTTTTTTCGCTAATGAATAAAGCTTCGCCAATCCCGCGGTTGCTTTTTCCATCGGCAAGCATTTGCAGCACTTCGCATTCACGGCGTGTCAGTAAATGCAAAGGGCGGCGGATTTCCATCGATTGCAGGTAAGCACCACCACTGCGAGCAACACCCGCTGCCAGCTTGCGGTACTCGTTCACCAAATTATGAGTAACCTTTGGATGTAAATACGATCCGCCATCCGCTACCACTTTGACAGCTTCAATCAAGGCATCGGCATCCATTTCTTTTAAGAGGTAACCAATGGCCCCAGTTTGCAGGGCATGGGTTACATAGTTTTCATCATCGTGAATGGATAAGATTATAATCTTCGTGTCTGGGTATTTCTCAACCAATTCACGGGTAGCTTCGACACCATTCTTTTGCGGCATATTGATATCCATAATCACAACATCAGGTTGAAATTCTTCTACTAATCTTAAAGCCTCGCAGCCATCGTCACCTTCTGATACAACTTGAAACGATTTTTCGAATTCTAGTATTCTTTTAACACCTTCTCTAAATAGTTGGTGATCGTCTATAATGACAATTTTCGTAGTCAATTTTTACGCCTCCTAGTCCTTCTAATTTCGAAATTTTCTCCATTGACGGTAGGTTCATTAGTTTTTTAGTTAATAAGTGGAACTCGAATCAGTACAGCGGTTCCCTTGCCTATTTTTGAATCAAAGGTTATTTCACCTTCAAGCAGGTCAACGCGCTCCCGCATCCCAATCATGCCAAATGACTCTGGTTTCTTTTCCGAAATATCAAAACCGACGCCATTATCCTTGATTAAGACAGTAACTGCCGCATTGGTTATTTCTAACCGTACTTTGATTTCACAGGAATTTGCATGTTTTAATGCATTTTGAACTGATTCTTGAATCATCCGGAAGAGTGCGACTTCATACTTAGTTGGAAGTCGGCGTTCTAGTCCGATATTCACAAAATCAATTTTTGAGTGGTTATGATATTCTTCGATTGTTTGCAGGTATTTTCTGAGGGTAGGGACGAGACCTAAATCATCTAATGCCATCGGACGAAGGTCATAAATAATGCGCCGGACTTCATAAAGTGCCGAACGGACCATTTTTTTAAAGCTATTAACCTCCGAAAAAGCCTCTTCTGCGCCCTTTTCCCTATAGACTCGTTCAATTAAATCTGAGCGCATAATGACATTGGCAAGCATTTGGGCAGGACCATCGTGAATATCCCTTGAAAGCCGCTTGCGCTCTTCTTCCTGTGCTTCAATGATCTTTAATCCGAAATCTTGTTTGGCTTTCGCATCTTCGAGTACTTTACCAACCTGCTTTAAATCACTGGTTAAGTAATTCATGACAACCGAGATTTGCGAAATAAGCTGGTCGGCACGATCAATCGTTTCGTCCAACCCTACCAGGCGATTTTCAAGATCTGCTCGTTTATCCAGCAGCTGCTTTTTGTATTGCCAATTTATCGAAAGATCCATTTGTAGTTGATGGGCCTTTTCATAGGCATCACGGACTTCTTCTTCCGTGTAATTTTTAAAATTCATACTGACTTCTGACAGCATGCTCCGTGCTTCAAGGACTTGTCTTTCAAGTTCTTCGCCTTCTGTTGTAAGTTTTACCATCATTTGCTTAATATTGTCTAATTCATTGATCATTTTTTCATAATCTTGACGGCATTGCTCACCTATCTGGAAGATGTCACTTTTGCTGCAAGTAACGGTTTCAATCATTTCCTCACGAATTTCATCAATTGATTTCATATTAATCTGTTTAATTTTCATACACATTCCTCCGATAAGAAAAGCAATAAGCGCCTAAACGCACAAGCTATGCAATACTCTAATTTCAAAGAATATAATTTCATTATCTTTGGATTTTCTCTTACATACCTTTTAATATATTTTACATTGGATTGAAACAATTTGCTAATCATATCCTATACACTACCGTTCATTTCAGAAAAAAGTAGTATAATAGGAATACCTCTATCTGCCCATAGAAACAGCTTTTCACTACTTTGAACTTTTTTATTATAACACGGAAATTTTACTGCCATATTAAAGTTATATTACACCATTATGATATTTAGGAAGGAGAGCGCATAATGTTACCTCGGTACAATACAGTAAAACACGCTGGTGAGCATGAAATTATTATTCAAAAATCACGTTTTATTGCTCACATTAAAAGAGCAGAATCAGAATTGGACGCTCAAGAATTTATCCAGGCATTGAAAAAAAAATATTGGGATGCATCTCATAATTGTTCCGCTTATTTAATTGGCGAGCACGATCAAATACAGAAAGCCAACGATGATGGTGAACCAAGCGGTACAGCGGGGGTTCCTATTCTTGAGGTATTGAAAAAAAGGAAACTGAAGGATACCGTAGTGGTCGTTACCCGCTACTTTGGCGGGATTAAATTAGGAGCAGGCGGATTAATCCGTGCTTATGGAAAGGCAACTTCTGAAGGTCTAGATGCAGTCGGAATCGTAGAAAGAAAATTAATGCAAGTTTGCCATGTCAAAATTGATTATTCATGGCTTGGAAAGATTGAAAATGAATTACGATCGTCCATTTATATCCTTAAAAATATTCAGTACCTCGAAAATGTCGAAGTGGAAGTCTTTGTCGAAGAAGAGAAACATCAGGCGTTCATCGAATGGATGATTGAACTCACCAATGGACAAGCAGAGATTACAAAAGGTGAAATGACCTATCTAGAGTCCGATATATAGGCATTTCTTTTCTTTTGTATTGACAAAAAATAGTAATTTTCTATATTTACAAAATTTTGTTTTACCAATCTCAATAAATATTATAAAATAGAATAGATTTTCAACAAAAGCAGACATTTTTCTACTTTTACTACTAGGAGGCAATCTATGTCTATCAATAGACAAGTTTATAAAAATAATAAAAAAGGCAAGAAAAGACGGAAACGAATATTGCTATGGATCATCATGCCGATTCTATTATTGATTATCGGCGCAACCGCATATGGCGGATTTTTGTATAACAAGGCTGAATCGGTGATGAATAAATCCTACAAGCCAATTGAACGTGAAACGAAGAAAGCAAACACCAATGTTGAACTTGAAAATACATCGATATTATTTATTGGTGTTGATGATAGTGAAAAACGGAAGGAAAGCGGCAACTCTCGTTCGGATGCATTGATGCTTGCTACGTTTAATAAAGAAGAAAAATCTATTAAACTACTAAGTATACCGCGTGATTCCTATGTTCATATACCTGAGAAGGATATATATACAAAAATCACGCACGCTCATGCATATGGCGGCGTGAAACTTACACTTGAAACAGTTGAAGAGTTACTTGATGTCCCAGTGGATTATTATGTAAAAATGAACTTTAACGCGTTTATTGATGTTATAAATGCCCTTGATGGGGTCAAAGTTGACGTACCGTTCACCTTCTCAGAACAAGATTCCGAGGACCACGCAAAAGCCATTACCTTGAAAAAAGGCTTACAAGAACTTGATGGTGAGCAAGCACTAGCATTTGCCCGGACAAGAAAAATTGATAGTGATATCCAAAGAGGACTGCGCCAGCAGCAAATCTTTAAGGCCATTCTCGCAAAAGGTTCATCCATTAAGTCGATTACAAATTACACTGATGTAATGGAAGCGGTTGGGAAAAACATGTCAACCGATTTAACGTTCGATCAAATGAAATCATTTATCAGCTATGTCCAAGCAGGTTCTGGAATTAATGTTGAATCGATGTCACTAAAAGGTTCTGACGACTATATTGATCGTGTTTATTATTATAAATTAGATGAAACTGCATTAGAAGAAACGAAAGCAAAACTGAAGGAACATCTTAACAGAACAACTACAGCTAGTACAACGGAAAGTGAATAAGCAAAAAACCCGGATCAGTAAAATCCGGGTTTTTTTTTTGCATAAATTTTAAGTAAAAGCCAACAATAAAAGGGTAATCCACAACGAAACAGCCTGCCGTGGTTCACCCTTTTAATAGAGTCACTATTCTTTTAGATTTACCTGTTTCTGTTCAAAATCCCCATAATTCGGAGGAGCGGCCGATAATTTTTATTGATTAAACCAATCGTTTCAACAAATAGTTCAATCGCGAGCACGATAATGGTCATGATTAAGATGGAACCCCATACCGTTGTGATGGTAAAAATAAAGGCTGCAAGACCGAACATGGCTGCCATTGCATAAATCAATAGAACCGTTTCACGATGAGTGAAACCTAGTTCGAGTAAGCAATGGTGTAAATGGGATTTATCTGGAGCAGATAATGATTTCTTATTGTATATACGGCGGATGATAGCAAAAAACGTATCCGAAATCGGAACACCCAAAATAATAATTGGAACAACAAATGAGATTAACGTTACATTCTTAAAACCAAGTAAGGATAGTACCGAGATCATATAACCAAGGAAAAGCGCTCCGGAATCACCCATAAAAATTTTAGCGGGATGGAAATTATAGAGTAAAAATCCTAACGTGCTGGCAAGAAGGATTGTCCCCATCGCGACTACATAACCATTCCCCATCACTATTGCCATTCCGGAAATGGTGATAAAGGCGATTGAAGAAACGCCAGCAGCAAGACCATCCAGTCCATCAATCAAATTGATAGCATTGGTAACACCAACAATCCAGATTACCGTAATCGGGATACTAAAGATACCAAATTCTAAGTAACCATTAAATGGTAAGTTAATAAATTCAACTTCCACTCCGCCCCACATCACGACGATTAGTGCGGAAATGATTTGTAAGGCGAATTTTAATTTAGCTGATAACTCATAGATATCATCTAACATACCAGTAATTAATATAATGACTCCACCAGCAATAATAGCAGCATGGTAAGGACTATCTGGATGCAGGATTAATATACCTAATAGAAAACTGATATAAATAGCTAAGCCGCCTAAACGCGGCATAATCTTAGAATGTACTTTACGCTGATTAGGACTGTCCGTTGCTCCTAATTTAAAAGCCAATTTTTTAACAATTGGAGTCATTAAAATGGAGCATAAAAAACATAATATTAAGGTCAGATATAACATGGAGACCCTCCCTATGAATATAATGCCCCATTAATAAATTTTAGAAACAGGCACATATTTCTAAGTACAGAACGAACATATTATAGCATACCAATTTTCACTTTGGTATAAATTAATAAATTATCGGAATATTCAAACTTAAACTACAATTACTAGCACTATACTTCTATCACTTTGTAAGACGCATGGCAGAACAAAAAGGTTACATTTTTTTTCTTTTAAAAAAGGGGCGTACCTTATTTATGGAGCTTTAATTTAAAGATTTGCAGTAAAAATCGCGGGATTGCCAACATTCTTCTCCACCGCGACGGCTGGCTAATTAAGCGGTAAAACCATTCAAGATTCATTTTTTGCCAGATGCGCGGTGCGCGCTGAACCTCACCGGCAAGAACATCGATGCTGCCGCCAACCCCCATAAAAAGCCCCTCGGAAAATTGGTCCAGATTTTTGGCTATCCATTGTTCCTGTCTAGGGAATCCTAATGCCACAAGCACAATATCAGGGTTAGCGGCTTTAATTTCAGCGGTTACCGTGCTTTTCTCCCAATCAAAAAAACCATGATGACGTCCCGCAATTTGAATTTGCGGAAAGTTGTTTTGGATGTTAGACACAGCTTTTTGATTGGTCTCTTCACGCCCGCCTAAGACATAAATTTTCCACTTTTTCTCATTCCCCAGTTCAAGGAGGCGGACCGTTAAATCATAACCGGCCACCCTCTCCCTTATCGGAGTGTGTAAGATCTTCGAAGCAAGAATAATCCCATACCCATCTGGTACAACCATGTCAGCCGATTGGATAATGTTTTTATAGTCGGGATGTTCATGAGCATACATGACAATTTCTGGGTTAGCCGTGACAATGAAGGCTTTTTGCTTATTTTTAATGTTGGATAAGAGGTCCTCTACCACTTGATCAAAGCATTTATTAATAAAATCTATTCCTAAAACGGAAACCAAGTTAGTTTTCATTATTAGATTCCTTTACCCGCTAAGCCTTTTTGTTTTTGCATGACCTGTTCACGGAACTTTTTCTGCTGTTCATTGGTCATTGACTTATATTCTTTTAAGAATTTTTCGTATTCTGGAATGACTTCTTTAACCGGACCAAACTTTTTTATTTCACCATACTCAAGCCAGACCGCCTTTTCACAGAACTCTTTGATTTGTCCCATGGAGTGGCTGACAAAGAAAATGGTTTTTCCTTTTTCTTTAAACTCAAACATCTTGTTCTTTGATTTTTGCGCGAAAACCTGATCACCTACAGATAATGCTTCATCCACAATCAGAATATCGGGATTGACAGTAACCGAGATGGCAAATCCTAGCCGAGATTTCATCCCGCTCGAGTATTTTTTTACAGGTTGATCAATAAACTTACCGATATCTGCAAACTCGATGATTTCAGGTTCCATCTCTATAATTTCTTTCTTTTTAAACCCGAGCATTAAGCATTTTAGTTCAATATTCTCTCTGCCTGTCAATTGATTATTCAGCCCCGAGGAGATCGCGATAATCGAGGTTGTCCCAATCGTGGTAACCTCTCCTGTAGTAGGCGGAATCACACCTGCAATGATGTTTGATAGCGTCGATTTTCCGGACCCATTGACACCAACAAGACCGATAACATCGCCTTGCTGAGCCGAAAAGGATATATCTTGAAGTGCATAGAAATCTTCACCATATCCACCGGGTAACACGACATCCAGAAGCTTTTCTTTTGGTGACCGATGCATTTTATATTTTTTATAGACGTTCTTTACTATCACCGTTTCACTCACAAACAATCAACTCCAATTTACAAATAATCAACAAAACGGTTTCTAAATTTCAAATGAAGAACGGAACCGATTAGGAACAACACTAAAACCAAAATCCAAAAATACAACGTATATTGCGGGTACTCCGCTGGATACCAGGTTGTTCCCAACAAAGCTGCTCTGTACCCTTCAACTATGTAATACAAAGGGTTTAATTTTAAAACAAAGGCAAAGTCGATTCCATTGATCATTAAATGTTCAGTATGCCATAAGAGCGGTGTTAAATATAACAGCATTTTTAGAACGGACTGAACGACTTGCTGCACATCCCTGACAATCGTTGCCAGCGTGGATGTAACTAGTGCAAGGGCTAGTAAAAATAATAATGTGGCAATCATAAAGTACGGCAGTTGAATATAGTAGATGCTAAGTTTAAATTCGGTAAATTGTAAAAAGACAGTAACAACTGCAACTAATAGTAGATGGGTATAGAAATTCGCCATGATGACAAATGAAGGAATCGCGCTCATCGGAAAACTCATTTTTGCAATCAATTGGATTCTTGAATAAATCGATTTAGATGAAGCAGAAATCGCGGGATTTACGAAAAACCAGACAATCATTCCCGTTACCATCCAAATAAAAAAAGGAACTTCTACGCCATTATCCATCGGAACCCCACTGCCTTTACGAATTCCGGCACCAAAAACAAACCAATAAATGGTCAGCTGAATCATTGGATTCAGTATCTCCCAAAATCTGCCGAGATAATTATTCGTATTCGCACTTTTCAGTTCAAAAGCAGATAACCTCAGGATCAGGTAAAAGGAACTGATTTGCTCCTTTACAATTGTAATCATCGATTTCATGAAAATTGTCCTTCCTATCGCTAATAATAACCTTGTTCATTATACATTAATTTTTCCAAATGGGCATTATAAAAACAAAGCCCCGAGCAATTTGGTACTCGAAGCATGTACTCATTATTTATAATGCCCCTTTTACGTGAGTTTGAGGACATTGTTCTGCAAACATCTCGGAAACCAAGTTTTGGCTGGAATGGCCTTTCGAGTATTGATTCCATTTTTCAGAATAATAATCGACTTTTGTTAAATCGAAGCGGTCGTTTTGAATAAGTTCTATAATCGATTCCGTATCTTTTACTAATGGTCCTGGTAAGGACTCTTCAAATCCTTCCATGACACCACGCTGTTGCTTGTATTCATCCAAATCATAGGTGAAAAAGATGATTGGTTTATGTAAAAGGGAAAAATCGTATGGAATCGAAGAATAATCGGTAATCAAATAATCGGCGGCGACCAGCAGCTCATTAATTTCATACTGACGCGATGAGAGGTCGACAACGAAATCAGGGTATCGAACTGCATAATCATCCTTTCTAACAATCGCAGGATGTAACCGTAGAATTAACCGATACTCTTGTCCTAGTTCCCGTGCCATTTTATCCAACTCTAAGACAAGGTTAAACTGTTCTAACTCATTGTCTCGATAGGTGGGAGCATACAGGATGACCTTTTTATCTTTTAAACTTGGATATTGATGTAGTAAACTCGCAATCGCCTTTTGTTTCGCTTCTTCATTATAGAAGAAATCGGTTCTCGGAACTCCTGTTGGCAGGATATTCTCCTTTTTTAAGTTAAAGGACTTCATGAAAATCTCCGCCATGACGTCTGAGCCGACAACGACCTGATCAAATCTACTGTATACTTGTAAAAAGCGCTCTTTTGCCCGATCCGTTCTAGATTTTATCGATTCATCTTCTAGACCGAACTTTTTCATCGCTCCCGATGCATGCCATAACTGAATACACTTGACCTCTTTTTTAAAGGACACAGCAGCTAAAAAGCCGAAATAGTTATCGATAAAAATATGTCGGGAAGTGGCTAAGTGATATACAGACTTCGTCCAGTTAATGAGATATTTTACCTCAAAAAGTATAGTCGTGGCCTTCTCCACGTTCTTAAATTTAGGAAATGCTTTTTGTTCACATAGAAAAACCACGTCTGTTGGTATGTGCTGCTGGCAAATTTCTTTATACACATACTGGGTGTTATCACCGAAACTAACCACAAACGTGGTTTTGTTTTTAAGCGGAACGAGTGAAAATATCGAAAAAAAACACCTAAAGATGAATAAATAAAAACAAATGGCTAGTTCCCTAACCATTTGTGACAGCATTTAAATCTTCTTTGATTTGTGAAGTAGAGATCCCAATTGTTCTTGGCAGATAAACCACTTCGCAATATTCCTTTAGAAAGTCAAATTTGCCTTTCCAATCATCACCCATCACAAACACATCAATATCATGCTTGATAACATCTTGAATTTTTTGGTCCCATGTATTTTCAGGAATCACTTCATCAACAAAACGAATCGATTCCAAAATTAATTTTCTATTTTCAAAACTATGATATGCCTGTTTATTCTTTCCTTTGTTGAATTCATCTGTAGAAAGACCAACTATCAAATAATCACCTAGATCTTTGGCGCGACTAAGTAAATTTATATGACCAAAATGTAATAAATCAAATGTTCCATATGTTAAGACCTTTTTCATTAGTGTAATTCCTCCTGTAAATAGTATTCGGAAAAAGTGTAAATATTTATTCATCCAATAGCACTTATTTTCATTTAACATAATCTTAACTTTAACTTTACCAAATCATTATAAGACTATGAAACTTAAAATTCAATGAAGAACTTTTGTATTTCCATCAAAATACCATTTTTGTGCTCATTTATGTATCATTTTTTCAGGATAATTCGAAAAAAAGAGCTGACCTGAAAACAAGTCAGCCCCAATCTATTTCAGTTCTCTAACAATATAATTTTTACTTACCCAGCCAGTTTTACCGGTGGATAACTTGATATTATACCAAGTTTTTGTTTTATCCATCACAATAATTCCTTTGCTATCCAAAACCAATTGCACATAATCATTTAAGTATAGTTGAGCAATTTCCTTTTTAGCAGTAGAAGGTTCAGGACGAACATTCAAATAACTAGAACCAGAAACTCGCCCTAGGTTAAGTACAGTAAAGTAATCATCGTAGGTAGAGAAAGCAACTTTAATAGTTGTATCCTTCGTATTTACATTAACTTTCAAATTATAATCATTTGATTTCTCAAGTAGGATAAAGGTTGTATCTTTTTTAATCGTGCTTGATAGGTCCTTTTTCGCTTTTGCTTGTATTCCTGCAGGAAATATGTCTTTACCAGCCGGTATGCCCGGTAATGCAGGGACAGTTGTATTGATGGACGCTTTATCATAATATTTTTGGTCAAAAGGCAAGATGTTCTGCATGTGTCTAGCAATACCATTGCCCCAGTTTGGATCACTTGCATACCAGTAATTCATACCGATACTTTTACTTGCCACTCTCTTTCCCGTGGAATCATTTGTCCGATAACCAAGCATGGCTCCTTCAAAGTGAGTACCGTTCGGATTTAGGTAATCTGCTTTCATTTTTTGGGCAACATAATTGATACATTGCTCAACGGTTGAAAACCGGTAGGCCCCTACAAAAGGTGCAGCATCATAAGCACCATAACCAAATAAGTTCTTTTTACCTAATGAAATATTAGATGTACCAAACCCGCTTTCATGGATGGCATGTGCGGCTAAGTATAGGGCATTTATACCGTACTTTATACCAGCATCAATAAAGGCCTGTCCTTTATTAACTAATACACTGGGCTTACCATTAGTATTTTTTGCAATGTAATCATTGATTTGCTTGGCTGTCACAGTCGATTTAGTTCGTAAATCAATAAACCGGTAATCCGTTAATTTATATTCCTTTAGATAGCTTTTATATACATAGCCAGTTTTGTCATTGTAAATGACTTGATACCAGTCACCCAGTTTTTTTCCGGTTGATTTAACACTTCTTCCATTTGGAATAACTGCCAAAACAGCAGATCCTTCTCCTGATTTCCGCATATTTACATCATCCAAAACCAAATAGTTACTGCCATTATTGGTGACAGAAGGATTTTCCGTCGCAGTACTTGTTGATTTTGGTTGCATGTATTCCTTATAAACATACCCTTTTTTTCCTTTGTAACTTACCTCATACCAATTGCCAATCATCTTTAGCGATGAGATGGCAGTACCTTTCGGAATCAAAATCAATTTTGTATAGGAAGGTCCATAAGATGAAAAGACATATGTATCCTTAATGGTTTGATATTCCTTGTTTGCAAGGCTTTTGGAAGAAGATTTATAAACATCACCGCTATAAATGTACAAATATTTACCTTTGTATTGTACACGGTACCATGTTTTCCCAATACTGTTTACAACCTTTTGTGTTGAGTACAACCCATTTCCATTTGGTAAGCTCCCCACAGACTTTTTCTTTGTATCAGGCGTAGTGTATAGCATCCCTGTTTTTTTTGTAAAATAATAGGTGCCGCTCGTGTTTATATATTTATAGTATTCCTTTACATAACTGCCGCTGACCCAGCCTGATTTTTTATAGGTTTTGCCTTTGGATGTGTACGAATAGGATACTTTATAATAGCTGCCTTTTTTTTCTGTTGCAGTGATCACTTTTCCTTTTGGAATCGTGATAATCGTTTTGTATGTAGTACCTGCACCTTCACGCAATCTTAGGTTCGCTGTTGTTTGAAATGTTGTTTTACTAATTACGACAAGACTAGCAGCTTCTGCTTGCTCGATACTAATTGGTGCCAGCGGAATGGTGGCTCCGCTGCTTAAACCACCAAGTATTAAACCGGTGGATAAAACCATGACTTTCCCCATGTTATTCATTAAATCTACAACCTTCTCTCTCTACTTTTCAATTTTTCCGTCATCGTAACGAATCAAGATTCCTCATCAGAAATGAACGTTCGTATTAAGGACTATCGCATCACCTCGGTATTTATATCTATAAAACTACTTTTTATAAAAAATAGTTAAAAACAATTAAGCTAGTTTAAATCCTTGGTATAAAGGTAGGCAGCACTTACCCATGCATTTGAACCATCTGCCCTTTTCAGCTGGTACCATGATTTTGATGTATCCATCATTAAAGATCCATCCGCTTTCATAACAATGGATACAAATTCATTTAACCCCAAGGTTCCAACGGAAGGATATGATGTAGCTGGTCCCGTTCTCATATTTAGCCCTGAAACTGTAACTCTACCTAGATTTTTCACAGATAAATAGTTTATGTAATTACTAAAGGCCACGTCCTCTGTCCAGTACTCCTTGTTATTAAACTTAACCTTTAACCAATAGTCATTTGTTTTCTCCAACAGAAGAAATGTACTTCCCGCCTTCATTACACCAGCAGTACCCTCCCCATCTTTTTCACTGACAAGAGATAGGTCTTTTTTTGCAGCAGCTATGATATTTGCCGGAAACACATCACTTCCAACTGGATACGACGGCCTTGTTGGGATATCGCTATTTACACGCGCTTGTGTATAATAGTTCTTATCATATGGAAGAATTTTTTGCATCTGCTGGCTGATTGCCTTCCCCCAGTTTGGGTCACTTGCATAAAAAAAGTTCATGCCTTCACTATTGGAATTGATTCTTGCATCCGTTAATGTTTTCGTACTGAAGCCAAGATAGGCCCCTTGATACTTCCAATTGGAAGGATTTAAATAAGTTGTTTTCATTTCACGGGCAATATAGTCAATACACCACTCCACACTTGTAAACCGGTAGGCTGCTACAAAAGGTGCTGCATCATAGGCTCCAAAGCCAAATAAGTTATTCTTTGCAAGCGATATGGTTGATGTTCCATAGGCACTTTCATGAATGGCATGTGCGGCCAGATAAAGTGCATTTACCCCATATTTTTTCCCCGCATCGATAAATACCTGTCCTTTATTAGTCAAAATACTCGGCTTTCCTGTACTATTTACATAGCCAGCAATATAATTATTTATCTGACTGGCTGTTACAAGGGATTGTGTCCTTAAATCAATAAACTGATAGCTATCTCTGCTGCCCATTGGATCACCAGTTATTACCTGTTGCAAGTATGTGCCAAATACATAGCCGCTTTTCCCTGCGTAGTTAACTTTATACCAGCCATTAGATGTCTTACTGGTTGGGATGAGAATCGTGCCATTAGGAATCACTGATAGAACAGCGGCAGTCGTCCCGGCAGCTTGTCTTAAATTTAATTGATCCGTGACTAAATAGGTAGCCTTCACTATGGCTTGTTCGGTAATCACATCGGCTGGTGGATTGATCACGTCGTCCCTGTCGGTTTCTCCCGGACCGGGATTCTCGGCAGGTTTATTGTATGTCGTAAAATCACCGCTATAGACATAGCCTGTTTTACCGTTATAAGAGACTTTATACCAATCTCCAATTCTTTGTTTGGTAGAAATGATCGTTTGTTTTGGAATTTTCACTAGTTTTGTATACGCCTTACCATAGGATGCGTATAAATAGGTTTCCAATTTGGATTGATACTCTGCCGCTGAAAAGGAGGTTAACGTGGATTTGGTTACATCACCGCTATAAACATAAAGGGTTTTCCCATTATACGTCACCTTGAACCAGGTTTGGCCAACGCTATTTATTGCTTGGTAGGCAGAATACAGTCCGTTGCCGCTTGCCAGGCTGTAAACCGCGGTTTTCTTTGTATCAGGCGTAGAATAAAGCTTCACTGTCTTTTTTGAAAAATAATAAGCACCCGTAATCGCACTATATTTATAGTATTCCTTTAAATAAGTCCCCATTACCCAGCCAGTGGTTGTCACATTTTTACCTTTTGAAAGATAAGTATAGGTCACTTTATACCAGTCACTTAATTTTTCCGAACTTTGGATGGTCTTTCCCTTCGGAATCGTTATAACTACTTTATCCTTCGTGTTTGCCCCAGAACGAATGTTTACGTTATCAGTGGTTTGATAGGTTGTTTTTGGAAATAGTATCGTTTTCGGGGTGGCAGTAATTTTCTTGAGATAGGAGGTACTAACCCAGCCTGTCTTCGCTATTTTTTTTCCATTAACCGTATATTGATAGGTAACCTTCGTCCAAGTTCCCGTTTGCTCAACTGCGGTGACGTTTTTGGCATTAGGAATCAGTTGAATTACCTTATATTTTGCGGCTGGACCCATTCGTAAATTCACATTTGCTGTAGTTTGATAGGTGATATTTGCTAATTTTTTCGTGCTGGCCGCTTCTGCTTGATGCAAGCCGTTTGGAACGATAGGTGCTGCCATCTCCCCTAATAGTAAACTAGTAGATAGCAAGACAACCTTCCCGATATGTTTCATTTAGCCACCTCCTTGTCATTTTCCTATCGTTGCTAATTGCAAATTTCTACAATTCAATAAAAAAACTCATATTATGGCGAAAGAGTTAAGTCCCCAATAAGAACTAGGAAACCTATATGAATTCTATTAATATTATCGCTTATTAACAGGAGATTTTAAATAGATTCCAATAAATACTTCTTTACAAATAGAAAAATAGGAAAATTTTCTCATACTAAAAAGATATTCTTCGGGATTTTTGTCGGAAAATTACTAAAAAAACCATCCCCATTGGTTTACAAAAAGACAAAAACACCCAAATTTAGACCTTGGGTGTTTCCACACATGCATATATCATTAAACATATTAACGATTCTTTAAAATGACTTCGTTGACCACTCTTTCTGCTGCATGTCCATCTTCTAAGTAACAAAACCGTTGATAAAATTCATTCATGCGTTCATCCGGAACCTTTGCATCCATTAACCCTTTTATCGCGGCAATCACTTCTTCGGTTGTTTCGACGAGCGGCCCTGGAGCATAATCTTCAAAATTAAAATAAAAACCCCTGATATCATCTTTGTATTCTGCAAGATCGTAGGTAAAGAAAATCATCGGTCGTTTTAGGTTGGCATAATCAAAAAATACGGAAGAATAGTCCGTGATGAGTACATCACTAATCAGGTAAAGTTCTTGGATGTCCTCATGCTTGGAAAAATCCCAAGCAAAGCCTTTATACGCCTCCAAGTTAAAGTTTTCAGCGACTAAATAGTGCATTCGAAGAATGATAATATATTCATCGCCTAATACTTCTTTCAGTTTAGCCAAATCCAACTGCAAATCATGTTTATATTTTCCCTCTTGATGAAATTGGTTATCTCGCCATGTTGGCGCATAGAGGATTACTTTTTTATCTTCAGGCAGATAATGTTTCTGTTTAAATTCCTTGGTTCTATCCTTACGGTCATCTCTATAAAAAATATCATTTCGTGGATAGCCTGATTCAATCATTTCTTTTTCAAATTTAAAGGCACGCTTAAAGATATCGGTTGAATAGCGATTGGGAGAAATTAAATAGTCCCAGTTCCGCGATTCAAGATAAAATTCCTGCTTATACTGCTCCGTCGTCGTCCCAGCCATTAGCACTTCTTTCATATCGTGTGCAAGCCTCTTCAAGGGTGTCCCATGCCAAGTTTGCAAGTAAATGGTCTGCTTAGGTTTCGGAATCCACAGCGGCATCCGGCTATTGGTGACCCAAAACCTTGCCCGCGCCATTAAGAACAGCCATTTTACCGAAAATCGCCGTGCATATGGGATTCCTTTATCGATAAATCCTTTTTCATAACGAGGGTCGACACTCCAAATAAGTTCATAGTCAGGATGATTCCGTTGTAGGTATTCGTATATCGCTCGAGGATTACAACTATATTGCTTGCCTAGAAAACTTTCAAACATAATCAGCTTTTTCTTCACTGGAAGGATAGAAACGAATTGAAATACATATTTATATACCAAAATAAATAACTCTTTTAACGATGCAATCACTAGAAACCGCTCCTAACCTTGTTAAAAGAAACACCGATAAGGCTGCTTTTAAAATAATCAGCAGCCTTGTGTTTACTTGAAAAAACTATTTATTAATTCTCACTTCTTGCTTAACAACCTTCGCTAAGTACTCAAGCAATTGCTCCCTCAGTTCCTCTCTGCTTAACGCCATTTCGATCGTTGTTTTGATGAATCCAAATTTCTCTCCAACATCATAGCGGATTCCTTCAAAGTCATACGCAAACACATCTTGGATACTATTCAATCGTTGAATGGCATCCGTCAGTTGAATCTCGCCGCCTGATCCTGTTTCTTGATTTTCAAGGAGTTCAAAGATCTCTGGAGTTAAAATATATCTGCCTAGAATAGCAAGATTCGATGGTGCTAACTCGACAGGCGGCTTTTCAACAAAGTTTCTAACATCATACATGCGTCCATCTTGCCGACTTGGATCAATAATTCCATAACGATTCGTTTCTTCTCTTGGGACGGGCTGAACACCAATGACAGAAGCACCAACTTGATCATAGACGTTCATTAATTGTTTTAAAGAGGGAACTTTTGCTTGGACAATATCATCCCCTAATAACACCGCAAACGGTTCATTCCCAATGAACTTTCTTGCACACCAAATTGCATGACCTAAGCCTTTAGGTTCTTTTTGTCTTATGTAATGAATATCAACATTCCCTGGTTTACGCACTTGCTCTAAAAGTTCAAACTTTTCCTTACGGGCTAAATTAACTTCAAGCTCAAAGGCACTATCGAAATGATCTTCAATTGCTCTTTTACCCTTACCTGTTACGATGATAATATCCTCAATTCCAGACTCAATTGCTTCTTCGACAATATATTGAATGGTTGGTTTATCAACGATAGGAAGCATTTCCTTAGGCATTGCTTTTGTGGCAGGTAAAAACCTTGTACCCAGCCCCGCAGCAGGGATAATCGCCTTTCTCACTTTACTCATTTTCTGATCTCCTTATACTTTTATTCTAATTACCACATATTTAAGTTCACTCTAATACTTGATAAAATGATGCCATTGCCCTTTTATTGTATTCTTCTGGAATAAATTCATCAAGTTTATTGTCCAACTCATTTCTCGCCAGTTGAGTGAGACCTTTTTCAAGCCCTTCAATGCTATTTTCAACTAATAAGCCATACCTTCCATCTTCCAATACATTTCGATTTGCAACGATATCAGTGGCAATGATCTTCATTCCATGTGTCATCGCTTCTAATAACACCATTGGCTGCCCCTCATAATGGGAGGAAAGAACAAAACAATCACATTTTTTCATCAGTGTAAATGGATTCTCAAGCTGGCCCGTAAGAAAAATGGAATCCTCACCCTTTAATTCTGCAATTAAATTCTCCAAATCTTTCCTTAATGGACCTTCACCTAAAATATATAGTTTCGAATTTGGGTAGTTCTGGTGAAATTGACTAAAAGCCTTAATTAAGTTATCCTGACCTTTTTCTGGTGATAAACGTCCCATAGTAATAAAATTATAATTCTCTGCAACGGGTTGGGGTATGATTGTTTCTTCAACTGTTACACGAGTTTCTTCTGTATTATTTGAAACAACTATTTTGTACCTCTTCGAATTAACCATTTTATACACGGATGTATTAAGCTTTGCATGGAGGCGTTTCTTTCCATCATAATCACGGACAATTGACAACACTGAAGAATTAATCCAACCAATCAATGTTCCTCTAATAGATATCCGGCTATAAATTCCTTGCTGTGTTCTTGCTTCTGCATCCACATCGACCAATCGACCTTTATATTCCTTACCGGAGGCAACTTTCTCGGTTCCTTCCAGATTATACGGCATACTCCAAATGTCTTGCCCATTTCCATTAGTAATGATGGCTAATTTCTTTACTGGTTTTTGAAATAAAATGCTATCCGAGAGCAGCTCAAAACAGGATTGGTCAAGCCAGCCAATGATCCGGTCATCGATAGTAAATTTATAGTAATTAGTGGTTTTGGTTTGGACTTCTCGTAAAATAGCGACTTCCTGATTTAGAAAGTTAACTGCGGATGCTATTTGGGTTGCGCCGTTTAAGACAGGTGGTCTGTTCCAGATTCCCTCGTTTTTAGGATCAGCGATTGTTGCCCGTGCTTTAAAGACCATATTACTGATAATTTGGTCTTCAGCCAGAGCCTCATCGATTAACGTTTTCGTTATACTCTCTGTAGACTCTTCATTCCCCAATCTTAATATCTTTTCAGGATTAATTGAGTTCATGACGAAATCAAATTTAAATTCCTCGGCAAATTCCTCTAAGTTACGTTTATTTAATTCCATGGTTGCAGGAGACACGCTGACAAGTTTGTCAAAATTATCATAGACGGAAAAGAGCCCTCGTAAATTAATTCGATGCGGCCTGCGTCCATTGATGACCTTTTCACTATCGGAACGGATGTCATTATGCATATAACAAATTTTTTTCTTAGCATCGGATGCAAGCAAATATTTGGCCCAATACAGGCTATAACCACTAAAATCGATGGCATAATCAAATTGTGCCCGCCCCGATAATCGATTGTATTCACGCTTGTAGGCTTTCTCCGGGTAAAGTATCTTTGTCACTTTACTATGCGCCCCTCGATTATGAATAAATTTATCCCGATACACTTCCAAAAGACTATGTACCTCCAATCCATTTCGAAACAGAAACCTAGCATTCTTATTCACCTTAGCGATATTATTTAAGGCTTCTTTCGACTTGGGTGATTTCATGAAAATACTAACATCAAACTTACTATAATCGATGTTATCAACCAGATTGATAAAGGAGGATGTAATGCCATTGTTCAACAAACCGCCAGGATAAATAAGAATTTTCTTTTTATCCCGGTCTAATTGATTAATGACATTGACCTGTGTCTCGTCCTGTTTAAATATGTATTGGACAATTCTAGAGGTGACATTTCCATCCTCATGTTTTGTGAATTTATTTTTGGCAGTCTGATAGGCGGGACGAAAGTGTTCCCTTATTTTCGTGATATCTTGAACTGCCGCAGATACTTCTTCAATTGTAAACAGCGTCGGTCCTGGTAATTCGTCTTCGGATAAATACATGCCTCTTTCTTCGCGATAATCGTCATAATCCCATATATAAAATAAAATAGGTTTATTTGTCACGAGATAATCAAAAAAGATGCTCGAGTAATCGGTGATTAAGAGGTCCACGATACGTAACAACTCATTCGTATCGACAAAATCCGGAATTAGGATATCGTTTATTTCACTAAATTTCCGTGCTTGATCATATAGAAAGGGATGCACTTTAATCAAAAGGTTATACTCGTTTCCAACCTTTTTCCTTAAATAATTCATTTCACTAATGATTTGGAACATATCATTTTTCGCTTTTGAAATATTGTTTCCTTTCCAGGTTGGGGCATAAAGAATCGTCTGTTTATTACGATCGATTTTAAGCCCTAATTGAGTTAATAAGGTCTGGAACCTATCTGAATTAGTATGATAGGTAAGATCAATTCTCGGATAGCCCTCTTGAATAATTTCTCCATTATATAGACCCTTCAGTTTATAACTATCAAGAAACATTTTGGTTGTATGGTCATTCGGACTTAATAGATAATCCGCACTCAGGAAATTCCTAACCACATTCTGCGAATGTGCTGGATTGCCAGGGATATCAAATCCCATCCTTTTTAGCGGCGTGCCATGCCATGTATTAATATAGATTTGCTCTTTTTTGGGAATAAAAAAAGACTGAAAGGTAGAATTATTAATTAGGTACTTACTAGTTGCTAACCATTTAAGATATTCCTTGGAATTACGTTTAACAAATATCACATTTTTCAAGTCTTTATACTCCGCAATCACGCTTTCTAGTTCATCTGCATTATTGATTGACCAAATATGTTTGAAATGTTTATATTCGGGGTGGTGTAAGAGGTGTTTAAAAATGGCATATGGACTATCAGTTAAACTTTTCCCGTCCCTACTCTCATATAAAACCGTATGGTCGATCACATTAAATTTTTCATAATACCTTCTGTATTGGAAATTTCTGCGATGGTGTGCTTTTCTTACATAATTATAGAGTGGTCCAATAATAAATTTTATCCTTCTTTTTAAAACCTTTTTATTCATGAAAATCTACAGCTCCCTTACCAATTCACTTTCTTATATTTTTTATTAGTTATTCTTACCAACTTTGAAGCGATATATGTACGGAGCAGACTATCTACACGTCCAAAACAAATAAAAAAAGCAAATTGATAAACAAGATTTCCTTGTCATCAATTTGCTTTATATAGAATGGCCTATATTTTTACTCTAAAACCTGATAGAACGTATCCATCGCTTTTCTCTACACATGTTCAGGGAGTGTAATGATTTACAACGCAACAAACCATCAAAGCATGTTTGATGGTTTAGTTGACGTTTTTATGATTTTCCGATAAGTTTCCTTAGGGTTCTTCTTAACGAAGAAGTTGATCTTAGTGAAATATTAGCTTGGTCTGTCTTATATAGTTCTCGATAGAGCCCATTGGGATCGATAGTCTGGCCTTGGAAATTGGGAACTTGATTCATATGGAGGCGAACTCCCTTTTGGAATACCACCATGAAAAAATCAAAGGTATGATTGGGTTCCATAAATTGTTTCCAAGGAAGATCAAAGTTACCATTCTCACGCTTGTGGAGATAAATTTTAGACTTGGTAACTCGATCTTTGAGGAAAAATGTTACATTTTCTGCTTCACCGATCTCCGTTTCATCTACACTAATCTTTATTCTATCTTTATCGAGTTGAATGTTTTCTAACTTGATGTCAACGACAAGATAAGAAAGTCTTCCTTTTGCAAAGAATAAAGTCCTTTTAATACTTGTATCAACATCCTCTAATTTTTTGGTATGATTCGTGAACATTTTCTTGGTGATTCTAAATCGTTCTTCTCGACCTTTAGAATAAAATATTACATAAAAATCATAGATATTATTGGCTGCGAAATCGGCTAAAGGTAACTTCACTGAAAGATTGCCCTTCTTATCCCGTTTCGCAGAATAAATCGATATATCCTGTGGATCTATTCTGGAAACCACTTCAATTTTTACTTGTTCTATTGTAAAGACTTCTGGGACACTGATATTTTTGATCCGGATAAATTGTTCATCAATTCCTATACTATCCATACTAATAAATTGACTTTGAATATCCTTTACTTTGAACAGTTCATCAGGAATATTGACTTCTGGGTCACGGAAATAAGGCAATGCCCAATAATAATTCCCGTCTTCTTCAAATATAGGTCCCTTAGGGCTGACTTGGAGGAACTCCACTAATTCACTAGTCATATCGTTTAAAATCATATAAATATAAAGATTTTTAACAATACCGATATCATTTTCAAATACGTTGGGAATCGTTGATAAAAAGTCTTTTATCTCTTGTAAATAAACCTCTTTAAATTCTTCATCAATTACAATCGACTTTATCGGAAAAAAAAGACGGTCAAAATTTCTTTTAAGGAATTCAGTTTTTAAAGGTTCATTTCCAAACTCATTGAAATAATTAATTTGGTAATATAGTGATTCCATGCGGTCTTTGAAATTATTGATATCACCTTTTAATTGTGTAATCGACTTAGCGCCCGTTTCGCCTCTTTTTCTCCATAAATAGACGACATCGGGAATAATTTCAATTTTATTCGCAAATAGAAATGCCTTATGAACCATAGGACGATCCGCATAAAGCATACCTGGTGGCATGAAACAATCATACTTAAATAGAAAATCTCTTTTGTAAATCTTATTCCAATAAAAGCCATCATAAAAAATATCCGGAAACTCTAGCAGGTTGGTTACTTCCCGTTCCTCTTTCCATACATCGCGTTCCTTTTTATAATGGACTTCCTTTATTACACCATCCAAAATAATGTGTGCCCTGCCAATGACAATATCCGCTTCCGTTTCTTTTGCCTTCTTATATAACTTCTCATAGGCATCCAAAGGAACGACATCATCAGAGTCCATGACCGTGACGTATTCACCGCTGGCAGCCTGTAAACCGGTATTTCCGGCAACTGCCCCGCCGCTATTCTTTTGATTAATCAACTTAAGATTTGGATATTTTTTTTGATATTCCTCAATAATGGCCACGCTATTATCTGGACTTTCATCATTGACCATAATAATTTCAAGTTCCTTAAGGGTTTGATTTACAAGCGAATCTAAGCACTCTCTCATATAGGGTTCTGTGTTGTATACTAAAACAACAACACTTAATTTATAGTTCTGACTCAAGGACGCTCACCTAACTCTAAGGAAATTATTTCGGTAATTTGTTTAACATCTGCAATTTCAAGGTCGGCATACATCGGTAAGCATAAGATACCGTCACTAATTTTTTTTGCAATTGGCGTGTCTTCGCTTGATGTGTCATAGCAAGAAAAATCATTACATAATGGATAAAAATACTTTCTTGCGAAGACATTATATTCTTGTAATACATCAAAAAGACGATCCCTAGCAGCTTGACTGCCAAGTAAGATAGGAAAATAAGAATAATTCGCTTTTACATCTGACCGCTGATTTAGTAATTGAATGGAAGTTACATGCTTTAAACCTTCAACATATGCTTCATATACATTCTTACGTAATTGGATATCATGTCTTACCGTCTCTAAGTTACAAAGACCCATAGCCGCTTGAAATTCATTCATTTTAGCATTGGTTCCAATATAATCAACACTTTCTGGGGAGGTGATCCCAAAGTTTTTAAGCGACTTTAACCTTGGCGCGATCGTTTCATCTTTAAAGGTTAGTAAACCACCTTCAATGGAATGGAACACCTTTGTAGCATGAAGACTAAACATGGATATATCTCCAAAATTTCCAATGCCTACTCCATTTATTTCAACTCCAAAGGCATGTGCCGCATCATAGATAATTTTTAGGTTATGTTTCTGTGCTATTTCCTCTATTTTAACAACATCACAAGGAGTCCCAAAAACATGCACTGCCACAATTGCACATGTATTTGGCGTAATGAGCTGTTCAATTTTCTCTGCATCAATGTTGTAAGTTTTTGGATCAATATCACAAAAAACAGGCTTTAACCCGGCATTCGCAATAGCATGAGTTGTAGATGCAAACGTGAATGGCGTTGTAATTACCTCTCCAGTTAAATCTAAGGATTTTAGTGCAATTTCTAATGCTAAGTGTCCATTTGTGAAAAGTTCCACATTAGGTACCATTAACATTTCTTTTACCTGTTCTCTAAATCTTTCATGTAATGGTCCATCATTGGTTAACCATTTTTTCTCCCAAATCTCTTTAATCAGTTCCGTATACATTTTATAATCTGGCAACTTCGGCTGTGTCACATTTATCCGTTTTTGAAAGACAAGTTCATTTTTCATCAGTTAATTTCTCCAGTCAATTAGGCTTTCAATCGCATCAATATCGAATACTGGAATCCCAAATTTCTCATGGATTTTCTTGCGCTCACTATGTGAATCATCAATGAAAATAGAAGATTTATCCATTGTAAAATATTTGTGTTTATCATCGTCCTGTTTAATATGGATAATCTCTAAGAAGAGTGCAGGGTCTATTTTCAAGCTCTTTAATGTCTCCCTAATATCGTGAATATGCTTTGTAATTAATACAATATCAATTTCTTTCGTTACACATTGGTAAATAAACATCATGATATATGGATTAATTTTCTTGTTTAAGGTAATGGTATCATCAAAATCTAGGTACACCTTATCATAAGAGATATCCAAGGAAAAGCGGTTTATTAAAGCCCGGTCCACTTCAATTGTAAAATCGTTCTCAATAATATCAATATCAAAACCCATTCGATCATAAAGACTTAATAAAGAAAAGTTAATTCCTTTATTTCGATACAGACTCATCGTCCCAGCAATTCTTGGAGCAATTTCCAGGAGCTTAAACGAGCCATCCACTGCTTCCTTAACCTGAAAAAACCACATTCCATGCGGCTGTATTTTTTGGTTGATGATTTCTGCGATTTCTCGAACCTTAGGCTCCATTTTTAAGGTCATCGAATTCACACTAATTCCACTTTTGATTCTTCTTCTTTGTCTCATCCCAGCAAATTTCAATTCACCATGGCGGTCTGTAAAACAATCAATGGTATATTCTTTCCCAGGTAAAAACTCCAAAATAAGAAGATCGTTCGGCTTACTTAAATGATACGCAAGTTCGTCTTTATTTTTTGCTAAGGCAATCCCTTTTGACCCTTGGCCAACATCTGGCTTTAAAAAGACTGGGAACTCTTTTACTTCCGATTGATCCCGATACATATGCGGGGTAAAAGGTTCCCCAGAAAAGGTTTCATATGTTAACTTTTTAGACCGACAAATTTCACAGGCTTCCTTTGAAGAAGTCATGACCTCAGCCTTTAGCTTTTCTTTATTTTGAGCGAGAGTAAGTACAACACTATCATGAGCAGGGAAAATATAATCGATGTTATTCTCTTCAACAATCCGATTTAATGAAGGAATGAAATCTTCATCTGCAACATTTGGTATTCCTTCAATATAATTCTTATATGTGTACTTCCCATGGTCAGCGACACTAGAGCCGCCATATATTTTTAAGCCCTTTACAAACTTCAGTGCATTATTTATTTCGAGGCCAATTTCTGAACCGCAAGGAAATACCAATACATTTTTTTGCAAATTTATTCACAACCTTCTCCATAATTAATCAATGAATCACTACTGTTATTGAAAGACCCTATCCACAACCCTTTTGGCTGCAAAGCCGTCCTCTAGGCTGCAATAACGCTGATAGAACTCCTCATATTTTTCTTGATAATTTTCTGTAACTTGATCAATATTGACAATTGCTTCGAGTAGATCAGCATCATTCTGAATAACAGGCCCTGGCAAATCTTCCTCCATATTGAGGTAAAATCCGCGAATGTTTTCCTTGTACATTTCATAATCATAGGCATAAAACAACATTGGTTTCTTGGAATTTGCATAATCAAAAAACACAGAAGAGTAATCCGTAATCAATATATCTGCCGTCACATATAGCTCTTGAATATCATCGTATTTTGAAAGATCATAAACAAAACCCTTGTATTTTTCATCTATTTCCAAAGAATCGGAGATAAGATGATGCATACGAAGCACTAAGATATAATCAGAATGCAGCTTTTCATAGAATTCATCTAAATCAAATTTCAATTGAAATGAATGCTCCCACGAACCAACCATCTCATTATCTCTCCAGGTTGGTGCATACAATATAACTTTCTTATCCTTTGGAAACGTAAGTTTTTCTTTTATTTCGGTCACTTTTTCCGGTAGATCTTCCCGGTAAAAAATATCATTTAATGGATATCCTGTCTCAAGCATTTCCTTTTCAAATTTAAAGGCTCTTCTAAAAATAGCCGATGAATAGGGATTTGCTGAAATTAAATAATCCCAATTTCGTGATTCAATATAAAAGTTCTCTCTTGCCAACACTTCAGGTCCCTCAATATCAATATCCCAACCAAGTTTTTTCAAAGGTGTACCATGCCACGTTTGCAAATAAATATTCCCTTCTCTTTTGCGATGCACAGGAAAAAGGATATTACTTACCCAATATTTAGCCTTTGCTAAATAGCGATAAAATTCTTCCGTTTCTCGGTTCACCAGAATTGGGTTACCTGGAATATCTTCTGGATTGCCCCCCATATAGGACCAAACATAGGTATAGTTTTTATATTTTGGATCTCTTAACATTTGTTCATAAACATATTTCGGGTTTCCTGAGTAATTCTTCCCTAAGAAACTCTCGAAAACCACCATTTGCTTATCCAATGGTTCGCTTAGGCTTACCTCGTTAAAAACAGTTTTCCCTCTCGCAATACCGTAGGTTTTTTCAAACTGGGCTTGGTCCGTATACCATAGCGCTAAGCTATTAATCCCCATGGTTGCATAGAGTGAGATTACATGTTCCTCATCTGTTTCAATCGTCACTAAATAGCGGTCTTCTTCACGTTCAAATTCACGATAACTTTGTAGGTTAATTAGTTCTTGATGAAGGACTTTATTCTTTTCATCAGTTACTCGTAAAATGACGTCCCAGCGTGAGTTTTTCACAAGGTCATGCTTAAGCTTATCAGGATAAATGATCCCAGCAAATTGATAAAGATCCCCATGATCTTGCTTAAATACGTCTAATTTAAAGGAATGCCTTCTTTTCACATCCCGTCTTTGCATAATCACTTCCGCAAATGCCGGTTTGTTTTGAAAGAAGTCTTCCATCGTTCCTTCTATGTATAAATTTAACCCTTCATTTTTTAATTCTTTAATAGTTGGGTTAATCAGAATCCTTTTTGTAGCGATCGAAATATTTTTCTTTTTAGTTTTCGTAATTTTTATTTTCGACTTATTTTTTTCATCCACCACTTGTGTTAATTTTAAATGGCTGGAAAAGCCCGTTCTTCTTAATACTTTTCTTGAAAATAGATAAGATGTTAAAAAAACATCTAAATTCCCATCTTCAGTCAATTCCGCTAAATCATCTAATTTAATATCAATACGCTTTCCCGATAAAGGTTCTTGAATTCTGCGTCCTGATTTACGATCTTTCAACAAAACATACCGTTTTAAGAATGAAGGGGACAGTTTATCGTATTCAATCACAAGTGCATCATCTTCAATGGAGACACTTTTTACTTTATGGGTGAGAGCTAGTTTTGAAACTATCTTTTTGATAATTTTCTTCATCTTTCTTCTCCTTACTCTTCTGAAAGAGGGTAAAATCTTACAGAAATGGTCGTCCCTAAAAGGCTTAATCCCTACTTAAGGAATGAGTAGGGAAGATGTAAATTTGCAGTTACTTATCATTTTTGGTCATACATTTTACTGTAATATGCCTTGTATGCTCCGCTCGTTACGTGATTCATCCAATCTTGATTTTCAAGATACCAATTAATCGTCCGAACGATTCCGTCCTCAAATTTGGTTTCCGGTTCCCATCCTAGTTCCTCTGTAATTTTCGTTGGATCGATGGCATATCTAAGATCATGACCTTTTCTATCCTTAACAAACGTTATTAAATCCTCTGTAATTGAAGGATCAGCATGTTGTTGTAAATAGGCGATGATTATTTTGACAATCTCAATATTCGTTCGTTCATTGTGACCACCAACATTGTAAACTTCCCCTAGTCTGCCATTCTTCACTACCATATCAATAGCTTTACAATGGTCTTCCACATAGAGCCAATCCCTTACATTTTTACCATTCCCATAAACAGGAATTTCTTTGTGATGTAGACAGTTATGAATAATTAATGGAATGAGCTTTTCAGGAAAATGATAAGGACCGTAATTGTTAGAACATCTTGTAATGTTAATAGGCATTTTATATGTTTCCCAATAAGCTTTGACTAATAGATCAGCTGACGTTTTACTAGCAGAGTATGGACTGCTTGGATCCAGCGGCGTTTTTTCCGTGAAATACCCGGTTTCTCCAAGGGAGCCATAAACTTCATCCGTTGATACCTGGAGAAATTTTTTCCCTTCCTTGTATACATCATCACCGACTAACCATTTATCTTTGGCAATATTTAAAAGGTTTAAAGTTCCTAAGACATTTGTTTTCACAAAGACTTCAGGATCTTCAATGCTCCTATCCACATGTGATTCTGCAGCAAAGTTAACAACATAATCAATATCATACTGATCAAAAATTGCCTGAATAGCTTTCGCATCTCCAATATCTGCTTGGACAAATTGATAATTTTCGTTGTTTTCCACACTTTTAAGGTTCTCAAGATTTCCTGCATAAGTTAATAAATCCACATTGATAATCTTAATATCCGAATACTTCTTTAGCATATACAATACAAAGTTAGAGCCAATAAACCCAGCCCCGCCTGTAACTAAATATGTTTTCATTTTTTCAGCACCTTTACTAGCTATTTCCTTTTAGGAGGATACGTTTCTGCGAGATGAAATAGATATTGTCCATAATCCGTTTTACTTAATGATTCTGCTAATTCCAACAGTTGTTGTTTGTCAATATATCCTTGTCGGTAAGCAATTTCTTCTATGCACGAAATATATAACCCTTGCCGGTTTTGGACTGCTTCTACATAGTTGCTCGCTTTTAACAAACTGCTATGTGTTCCTGTATCGAGCCAGGCCATACCACGGCCTAACATTTCTGTTTTAAGTTTCCCTCTTTTTAAATAAACCTCATTGACCGTTGTAATCTCCAGCTCACCTCTTGGTGACGGCTTTATCGTTTTGGCAATTTCAACAACATCATTATCGAAGAAATAAAGCCCTGGTACGGCGTAATTTGATTTAGGATTTGCTGGTTTTTCCTCAAGACTTAAGACATTGCCCTCATCATCAAATTCAACTACCCCGTATTCTTCAGGATTACTTACATAATAACCAAAAATAACGGCCCCTTCTTCTAAGTTTACAGCTCTTTGTAAGGATTCCTTTAGTCCTTGGCCATAGAAAATGTTATCGCCAAGTACCAATGCCACTTTGTCTTGGCCGATAAACTCTTCCCCCACAAGGAAAGCTTCTGCTAGTCCACCTGGTTTTTCTTGAACGGTATAGGAAATAGATAATCCTAAGTGGCTTCCATCTCCGAGCAGCCGTTCAAACTGCGGCAAATCATTTGGGGTTGAAATAATCAAAATTTCTTTAATGCCTGCAAGCATTAAGACAGATAACGGATAGTATACCATCGGTTTATCATATATAGGCACTAATTGTTTGGAGATTCCCTTCGTTATAGGATATAACCTACTTCCGGTACCCCCTGCTAGAATAATTCCTTTCACTATTTAGCACACCTCTCTAAGTCAATTGAAATGATTTTATGTATAATGAAACTATTATTAATTTACTTAAAAAAATACAGTCTTATTCAACTGTTCCCAACTCAAGTTAATGAAAGGGATATTTTCCTGCTTTATTATAAGATAATAAGATAGCAAATGGTATAAGAATTAGTCAAAAATTCAAGAATGTCATCGAAATTTAAAGTGAAATTTGTTGTATCTTGTAAAATTAGGGCATTTTTTGCCATAGTTTAAATCAAATTATCGATTGTGAAAACCGTCTCTTTAATGGAGACGGTCTTTATTATTTACTTTTATCTTCTAAAACTATTTCACTAAGGCCCAGGTTATTTATCGTTTATCAGCAATCGTTTTACAACCTTCTCCGTTGATTTCCCATCATGCCAGCTGCAGAATTTTTCGTAAAAGGAATCATATCTTTCTGCATATTCCTTGGTAACCTCATCAATATTTGATATTGCCTCAATAACGGCATCGCTTGTCTTCAAGAGCGGTCCTGGTCCTTCATTTTCAAAATCGAGATAGAAGCCTCTTAATTGGTCCCGGTACTTATCCAGGTCATACGTAAAGAATAGAATCGGCCGTTTTAGGTTGGCGTAATCAAAAAATACGGAAGAATAATCGGTTATGAGGATATCTGAAATTAGGTATAATTCAGCAATATCATCATACTTCGAAAGATTGAACGCAAAGCCATCCAAGCCTTCAACATTAATATCATCCGCAATAAAATAGTGCATCCTTAGTGCGACAACATAGTCATCCCCAAGAGTTTCCTTCATTTTATGTAGATCCAGTTGAAGTTGAAATTTATATTTGCCAGGCTCGTAGTAGTCATCATCACGCCATGTTGGGGCGTATAGTACCACTTTTTTATTGTCAGGGATCCCAATGTTTTTCTTTACCCGGGCTACAATTTCTTCCTTTTGTAGTGAATACAGAATATCATTTCGAGGATATCCGTACTCGAGCATTTCGTTATCAAACTTAAAGGCGCTTCTAAATATTTCAGATGAATAGCGGTTTGGCGATAATAAGTAATCCCACGCACGCGACTGCATATAGAAATCCCGTTTGTATCTTGGATTGGCCGAATATACATCCTTCATATCAAATACCAATTTTTTAAGTGGTGTACCATGCCAGGTCTCTAAAAAGACATTTCCCTCACGTTTGACAAGATGGAGCGGCTGGCGCATGTTATTGATCCAGTATTTTGACACTGCAAAATAATAGTAGTAAGCGAGACTGAATCTCTTCACGATTTTGGCGTTGCCAGGGATTTTACGATTTTTATCATTGAATACCCAAATGCACTGATAATCCAGTTTATTTTCCATAATATATTCGTAAATATTACGGGGACTATCCGAATAGTTTTTTCCTAAGAAACTTTCAAATATAATGTAATTCTCCTTCATTGGGAATCTCAAGAAAAACTTATTGTAAATATACCTTTTAAGTCTAGTGAACCCTTTAATCGCATTTTTAAAGTCCCTTACTTCCACATGAAATCTAAAGCCCTTGATGAATTTATCTTTACTTCCAGACCGTAACTGGTTAATCTCCCTTTTAATATGTCTAGGCTGTGAAGCCATCGTAGCCGGGTTGACTTCTTTCATCGCGGACGACAATAAGGCAAAGAACTCATCAAAATGTTTTTTATCTTGAAAAATATTGATTACCTGTCTTCGGTAAAACCTTAGGAGTAACCCGTCCAAATATTCCTTTACTAGTTCCGATTTTCCATACTGTTTAGTCAATTCCATATAAATTTTGATAAAATCACGGGTTCGTTCTTGGATTGATCGTTGGACCAGACTTGGATTGGAAATCGGATCATTTCTCACCCGTTGAAAATATGTATAAATATTTAAGCAAGGTAAACTTTTTACATATAGGATAAACGGAATGATCCCTGATATATCTGTTGCGCCTTCCGTTTCCTCATAGAAGCGAATCGAACGTTCTTTGATGAAACTATTCCGAATCAATACGTTTAAAATACTGCCGCTATTGAATATTATAGGACTAGGTTGATCGATTACCATTACTTCCGGCGGCTGGGGAATCTCTAAATCCGTTGGCTTTAATAATCGTTTGGTTTTCCCCGCAATCGCAGGCGCTTCTTTAATATGGGCTACAAGGAATTCAATTGAGTTTTCAGCTAGGATGTCTTCACTATCTAGAAAAAACACCAACTCCCCTGTCACAGAACTCAAGCCTTTATTCCGTGAATAGGCCACTCCCTGTTTTGAGTCATTTTTTAAATAGACAATTCTTTTGTCTTGAAGCAACGTTTCAAGGTAACCAGTATTTTCTGTATCCGAACCATCATTTATGATAATAATCTCCAAATTAGTGTAGCTTTGTGATAATACGGAATTCAAACAGTCTCCAATGAATTCCATGGAGTTGTAATACGGAATTATGATTGATACCGTCGCTTTTTGTATAGTATTCATGTTACTTCAGTCACACTCCCTGAAATTTCGACAATTTTCCTTATCGATTTTAACAAATTTCTGCCGTTTGGGGTATAGCAATGTTAAATTATAACATGTTTTGTCTTTATATACCCTTTCCACCCTTTAATACGATAGGTTTCCACATTATAGGAATAAAAATTTATAATCCCAAAAATAAACTAGGATATTTTTAATCTGTCATTACTTTTAACTAAATTGGACAAAACAAAAGGGCGCCCATGGCAGCCCTTTTCGATTTTATTATTTTAAGTCCTCATTTTCCAACCTCAATTAAATTTTTTCCATGTTCATTCTATAAGCGCTTATCTTTCCAAAAATTCTTTACCAAATGTTTTTGAGGGTTATAGACCTCTAATGTATAACCTTTTTTGTGCAGAAAATCAATAATAATCGGAAGCTGCTGCACTGTTCCTCTTGAATCATGGAAAAGAATCACAATTGGGCCTTTTTTGCCTTTAAGTCCGGATTTAACCCTCGAGGTAATCATCGTTGGTCTTGTTCGATTATATTTCCAATCGAGTGTATCAATGTCCCAGTCCCACATCTTAAAACCCTTTTTCGCTAAAGCATCACGGAGCGGTTTCTTCATATAAGGTTTACTTCCATAAGGCACGCGGGTCAATTTACTATTAAACTTAGAAACTTTTAACAAGGTTTGGCGCGTTTTTTCCATTTCAATGGCAACATTATTGGAGCTTCCCCGATATAATTTGCGTACATCGTGGGAAACACTATGTACAGCTGGATAATTTCCTTCTTTTATCATCCGTTGAACGGTTTTCGGATTCCGTTTGATATTGCCCTCAATCATAAAAAAGGTCGCATGTGCCTTTTTCTTCTTCAAGATATCAAGTATTTTCGGGGTATACTGGTTGGGACCGTCATCAAAGGTCAAATAAACAACCTTACTAGTTTTTGACTCTGCTGCATAGGTAAGATCTGTTGAAAAGAAGCAGGTACTAATTAAGAGCAACATGGCTAGTGTCATGATTGTTGTTTTTTTGAACATATCTTTTCCCCCTCTAAAATAAACAACTCTCTAAAACTTCTTTTCTAAGATATGCAGGTGACGCTTTTCCCCATTTCATGCAAAAAGAATAATCTCATTCATGAATAATCCCCAATCATTCCATCCAACCTATAATGGATAGATTCATAATCGTTAGTTGAGGTGAAAAGGTATGCAGAATAAACCATTTGTTTTTTCTAGGAATATGACTGCCATTGCAAAGGGACTGGCAATCCTCTTAATGGTCTATCATCATTTATTTGCTTTTCCAACCCGTATTGCTACTGTCGATTACTCACCCATCATGATGATTGATGACACTCCCTTAGACCAGCTCATTGGGGAATTTGGAAAGCTATGTGTGGCCATATTCCTGTTCTTAAGCGGGTTGGGTCTTTATAAAAGCTTCCAATCAAAACACAAGTTCACATTTGGCCAGGGGTTAAAAAGAGCCATCAACTTTTTTATCATTTATTGGATGATCTTTTTTATTTTCATTCCGATTGGGCTGAAATATTTTGACAATACGCTGCGCTATACTTGGAATCCTAAGCTTTTTATTTATAATTTATTTGCCCTAGTTCATACCTACAATGGTGAGTGGTGGTTCATCTCTGTTTATATCGAATTGGTCTTGCTTTTCCCGGTAATAATAAAATTGATTGAAAATTGGCCGACTCTGACAAGTTACCTCTCATTTATTTGCCTGTTTCTTTCTGCTTTCTTTCTTCACATAGATGACTTTTTTCCTACTCATGAATTAGTACAAATTGCGATCAATCATCTTAGTACGTTATTAACGTGGCAAATAATCTTCATTACCGGGATTTTCTTTTCAAAATATTCCTTATTTGAAAAAATGAATGCCTTTTTCTCTAAAATTCATTTAAATAGTAAAATCGTGTATATGCTGTTACTTGTACTCTGCTTTTATTTACGACAGTACACCTTCAAATTTATTGTTGAAACAAGAGGTCCCGAAATTGAGGGAATCTATAATTACGCAGATTTTATTCTCGCACCGATCGTGATTTTCTCGTTTGTTAAACTCGTTCAAAATATCAAGATTCTAGAAAAGTTATTCTTTCTGTTAGGAAAACACTCAACGATTATTTGGCTGACCCATACCTTTTTTATTTATTACTTTTTTCAAAAAATGAGCTTTGCGCCATACTATTCGACTTTGATCGTGATGTGGGTGTTTATCCTAACAATCCTAGTTTCGATCTGCATTAACTGGATCCTCCGTTTGGCTCAATTTCCATTTTTAAAAACGAAGATGCGTACATCACCTTAATAATAGCTAATCGCTTGACTTCCAAACTGTTTCCAGCCTTCAACAAATGATTTGATTGGACGCTTTTTATTTTTCGTTCCATCTAATGGATCATTAAAATAGACATACTTGGAATCATAGCCTGTAATCACAACGGAATGTTCTTTATACGTAATTCGCACGGTTCCATGTGAGGTATACCATGTTTGCCAATACGAATTCGGAACACGGCTGAACCAACTCGTATTAATAATCCAGACCGGATGACCAGCACTAACGTAACTTAAGATGGTTTCGAACGGTTTTCCGGTTAAATTTTTAATTCGATTTGGCTTATATGTTTCTGCTAAGGCTTCAATTGGTTTATGAAATACGCCAAAACCCGGTTTGTTGAAGGTATACATATTACCGACAAACCCATAGTTGGGATGGCCAAAATAGATCTTACCATTTTTCCGTTTCAGTGGGGCTGGGTCCTTTTTCACTTGTTTGGCAAGCGTCATTTTATTGGCTTTGATCCCGGTATATTTCAATAACATCGTTAAACTCGTCACTTCACAACCACGCGGTAACTCTGGCATCTGCCGTACGATTGGGACATTCAGAATCTTCTTTTTTAGCTTAGGCTGTGACTTAACAATCAGTTTTCGCGATAGACTTTTGTTATTTGCCTTATCTACAGAGTAAACCTCCATGACGGTTTGTTTTTTTTGCTGTGGAATAGGAAAAGAAAAATCCCCGTTTTTGTCAGCAACCTTTTTTAAGTAATATTTACCATTTCTATTCACATAAACAATTGTATTTGCCTCAGCCTTTCCGCTTATCGTAAAAGATTTATTGGTCAGCTGATTCACAGTAGGCATTTTGGGGGGCGTTTTATCGATCACAACGGGAGCTGCTTCTGCTGTACCTGTGTTTGCTGCCAATAGCAGTAAAGTTAGTAAAGAACCCATCCATTTTATTTTCTTCATTTCTCGTCTGCTCCTTCTATTAGAATGGTTTAAAAAAGCTAGGTAAGACGGTAAATTTACATACTTACATTAAGTTCGGAAATATATTTACTAGCGACATATCCAACTTTTCCACCTAGATCAACAACATAGTAATCTTTTTCCCTTTTGAAAAAATAGTAATCTTGATTTTTATTAATATAGGCAATGACCGTACCTGCAGTCGCTTTGTTGAGAACTGGTGCATTATCCTTCATCTTAATGCTGCCGATTTGTGGAAGATTCGACACCCAGCTGCTTACTGATGCTTTCTTAAGAGCAATCACCGATTTCTTTTCAATATAACCGGTTCCTGTTCCAAATTTAATCCCAAACCAAGTGCCCTTACTGGAGATAATTTTCAGAGTTTGGTATTTTTTCAATGTACCAACTGCTGCTGTTTTTGAATTACTTTGATAGATTGTTAAATCTGCCTTACTTTTAAAATATGGAGCAGTCGCCTTTGCTTTATGATGCTTATTTACGATCCATGCTACACCAGCAATGACTTTTTGTGATTTTTCATAGGAGATTCCTTTTGTCATAATCGCTAACACATAGGGGTTGGTATCATAAACAATAGCCGCATCATTATAGATTCTTTCATTTGGAATCATCCCCACCTTGTGGGCAACAACTGTTCCTTTTATCCCACGTGGAATCGTTGTATTATAAACAGTCTTTTTCAAATAGCCGACAAGTTCTTTGCCTAGAGGGCTTTTATTGGAAAATTGATAGAGCCTTTTTGCATAGATCGTTAAATCATTCGCAGAGGTTAAATTTTGCCCATTCGGATAGGCATATTGTCCGCCAACGCTTTTCATATATTTAATAAAAGTACTCTGTCCGACACGTTCCTTCAACATGATAAAGGCAATATTATCACTGTAAATCATCGCCTTTTTCACAAGGTCTCTAATCGTATAATAAGTCCCGACCTTTTGATTTTGGATGACACCGCTGCCGCCATAATAATGATAGCTTTTGTATTTAAGCTTCTGATTTAAATTGATCTTTCCTTTAGCTGCTTGCTCCATAATATAGAGGGCCAGCGGCAGCTTAATTGTGCTAGCAGCACGGTTTGAGGTCCTTCCTTTAATTTGAAACATTTCCCCGGTAACCAAATCCTGATACTGTAAGGTAACGCGGCCGCCTGATTTTTTTATGTACTTGTTTAATTCACTCGATACCTTTTTGGTAAAATCCTGATGCGCGGTTAGTTCTGCTGCACTTGCATGTTGAGCCGGAATGATCATGGAAAATAATAGTATAGCAATCATCATTCCCTGTAAAAAACGTCCCACTTTCAACTCGTTCCCCATCCTTCATAATATTCTAACAATATACTAATTTTAACAAGAATATCCATATTTTTATATACTTTTATAAGGCTGTGTTAAAGTTTATTATTGATTTTCCTAACCATCCTGATTGGAGCGGAAATCAACAGGCAAGTTCAACACAGCCGAGAATAAAAATGATTTTCATATATTACAGTGAAAAAATTTAAATGTGAGGTACTTTTCTACTATTAAAATCACAAAAAATACCCCCGAAGGACTTCGGGGGTATCTACTAACTTATTTTTTCTTTACTGTTACTTTCTTCGTTGCACTTGTATTGCCTGCTTTATCTTGTGCGGTGACAGAAAGTACTTTACCTTCTTTTTGTTTGGAAATCTTAACCGAGAATTTACCATATTTATCAGCATAGGCCATTCCGATTACTTTACTTCCAACTTTTACGGTTACTTTCGATCCGACTTCAGCTTTTCCTGTTACTTTCGTAGAATTCACCGTTACTTTGTTTACACTTGGTGCCGCAGGTGCGGTTTTGTCTACTACTTTCACAACAGCAGCTTTGCTAATATTACCCGCTTTGTCGATTGCGTAAACTTTAATTTCTGTTCCAGCTTTTTGCTTAGAAATCGAGAAGCTAAAGTTGCCATATTTATCAGCCGTCACACTGCGTTGATACTTCCCTGCAATGTAAAACTTAACGGTAGCATACGCTTCTGTTTTTCCAGTAACTTTTACTGCTTTATCAGATACTTCATAGATCTTCGTTACAGTTGGTGCTGTTTTATCAATCGTAAACTTAACAATTGTTTTAAGTCCTGCTGTATTGCTTACTTCTAATGTGTAGCTGCCTTGTGCTTTAACGACAGTTTTATTTGCCACCGCTTTTCCATTTAACTTCGCTGATCCTTCGTTAAAGGAAATTGTGACGTCCTTATTGTAGAGACCATTGTTTGTAACACCAGATACAACTGGAGCGGTCTTATCAATGGTAAATACTACTGTTGTTTTGTTGCCAGCCGTATCAGTTACCACGAATACGTGTTTTCCTTCCGTTTTGACAACTGTTTTTGTTCCTACTACTTTACCATCTAATGTAGCTGTTCCTTCGGTAAAGGTGATTGTGACATCCTTGTTGTAGTTAGCATTATTGCTAACTCCACTAACTACAGGAGCTGTTTTATCAATCGTGAACTCAACAGTTGTTTTGTTGCCGGCTAGATCAGTTACCACTAAAGTGTATTTTCCTTCTTTAGAAATGACTGTTCCACTTGTGAATTCAGCATTATTTAATTTTGCTGATCCTTCGTCAAAAGTAATTGTCACATTCGTATTGTAAGCAACACCGTTTGCTGCGCCAATAATCGATGGAGCGGTTTTATCAATGACAAAGTGAACGGTCGTTTGATTTCCTGCTGCATCACTTACCACGAATGTGTAACTTCCTTCTTTACTTACAGTTGTTCCATTCGTGAATGCTTCATTATTTAATGTAGCTGTTCCATCCCCGAACGAAATCGTTACATCTTGGTTATAGATACCATCTTCAACACCAGTTACTACTGGAGCACTGACCAGAAAGCTTCCGCCCGCGGAAGGTGTGAGAGCCGTCCTGATCTAACCCGCTCATTGCACCACTTCCGGGAGGTATTGACTTGAATACTGTCACAACAGTCGGTCTATACTCGGGTGTTGCAGCAGTAGGTGCACCTCTAACAGGATCTTTTGCATTACTAGTGGAGAGGACAGGTAGTGGCGGCACTACTCAAACTCTCAGATACGAGAATGGTGATTGCTATCGTAGGTCTTACAACGGATCTGAAGGCTAGCACATCTCTAGCCACCGCCTGCGTGATGTTCTCGACTAACTTACCGCCTCCAAGGCTGTAATCCTAGCTTCGTATGCACCAGATGGTGAGAAAAGGCAGCGTGTCGAGAAAACGAAGAAACAAGTAGCACCATCTAATACGAGTCATGCAACTACTGGTTGATTAGCAAAGCCTTTTCCTACGTTTACTGAAGCACATGCATACAGTGCAAGTTATACAAAAATAACGATGGATAATCAAAAAACGGAACTGGTCTTTACCTTGGACACTTTATCCCTTATCGAACTATTACCCGATATTGATCAAAATAAAAACTGGGTTCTAGAAAAATCAGAAATAAAAAAAGAAAGGCATCATCTCGAGGAATTAATTACTGAAGGTTTAACACTGGACAAGAACAACAAGGAACAAACTCCTAAAGTGGAGACAATGAAACTTGTTAAAAAGGAGAATAAAGAATTTCTTTCTACAACCTTAAGCTTTCCAGCCTTTTCTGCTGGTGACACGATTGTCTATAATGATGGCTTTTATTTTAATGATACTGGCACGAATTATGTTGATCTCATTTCTGCAGACTTCATAGGTCAAACGAGTGAGGCCGTATTACAGGGGAAAGAACGGAGCTGGACCATTCTTTTAACCGAGGTGCAGCAAGAACAAGGTCAAGATCAAACCACCCAACCTGAAACGCAACAAACACAACCAAAGCCAGTTAAGCAATCCTCGACTTCAACTTGGTTTTCATTTTTCAAATTAGGGATGCTTCATATTATTACTGGCTACGATCATTTATTGTTTCTCTTTGCCTTGTTGTTAAGAAAACAAACGGTTAAACAGTACATCTCTATTGTCACATCCTTTACGCTGGCACACAGCATCACCCTTACCCTTGCGGTGTTAGGATGGATCACCTTACCTTCTCGTTTTGTGGAAGCAACGATCGCCTTTAGTATTTGTTATGTTGCTTTAGAGAATATTTTCCGCAAGGAGATTAAACACCGATGGAGTATTACGTTTCTGTTTGGTTTAATCCACGGGCTTGGTTTTGCAAGTATCTTAAAGGAAATGGAAATCGCTAAGAGTCATCTGGCTGTTGCGTTGATTAATTTCAACCTGGGGATTGAAGCGGTACAGCTCGTCATCGTTCTCTTGCTAATGCCAATACTTGCTTATTTGTTTAAATTGAAGATTTCTCACAGAATCGTTCAAATTGGTTCTCTGATTATTTTTATTTTAGGAGCGATTTGGCTGGTGGAACGAATCACTTCATAGATTTTTATAACAAACGAAAAAATCCCTGAAAACTATTTCAGGGATTTTTTCTTGTTCTATTATTTAACAGTAACTTTAGCAGTTTTACTTACATTTCCTGCTTTGTCGATTGCTACTACTTCAACCACTTTGCCAGCTTTTTGTTTAGCAATGGTAATCGAGAACTTGCCATATTTATCTGCAGTTCTAGAACCAATCACTTTGCCGCTAACTTTTACTACTACTGTTGAATATGCTTCTGCTTTACCAGTTACTTTGGAAGTATTCACAGTGATTTTATCAACAGAAGGTGTGCTTGGAGCTTTTTTATCAATAGCAAATTTTACAGTTGTTTTGTTTCCAGCTGCATCCGTCACCACTAGAGTGTAAGTGCCGTCTGTTTTCACAACTGTTTTAGTTGCTACAGTTTTTCCATTTAATAAAGCTTTACCTTCATTAAAGGAGATGGTTACATCCTTGTTGTAAAGTCCATTGTTTGCAACGCCAGTTACTTTTGGAGCTGTTTTATCAATCGTAAACTTCACAGTTGTAACGTTTTTCGCTGCGTCAGTAACCACTAGTGTGTGGACTCCTTCTGTAGCAACCAGCGTTCCAGTTTTGAAGGCTTTTCCATCTAAAGTAGCTGTTCCTTCATTAAATGAAACCGTAACATTTTTATTGTAGAGACCATTATTAACCACTCCGCTTACAACTGGAGCAATTTTATCAAGAACGGTAACAGTTGTTTCGCTCTTATTACCTGATGGATCAGAAACTACAACCGTTAAATCAGTACCTGCTGCTTGAACAGCTGATAATGTGACAGAGAATTTACCATCTACACCCGTTTTCGCAATGCCAAGATTGCCTTTGCTGCTAGATACCGTGACAGTAGAACCAGCTTCAGCAGTTCCTGTTACAACTTTATCTTTGTTGCTTACTGCATTTACGACAGCTTTTTTTGGCGCAATCACATCAAGAACCATTGTAGAGCCAATTGGACTTAAGTTGAATGATAAATCAACAGAGAATGCAAATAATAAAGTACCTTCTTTAAGTGGCGCCAATAATGGTGCACTGAATTTACCTTCAGAATCTGCTGTTAAGTGTAACTTCAAATTGAATCCATTAGTGATATAAACATGTGTACCTGGTTCTGCACCATGACCTTTAATTTCGGTAGAAAGGTTGGTAACTGGTTCAATTACAGGTGCAAATGGATCCGTTACGTCTTTTACAGTTAATCGAACTTCTTTTACATTAAGAGCTTTATCAGTAATAGTAACAACTACTTCTGTACCTGCTTTTAGTACAGGAATTTCCACAGAGAAGTTTCCATCTTCAGAGGCAGTAGTAGTTTTATTAACGTCACCTGCTGTTACCACAACAGTTGCCCCTGCTTCTGTTTTACCAGTTACAGTTGTTGACTGGTCTGTTACTTCATTAACATCTGAAGTTACCTCTTTATCAAGGACAATTCTTCCTTCAATTTGGGAAGTAACTGGTTGAGGTAAGGATTTGAAATACTGAATAAATCCGTCTAAGTCAACAACGTTTGTTACACGATTCTTACCAGACTTAAGGACCGCAAATCCGTCGCCGCCGTCTGCCATAAAGTTGTTTACTGTAATTGTGTATTCTGCAGTTGGATCTAATGGTGTACCATTTTCTAAATAAATATCAAGCACTTTGCTGCCGTATGGCTTATTATCACTCCAAGTATATTTCAGACCAGAAATTGCCATGATTTTATTATAGCTTGGTGGTGCTTGGAACTGTTGATTTAATAAGGTTCTAATTTGATCCCCAGTGACAGTCATTGTTACTAGGTCATTACCAAATGGCTGAACCTTGAATAAATCGCCCCAAGTGATTGTTCCTTCTGGAAGTGGGTTACGAATACCGCCAGAATTCATAAATCCTAATTGAGTGCCTGTTACGGAGCGCATACCATCAGCAATTAAGTTACCAAGTGCAGATTCACCAGAAGTATTGGCCACATTTGTAATTGCAGCAGATGTAGTACCAACTACTTGACTGACAACTGGTTTAATATCTTCCTGATAGCCGTCAAGCTCAGCTTTAATTTTTGCATTAGCTGTGATTTTGCTATGAAGTGTGTCTACCACTTCAGCCTTAGTTTGATCCTTGATTACATCTCCAGTAGTAGGGTCAATGGTTAAATCAATATCAGAGAAGGCTGTACCATAAGACCAAGACTGAACTAATACTTTTCCATCAACATTTGTATTGAGATATTTATGGTCATGTGCACCATAGATAACGTCAACTGCAGGATCAATAGCTTTTGCCATGTCAACAACTTTTCCAGTTGCTGCTGTACCATCTGTTTTTGATGTGCCTGGATTGTGGGCAAGAACAACGATTGTTTTAACGCCCTGATCCGTTAATTCTTTTGCATATTTGTTCACTGCAGTTACTTCATCAGTGAATTTAACACCTTCTACACCTTTTGGAGTAACAATTGTTGGAGTTTCAGTTGTTACAACACCAATAAAGCCAATTTTAACGCCCTCTACTTCTTTAACAGCATATGGAGGTAAAATTGTTTCATTTGTTTTTTCATCAACAACGTTTGCTACAACGTAATCCATTGTTGATCCAGTAAACTTGCCATATTTCGCTTCATATTGTGCAGTTTTCGGATGATCTCCACCGTGGATTAAACGCTTCATTTCTGCTACGCCTTCGTCAAATTCATGGTTACCGATTGTACCAACATCCATTCCGATTTCATTCATCATACGGATAGTTGGCTCATCTTGTAATAATGCAGATACTGGCGGGCTTGCTCCAACAAGGTCACCAGCTTGTAGCATTAGGGTATTTGCAGGGTTTGTTGCTTCTCTGTCTTTTAGGTAAGCAGCTAACCATTCGACACCGCCAGAGTAATCGACAACTTTACCAGTAGAGTCTTTGATAGATCTCCAAGTATCAAGCTGACCATGGAAATCATTGATTCCTAATAATTGTACGTGTACGTTTTGATCTAATTCATACAACTCGTATCCTGCTTTAGTTGTTGATGCACCAAGGTCTTTTACATCTGGTTGTTGACCAAGGTATGGTTTTGCTTCTGGAGCAGAGTGGAAGACAGCTTTGGCAACGCCGCCAATCGGAGCGATTTTCCAGTTGTTGTCAGCTACAGGATTGATTGTACCTTTAGCAGTGATATAATCCATAAGGATTTGGCGATTTTCGAATGGAGAATCTACGACAACTTTTGCAGATTTTAATTCAGCTAAGCCGCCGCTTCCGCCAGCACGGTAGTTATTTGTTGCTACGATGAATTTTTGGTCCATCTGAACAGGTGTTCCATCCATCATTCTTAAGTTAACAACGCGCTCTCCTTTTGGCTTCGTAACATCAATTTCATATTTAACACCATCAATGACATCATAATTGTAAGGACGGAAATCGTAATCAAGTAAATCTTGAGCTTCAGCTTTATTAGGATCAATTGTATTAAATTGTTTCGCTGATTCTTCGATCCATCTCTTTACTTGATCGCCTGTTACTTCAACAGCTTTTAATGTGTTATCAAACAAGTATAAATCCGCTGCACTCTTAATGGTTACCTCGCCTTTAGTAATGTTCGTGTAGTCAGCCACACCACCGCGGCCGCCCTTAAATGGTGCTGCAGCAGAAAGAACTGGATAATCCTTATATTCTGTATCCGCAATGGCTTTCTTCACGTAATCCATTTGTGCATTGTTAACGATTTGTGTGGAAGCGTCATCCATGACACGTGTAAAGAAGCTGTGCATTGGGATTTCCGTTGTACCAATTTTTCCACGGACATATGCAAGTGTTTGGTCATGAATAGCTTGTGTATCACTAACAATTGTCTCGTCTGAAGCGGTAGCAGCTGTAACTGGACGGTTAACAGATTTAGAATTAGCTTTATCAACAGTCCATTTGCCATCCGTATCCTGAACAAGAGCTAAATCAAGTACACCAAGATTATTTCCCCAGAAGCCTGCTTCAACAGCTTGTACACCATTGATCGTACCATTCGTGTTATCGATACCATTCTTGCCGTTAAATGAAGCATCGCCAGGGAAGTTCACGTGGGCATGTCCGAACAACATTGCATCAATGCCAGGGACTTTTGTTAAATCGTAAACGGCATTCTCTGCAGCTTCTTGACCTTCGGCAGCAATATCACAGCCGGAGTGAGCAATCGCTACAATTACATCTGCTCCATCCGCTTTCATTTGTGGGATAAATTTATTAGCTTGAGCAACAATATCTTTAGTAATGACTTTACCAGTCAGGTTATCTTTATCCCACTGCATGATTTGCGGTGGTGCAAACCCGATGACCCCAACCTTAATCACATGTTCATTGCCGTCAGCATCCTTAATCGTTTTGTCTACTATTTTATACGGAGTGAAGTAGTTAACATCATTGGTTGAGTCGGAATCGTGGTCGTCCTTATAAATGTTAGCGTTTACAATTGGAAATTGGACTTCTTCCTGAACATCTTTTAAGTAGTCTAATCCATAGTTAAATTCATGGTTACCAACAATACCTGCATCATATTTTAAATAGTTCATTGCTTTGTAAATAGGATGAGTATCATTTGGTCCTAATTTATTTACTTTTGCTACATAACTAGCAAGTGGATTTCCTTGAATCGTATCACCAGCATCAAATAGCATGGAGTTATCAACTTCAGATCTAGCTTGTTTGATTAATGTAGCAGTTTTAGCTAAACCATAATTTGTTACTGGTGCATCTTTGAAATAATCATACGGTAGCACATTAGAATGCAAATCCGTAGTTTCTAAGATACGTAGTGTAGCAGTACTCCCGGTTCCTTCAGCTTTAGCAGCATGTGGGAAAATATTTAAAGGAATTGTTGTTAGCGCTAACACTGTTGCTAGAGAACCATTAAGCATACGTCTTTTCATGCTTCTTTTTATCTGTCTCTTCACACTTTTTCCGCCCTTCGACAAAATAATTGGTATTGCATGACTATTCTACTAATTTTTTTGGAAGAATCATAGACTTTTGTGAGAAAATTTATCATATTTTTACAACAAAAATATTTCCTATTATTCTAAATCCTATTGCGCTCAACAAATTACTATAAAATGAAGCTTGGGAAAATTTTTTCCATTTAACCCAATTAAAAAATATGTAAGTTTTTCAAATAAATGTATTAAATTTCGATAAATTCTGCTACTCTAAAATATGGTTTAAAATATTGTTGTGGAGGAAAACTAGATGAGAGCTGACAAGAACAAAAAGAAAAAGAGAAAGTGGCTCCGCGTAACTGGAATTGTTTTATTTTTGCTTTTGATTGGAATTGGGGTTTATGCCTATTCAGTATATAATTCATTACAAACTGCCGTCGAAACAATGCATCACCCTGTTGATCGGAAATCAGAAAAGCGTACTGAGGAAGTATCTTTGCAAAACAAACAGCCGTTTTCTGTATTACTCTTAGGTGTCGACCAACGTAAAGGGGATAAAGGCCGGTCAGATACCATGATTGTTTTATCAGTTAATCCGAAACTTAATACCGTAAAGATGCTAAGTATTCCGAGGGATACTCGCACTGAAATTATTGGTAAAGGAACGGAGGATAAAATCAACCATGCCTACGCATTTGGAAGCGAAGAAATGGCCATGAACACGGTTGAACATTTCTTAGATATTCCGATTGATTATTTTGTAAAAGTCAACATGGAAGGTTTTAAGGATATTGTTGATGCCGTTGGCGGAATAACGGTCGTTAATGATTTGGACTTTTCTTATGGAGGCTATCATTTTCCTAAAGGTGAAGTGACCTTGAACGGGAAAAAGGCTCTTGCCTATACTCGGATGAGGAAAGAAGACCCTCGCGGTGATTTCGGCCGGCAAATACGCCAGCGCCAAATTATCCAAGGTGTCATTAAAGAGGGTGCAAGTTTATCTTCACTTGCAAATTACGGGGATATCTTTACTGCACTCGGAAAAAATGTGAAAACGAATCTTACCTTTGATCAAATGGTCTCTATTCAAAAGAACTACAAAACTGTAGGAAGTAATATCGATCAAATGACCATTAAAGGCAAAGGGACACGAATGAACGGAATTTATTACTACATTGTTCCAGATGACGAAAAACAACGAATACAGACAGAATTGAAGACACAGTTGGAAACAACCTAAGGAAAACCCCTCTGCCGATATTTGGAAGAGGGGTTTTTTGTATTACTCATTAATTTCATACCAATATTCATTACCTAATGAATCACGGTATTCAATTAAATAGTAGTACCAGGAATATTTAGATAGTTTGGTATAGACAATCGTACTTGAACCTGATTTTACCGTGTATTGCTTTTCAGCAATTTGGGAGCTGCCCGCATCGGGATAGACATGTACGGTTGCCGTAACTTGCTGTTTTGTGTTAATTTTCAACAATAATTGGTCGTTATAGATTTGGTCTGATGCTAGGTGGAAGCCAAAACTATGTGACACTAACCATGCCGGATTGCCTGTTGATGTCATTTTCCCCTTAACAGACTTTTGGCCGTAGGCGTTCTTAGCTGTGATGACATAATAGTAGGTGTCATCATTTTCATCTCCACTAAGCCATTTAAAATATTGGCTTCCTTCATTTACTGTTTTATCTTGTACGATCGTTTTTATCTTTTGATTCGATTGATTATAAATTTCTATCGTCACATGTGCTGCACGCGATAGTTTGTAATGGACTTCACTGCCTTCCCCTGGATAAAACATGATCACAGCAGGGTAACTAATTTCAATCTTATTAATCTCAACATGGACATTTCCCGAGTATGTTTGGGTTAGATTATACTTATCTACCACTTTAATGTTATATTGATAAACTCCATCGTTGAGCAGACTTTTGGCTTGATCCGTGCCATCCCATGTAAAAGTATGCTGGCCTGCTAATTCTGCGGCATCTGATTTTATGGTGGTTACGGGTTTTCCGTTTTGATAGATTCCAATCGTAACCTTTCCAGGCTTGCTAATGTTGTAATCAATTGTCAAAGAACCTTTTGTTTTCAGATAATAATCTTTCCCTGATGAGATAGACGGAACGCGCCAGTCCTGCAGGATAATCGAAGTGCTGTTGAATTTTGTTATATTCCCTGCTTTATCCTTTAACTGAACGAAATAGTGATAGGTTCCTTCTGGGACCAATTGATTTTTATCATTTTTTCCATTCCAACTGGCGCTGATTATACCAGGATTGGCTTGTTTATTAATTAATTTCTTAATTATAGTCCCTTTTTCATTGACCACATGAACAATCATAGTTGAACTTTCTTTTAATTTCACTCGAATTATGCTCGTGGTTTTATTGTCCATTTTAAAAAGGGTGGATGAAAGTGAAAGTTCTCCTGTTGGCCGGACGCTATCCACTTTCAGTTGAATCTTTTTTGGTTTTCCTTGTTTATCATGGCTATCCGTGAATGACATAACAATTTGGTATGTCCCATCCTTCACGAGATGCCCTTTTGTTGTTTTCCCATTCCAAACTAATGAATGCTTACCAGCAGACTTAGATTTTTTAGAAAGAATTTTCTTTACAGTTTTACCGGACTGATCCGTCACAACAGCAGATACTTTAACTTTCTGCGTTAACTCGTAAGGGATGGTAACCTTACTGCTTACTTTTGGTGAGTAGGTATAGGTGGTGCCTGACACCATAATGGCAGGTTTGGTATGATTGATAACCTTTATAGTCGTGCTTTTCTTAAGGCTGTCCGATCCTTTGGTGATTTTCACTTCCACTTTATAGGTACCCGTCGATACAAACTTTTTACTTGCTGTTTTTCCGTCCCAAGAGGCTGATATTTTTGCTCCTGATGAGGATTTATTGGATAGTATTTTCCTGATTGTTTTTCCATGTGCATCTTTTATTGATAATGAAACCTTGGTCTTACTTGTTGTTTTAAATGAGAAAGCAGCTTTATTTTTCCCTGTCATTGTATAGGTTTTCGGAGCAGTTATCGTTGAAATGGGTGCGGCTGTTTTGGAAACGGCCTTATACGCATCAATTCTTCCATACCCGAAATCCTCATCCCATCCCTTGCTGCCGAGGTCAACGGTTGAGCTTTTAAGAATGGCTTCTACCTGGCTGGGACTTAAAAATGGGTTCTTCGACCGGACAAGTGCAGCTATTCCTGAAACCATTGGTGCGGCCATGGATGTCCCGTCAAAAGCAGCATACGTGCTTCCCGCTACGGTTGAATAGATATCGACACCTGGAGCAGCTAGATCAATGTTTTTTCCATAGTTTGAGAAACTGGCAATTCTATCATTTCGATCCGTTGCACTTACACCTATTACACCCTCGGATGCAGCTGGATACATCGGCAAATAGGTACTAGAGTTACCAGCGGCAGCAACGAGCACAACCCCTTTTGATTTTGCATATTTAGTTGCAGCTTCTAATAGGTGACTATAATTATCATCACCGAGGCTCATATTGATGATATCTGCATGATGGGCCACTGCATAATAAATGCCTCGTATTACCGTTTCAGCACTTGCTTCATTTCCTTGGAAAACGTTAATAGGCATGATCTTTACATCTGGAGATATCCCAGCAATTCCATACTTATTAAAGCTTGCCGCAATAATTCCAGCCACATGTGTAGCATGTTCATCGGGATAATAACTGGAAGAACCTGTTACTGCATTGTAAGGGCTGACGATTTTTCCTTTTAGGTCAGGGTGATCTTTTTGAACCCCGCCATCAATTACCGCAACGGTGATTTTTGATGAGCCTTTGGTTTTGTCCCATGCTTTTGGGAGTTGAAGTTTATTAAGGTACCATTGCCGGCTGTAGCTCGGCTCCTTTGGTACATAGGTTTTTTTGTACTTATAGTTTGGTTCGACTAAAAGCACTTTTTTACTCATTAATAACCGTTTCGCAATCTCTGCTAACTTCGCGCCTTGCGTGACTTTAACCAGAGAGAAATCCTGATCATCTAAACGGGTTTCTTCTATTACATCTACTTGTTTAAGGAGGTCCTCACGTTCCGTTTGGGATGTACCTGGTGCAAATTTGACAATCAATTCCGCGGCAACATATTCCGACTTCTCCTTAAATAAGACATACGGATCGATTTTTTTAGGATGGGCGTTGATCCCATCAGCATTGGCGTCAAAAGACATAAATAGTAAACTGAGTACCATCAAGCTAAGTGACCAAATGTATTTCACTAGTTATCCCCCATTATGTTTGTTTCACGTAATATATCACTCTATTCATTTTATCATTTTGCTTATAGATTAGGGGGATTGGGAGCAATATAATTTGTAATCTATTAATGAAAAAAGATGAAATTAATATCAATTAAAACCTCATAATATACAAAACCTCAATTTAAAAACCCTTAAATACTATTCTCTTAGCCATATAAAACAATCCCACACTCCAGAAACGTCCACTCCACACGGACAAATCGGATGGTTTTGTCCACGAGTGGTGCCTGACACCAAAATGAATTAATGAAATCTTAATTTTATGCATTTGTCATGAAACTAGTAAGCTATTGAAATATTTGTGTAATATTATTGTGGTAACTTTTATATAACAGAAGAAAGGGGTTTTAAGAAATGAAGAAATTCCTAGTCATGTTTAGTTTGGCGGGTATGGTGTTATTTGGAAGTAGTACTGGCGCATTTGCAGCATCCAATACATATAAAGTTAAGAGTGGAGATTCGCTTTATCGTATTGCAAAAACATATAAAATATCCGTAAGTTCATTAAAAAAATGGAATAACCTTAAATCAAATACAATTCATCCGAATCAAACGTTAAAGATAACTAGCGGTACTGCTAGTAAGCCGGCTGTGAAAGCCAAAACTACTACAACAAACTCAAAGAAGTTAAAAGTAGTCAAGACAATTACTGTTAAAGCAACAGCTTATACAGCAAATTGTAAAAGATGTTCTGGAATCACTGCCTTAGGTTTAAACCTAAAGAAAAATCCAAATCTTAAGGTCATCTCTGTTGACCCAAAAGTTATTAAGCTTGGCACGAAGGTTTATGTTGAAGGTTATGGCTATGCCATTGCCGGTGACACAGGCGGTGCCATTAGAGGGAAAAAAATCGATATCTTCGTTCCTTCTTATAAGAAAGCCATTCAATGGGGAAGAAAAACAGTTAAAGTTCAAATATTAAAATAGCAAAGCTAAGTCCCAAGTGAGTTCATTCACTTGGGACTTTTTTGGTTAAAATATTGGAAAAGATGTTTAATTTACAATTTACATTTACATAACTGTAACAATAATTTCTTCACTTACATTCTTCGCAGCATCTGTTGCAGTAACGATTAATTCAGTATTGATTAATTGTGGTTTGATCACAATCTTGAAGTTCCCAAGCGCATCAACTGTACCAGTTCCGATAACAGCGCTACCCACTTTAATTGTAATAGTAGACTTTGCCTCCGCTGTCCCAGTAATCAATGTTGTTGTGCTCTCAGGAACAGTGATTACCTTTGGTTTTGCTGGATTTGTTTTATCAATCGTAAACACTACAGTTCGCTTGTTTCCAGCTGCATCTTTTACCACTAAAGTGCGTTTTCCATCTGCTTTAGCCACATATCCAGTTTTAATTGCTGTTCCATTCAATGTTGCTTTTCCTTCATTAAAGGTGATTTTAACATCTTTGTTATAAAAAGCGTTATTACTTACTCCGCTAACCACTGGGGCTGTTTTGTCAATAGTAAACACTACCGTTGTCTTGTTACCAGCCGCATCTTTCACTACTAAAGTGCGTTTTCCATCTGCTTTAGCCACATATCCAGTTTTAATTGCTGTTCCATTCAATGTTGCTTTTCCTTCATTAAAGGTAACCTTAACATCTTTGTTATAAAATGCGTTATTGCTGACTCCACTAACAACTGGGGCTGTTTTGTCCTTTACCACAACTGTTTTCGTATTACTGATGTTTCCTGCTTTATCCTTTGCTGATAAATATAGTTTTTTGCCAGCCTTTTGTTTCGGGATAGTCACCTTAAATTTACCCTGCGAATCTGCTGTTTTGGTGTATTTTTTAGAACCAATTTTAACGGTAACCGTTGCTCCCTTTTCCGTTACACCTGACACTTCTTTTGATTTGTCTGAAACAGTACTAATGGTCGGAAAAGTTGGAGCCTTAATGTCAATATTTTTATAATAAGGTGCCGCTAGTTGATTAAAGGTTTTTTTCGAGGAAGTAATCACTACTTTTGTTCCCACCTTAACCTTACTGAATAATTCAATTACTTCATTATTATGCATCCGGATACATCCGCCAGAAACATATTTTCCAATGGAACTTTCATTACTGTTCCCGTGAATTCCGTATGGATAGCCGCCATTTTCTTGTTTACTTAACCCCATCCAGCGTTTTCCCAGTGGATTCCGAGGATCCCCACCTGGAATATTGTGTTTATAGTATGGTCTGTTTTTAATTTTTTCTCTTATGTAAAAGGTCCCTTCCGGGGTTAGTCTAGAGGTTCTTCCAGTAGCAACATTGTATGTTTTTACTAATTTACCATTCTCGTAAAATGCTAGTTTATTAACCTTTTTGTTGACAATAATCAGCTGCTTCTTTGATACAGTGCTGGCCTCAGCCTTTTGGCTATAGGGAAAAACTAAAAACCCTAAACATAAAATAATAAATCCAATTAAAAAACGTTTTAACACTAGTAAAGCCCCCTCTGTAATTTTCATTTGTTCCTACAATACCATAACTAATGTTTTAATAGATACTGATAAACCTTATAGATATTTCGGCATTTTTCAACAAACTTTTCACATTCCTTTATTAGTTTCCCATGACAAATATAGTAGATTATTCCTAGATTTTTATGCCTGACACCCTTGCAGATATATCGTCATTTCTCGGGAAATACCCTCAATTTTCTTAAAGAGCGCCGCCCCCCCTATCAACATTTAGAAAAAATGGAGAAAATATGGATTTTATGTCACTTTTTGTAGTAGGATAGTAATAGTTAAAAATTACCCATTCTAGAATAAATGGAGGGCAGTAAGATGCTGACAACCGCCCAACAAAAAGTGAAACAGGAATTAGAAGAATTGCAGATTAATGCCCTTACCCATCATTACGATAAACAGGTCATTCCCCGTAAAAGATACCCTTTTAAAAAATGGATCATAACGATAATCGCCATCATCCTGTTGATGGTGACCGGCTTTCTATTATTAAAAGAATATTGGACTCAAAAGGAACTAGGAGTAACCTCCTATATAATGAAAGCCCATGATTATAACCAACAAAGTGAAACCATTCTGAATAACTTTCTGGCTGGTAATCTTGCAAATATAGTCGAAAGTAGAGGAAAACAAGAAAATATTTTAATCAAAGTAACAAAACTACCAACATCAACTAGCTTCGATGAGCACCACCAGGATCTAATCACTGTGATTGAACACCGCCTTGATATGATGACGGCCATTAAGGACCCCATCCATTCTGACCAGATTCAATTAAATAAAGCTTTAATCGAACTTAGTGTAAAACACGAGTTAGCTGTGGATAGTTTAATCGAGGGTTTTGAACAGGAAAAGATTAAATATAAACGGCACGTTAATGGGACGATTCAGTACTGGATAAACTCCAAATCCTATTTGGTAGAACAATAAAAAAAGAGGCTGTGCAACCTTCTGGGAGCCTCTTTTCATTTTATTCAATTTGTTGCGACACCTCTTCAAACCCGTCTTCCTGAACCGGTATCATCTGACGTAATATTCGTTTTTGATGTGATTTTTCAAACCCAAGGAGACACAAGTGGACAATTACAATCCCCAATGTGAAATATTCCACTGCATAATCGATATAATACCATGAAAGAGTTGCTGTTATATCGTATAAAGCATGGATCATAACCGTCATCCAAAGATTCCGTGTCCATACTAGAATAATCCCAAACAAGAGCCCCATATTGGCAAAGGTTACAATTGCCCCAACGCGAATCGACCATGGCTGCTCGGTATCAAGAGTATGGTCAATCCCAAAAAGAATGGAGGTGATAAACAATGCTGCCATTAAGAATCCATCTCTTGACCCACTCTCCCAGCGCCGTGGAAACACCTTTTTACAAACCACGAGCAGGAGAATGATATAGGCGAGCCGCCACACTTCTTCCAGTCCAGCCAAGATATCGGTAAATATATCAGAACCAATTAAATCTACTTTTTCAAAAAACGCCCAACTTGGTTCCTTGGAAAAGGCAGAAGGATCTTCCACTCCCTCTTCCACTTCAAAGGATTGTGACGCCGTGTAGTCTTGAACATATTGATCATAATCCTTGTTAAAATCTTCAAAGGTGAGACTAGAAAACACATTAACAAACATACTTCCTAGGAAAAAAATCAAAAAGGCTCCCGTGAATTGAAGCATCAGCTGAAGTGGTCTTTTGGGACTTTCCTGTTTCTTTCCTAGTCTCCGATGAAGTTTCCAGCCGATGAAAAACGAGGAAACCATGACAGCATCATATAGTGTGCTGGCCAAAGAACTGTAACGAGTTAGGTAAAGAAGAATTTCCGCACCAAATGTTACAATAAGTAGGGCAAATAGCAATTTTCTAGATATTGGTTTGGTTAAATCTGTTGTCATCCTCATCAATCCCTACCTGAAAAATTTGATGGAGAAAACTTGTTTCCCCTTACCTGCCTAAGAGCTTTACTGCTATAATCCCAAACGCATTCATAAAAAGCAGGAACATGAAGCATGCAATCGTCCACTTCCATTTTCTCGTCACGAAATGATCCCCTCATTTCATCAAAATTATATTAGTAATAATTTAGCATATTGGTAGTTAAATATCACTAAAATAATCATTCTTGTCCTTATTCTAAAATAAAAAGCTTGATAGAGTCTCAAGTACTCATCAAGCTTTCCTGATTAAAAGAATGACATTGCGTCTTCGATTACTGAAATAAGTTGTTCAAATAGGATACGAGCCATAATCCCAATCGTAATAAATGTTAATACGTAAGTAACTAACGTCGCATAAATAACATCTAAGCCTTGTTGACTTTCCTTTTTAAAGCTCGCAATCACTAATGGCGGCACAAGGAAAAAGGTTGTCGAAAAGCCCAAGAAAAGGAATAAAACAAACCATTCAATCTTTAAAATTGCCAAAACAAATGCGACTATTAGAATAGCTAAAAACGGAATAAGGAATGAACCAAATCTCGAAATTACGGATTTATACGAAGGATTTACTTTACCTAATTTAACCGCAGCAAATGTATACGTGGCAATTAGTAGGATAAAGAGTGCATAGGCAAAGGTCGGCTTGATCACTACATCTGTAAATGGTGGTTGAATATCCATTTCCGTACCAAACATACTGCCAAAATCATTAACGGTAGATGCTACTCCTTTTAATCCAAAATAAAGCATAAATGGAATAATTAAAGAATATAGAATAATAGTAATGATAGCATTAACAAAGTGATCTTCTCCGACAGCTTTCGAACTAGCATAAGGCCTTTTCAATACTTCTACAAAGAAGCCAAAGTACATTTTCGAAATTTTCTTGGCACTTTCTAAATATTGGTTAGGCTGTTGGTTGCCTTGTTGATAGTTAGTCATTTTTTCATAGATAAATAGAGTTATTTTTCAATTTATCGTTATTAAATAAAAATTTACAATCTAAAAATACGAGTTAGGAGATTGCTAAAATGAGACGTCTGTTTCCGATCGTTGTTTTCATCGCTGTGATTTTAATTTTATCCGTAACTAATCCGGGACGTTCTGCCTACATCGACTGGGTTAATCACAAAACAATGGATAAATCTTCAAACTTAATCGAAAAAGGGGTATTATCTCTAGCAGGGAAATCTATTTTCGATGCAGGAACCACACAGAAGGATTATTTTATTTTTTCGATCTACAAAACCGACTTTTCCGAAGTAGGATTAGGAACAGTCACATCGATTGGCATATTCAATAAATTTATCACGATCTCCAGTGCAGAATAAATCGTTAGTCAATGGCCGGTCTCTTTTGGGACTGGCTATTTTTTTTATAAAAAGGCTGTGTTAAAGGTTTATTATTGATATTTTAGCCATGTTGAATGAAGCGGAAGGCGCGCGAGACTCTTGCGGGAGTACGGAGCTGGGGAGACCCCGCAGGAGCAAAGCGACGAGGAGGTTCCCCGCAACGCCCTTGAACCGCACGCGCCTGGAGCGGAAATCAACATCCATATATAACACAGCCTATAAAAAAAGACCAAACGTTGGCATCTGCCTTCGGTTGGCCTTCTATGATTATTCGACTTTTCCTACTTGGAAAACAGGGACATGCAGCGATTCGCCATTTTCATCGGTAATATCTGTATAGCTATCAAAAACGCCACTCACTGTATAACTGGTGTACGTTGTAAATTCGGAGTAGCCTTTTAATAACAAATATGTTTTCTTCCATTCCTCTGTACTTTCATTAAAGGTTTCCGATAAGGTAACCAACATTCCGTCATCTAGCTGAGAATCGGTATAGGCGGTAAAACGAACTTTTTTCCCATAGTAGTTCGCAATTTCCTCTACGTTGATATCTTCATAGGTTTCCTTTGTTTGGGTAAATTGATACTTCCTATTAAGATCTGGTTCAAAGTAGGCGAGTTCGCCTTCTCCCTGTCCAACTGGATTATCAACCACTAAAACTTGGTTCGATTCAATGGTCAAACCATCTGCTTCGACATCAAGAATGTTCACCATGGATCCACCGCTGACTTCATAGGCCAAGTAACGGTGCTTCCGCTCTGATGACTTTGCATCAATATAAATAACAGGATGATCAGATGAACTTAAACTGCTTTGAAACACGAGCTTATGAATGGCCGGTGCCCCTTCGATTGAACCCTCCGTTACCACCATCGCTTCTTCACCGGTCAGTTGGCCATAATAAATGCCGCCGTCGGTGGAGATAGCAGCAACAACGCTATCAGCACCAAATTTGTTGCTAGCCTTCACGACTGTTGAAAATTCTTTTCCAGTATATAAGCGCTCCAAGACACGAATGGGTTGATATTTATCCCAAGCAAGATTTGCTTTTGAAATTAATTTTGCGGTGTCCCTCAATGGTTTTAACGCTACATAGATGCTGATCGCATCTTTGTATTGGTTCGCCGCTGTAAGATTTTCTGCTTTCGTTAAAGCCTCACCTGTGGATTTTTCAATATAAACAAAAACTTTCGTATCGTTCATATTCCCCTCTAATTTTTTGATCGTGCTCGCTGCGTCGGCATAGGCTGCATAATCCTTTTTATTCATCGCCTTTGTTACAATCCTTAATAGGTTCGCATCGAGTGTTTCCTCGAGCCAGTCCGAATCCATTGACAATACCTTGAGGGCACTAAATTGTCTGTTTCCCTCATCTACAATGGATGAAACAGAGCCATTTCCGATTATTTTATTGAGCTTTGTGGAGTAATAGTTTTCGAACGCTGTTTGGACTTCTTTTGTCTTGGCGGACGAGCGTTTGCCGTAATATTCAATTGGAATTTTGTTGAGGATAGTATAGATCTCCTCCTCTTCAGAAATACCATTGATTGAATCATGTACTAATTTATCAAGGTTCACCTTCTTAATCGTCGAAAAATATCCCTTCATATCCCTATCCATATTCGTCAACGCCACCATTTCTCCGTACATATCCTTTTGAACGCTGGTGCCTGACACCCATTTTTTCTGGCTTTCCTGCCAGCGGTCATAAATCGATACAAGCTTATCGAGGTCGTTCTCTTCCTTATAATTGGCTGCTTTGTTATCGAATTCTTCCATGGCTTTTCGAATAGGTGAGAGGATAGAGAGCTTTTGATTGATGTCTTTGTTGTGGTCTGTCACAAAAACATTCAGTTTAGCTGCCCGAAACTTTTCTTCCGCTGCCACTAATTCTCCTGACTGATAAAGCTTTACCGCTTCCTTATAGGTTCTTAGTTTTTCATGCGCCATGATGATTTTTCCGCTCACACCGACAAGCAATATAGCCAGAATAAGTAAGGAAACATTCCGGGACCAATTTACTTTTTTGTATAGGGTTGATTTAAACATGATTTTATAATCCTTTCTACGAAACAAACCGTTTAAAATCAGGATCATAATGATATTTGATTGCAACCAAACGCTTTGCTTTTTCCTCAAGACTGCCCCACTTTGCATCTGGGTTTGAATAGAGAATATTGCACAGCCTTAAAAACCGGTCCTTTGGAAAATATTCAAGGAATTCCTCAATGAAGTCTGAGAATTCTTGAATGTACAGTTTCATTCGTAACGCCGTCCCAGCGGCAGCAATAAGTGAATCGATCCCGAAATCCTTTACAATAGCATCCCGATATTGAATAAAATAGGCGATACACTTTTTGGTAAACAGGGTCCGATTGATTTTTAATATCTCCAGGGCATATTTCACAAAATCCTTATCATAGGATGAAGGAATAAGAGATTCAAGTTCAAGCTCCATGTCTCTTCTTAGCACGATATCATTCAAGACCATGACTCGGCGTATTTTCACCTGATCGCTATAAATAAAATCACCAATCTCACGCAGCTTATCATAGGCCGGGGCCAGTTTTCCCGCTTTGACATCCTCTTTGGCAAGGTTGCTATCAAACTGAATACCGGCTTGAATTTTTCGAAAGTCGGCGCGAAGCAGCTTTTTCAGCACCATAAAATATTCACTTTTCATAAAAGTGACCGTGAGAATGATATAGCTACTCACAAAAATGACCCCAGTGATTAACGAGAGATAGAGCGTTTTTACCGTTGGAGCCGCTACAATTCCAATACAAACCAGAATCAATATTCTTATAGCTTCCGTAAATAAACGGTTTCGAAAAATTGAATGGACGATGCTCTCGATCCCCACAAAAGTCGAACCGCATGTTGGGCATTCTTCCTCTTTTAAAACAGAATAACGATTGCACTTTTTACACATTTTCAGTTTTTGATAACAATATTTCGTCCTATTTTTCTTGGAAAGCTGGATGGCTTGCTTAGCGATTGGAATCACCTTCATTCAACATGATGACCAACTCATCGTCGATATCATCGAAATTTCCACTGTTCCGTTTGTTTTTAACTAATTTAAACGTTTTCCAGATAAGAATTAAAACTAGCAGGCTCGTAAATACAATGCTATACATTCGTTCTTCCCCTCTTTGACAGTTTTGGGTGAGGCGATAATTTCCAAAAAATTCATTTAGTATATTATAATGGTAATATTTTAATATTTAAAGATAGGATATGTTTGGGAATAATAGGGTAACGATGGTAAAATGAGAGTATATTGCAAAAATTATAACTATTACCCGAAAAGGAAACTGCTGTTGGAGGTTGCACACACATGTTAAAAAAATGGATAAGTAGTTTTATAGTAATCGCGTGTCTTTTCTGCAGCATGAACTATTATAGTGTACGTGCTGCCAGTCCATTAAATTCCACTTCCCGAATAGAAGGGATGCTAGTCGTGGATGTTAGTAATTCAATGAAAAGCAGCGACCCTAGGAATATTAGCAATGAAGCGATGAAGATGTTCATTGATATGGCCTCCTTTAATGGTGATAAAATTGGCGCCATCGCGTATGCAGATGCGGTTATGCGCGAAAAGGCATTAGTTAAAATCCGCTCGAATCAGGATAAGAAAGATCTCAAGGATTTTATTGATTCTCTTGAGAAATACACATATACGGATTTATCAACCGGGGTTAGCGAGGCTGTAAAGGTGCTCGATTCCAGCCATGAACAGGATTACTACCCGCTGATTGTCCTTCTTGCTGATGGAAATAACGAAATGGATCCCAAAAAGGCTAAGACTTTAAAAGAAGCGAATAGCGATTTGGAAAAAGCCATCACTGCCGCAAAGGAAAAGGGGTATCCAATCTATACAATTGGATTAAACGCAAACGGCAAGCTGAACAAAGACGTTCTCACCGATGTAGCCAAACAGACAAACGGCAAATTCTTCGAAGCAACCTCAGCTGACAAGCTGCCTGGCATTCTTAGTGAAATCTTTGCCAACCACCTAAAGTTAAAAGTTGTCCCTTTGAAACAAATTGTCGGGAACGGCCAATTTCAGGATATCAACATACATGTCCCCAATGAAAATGTGTTAGAAGCCAATATTTCGCTGATGTCTAGTAAACCAGTCGAGGTAAAGTTGGTGAATCCTTCCGGTCAGGAGCTTGCCATTCCTTCCGACCAAGTCCTATTTTCAAAATCAAAAACTTACTCGATGGTAAAGCTGTTGAAGCCCATACAAGGTGATTGGACTCTGAAGGTTAAAGGCGTCAATCAGGATAAAATCGATGTTAATCTCGTTTTTAACTATGATTTACAGCTTAAGCTGAGTCCACTTGCTAAACAGATCTACAAAGCAGGTGACACAGTCAAAATAAGTGCCTTTTTTGAAGATAACGGCACCGTTATTTCTGATAAAGATATCTATCAAGCAATGAAAGCAACACTTTTTGTGAAGGACCTTGATAAAGGCAAAACGGAGGAGGTTGCTTTAACCGCTGATGATCAAGCCTTTACAGGACAATTCAAGCTTGGAAATGCCTCTAGTTATGAGGTGGTTGTCAAAGCGGAAGACAATAGCTTTTTCCGGGAAACCTCACCACAAAAGATTACGGTTCAACATACAGCCAAGTCTCCTGCTGCAGTCAAACCTGCAAATACGGAAGACGAGAAGCCTTTTCCGTGGCTTTATCTAGTTGCGGCCGTTGTTGGCGCCCTCCTGCTTGTAGCCCTTGTTTCTATTCTATTAGCAAAAATGAAGCAAGCCAGCCGCGGCTTTAGCGGGCAAATCGTTGTGGAAATGAAGGATGAAGATACAGGCGAACGAACCAATCCACAATACAAAAAGTTAAAGGGGTTTAAAAGGAAGTTCCGCATGCATCAACTCCTGTCTCTGGCACCTGAATTCGCCGAAACCGAGCAAATCATTTTCAAACCTGCTGCCGGCGATAAGCTTCTGCTCATCAACAACTCAGACGGTACCATTGAAAAAGGCGGACGCGCCATCGATGCCAAAAAGGGCTTTGAAATAAAGAAAAACGATCGTCTAAGAATCGTTCTAAAAAAGGTTAATAAATCAATATTTATAGAGTATATCAGTTAAAAGAAAAGCGGAGGCGCCTTGCTCAGGGGCGACAGGCATAAGACGAGCCGGCGTGAAGGTTGCTTTTTAACCTTCAGGACGGATTGGCTTATGACCCGAGCCCCTAGGCGCTGCAGCCGGACAAAAAGAAAAGCGGAAGCGCCTGAAATAGGGTGTCAGGCACCATTTGTGGAGCTTGGCACCCTAAATTGAATCCTTATCCCGTTATTTTTCGTCATATATGTGGGAGAGATTGTATTATTTTACAGCCAGGGAGGAATTTTTGCATGAGAGCAAGTGTGAGAGAGCATATTCAGCAGTTAGATGTTTCCTTAGGCGGAGGGATTATTTCAGAGAAAATCCGCGTGGATACCATAGATAATCCAATGCTGGTCATCGGCCTTGGCGGTACAGGCATTGATGCCCTATTACGATTAAAATATCAAGTTAATCGCCGTTTCAAACTGCCTCAGGACCCTTTATCCAAAAAGAAAAAGGATAAGCCAAATAATATTGAATTTCTAGCCTTTGAAACAAATGAATATGACCGTAATAAAAAGTATAAAGGCATCGGGCTTGACCCAAACAAGGAATTTGTCCTCCTTTCCAACCCGGAAATTGGCGGCCTGCTTCAAAATAGGAGCACGATTGAGCCCTACATAAAGGAATGGCTCTCACCGGAACTGCTCATTACCGATGGGATCAGCGGTGCTTCAGGTGTCCGTCAGGCGGGGCGATTGCTTCTTTTCACCAAGATCAATCAAGTGGTCCAAACCATTGAACGAAAAATAGAGGCCGTCCTCGAAGGGACCAATAAACGGTTGTATGTCTTCATCCTAACCGGACTTTCCGGCGGAACCGGCAGTGGCTGCTATCTTGATATTTCCTACATCACCCGCGGGATTATGGAGCGTAAATTTGGCCCAACAGGCGTGGATAAAGTAAGTATTCTCGGCTATCTTTTCACTCCCGATGTCAATCTTTCCAAACGCGGCCTAAGCTCGCACACCGTTGAATACATTGAGAAAAATGGCTATGCCGCATTAAAAGAGCTGGATTATTGGATGAATGCCGATGAACGAAATGAACGGTTCAAACAGAGGTACGGCAGCCTGTTAGAGGTTAACACTCCAATGCCGCCCTTTAATCTCTGTCATTTAATCTCAGGGACGAACTTAGAAGGAAAATGGCTCGAGAATGCGTATGATTACTGCATGAATGTCACCGCAGAAAATATTACCAACTTCATGGCAAACGAGGAAAAGAAATCGGGCGAAGAGTTCGCGATTCATGATTATATTAGTAACATCCGGACTAATATTGCACAAATGCCAAAGCCCTATGCGGCCAACTACCAATACAACATTATCGGTGCCTCGATGGCAGAAATTCCTCTCGAAGAAATGACTACGTATATCGGTTATAAGCTGTTTGAAAAAATGAACAGCATGTTTGATGCAGGCCCCGATCAAACAGAAGTGGAGCAATTTCTAGAAAAACTGCGGATTGATCCGGATTCTGTCCATCACCGCTTTAACGAACGTGTACCGGAAGCCTTATCCGGTTTTGAAAATAGTGACCGCTTCTCTTACAACAACGTGATCAAAACGTCTGTCATTAATATCGATGACGAATTAGATCGTGAATTTTTATTAAAAGCACAAGAACAATATCGCAAATGCAAGAAACAACTCCCTGGCGAGATTATGGAAGAGTTCCGCCGTCAAATTGAGCGTCTGTTCCTTCATCCGAAAAAAGGACCGATTTTTGCATCGCGATTAATCTATTCAAATGATGGATTCTGCCTATTAAAAACCCTGCAGGCTTATACGGAAGGACTTCGCGACCGCTTAGAGCGCCTTCCGAGAGCTATTTCTACTGATCAGGAATATGCCTTAAATAAACTTGAAGATGCCAGAAGTGCCTTTATCTCTAAGGATCGCAAAAAGAATGCCTATATTGAGGCCAAGCTGAATGAATATGATGCTCGAGCTGAAAAGGTCCGGATTGAAGAAATGATTGAATTTTATGAGGACCTATACCAACTTCTTAATAGTCAAAACAACAAAATTTATGAAGTGTATAAAGAAATCCTCGAAACATTAAGAGGAATATTTGAAAAGAATGCCGATATCCTGGTGGATGGCGAGGAAATCAAACACGAGAATGATGTCACCTATTATTGGCATTTGGTCAGTGTACCAGATGTTGCACGTGAAATCCAGCGCCTGTTTGATTCCAAAGACGGTGAATTATTGGTCCAGCAGTGGTCCGAAATGCTTCTTGAAAAATCAACCTATTGGATCAAGGAGTCCGAAGTGGATGTCGTCGGCACGGTGTCTGAATTCTTAACCGATCAGTTCGGTGAATTGATCACAAAATCAATGGAAGACTTTTTACGCATGAAATACGGTGAAGATCAACCGATTGACAAAATTATTGAAGATAAAATTGCCGCTAGACTGGACCGCGACGCCCTGCCAGTATTCCATCTTGCCAACAGTAACGGACAGTTGCACTTCCCGCAATGGGGCTTTGTCTCCGTACCAGTAAAAGCGCCGAATATTTTCAATGGAATTAAAAATTTCGAGAGGCATTCCTTAAGCCATTCCCGGTTCACGATTAAAGAAAGCGAATTAAAGAATCGAATTTTCTGGTTGAATACGAAAAATGGGATTCCGTTATTCGCCTATTCCCCACTAGCCATTTACGAAACTTCGTATGAAAAAACGATTTTGGAAAAAGAAGGCGTCGGCCGCCATCTCGTGCAAACGGATAGAGAAAACTGGGCTTACCTCCCATCACCAATTCCGGAAAAGTCATGGGGAGATACGTACCAAAATGAGCGCGTTAAGCAATACAATGCCAGTGTCCGCACCCTATTTGATGAGGCGTCCGCATTCGGCTGTATCACCGAGAAGAATGCAGTTCATAATACTAGCGCACGGTTCCAGTGCCATTTTACAAAAGAGATCAGCCTTTCGGATTTATATGCACAGTATGAAGTCGATCCGCAGCAGATTGATAAGGCAAGCCTTGGAAATCTGAAACGGGTGTTGAGCCAGCTTAAAGCTATGTTCTCAGGCGGGATGGAATCTGATGGTGTCAGTGATATTTTTGGAAGCACCAATTTGGAATTAGCCAAAGAAAACTTCATTCGCTCACCGAAGCTCATTGAAAAGGTGAAAGTAGAAGTTAGAAAATATCACCTGATTCAAGAAAAAATGGCTGAGATTGAGCAATGGATTGAATCACAAAAAGACAAAGAGGTATCCCTGAATCAGTTTATCCAGGCTGTTTATACAAAAACGATTCGGAAAAGAGGCGCTCTTTACGTGTACGATAAGGAGATTGAGGAAGATGCCTGGGAACCGTTCGTTAACTTAATGAAAACAACAAAATTCGTAGATTTTGAAATCTATCAAGCTTTCAAAAAGTTGACTTCTAAACAAATGGCCCAACTCGAAAAGAAATCTGAACGCAGGAGCAATGACTTGATTAGCGAGGAACAGGCAACAGAGCTGATTTCTGCCTTAGAGGAAATGGCTGCCACCTATCAAAAGGAAAAAGAAGCTCTTGATTATGACTACAAGGATTTTGTAAACGGCGAAGAATTGTATAGTTTCTATAAAGAAATGATGATTAAAGTTCAGGATATGCTGCGTCAATTAAAATCATAATGATAGGTTGATAAGAATTTAGAAATGATGTGGCCACATGCAGGATTTGCTTGTGGCCCGCCTCATATCTTTGCATTTTCACATAGTGGAAAGTTTTTCTGATGAGGGGGAAAACAACTTGAAAGACCTTTTACAAACGTATGCACACACTTTTTCCAACCAACTAGAAAAAATGACGCTTGTAGTAAATGAACAGCGAAGTGTGAACCATCCAATTGTATTCGTATTTCTGGGTGATCTTGTGTTGGATGCTCTAAAATCCATTTTGACGATTAATGAAGAAAAATGGCATAACAGTTCAGGCGTGCTTTATTTTCACGCTTATCAAACAAAGACGATCACCCATCCAAATGTGCTTTCGTTTCAGCTTCCAGACCAAGGCTTTGATCGAAAAACCGTCCGGAAAGACTTTTACGAATCCTTTTGTCGTGATGAAGACAAACTGATTGAACTAAATAAAACCTATCGCCTGTTATCATCGAAAATTGCTGAGTATGGGAAGGTGTATTCCTCCCTTCAAAAAGTGAACCTGTGCGTGGTCACAGCGATTGATGACCCTGCGAATATTCTTATTCAAGAATTTACCTTATTGCTAAAAAGCATTCTGCAGGAATCTTTCCGGCTGGTCGAAGTGGACCTATACGGATTAATCAAGGAAAAACAGGACGGCGATAATTTTGCCCTCGCGACCTCGCTCGGGATTAGTTTTTTCAAAGAATTAGATGGCTATCAACGTGATGAATACACCTTTCTGCAAAACCTTCAACTGACAGAAGATCACCTCCGGCTGCCGGTGAGTCACCCACCTTCCCCACTATTCGATATGGTGTATTTACTAAGCGATAAAACGAAGATGGCCTTATTTCAAGTGAAGCCCAGCAGCAAAACTATGAAATCATCAGCAATCTTAATCTCTTAAAAAACCGCAAGATGATCACCGATTACCACGAAAAGATGGACAGCTATAACCATGCTGCCTTTCGTAAGGGCATACGAGGAAATTCAAGAGATCCTGTGTACGCTTCAGCCGGCTTTTCCAAAGTAAATAGGCCCAACAAGGCGATTGCTCTTTTTGCAGCCAGTCATTTTTACAATGAGCTGATTGAAGCATTAAAAGCCCCGATTTCGCAGCCGCGGGAAAAAGTGCTCAACTTATTTGCCCTGTCAGAGGCTTCTTTTCAAAAGTATTATCACAAATGTCTCCCTTTGATTGACAAACTGGAGGACATGAATGGATTAATCGGTGTCACGAATTCTTATCAAACCGTGAAAAGAATGTCGGTCAGGGAGGCGGAGGATTACTTGTTTGAGGGTGGAGCGGAACGCTTCTTCTATTCTAATTTCAAAGAACCTGTCTCCGAGCGCCTTAAACAGTTCAATCTGAAACTTATGATCCAGCGCTTGCTGGATGAAAATGTAATTCAACATGAACTTTACGGTTTATATTGTGCCTATTTTTGGACCGCGGATTCGACTGGTTCGGAGATTAGTGTCATCCATGAAATTCACAAAATGCTAACCGATACGAAAAATGAACAAGTAGAAAAACAAGCACGGCTAGAACAGTACTACCAGCAACTGGTCGACAGCTGTGATTTTAAAAAGAGTTATCTTCCTTTTTCCGACCGGAAAAACCTGTATAATTTCCTACACTACTTTTTTGAATCGGTGTATGGCACAAAGTATGAACTAATCAAACTTGACGTGAAGCAGACCATATTGAAGCAGTACTTGGAGGTCCTTGAAGAAAACCACCTGAAATTGCAAACCAAAATCAATCATATTAACGAAGTCGGTTCCTATTTGAAACAGGCAGCAGCAGAAAGCCTTTATGAGGCCGATGATTATTTAGATAAGAATATCCCTGAATATTATGCCGAGATGATTACACGTATCATCGCAAAATTAAAAGAGAAACGCGGGGCTCACTTCTTTTCGGATGATCGCTTTTTTGGAAACCTGGTCGGATTGCTTGAAAACGGGGCCACGGCACTGCTGGACCGAGTCCTGCATGTGTGCAGTCGTGAGGTGCTTACCCAAGAGGAATTCCACCGCAACTTTGAAGATGAGCTGTTAGAACGAGCCAATGTCATGACTCATTATGAAAACAGAGATGTGCTCTCGAAAAGCGAATTATTTACGCAATTATATAACCGGCTCGATGATCAATCATCGATACAGATTGAAGTGTTTAACTACACCCAGGAACACCGTTACGAGGAAAAATATTTCTTTGGTGATTTCTACAGCAAGTTCATGGAGTTCGCCTTAGAAAAAGAACATGAAACAAGACAGTGCAAAGTCGGCTGTGCCCATGAAAAGAAAGCAAGCGGGATCGAAAAACTCACCCTCATGGGAGGATTTCACTTAAGGGACTTGATGTACTATCGCAACGGAGAAAAATACTACAAGGCTTATTGCAATGAGGGTTTTGAGTTTCATTCCGAACCTGTTATTAGCAACTCTATATCATAAGGAGCTTTGAACATGCCTGTCCGAAAATTTAGCTTTCTCTTTTTTGTATTTAGCATCATAGCCGGACTCATCGGCGCCGTAATCGGGGAATGGTTACTAGAGTCCTATTATGGTATTTGGCCCAATATCCTGTTAATGGGGGTCTATTTGGGACAGTTGGCCTTCGTCGGCGGACTCTTATGCTTGGCTGCTGAAATGATTACGCCAATGATTAACGGAAGAGGCTGGCGCTTAGAATACGCTTCGTTCTCATGGAAAATCCTTGTCCCAGCAACATACGTCATGCTGTTTGTTGCCGGTGTTCTCTTTCAATTCTTATACTCTCTTAATTTTTCAAACGTTAAACCGCCTGATGATATTGTCATGGTCCTCGATATTTCGGACAGCATGAAGAAAACCGACCCGGATCATGAAAGCTTGAAGGCTGCTGAAGCCCTGATTACCAATATGAAGTCAACCCATCGTTCCTCTGTCCTATCGTTTAACGACAATGCCATGATTACCAAATCGATGTTTAACATTCGTGATAAAGAGGAACGGGCCGATGCCATCAAGCAAATCAAGGCATTAGAGGCCTCTGGCAGCACCGATATCGGCAACGCCTTGGACCGTGCGATTCAAGAGATTGACGACCATCACCAGGCTGGCCGCAAACCAATGGTCATTCTTTTTTCCGATGGATACAGTGAACTTGATCTCGACACAGTGGTCGAGCCTTACCAAAACAAAGAGATTGCCATAAATACGATTGGGATGAGCAAAATTGACAAAAGCGGCGCCCATCTCCTCCAATCGATTTCCTCCAGCACGGGGGGTTCCTTCTATGACGTGAAAGATGCCAACGAATTAACAAATATATTTGAAAAGATATACCTCGAAAACCAAGACCGTCTCCTTGTGACACAGAGACATGGATTGTTACAAGACAGCACCTATCTAGCTGTTCTCCGTGTGGTCTTACTTACGTTAATCGGAGCACTATTCGGGCTTGCTCTGGGAATTATTTTTGACAATCGCTATTTGGCAAAAAGCTTTTGCCTTACTGGGCTGATCGCAGGGATCCTTGCAGGATTGGTTCTGGAGCTTGGGCTCCAAGCAAATACACTGGGCGGATTTTTCTACCGGATCACGGCTGATATCCTTTTGACAGTGTTAACGGGTTTAGGTACCATACTAATTCCTATCAGGGAAAAATTTGCCGGCAGCACGCATCGCAGCGGTGGGATGACAGATGTTTCAACAAGGAGCTCAACCCCGAAAAGAGAGACCTTTAGAAAGGGATTTTGATTTTGCTGCAAAGCGGCTCAAGTCTGCATTAGAAACGAATTCTACTAGAAATAGGGTGATTGTTGGTGAATTGGGAAACCATTTCTTCTCCTGATCATGAAATAAAAAATATTAGAACGACGATAAGAGATTCTGAGGTTCATTTAACCTGGTTCTGGTCCAAGGAAATTGACTTTGTCTACATTTATAAATCCTCCTCTGAAAATATGAAGCCGCTCCACGAACTCAGTGAGCAGGACCTAAAGCTATACACGCGGGAGGAATATAAGGCAAATCAAGGCTATCTTGGCAGAATCGATGCCATTGGCCGCACAGCTTATCGCATTCTCCCCTGCCAAAAACGGGATGGGAAACTGATCGTTTTCAACCAGGAAAATGATGATAACCTCATATATATATCAGGTTCGAAAGCAAGAATTTATTTTTCGATTTCTTATAAAAATAAGCTCTTCCAAGCACGCAAAAAAGTACGGATTTCGATCATGACCGAACTGCCGCTTGATAAAGAGCTGTTAGTGTATGTGAAAAAAAACGGGGGTGTTCCCGTTTCGGTTGACGATGGTACCGTCTATCCATTTGTGCGCGAGTTCCCCTCTGGGAAAACGGTGCCGCCAGAGATTGAAATTGATAAAAATGAGTTCATTCGCATCTTTTTCAATGATGGGAAGAAATCAGCACAAAGTTATGAGTTAATTCCACAATAAGGGAGACTATCCGTATGTTCGCATTGCTTAAACGAATGTTTGAAAAAAAACAACCGCCCAAGGAACGGCTGCCATTTTACGATATTGTTTGTCCTTATTGCTTTACAAAATTCGCTCATGAAGAGGTTGTCTTCCGTGCCTCCCATCACCGTGATGATGATGAAGCATTAGCCCTTCAGGAAGATGAATTGTTAAACAAGTACCGGGAAAAATTTGGGCTTGCCCCCATTGATGAACTTGAGGCGATAATCGATCCCGCCATGATTCCCGATGAAAACAAACTATATTCCGACCGCGTTCTCATGGGTGTGTCTGATAAATATTCGGTCGTAACGAGAAACCGCCTTTGTCCGGCCTGTCATAATGACCTCCCCGTCACCGCGGGCAAACATCCGAGTAACATTGTTTCCATTGTCGGCGCTACTTCGGTGGGAAAATCTGTCTATATGACATCACTGATTCATACCCTCCAGCATGTGACTGCTAACAATTTCGATGCAGCATGTATTCCACTTGATAACGAGATTAGTAAACGATTTCGGGTAAACTATGAGATTCCACTCTTCGAAAATGGAAGTCTCTTACAATCAACCGAGAAATCCAACCGTCAGGAGCCGTTTATTTTTCAATTCGTCTTTAAGGATGACGACCAAGCCCCCTTGACGCTTGTATTTTTCGATGTCGCTGGTGAAGGAATGACAGACAAGGACTACATCAAGCTTCATGCTGCCCATATCAAAAATTCATCAGGGATTTTATTCTTGGTCGATCCGATGCAAATCCGAGCCATCCGTGAAAAGCTGATCCATCAGATGGGTGAAAATCCTGGGAAGATTGTTGGTCAAGGTGATGAGCCGCGTGAGGTGGTCATTTCCTTGTTTGGAGATTTCATCGCCCATCTCGAAAACAGCAAAACTGATATTCCAACAGCAATTGTTTTGACAAAGAGCGACCTCTTACATGCCTTAAAGCATGATGATGGAGACTATATCCGGACGAATAGTAATGTGTTCCGCAATGTGATTCACCGGGGCTGCTTAAATTTAGATGAGTACGAGAATATTAACGGGGAGATTAGGAGATTCCTAGCAAAAGTGGATACCCCGTTTGTAAATGCCCTTGATGTTTACTTTCGGGATACCTCCTATTTCGCCGTGTCGGCCCTTGGCAGTAACCCCGTCGATCAACAGGTAAGCGGGATTATTAGTCCGATTCGTGTTGACGAACCATTTATTTGGCTGCTTTACAAATTAGGCTATATAGAAGGGAGAAATGAGTAGTGACCGGTAAGTTGATCGCACAGCAAATGTATACACGCGAACGGAGAGGCATTTTTCATGATACTGACGGTTATGACACGATTGCCATTTCCGAAACCCTTGATAAAGCTTTTGTAAAAAAATACTTGCACCCGTTTTGTATGTATCATGCACCAAAGATTCTATCGGAGCGCGGTGAAAAGGATCCCTCTCTTTATCCCGAGTCCGTGACCCTTTTTCAGCCTGAAACCGGTGACCTAGTCATCGGTCAGGCCGTCTTTGTACCGGCCGATTTTACGGGAAGCCGCAGCACGTATTTTATGCATAACTATATTATTCCGCCGGGGCTGAAGGATGAGTGGGTCAAGCAGCCAGAGAGATTATTTCAATGGAATGAGTTTCAAACCTCCTATGATGTCGAGTCAGGAATGGTCCTGCCTGACGTGGAGGCAGTCGAATATAACGCGACCTATATTCTCGCTGTAAAAGATGAATTGTTGGTTCGATTAGCGATTAGCGAGGATCAATTCAAACAACTTTTATATGCGGTGATGACGTCGATTGCAGGCAAGAAAAAGGTCTTTATTTCGCTGGATGTGCCTTTAAACGACTATACGAACTACACTCTTTTACTTCTAGAGTTACTGACCTTGTATTTACCATATGCTCACCGTCGAAAATTAGGAGCCATTTCCTTTACGAGCGCACCTGAAAGCAAAAATTATATCCACGTCACGTTCTATGAGCCTGGGACATTAAATACAGCAGACCGAAGTATCGAAAAGCAATTTATTTTCGACTTTGCCGCTAAACGAATTTCCGGTCTAGACATTGGAGGTCAGGCGCATGAATATTTGGATTATGCACTCGACCATTTTTCAAAATCAGAGCGAGTCGATGCATTCCTTGAATTTGCTGACCAAGCGTTAGCTGGCTTGCCTGAAGAGCAAAAACTAGAACTCTCAAGCTACTACCAGTTAACCGACCTGTTTTTAACTTTATCTAGTAGAGATATGACCTTTTATGCGAAAAATAAACTTGGCTTTTTACATAGTTTACAAAAATTCTTGCAGGTTAATAGTGCGGAGAAACCCGATTTAGTTGATCTCTTTTTGAATCTGCTTCATCAGGAAATAATCGCAGCGGATCCCAAAACAGACCTTGACTATATTCAAGCGGTTATTTCGATCAATTCGATCTTAAGAACGGATGAAGCCATCTCTTTCATTTTGGAGACATTAAAGCATTATCAGCAGCAACCACTTTTCCATAAGTTATGGAAGGTAATTGAACAGGAAAAGCTGACCTATCAATCTATCGTCCTGTTTATTAGTGAGCATCCAGATCTTGACGCGCTTCTTGAAAGCTACCTAATGGAACGGTTTAAAGCGCTCGTTGGAGTCGATGAGATTCTTTCCGAGATAAAACGAATCTTGGAATTGGAATCACCATACCTATTAGCGAATGAAACATTTAAATCTGTTTCTATCAAAAAGCTTTCTGCTGCGATTACCTATCATTCTTTTAAAGATCTCTTGGCAATTAGGAACTTTTCAATTGATCAGGATAGCACCGAGTTTAACCGTTTTAAAATAGGATTGCTCGCACATGGAATGATCGTCTTATTACGTTCTATTCGCTTAGAAGAGTTTACGGTTAAAGAAATCCTCTCCTTTGGTCAAATTTTCACAAAGGGACTTAATGTTAGAGAGTTGAAAGATGCAAAGGTAAAGGAAAATTACTTGATTACCAATGCTCTTTACGAAGTCGTCAGCAACCCTGCTCATGCGGAAACTTATAATTTAGGAGCCTTGACCGGAACATGCCGCGGGAAATTTAGAAGTACGCTTAAACAGGTACTGCGCGGCCAATCTAATCCTGAGTATTTTCCGCTTTTATTTATGGCCTTTGAAACAGAGGGCAGCGGGGTAGACTATCAGGGTTTATTGGAATACCTGATTAAAAACAGTGATGACAAAACGATTTTATCGTTTATTCGGGGCACCACCCGATTACTTGATCTGTACCCATTTTATCGAACAACCCTGAAAAAGTATTTAATTAGCCATCCAGAATCGATTTGGAAAAATAAAGCCCTAAGAAAAGAACTGAAATCAATTAAAAACTACAGCCTTAAAAATTTTCTGAAGGAAGTAGAAACTGAAACAGCCGCACCTCTAGTCAAATTTTTAAAACAGTATGGATTGAAACTCTCGGTAGCTTTACTACTGTTTGGCGGCGCCGGCGGCGGATCTTGGTACGGGTTAAACCAGTTTTTCATTAAGGACAAAGCACCCGCACCTGTTGTAATAACGGCGGAGGACACTGGTGCTAAGGATTTGGCCGAGAAACCGGTTGACAGTATTGAGACCTTAGATGTTTTTAAACCCTCCCAAGAAGGAACAGAAGGACAAACGTTCACGATTGATATTGATGGAAAAAAAGCAAAAACTATTTATGGACAAGTTCAAAACGGTAAGCAGGACATTTATTTAACTGATCGTACGAACCAGAGCTGGTCGTTGGCGCTGCCGGTTGAACCTGATGCAAGTCCTTTTGATAAGAACCTAATCCTAAAGGAGGGATACTCCCTTTCTAGTATTGAACATGATTTTACAGGGGATGGAGAACCTGAGGTAGTTCTAGCTGCGAGTGACAATGCTGCAGAATCGTATATTTGGATTTTTGCTATGGATGGAACAAAGAATACGGGAGAACCGATCACACCGCTTCTGACCCAAAAGGGCAAGGCCGAAGTCCAGTTAGAGGGAAATAAACTGATCTTATCTGAAATGGAGACTAAGCTTATATACGAGTATTCTCAGGAAGCACAAACTTTTTTGGAAGTACAAAATCAATGATTGGTTTGAAACGAGCATTCCTATGGGTTGCTCGTTTTTCTATTATTATATATAGGATGGTCCGTGTACGATACTGATTCGGACAGGCTAAGCAAGTAATCGACTTTTATTGTCCGAATCATGGAGTTTCTATAAAAAAGAAGTTCACTAAAAAACAAAATAAACAAAAAAGACAACCTTTTTCAGATTGTCCTTTTCGTGCCTGGCAACGTCCTACTCTCACAGGGACGCGTGTCCCAACTACCATTGGCGCTGAGAAGCTTAACTTCCGTGTTCGGTATGGGAACGGGTGTGACCTTCTCGCCATAATTGCCAGACTATTTAATTGAGGTATCATTCCCTCAAAACTAGATAATGCAGAAGAAGTTTGTAAACCCGAGATTGCCTTAAAAATGGTTAAGTCCTCGAACGATTAGTATCAGTCAGCTCCACATGTTACCACGCTTCCACCTCTGACCTATCAACCTGATCATCTTTCAGGGTTCTTACTAGCTTGCGCTATGGGAAATCTCATCTTGAGGGGGGCTTCATGCTTAGATGCTTTCAGCACTTATCCCGTCCGCACATAGCTACCCAGCGATGCTCTTGGCAGAACAACTGGTACACCAGCGGTGCGTCCATCC
>NZ_JAHUWN010000089.1 GCF_019219025.1 Bacillus sp. sid0103 | reverse complement strand
GCAGTTGTGCGGCCGAGCCTAGGTCGTATCATATAGCGGGTGGGATTCCCGCCGAGTAAGAACTAGCCATTCGCTCGTAGCGAGTCTTGGAGGGCTAATGGTAACATTAGTCTTTAAGCGTAGACAGCTAGGTGGCGGGCCGAAAGCCAAATGGTTGAAGGGATTGAGCTCCATAATGTTAGTAAATCGAGAGGGCTGATGCCTTAACTGCGGCAGAAAGCTACATTTTATCCTTCGATAAGGGCAAGATGGATAAAACCTCTCTGGGGTCAGAGACCTTGGCACGTTACACATTGATATGATACGGCAACTCGGGAGACCCTACCGGTCTTTTCTTTTAGAAGAGTATGGTGTACAAGCGATAAAAAGCAAGGAAACCAAATGCCGATGTAGGGAGTCGGATAGCAGCGTAGTACCAATGAAGTTGGGTAATGCCGATGGAGGGAAGGCTAGCTACCAGTTATCACCCTTACTAGGGAAACATTTACTACACGCAGAGGTAGGAATAATAAATGGAAACAAAACTACTAAGGATAGCAGAATTAGCAAAATCTGATCCTAAAATGAAATTTACATCTCTTGCACATTTATTAAATGTGCAATCACTAATTCAATGTCATCATGAATTACCTAACAAAAAGGCAACTGGGATTAACGGAACGACTAAAGAGGAATACGATGAAAACTTAGAAGAAAACATAAAGGAGTTAATAAGTACGCTTAAAAGCAAAAGCTATCGACCTGTTCCAGTAAGGAGGATGTATATTCCAAAGCTCAACTCAAACAAGAAAAGACCGTTGGGAATACCGGAACATGAAGATAAGATTGTACAAAAGTGCATCACGAAGATACTAAATTCTATCTATGAAAATGACTTTCTAGACTGTTCCTTTGGATTCCGACCAAATCGTA
>NZ_JAHUWN010000088.1 GCF_019219025.1 Bacillus sp. sid0103 | reverse complement strand
CTTGACACTTACCTACTAGTAAGTTAAAATACAGTGGTGGAAATCGAAAAACACAAATTTTAGGCCTGGCACTAAAACTTATTCCGGAAAAAAGGTTATGTTATCCATGTATAACACTCCTTATTGATATCCATATTATACTCATATCAACCAACATGGCGTTTCTTGAATCCATGAGCGGGACCATGTATAAGAGGTACTTTGCAATATAAACGTATATTGGGAAAGAATGTATTCCCAAGTTCTGAATTAAATAAACAGTTTTTTTTAAAATTAAAAGGCGGTTTTTCTAGGAATATAACTTACCAATTAGTAAGTAAAATAAAATTGAGAAAGTAGGAATTTTCTAAAATGAAAAGAATGCTTTGGGTTTATCTTATAATGTCCTGCTGTGCAACATTTATTACACCGTTATTTCCTTTGTACAGTGAACATTATCAAATGAATAGTCTGCAAATTACGATTTTGTTTGCCGTTTATGCCGCTATCCTACTGCCGACCTTGTTAGTTGTAGGAGCCAAAGGGAGCGCCTGGGGATTGAAGAGGGTGCTTCGCAGCAGTATATGGATTTCTATTGCTTCTACGTTGCTCTTTCTAGGCAGTTTTGATGTTTGGATGCTGTATGCTGCAAGAATTTTGGAAGGTATTGCATATGGTTCTTTTACAGGTACTGCCGCTGCATTTTTAATAAAACAAATCTCTCCTAATAAAGTAAGTACAGCTATCAAGTTATCAGGAGCAACGATACTCATCGGATTTGGCCTAGGTCCAGCTATTGCTGGTTTAATTTTGCAATATTTACATCTGCAGCCGCTGCAATATTTACATCTGCAGCCGCTGCAATATTTACATCTGCAGCCGCTTAGAGTACCATTCTGGTTTTTACTTGTAATGTTAATTACTTCTTTAGTAATTCTGGAAACTCTTCCTAAGCATGAGGATTCCCTCATGCAGAAACCGGCTAA
>NZ_JAHUWN010000087.1 GCF_019219025.1 Bacillus sp. sid0103 | reverse complement strand
CACCCTCTTTTAACAGGAAAAGCTGAGGCACATATGAAGTTAGAACACTATAAAAAAGGATTGATTGAAACAACTAAAGGTTTGGCGACCCGTCCCAATCAATCCCCTGAACTTGAAGTGGAACAACGTTCCCTACAAGTCTATGAACAATTAGAAGGGAGCGACATTAGTTGATCACTCAACATCTAACTGAACGACTAATAAAAGTTGGATGGCACCATACTTCGGACCAAATTGAAGGTCTATTAGAAGATGCCTCTAAAGATAATGTACCATATTCTGAGTTTCTTAACACTATACTATTGAATGAAATTGAGTTCCGAGAATCAGCAGCACTTGAGAAAAGGGTTTTAAAAGCAAAGCTTCCGTTTAAAAAAACAGTTCATGAATTTGATTTCGATTTTCAGCCAAGTCTCAGTGAAAAAAGAATTAAGGAAGTGTTAACCTGTCGGTTTATTGAAAATGGTGATAATGTCATACTCTTGGGTCCACCAGGGGTAGGCAAGACTCATTTATCAGTGGCATTTTCTACAGAAGCTATTATTAAAGGGTACACTGCTCTATTTATTAGAGCTGATGACTTTATTAACGAGTGTGAGAAAGCAGAGAAACAAGGACTGGTAAATAGGATTATAAAACGTTGGAGTAAACCAGACATTCTTGTAATAGATGAATTGGGCTATTTCCCCTTTGATAACTTTAGTGCCAATATATTCTTTCAAGTAATTTCTAAACGTTATGAGAAAGGTGGATCTTTGATCATAACATCAAATAAGTCGTTTATTGAATGGGGGAAAATATTTGGTGATGAAGTATTAGCAACAGCAATATTAGACCGTCTACTGCATCATGCCACTACATTTAACATTAAAGGAGATTCATATAGGCTTCGTGAGAAGCAAAAAGCTGGCATTCAGCCAGCTGTCTTAGAACGTTGATAATAGGGAATTTGGTTCCGTTGAAAAAAGGGAATTTTAAACCGTTGTTGACA
>NZ_JAHUWN010000086.1 GCF_019219025.1 Bacillus sp. sid0103 | reverse complement strand
TAGTTGAGTAGAAGAGAACCTCTCTACCTCGCGGTAGATTGTGTTTCTCCCCCCTCGCAGAACCGTGCTTGCGCTATTCACGCACACGGCTCCTCCTAGTTATCATTCACAAGATGTAGCTAATCTCTTTTCTTAAGTCATATATATTGACCTTGACCCTCGGTGAAGGTAGTGGATATTTATCAAGAAAGAGTCTGTACTTATCCCAGGTAAAGGATTTTCTTTGACTTCTTCTATTGAGCCATTTAAACAGTAAGTATTGGATTTTGTCTTTAAAGTTGTTCACACTTTGGGTATTATCTGTAATGCAGTAATAGTTGTAATAACCTATTAGTGAGCGTTTAAATCTATCCATAATCATATGAATATCTTTATTTCTATTATTCTTCAGCCATTCTTTCGTTTCTTTTAGTTTACCTTGGATTTTCTTCCTGCTTGTTTTCCTTTTCACTCGAAAGTTCCCTTGTTTGCTTTTCCCACAATAGTGTGTAAAACCTAGGAAATCAAAGGTAGCTGGTTTACTTCTTCCCTGTTGATTTGCATTTTTCTCCGCAAACCTCCCGAAGGGAATGATTTTGGTTTTATCCTCAGCTATTTCTAAATTAAATTTCTTTAATCTTAACTTTAATGAATGGAAGAATTGCTCCGCTTCACTTTTATATTGAAAACAACAAACAAAATCATCCGCATATCTCACTATGTATGCTTGTCCATCGCACTGTTTCCTAACCCTTTTCTCAAACCATAGGTCGAGTACATAATGGAGATATACATTGGCTAATATCGGAGATATTACTCCACCTTGCGGTGTGCCATTGTCTGTCTTAAATTTCTTACCTTCCTCCATGTATCCACCTTTAAGAAACCTACCAATTACTCTTAGTAGGTTAGGGTCAGCGATTCGCAGTTTTAAGAACTCCATCATCCATGTGTGGTCAACGTTGTCAAAGAATCCTTTTATATCTACATCTACTACATAATTTACTGGCCTCTTCTCAATATAGAAGTTCAGTGTTTTCAAAGCATCGTGGCAA
>NZ_JAHUWN010000085.1 GCF_019219025.1 Bacillus sp. sid0103 | reverse complement strand
GATTGAGTCCATATAATTGTGTAAAAAGAAAATGAGTCAAATTAATTCCTCATGGTTACAATGTTAACGGCGAAGAAAACAATGTGGAGGAATTAATTATGACTCAAATACAGTTTAACCTAAATATTGATGATTTAAAAGATTCTGTTATGAATTCTGATATAGACGATGTGATCAAAGCGTCTATCGTCCTGGTATTGAATTCCGTGATGGAAAAAGAACGCGATGATTATTTAAAAGCTGGATCCTACGAACGTACCGTTGAACGGCGTGACTATCGTAATGGCTTCTATGAACGTGAACTATTATTAAGTATTGGAAAAATAACTTTAAGGGTACCTCGAACGCGTAACGGTGATTTTTCACCATCCGTATTTGAAAGGTATGCACGTTGTGATCAAGCATTTGTCCTCTCTATGCTTGAAATGGTAGTGAATGGAGTTTCCACTCGAAAAGTAAAGAATATTGTCCAACAGTTATGTGGGGAAAGTGTTTCAAAATCGTTCGTTTCCTCTCTAACAGAGAAGCTTGACCCAGTTGTTAATCAATGGGCTAATAGGCCAATTAATACGATGTATTATCCCTATATTTTTGCTGATGCCATGTATATTAAAGTGAGAGAACATCACCGCGTGGTTTCTAAAGCAGTTTATATTGCAACTGCGATTACTGAAAAAAATGACCGAGAAATCCTTGGTTTAAAAGTGGACCACTCTGAAAGCTATGAAGCTTGGCAAAGATTTTTTCAACACTTACAATCACGTGGTTTACAATCGCCAAAATTAATCATATCTGATGCACATAAGGGCTTAAAGAAGGCAATTGGCAGTGAGTTTGTGGGAACAACTTGGCAACGCTGTACGGTACATTTCAAACGAAATATTTTTAATAAATTGCCGAAAAAAGATATGGAAGAAGTGAAATTAGGTTTAAAAAGGATTTTCGAAGGATTGAAAATTGAGGATGCTCGGAGATTTAAAGAGGAGTTTTTGAATCAATTTGGAGATAATCCTAAACTCCAAAATGCAATAGAAATATTAGAAGAGGGCTTCGAAGATGCCATTCAATATTTCAATGAACCTCAGAAATATCATCAATATATTCGTAGTACAAATTCATTGGAGCGGTTAAATCAAGAAGTAAGAAGAAGGGAAAGAGTAATCCGTATTTTTCCTAATACACAATCTGCGTACCGATTAATTGGAGCGGTCTTAATCGACCTAGCCGAAGAACAAGCTATGAAAAAAGTAGTGCAAGAAAAAGGCTAGGCGCGAAGCGCGCGAAAT
>NZ_JAHUWN010000084.1 GCF_019219025.1 Bacillus sp. sid0103 | reverse complement strand
TGAACTGTAACCCGAATAATGGACACTAATTAAAAAGTGCCCCTTTATTCGGGTTTTTCTATGTCCCCAGAAAGAAAACCCGTTTATAATAAAAGAATTATTGTGGACGGAGGATTTACATGAGTAAGAATTTATTTACGGAATATCAGATTAAAGAATTGGAGAAGAACCCAAACGTTTTACGTGTATCAGAACGTGCTATTTCCTATAATTCTGACTTCAAAGTAAAGGCTGTAATGGAGTATAAAAGTGGAAAAATTCCTTCTCAAATTTTTATTGAAAATGGATTTAACCTTGAAGTAATAGGTAAAAATCAGCCCAAAAGATGTCTTCAAAGATGGCGTGAAACGTATGAGAAGTTGGGTGACCTTGGTCTTCAATCAGAGCGCAGAGGAAAGGCAAGCAGTGGTCGACCGTCTTCAAAGGAACTATCAGTAGAAGAAAAACTCAAAAAGGCTGAAGCTAGAATCAAATTTTTAGAAGCAGAAAATGACTTCTTAAAAAAGCTAGAGGAACTAGAGAGGCAGGCGTTGAAGAAGAAACGGTACTAACACCTTCAGAGAAATTTCAACTTATTGAACATACCATTCGACAACACCAATTAAAGAACTTAGTCAGTTTTTTATGTAAATTAGCTGAAGTGAGTAGAAGTGGATACTATGCTTGGTTAAAGGCTGCCACTGATCGCCAACGTAAAGATGTTGAGGATGAACTGGATATTGAACTAATACAGTTTATCTTTCAACACAAAAAGGAAAAGGTCGGGGCTTTACAAATCAAAATGATCTTAGAAAATGATTATTTTGTGGAAATGAATCATAAGAAAATTCGAAGGTTAATGCGCAAATATCAACTGATTGCTAAAGTTAGGAAGGCAAAGCCTTATAAAAAAATGGCAAAAGCTACTCAAGAACATCGTACATGCCCTAACATATTAAAACGTGAATTTAATCAAGAAGAGCCTGGGAAAGTGTTATTAACCGATATTACTTATCTATATTATTCAAATGGTCAAAAGGCTTATTTATCTTGTGTCAAAGATGGTAGTACGAATGAAATATTAGCCCATTATTTGACCACTTCATTAGAGATGGATATTGTCTATAAAACATTAAAAAGACTCGATGAAGTTATGCATAATGGGTTTCATCCTGAGGCAATCCTTCATTCAGACCAAGGGTTCCATTATACTCATCCCCTCTTTCAAGCTAAGGTAAAGAAATTGGGTATCATCCAATCAATGTCCCGTAAGGGAAATTGTTGGGATAACGCACCAATGGAATCATTCTTTGGTCATTTTAAAGATGAGGTTGATTATAAAGATTGTGAGAGTTTAGGTGAACTAAAACAGTTAGTGGATTCATATATCGAAGAGTACAATAATGATCGTTACCAGTGGGGATTAAATAGGATGACCCCGGTACAATACC
>NZ_JAHUWN010000083.1 GCF_019219025.1 Bacillus sp. sid0103 | reverse complement strand
TAAACTGTACCCGTTGTAAAGGACATTTTTAAAAAGGTTATGCTACATTTAGAAGATGATTTCTGTATTCAACAGGAGTCATCTTCTTTAAATTCCATTGATATCTAAAATTGTTATAGTAGGTCATATAACTCCTTATTTCTCTTTTAAGTTCCTCTAAGGAATTACATGGTTTTATATATGCTTCATCCTTAAAATGACCAAAAAAAGACTCTTGTGGAGCGTTATCCCAACAATTTCCTCTTCTTGACATAGATTGCCCTAGCCCTAATTTTTTTACATGCTTCTGAAAAGTAGGACTAGTATAGTGTACTCCTTGATCTGAGTGAATAAAGGCTCCTTCCGTAAACTTTACTTTTCTATTATTCTTTAACTTTACCAATGTATCCGTTGCTAAATCCAATGTAAGTCGATCTGACAGATTATAGGCCAATATTTCATTCGTGGAACTATCCTTAATAGTGGACAAATAAGCTTTTTGTCCCTTCCCGTAATATAAATAAGTAATATCAGTGAGTAATACTTTACCTGGGATTTCTTGTTTGAATTCTCGGTTTAGTAAATTCGGTAGTACGGAGTGTTCTTGGGTAGCTTTCAACATCTTCTTATATGGATTAGCTCTTCTAACTGGGCATACAATCTTATATTTCTTCATAATCCTTCGGATTCGTTTAATATTATATTTAATATCAAACTGCCCTTTTAAAGTCATCTTAATTTGGCGAGCACCTTTATGACGTCGTTTAAAATGAAACGCTTTTAAAATATTCTCTTTTAAAATTAAGTCCTCTTTTTCACGGCGTTCTCTATTTTCCTGAGATTCCGGAGAAAAATAATTATAATAACCTGAACGAGAAACTCCAGATATTTCGCATAAGAAACTCACCATATGTTTAAGATCATACTTTTCAATTACTGTACGAATTAAAAGGAACTTCTGTTCCGCAGTTACTTTTACTCGTTTCTCTCCAGCCCCCTTTCCATCATTTCTAACTTTTTTAGTAATTCATTTTCAGCTCTCAACAATTGGATTTGAGCTTCTAATTTTGCATTCTTTTCTTCTAAACTAAGCTCTCTTTTAATCGGTCTCCCAGAATGATCTTTACGTGTATCTCGAAGTCCCAATACTCCCGATTCATTATAAGCTACACGCCATCTATAAGCTGCTCTTTGTACCCTAACGATACCAATGATATCAACATCAAAACCATTCTCCTCAAAAATCTGCCGTGGTAATTTTCCATTCACACTTTCAGATATAAAAATCCTTTTAAATTCATCAGTGTAGGTAATTCCTTTTGTACTTACAGATTTGACATAAGGATTATTAGAAAGGATCTTTATTTCTTTATCAGTGAAGAGTTTTTTTGACATAGGATTATTCTCCGATTCTTACATTTTTTATTCTTTATACATAAAAGTACCCGATAGGGCAGACCTTTTTTAAGTGTCTACTCTATCGGGTACAGTTTAA
>NZ_JAHUWN010000082.1 GCF_019219025.1 Bacillus sp. sid0103 | reverse complement strand
CATCGAACACTGGTGATGCAGTCTCAATTACTCGACCTATAACCCCCCCGAGAATAACACCATCGATTGGATACGGAGCTACGTACGATTTTCCGGCATTCATTCGTCCGCGCATGTATGGATCAACTGAAATGTATAGACTTTGGACAAGCACTTGCTCATTTTGAAGCCCAGGAATTTCTACTTCTTCCATCCGGAAGTTCTCTGCGGTAGCCGTCTCTTCCGGTCTGGATGCCAGCACAATTCGTTTCTTGTAGGTTGGTCGTACTAAACTCATTTTCCACCTCTTTCTGGGTTCTTTACCCACTTTTTTAGTGCAGCATCGATACATAGATCGATATCAGCATACCACACGGTATGTCAAAATCTCACAGTATTTTATATAACCTTGTGAATTGAATTTTTCCAATCCACTCCTCATAGGGTAATCAGATTCACCCTCAACCATACGGGTTGCCTTTTGCTTTCAGTTAAAATATGTATTAACTTATAAGTTGGAAAAGTGTATTTAAAAGAGAAAATGGAGGAATCAAAATTGGATTCTGCAAAATCGGGTAAGAAACATTATGTACTAAAATCCACCCCACCCAGAATGAACTTTGCTTGATGACGTGTATGCAAGTAAAAGTATTCTTGGAATTTTATCTCAAACCGATTTAAATTAGTACTTTTTTTGAGTTATTATAATTCAAGAATAACTTACTTAAAGAATTATTCAGAGTTTACAAGCAAAGAAAGAAAAATTTTCAAAGAAATGAAAGTGAAAAGATGGAGAGTAAATAAAAATTTTTAATAAATATTGGTGTTGCTTGATCAACTAACGCATGCGTTAGTTATATAGCAATTAGGGGCTGAAGGTTCAGCCTTTTCTTCACTTTTTGGCAGATAAGTTGAAGAACAATTATACTAAAATGTAGTTACTTATTAAAAATAGAGGTGAGGAAATAAATTATTTCGGTACTGAATTACAATTTGGATTGGTGAAGAATACAAATCATGATAAATCTTTTATTAGCTTAATAATACCTGATATTATTTTGAAATTTTTACAAGAATGTCAATCCGATTTAATTATAAATTTAGATGTATTCACACAACTTGAATCGGAAGAAATGCGTTACTTTCATAATGAAGAAGTAAAAGAATTGAGGAATATTGCTAATACGATATTAATGTCATTAGAAAATAAAAAAATAAATGAAACAATTCAAGTATTTAGAGATATGTTTAATTTAACCGAGATTGATATTTCGAAAGATGACGTAAGTGAGGTATTCCAGCATCTTGTTCATCTATGTAATATAGCCTTAAAAGGACAGAAAATGTTATACGTTTTAGTTGGATTTGACGATACAAACTTCATTGAAGGGTAAAACCTTCTTATTCAACTAACGCATGCTTTACTTCAATTAGGGGTAAAGCCTTTTTCTTATTCAAGTAACGGGGCAGGATTGTTGTGCGAAATGTTTCTAGCTAAAATTGAGGATGGTCACATTACTCAGGTAAAGGCTAGACAGTTCCTTACGGAACTGAAGGATTATATCGAAGAATCAAATGACGGAGTAACACCCTGAAGGG
>NZ_JAHUWN010000081.1 GCF_019219025.1 Bacillus sp. sid0103 | reverse complement strand
GAGGGCACTGAAAAAGTCCAATATCTAAATTAGGCAGTTGAAAGTTTCAATTGAATTGAACTTTCAACTGCCTTTTTAATTTATAATTAATGATATTAAATGTATGTAGGTGATTTCCAAAATGATCTCAAACCAAGAATCTCTCAATCTTAGTCCATTTATGGCAATTTACGATATTGTTGTGCAAAAGGATAATATGCTTCGTCAAATCAAGGAACTTGTTGACTTCTCTTTTATTTTAGAAGAACTAAAAAATAAATATTGTCTTGATAACGGTCGTAATGCCGTACCACCTATTCGTATGTTTAAATATTTACTATTAAAATCAATTTTTGATTTATCTGATGTAGATGTAGTTGAACGTTCTAAATATGATATGTCGTTTAAATATTTTTTAGATATGGCACCAGAAGATCCTGTTATAAATCCTAGTTCATTGACTAAGTTCCGTAAGCTCCGTCTCCAGGATGTGAGTTTATTAGACATGCTTATTGGCAAGACAGTTGAGATTGCCTTAGAAAAAGAAATCATTAAAAGTAATGCAATAATCGTGGATGCAACACATACAAAAGCACGTTACAATCAAAAATCGCCTAAAGAATTTTTACAAGAGAAATCAAAAAATCTGCGAAAAGCTGTTTATCAAATAGATGAATCAATAAAAGAAAAGTTTCCATCGAAACCGACTTCTAACGAAGTAAATGATGAAGTAGATTACTGTCTTCAAGTCATCCAGGTAGTTGAATCGCAGCCGCAAATTAAGGTAATACCAGCTGTAAACGAAAAACTAAATGTCTTAAAAGAAGTCGTAGAAGATTATAAAGAAAAGCTGAGTTTTTCAACGGACCCTGATGCGCGTGTTGGGCATAAATCAGCTGATTCTTCTTTCTTCGGCTTTAAAACACATATTGCGATGAGTGATGAACGGATTATTACAGCTGCGGTTGTAACAACCGGTGAGAAAAGTGACGGAAAGTACCTTGAAGAATTAGTAAAGAAAAGTAAAGAAACAGGCATGATAATAAATACAGTCATTGGAGATACAGCTTATTCTGAAAAGGACAATATCCAGTACGCGAAAAAAGAAGAAATTCAACTTGTATCTAAGCTGAATCCACTAATCACACAAGGTAAACGTGCGAAGGAAGATGAGTTTGAATTCAATAAAGATGCTGGGATGTATGTTTGTAAAGCCGGTCACATGGCAATACGTAAAGCACGGATAGGAAAGAAAAATCAAAGTAACAACCAACAACAAGTCTATTATTTTGATATTGATAAGTGTAAAATATGTCCTTTGCGTAATGGATGTTATAAAGAAGGAGCTAAAAGTAAAACGTATTCTGTTTCGATTAAATCCACCGAACATAAGGAACAGGAAGCATTCCAAAACAGTGAAGAGTTTAAAGAACTCGCACGTACACGTTATAAAATTGAAGCAAAAAATAGCGAATTAAAACATGGACACGGGTATGATACAGCATCAACTGCGGGTCTATTTGGAATGGAAATACAAGGTGCAACAACCATATTCGCAGTCAATATGAAGCGAATCATTACACTTTTAAAAGAAAAAAATAGTTAGGGAAAATAGAAATAGGCAACTTCTTGCAAAAATCATACAAGAAGTTGCCTATTTTTTTTAGATAACACATAAATCATAAAAAAAGGAATGTTTTTCAGTGCCCTC
>NZ_JAHUWN010000007.1 GCF_019219025.1 Bacillus sp. sid0103 | reverse complement strand
TTTAAAAGAAAAAAATAGTTAGGGAAAATAGAAATAGGCAACTTCTTGCAAAAATCATACAAGAAGTTGCCTATTTTTTTTAGATAACACATAAATCATAAAAAAAGGAATGTTTTTCAGTGCCCTCTTCGTGGGCCAGGTCTTTTTTTCGATTATTGACGCAAACTGACGCAATACACACGTTAGAATATTTTCCTAAATTCGAACTAAGCCGCTTTAAAATGCAGTAGAACAGCGTTAGGGGGCAATATGAATGAAAACAGATGGTATTCTTGGACTTATTGGCGGTATATTCGGATTACTAGGCGGAATGCTAGTTTTTGTATTCATCGGTTTTGTTGATCCATCGGTTGCTTGGAAAGGGTTAATAGGCATTTTGTGCGGGGCTGTCGGAATAGTTGGCGCAGTGATGTGTAAAAAGAATGCCCATATAGGCGGTGCTCTGATGATACTTTCCGCTGTTGTGGGAACGTATTTTACCGAGTGGGCTTACTTTATCGCGGACGTTTTATTAATTATCGGCGGAGTAATTGCGATAAAGAAAGGCGATAAAATAGTCGATGAAGAAATGCTCGAGCAGTATGGCCGCCCAATTAGGACGGCTTTTTTTACATTCGAATGCCATTACGCTTCATTATATTGCGAACAGGCGAAAATTTAATTTCATTAATATCCGTGATGCCCTCCTCTAACCATTGCCGAAAATAACGGAAATTATCGTGGTATCCTATCAGAGTTCCCGGCCGAACTCCTTCCGCTGTTTTAGCGCGAATAAAGATTTCGATGGCTTCCTCGATGGCTTCCTTGATGGCATATAGGACTTCCCGAGGCTTTCGAACTTGAGGCGATTTACCCGCTCCTCTTTCGCTAAAAAACTTACGTTTCATAGGGTTTTAGCTCCATCTTTAATTGAAGCCGCAAGTGTCCTACAATAACTTGTCTACGACTTCCAGCATCAAAAACCACGTCCTACAAACTACACAAAAAAACGCTATGTCACCGCATTGTCACCGTATTGATTGACGGATGACAAACCGCGATGCATAGCGCATTTCTAACGTTAACGTCCCAGAGAGGATTCGAACCTCCGACCTACAGTTTAGGAAACTGTTGCTCTATCCTGCTGAGCTACTGAGACAAATTACAAATAATAGCTCGTTCCAAATATTAGAAAATCCCGTCCTGATCTCAGAAAGATCATTCAAGAAGCAGTTCGATCAGTTCGCTGAAGCATAACCATTGATGCATATTCAAACGTGCTGAGCTACTGAGACAAAATCTATTAGGAACGTTATTTATTATAATTTGTTAATGGCAAAAGGTCAATAAAAAAGTTGGTGTTATTGGAACGGAAGGTTTCTGGCCACTTCGATTCTTTTCGCAGTTTTTTCACGAAATAACAACCAGACGATTAAACTTAGCCCTATTAATAAACCTTCCAGCGATAAAATGTACCAAGGGTAGGGGCCTAAAACATCTAATAAACTAGCACTGTCAGGTTTATGACTTAAGAACATATAATTTCCGTCCACCAGTTTGTTGATCAGCATAATAATCGGCATGAGTACATTCAAAAAGATACATAATTTTAATACAGACCAGATTGTTGGTCGGTATCCTTTAACCCATGTAAAATAAAGCGGCACCCAGATTTCCATCAAATGGGTATAAAAGAAATGGAAAAACCGAAAATGCGGGAAGTCATAATTTAATGATGGTGTAAGTAATGCCTGTGATGCGCCTAATAATGCCGTGAATAATAAAATTTCATAGATTATTTTTTTCTTCGTTAACAATAAAATAACTGTTAAAATCAGACTGATACTGCATAATTCTAATGGGATGGCGTGACTGACATGCCAACTTCCCGTCATGACCATCCATAAATGATAGGAAACTTCTATTATGATTAGGGATACAGCAACCCCGATTTCTGTTCGTCTCCATTCAGTTGTTTTCATTTTATCTCTAAAAAGGAAAAGGCAGACAGAAATGAGGAGTAGAATTGCAATGATTACAAAATGACTGATTGAAAACATTTCAAAATCATAGTTTTTGAAACTGCGTCCAAACTCTCCATCCATTTAACCACCCCTGTTCAAAAGATTCCCAATTTTAGAATTCTACTTATATGTAATTATATTCGATGGATTTGCTTTTACACCTCTTACAAAATATAAATTATATCCTGTTTACGCATGAATATAATTAGGATTTTTCTTCCTAATAATGTCCTCTAGAAATGTGTTATAATAATTTGTCGAAGAAAATCGAAAGTCTTTATATAGTGGAGGTCATTATGGCTGCATATACGCCGATGATACAACAATACTTAACAATTAAGGCAGATTACCAAGATGCCTTTTTATTTTTTCGCTTAGGCGATTTTTATGAAATGTTTTTTGATGATGCCATTAATGCATCACAAGAATTAGAAATAACTCTAACAAGCAGACAAGGTGGTTCAGATGACAGGATTCCGATGTGCGGCGTTCCATATCATTCTGCACCAAACTATATTGAACAGCTCATTTCAAAAGGCTATAAAGTAGCCATTTGTGAGCAAGTTGAAGACCCGAAGCTGACCAAAGGTATGGTGAAAAGGGAAGTTGTCCAATTGATCACACCTGGAACGGTGATGGAAGGTAAGGGTTTAACTGATAAAGAGAATAACTATATTGCCTCGATTACTAGTTTTGATGATGAAACCTATGGGTTTGCCTACAATGATATCTCAACCGGTGAAAGCCGAGTAACACTTCTATCCAATAATTTTGATGAAGTTTTAAATGAATTAGCTGTCTTAAGTGCAAAGGAAGTAGTTGTGGCCAGTAACTTTGACGGTGAATTTCAAAAGAAACTTCGTGAACGCGACGTTCTAGCGATTTCATTTGAAGATAATAGTTCGATAGATATGAATTTTTCTCATCTGCTTAAAGATTTGAATCAAGAAAAATTAAAAGTAACAATCGCACGGCTTTTTAATTATTTATACCAGTCGCAAAAAAGAAGTCTTGACCATCTTCAGCCAGTCACCACTTATCAAATCCATCAATTTATGAAATTAGATTATTATTCAAAGCGTAATCTTGAATTAACGGAAACGATTCGTTCCAAAGGGAAAAAAGGGTCATTATTATGGCTGCTTGATGAGACGATGACCGCGATGGGCGGCAGGATGTTAAAGCACTGGATCGACCGTCCGTTAATCAGTCAAAGTGAAATTGAATCTCGTCAATCGATTGTAGAAGTTCTGCTGTCCTATTATTTTGAGCGTCAAGAACTTCGTGAAAAGCTTAAAGAAGTTTACGATTTAGAACGATTAGCAGGAAGAGTAGCCTTTGGCAATATCAATGCACGTGATTTGGTCCAATTAAAGCGTTCGTTAATGCAGGTGCCGTACTTAAAACAAATCCTTCAAGGAATGAAAAATGAAAAGGTGGACCAAATTGCTGAACTTCTGGATCCTTGTGAAGAAATTACAGATCTATTGGAGCAGGCGATTGTTGAAAATCCACCGCTTTCCTTAAAAGAAGGAAATATGATTCGCGACGGGTACAATGCCCAGCTCGATCAATACCGTGATGCCAGTCGGAATGGGAAATCATGGATTGCCCAGTTGGAACGAGAAGAACGGGAGAAAACCGGTATCAAGTCACTAAAGGTTGGCTATAACCGCGTATTTGGTTACTATATTGAAATTACACGTGCCAACCTGCATCTTTTAGCAGAAGGGCAGTATGAGCGGAAACAGACTTTATCAAATGCTGAACGGTTTATTACTCCTGATTTAAAAGAGAAAGAAGCATTAATTTTACAAGCAGAAGAAAAAAGTAGTGAATTGGAATATGAATTGTTCACGGAAATTCGCGAAATTGTAAAGGAACAGATTCCGCGTTTACAAGCCTTGGCAAAAACGGTTAGTGAACTAGATGTTCTGCAGTGCTTCGCTCAAGTAAGTGAAGACCGCCACTATGTAAAACCACAGTTTTCAATGGAAGGCCGTGTGGTTGTTAAGGAAGGCCGTCATCCAGTGGTTGAAAAGGTACTGAACGCACAGGAATACGTTCCTAATGATTGCTTTATGGACAGCGACCGTGAAGTCTTATTGATCACGGGTCCGAATATGTCAGGGAAAAGTACCTACATGCGCCAAATCGCTTTGATTGCGATATTAGCCCAAATCGGCTGTTACGTTCCGGCCTCTGAAGCGGTTCTGCCTATTTTTGACCAGGTATTTACCCGTATTGGGGCGGCTGATGATTTAATTTCAGGACAAAGTACCTTTATGGTAGAAATGCTTGAAGCTAAGAATGCGATCTCAAATGCAACTCAAAATAGCCTCATTTTATTTGACGAGATCGGCCGTGGAACTTCGACTTATGATGGAATGGCCCTTGCACAAGCGATCATTGAATATATTCACACCAATATTGGAGCGAAGACTCTTTTTTCCACCCATTATCATGAATTAACGGTTTTAGAGGAAGAATTGACCAAGTTAAAAAACATCCATGTCAGTGCCATCGAGCATAATGGAAAAGTCGTTTTTCTTCATAAAATAAAAGAAGGACCAGCTGACAAGAGTTACGGTATTCATGTTGCCCAGTTAGCGGGGCTGCCTTCAGACTTAATCAGCCGTGCTAATGAAATATTAACAGCACTCGAGCAGTCTGATACCCCTCCGGAAAGCAAGCCAAAAACGGAAGCAGTAAAAGTAGTCCAAGTGGAAGAACAGCCGGCTCAACTGTCTTTCTTTGATGAACCAAAAGAAGTGAAAAAGACTGAACTCTCTTCGAAGGAGAAACGTGTAATAGAAAAGATGAAGGAATTAGATATATTGGATTTAACTCCACTTCAAGCGATCAACATGTTGTATGAGTTCCAGAAAAAGTTAAAGTAAGGGGTGAATCGCATGGGTAAAATTATTCAATTAGATGATGCCTTATCGAATAAAATCGCAGCGGGTGAAGTAGTTGAACGCCCTGCTTCTGTTGTAAAAGAGCTGGTTGAAAATTCAATTGATGCTGGCAGCACAGTAATTGAAATTGAGGTAGAAGAAGCAGGACTTGCAAAAATCCGCATTACCGATAATGGATATGGGATCGAGGAAGAGGATGTTTTACTCGCCTTTCAACGCCATGCCACCTCCAAAATAAAGAATGAAAATGATTTGTTCCGAATCAGGACACTGGGTTTCCGAGGGGAAGCCCTGCCAAGTGTCGCCTCTGTTTCTAGACTCGAGATGAAAACTTCTACGGGTGAAGGAGCCGGAAACCGCTTGGTCATTGAAGGTGGCAAAGTTGAAATATTTGAGAAGGCTTCGAGCAGACGTGGCACTGATATCACGATTACTGATTTATTTTTCAACACACCGGCTCGTTTGAAGTATATGAAGACGATTCATACCGAACTTGGAAATATCACCGACGTCGTCAATCGTCTCGCGCTTTCCCATCCAGAGATTGCCTTTCGCCTCATTCATAATGACAGGAAACTGCTGCAAACAAATGGAAACGGTGATGTTCGTCAGGTGCTGGCATCCATTTACGGAATGGCGATCGCCAAACAGCTTGTGCCAATTTCCGGCCAATCGCTCGATTACAAAATTACTGGATTTGCTTCGATGCCAGAGGTAACCAGAGCGTCAAGAAACTATATTTCAACGATGATTAATGGTCGTTTTATAAAAAACTATCCATTAGCCAAGGCGATCCAAGAAGGCTACCATACGTTGCTTCCGATCGGGAGGTTCCCTATTGTCCTCCTTAATATTGAAATGGACCCTTTACTTGTTGATGTCAATGTTCACCCTTCGAAAATGGAGGTTCGCATTAGTAAAGAAGCGGAATTGAATGAATTAGTCACAACACTGATAAAAGAAGAGTTTAAATCGAAAATCCTGATCCCGACAGCCTATACGGCGGTGAAAAAGGTTGCTCCGAAGGAAGAACAGACATCGTTAGCCCTAGATGAAGGAACACTACCTCCAACTGAACAAAAAGAATTGGAGTGGTTCCGTCCAGAATCAACAGCAATCGTTCAAGAGAAACGGCCATGGCTAGAGGTGCCGGTGAAAACACCTTTTACAAAAGTACCTCCACAACCGGAAAAAGACGAAGTAAAGGAAAAAGATAACTGGCATTCCATTAACCCTTTTAGTGATACCCAGGAAGAACCTGCTAAAGAGGACCTTATCATTGAACACCATGAAGATCCTATCGAAGATAATCCTAGTGGAACGGAGAGTAGAGTTCCACGCTTATATCCGATCGGGCAAATGCATGGAACCTACATTTTTGCTCAGAATGAAAATGGGCTGTATATTATTGATCAGCATGCTGCCCAGGAGCGGTTAAAGTATGAATATTTTCGGGAAAAAGTAGGTCAGGTTCAATCCGAGTTACAAGAAATGCTGGTGCCCTTAACCTTTGAATATTCGACGGATGAATTCGTGAAAATCAACGAATATCAGAATGAGCTCGAAAAGGTCGGGGTTTTTCTTGAGGAATTTGGGTTAAATAGTTTTATTGTCCGATCACATCCGCAATGGTTCCCAAAAGGGGAAGAAAAACAGATTATTGAAGAGATGATCGAACAACTACTATTAATGAAAAAGGTAGATATTAAGAAACTTCGTGAGGAAGCAGCGATTATGATGAGCTGTAAGGCATCGATTAAAGCCAATCGGCATTTACGAAATGACGAAATCCAAGCGCTCTTGGATGACCTAAGAAAAGCTTCTGATCCTTTTACCTGTCCACATGGCAGACCGATAATAGTTCATTATTCGATCTATGAGATGGAGAAAATGTTTAAGCGAGTTATGTAATAGAGAAGAATGTTCCTTTTAATAGGGGACGTTCTTTTTTTAAAAGTAATAATATGGATGGTTCTACGTGCCCGAACCCGTGGGTAACCACTGAACCTGGTCACGTAGAGAGGTTCTATGTGCCCGAACTCGAGGGTAACCACTGCCCCGGGTCACGGTAGAGAGGTTCTATGTGCCTGAACTCGAGGGTAACCATTGAACTGGGTCACGTAGAGAGGTTCTATGGGCCCGAACTCGAGGGTAACCACTGAACCCGTTCACGTAGAGAGGTTCTATGTGCCCGAACTCGAGGGTAACCATTGAACTCGGTCACGTAGAGAGGTTCTATGTGTCCGAACTCGAGGGTAACCACTGAACCCGTTCACGTAGAGAGGTTCTATGTGCCCGAACTCGAGGGTAACCATTGAACTCGGTCACGTAGAGAGGTTCTATGTGCCCGAACTCGAGGGTAACCATTGAACTCGGTCACGTAGAGAGGTTCTATGTGCCCGAACTCGAGGGTAACCATTGAACTTGGTCACGTAGAGAGGTTCTATGTGCCCGAACTCGAGGGTAACCATTGAACTTGGTCACGTAGAGAGGTTCTATGTGCTCGAACTCGAGGGTAACCATTGAACCCGGTCACGAAGAGAGGTTCTATGTGCCTGAACTCGAGGGTAACCACTGCCCCGGGTCACGGTAGAGAGGTTCTATGTGCCCGAACTCGAGGGTAACCATTGAACTCGGTCACGAAGAGAGGTTCTACGTGCCCGAACTCGAGGGTAAACACTGCCCCGGGTCACGAAGAGAGGTTCTATGTGCCCGAACTCGAGGGGTAACCACTGAACCTGGTCACATAGAGACGATCTTAAGTGACACCTCATAAGAAAAAGCTGCAGAAAATGAATCTGCAGCTTTTCTTCAATTTCTATTCTTTTGTGTGCAATCCCCGTCATGATTTTTGCACCAAAAGCAACTTATTTTACGGCAACTGGGAGTTTGTTCATGTACATTAGGGCTCTTCCAGTACCGACTGCTACCGCTTCTAGCGGGTTTGGGGCAAGTTGGACTGGAACGACAATCTCTTGACTTAACCATGCCTCCATCCCGTTTAACAAAGCGCCTCCACCGCACAGAATAACGCCTCTGTCAACAATGTCACCACTGAGCTCTGCTGGACAATCTTCTAGGGTTGCTCGGATGGCTTCTAAAATATGCAACAGTGCTTCCTTTATAGCTGCACGGATTTCATAGGATGATAGTTTAATTGTTTTTGGCAGTCCTGTAACAAGGTCGCGGCCGCGGATATCCATGAAACGTTCTTCATGGTCAATAAGAGCATAACCAATTTCCATTTTGATATTTTCCGCGGTTCTTTCCCCAATCAGGATATTATATTCTTTTCGAATATATTGAATAATATCATCGTCAAGACGGTCTCCGCCAATTTTAATAGAATGGCAGGCAACGACACCACCAAACGAGATAATCGCAACTTCCGTATTACCGCCGCCAATATCGACCACTACATTGGCAACTGGCTCATCGATTGGTAATCCTGCCCCAATTGCAGCTGCGACCGGTTCCTCAATTAAACTGATCTTCTTTGCACCTGCTTGCTTTACCGCATCATTGATCGCTCTTCTCTCAACACTTGTTGACCCAGATGGGATACTAACGACTACATTTGGTTTGCGAACGGCAAATCCAATCTTTTTGGAAGCTTTACGCATTATGTGCTTAAGCAATTCAGTGGTTACATCATAATCTGCAATGACTCCGTCTTTTAAGGGACGAATCGCAATGATTTTTTCAGGCGTCTTTCCAATCATTTCCTTAGCTTCTTGCCCCACTGCTACAACATTTTTGGTGACCGTATCGATAGCCACAACCGATGGTTCATTTATCGCAATACCTTTATTTTTACTATAAACTAATATATTTGCTGTTCCTAAATCAATTCCAATATCAAAAGTTGATAACATTTTATTTCACCTAATTTCGTTTTTTTTCTTACTTGATATGCTACGCGTTAGTCTACCATAAATATGGGGGTGGAAAGCGCTTTGTAAATGAACCGTTATCCTTTTGTAAATTTACATGAAAATTATTCCTAATTGGGAAGGGAAATGGGTGAAATAATTTCATGTGAATTGGAGCATAGAAAAGAACTTTTATGTATATACTAGTTTGATGTTCAACTGCTTTTTAAAATTATGTTACGATGAAGGGGTGAAAGTGGAATCGTAAGCCTGCTTTCACTGAAAATGGGATAAGGCAGTGTGAAAATATTGGATTCAAAACAAAAGTTATTAGTAATCATCGGACCAACTGCAGTGGGAAAAACAATGCTAAGTATCGAAATGGCTAAACGCTATAATGGTGAAATTATCAGCGGCGACTCTATGCAAATCTACCGTGGAATGGATATTGGTACGGCAAAAGTCAAAAAAGATGAAATGGAAGAGATTCCCCATCATCTGATTGATATTAAAGAGCCTTACGAGAATTTTTCTGTTGCAGAATTTCAACACCTTGTGCGGGCAAAGATAGATGAAATTGCCCAAAAAGGGAAGCTGCCGATTATTGTCGGTGGAACAGGGTTATATATCCAGTCTGTCATTTATGATTATCAATTTTCTGATGTACCAGGCGATGAGTCTTACCGTCACATGCTCGAGGAAAGAGTAAAGAAAATCGGAAATGAAGCACTGTATAAAGAATTATTGGAGGTAGACCCTGAGAGTGCATCGCAAATCCACCCCAATAATGTAAGAAGGGTTATTCGCGCCCTAGAAATTTTCCACCTTACCGGGAAGACGATGCAAGAGTTTCAAACTACACAAAAACCAGACCTACTGTACAATACAGCCATTGTTGGACTAACGATGGAACGTGAGAAACTTTATGAGCGCATTAATGATCGAGTGGATGTTATGATGAAAGAAGGGCTTATAGAGGAAGTAAATGGATTATATCAACAAGGGTTGAGGGATTGTCAATCGATCCAAGCCATTGGCTACAAGGAAATCTTCGCATATTTTGATGGTAAAGTGACGTTAGATGAGGCGATAGTCAATCTAAAACAAAATTCTAGAAGATACGCGAAAAGACAATTGACTTGGTTTCGGAACAAGATGGAGGTTGCTTGGTTTGATATGACCGATGTGACGAATATCTCAAAAAAAATAAAGGAAATTTCACATTGTATTGAAGGAAAGCTTAAAGTAAAATCGAATACATATTAGTAGAGATAAAAGAGGAGGAAATATAAATGAAAACAACAATCAATATCCAGGACCAATATTTAAACCAGTGCCGCAAAGATAACATGCATGTGACGGTCTTTTTATTAAACGGATTTCAATTACGAGGCCAAATAAAGGGCTTTGATAATTTTACAGTACTGTTCGAGTCGGAAGGAAAGCAGCAATTAGTATATAAGCATGCGATCTCAACCTTTGCACCGCAAAGAAACGTTCAGCTTGATTTGGATAACCAATAATTTTTTAAGAGCCCATTTCACGGGCTTTTTTTATTTTTGAAAAAACTTTTTTAATGAAAGTCATCTTGTATGAATACATATTAGTTGAAGGATTATGCATTCCTTTTGCGCAAATAGAGTTCGGAATTTACTGGATAAATTCTGAGTGGCCATAAAATACCTTCCTACTGTAAACTGTTGGCGAAAATGAGAGGTGAAAGCTTTGGACCAACCGATTCGAATGAAAAGCAATGGCCAAATAAGTGTTGTCCTCAATTCACAAAAAGCGAAAATCATTTCAAAAGAATTATCTGACTTTCAAGTTGTTCCAAAGGACATTCCTCCGGAGCACTCGGCTCTAAAGGAAATAGAAGAAGACCTTGGGGCTTTGGTTGGGATGGAAGAAATGAAAAAAATGATTAAGGAAATTTATGCTTGGATTTATGTGAATAAAAAACGTGAGGAAATGGGTTTGAAAGCTAGAAAACAAGCCCTTCATATGATGTTTAAAGGAAATCCAGGTACGGGAAAAACAACGGTAGCAAGACTAATAGGTAAGTTGTTTCAAAAAATGAGTGTATTAACAAAAGGTCACTTAATTGAGGCTGAGCGTGCTGACCTTGTGGGAGAGTATATTGGTCATACCGCACAAAAGACAAGAGATTTAATCAAGAAGGCCCAAGGGGGAATCTTGTTTATCGATGAGGCGTATTCACTGGGCCGCGGTGGAGAAAAGGATTTTGGCAAGGAAGCCATCGATACTCTTGTTAAGCATATGGAGGATAAACAGCATGAGTTTATTCTGATCCTTGCGGGATATTCTCGGGAAATGGATTATTTCTTAACTCTTAATCCTGGACTTCACTCACGCTTTCCATTAGTGATTGATTTCCCTGATTACAATATCGATCAATTAATGGAAATTTCAGCGCGGATGCTACATGAAAGAGAATACACATTTAGCCATGAAGCTGAAAAAAAGTTAAAAGAACATTTAATATGGGTAAAAGCAGTCCTAAGTCCAAATAGTTTTTCAAACGGAAGGTATGTGCGAAATATTATTGAAAAATCAATCCGCGCCCAGGCAATGAGGCTGCTCATGTTAAATAGTTATGACAAGCATGAACTTATGACACTTAGAAGCAATGATCTTGTGTTTGAGGAAGATTCATAACAAAGGCTGTGTTAAAGGTTATTTTAGCCATGTTGATTGGAGCGGAAGACGCGAAGACTCCTGCGGGAGACCCCGCAGACGCTTAAGCGCCGAGGAGGCTCCCCGACCGCCCGCGGAAAGCGAAGCGCCTGGAGCGCAAATCAACATCCAAATATAACATAGCTAAAACAAAAAAACGGCAGATTCTTTGTAATCTGTCGTTTTTATATGAAGGAAATGATTAATTTGCTTCGAACTTACGAATGGGCAATTTCCAATCAAATGTATAGGAAAAAACCCGTAAAACAGTCACAATCACAAATAAAGTATATAACTCCCATGGATGGGTAGCAATCCCCAGTCCAATAAATAGAGCTGTTATAATTGCCCAAAGCGCGTAAATTTCCGCTCTAAGTACAATTGGTTTTCTTCCTGCTAATAAATCACGAATGATTCCACCGCCAATTCCGGTTAAGACCGCAGCGACGATCACGGCACTTAGTGGGCGGTCCATGTTTACGGCGTATATGGCACCTTGGATGGCAAAAGCCGAGAGGCCGATCGCATCAAATAAGTTACCCCATTTTTGCCAGTGTTTAAGCAGATTGGATGGAAATAAAAATACAGCTGTAATCGATAACAAGGCAATTTGAAAAAATAATCCTTGATCCCATAGTGCAGATACCGGAACACCGATTAACAGGTTGCGAATCGCTCCACCGCCAAAAGCAGTGACAATGCCTAAAATGTAAACCCCAAATATATCATACTCTTCTTCCATTGCCACAATCGCTCCACTGACAGCGAAGGCAATGGTTCCGATCATACTTAATACATCCCATGTCATTTTATCTGATATCCCCTTGAAGTCTATTTTTGTAAAACACTATTAAAATAGTAAAAAAGCAATCGATTACAAACAGTAAAATTTTATCATGTTGTGGGAAAAATACAACAAGTTTTTTTCGGCTTTTGGAGAAAATAGAGATTATACACTTTTTTTGCTATGATGAGAGTTAGATGTTTAGAAAGGAAGGATGCCTTTTGGAACAAAAAGAAACAAAAGAGAGAGTAATCCTTGTTGGATGTCAAACCAGTGGGTACGATGACTTACGTTTCCACTATTCAATGGACGAGTTAGCGGCACTGACAGAAACAGCTCAGGGTGAAGTGTTGGTATCGGTCGTACAAAAAAGAGAACGCCGTCATCCGGCTACTTACATAGGTAAAGGAAAAGTGGAAGAGCTAAATGCGCTGGTAGAGGAACTCGAGCCAGATGTCGTCATTTTTAATGACGAACTTTCACCCAGCCAAAAAAGAAATCTTGCATCAGAACTAAATGCCCGGGTTATTGACCGCACCCAGCTTATCTTAGATATCTTTGCACAAAGAGCAAGGTCTAAAGAGGGGAAACTTCAAGTGGAACTTGCCCAACTTCAATACATATTGCCGCGCCTAGCGGGGCAGGGGACCGCATTATCTCGTCTTGGTGCCGGAATTGGAACAAGAGGACCTGGTGAAACGAAATTAGAATCAGACCGACGTCATATCCGCCGCAGAATCGATGATATCAAAAGTCAACTATCCGTCATCGTGCAGCACCGTGATCGATATAGAGAAAGAAGAAAGAAAAATAAAGCCTTTCAGGTAGCAATTGTCGGTTATACCAATGCCGGTAAATCAACCCTGTTTAATCGATTGTCGGAAGCTGAGTCTTATGAGGAAAATCAATTGTTTGCCACACTTGATCCAATGACGCGGAAACTGATCCTGCCAAGTGGGTTCTTAGCCTTGATTACGGATACAGTTGGATTTATTCAAGATTTACCGACAACGCTTATTGCAGCCTTCAGGTCGACACTTGAAGAAGTAAGGGAAGCGGATCTACTCCTCCATGTGGTGGATATGTCCAACCCTGATTATTTTCATCACGAAAAAACCGTAAAAAAACTCCTGGATGACTTAGAAGTTAAAGATATCCCGCAAATAACAGTATATAATAAAAAAGATATTCAGCATTCAGATTTCGTCCCAACTGCTGATACACCTACAGCCTTTATTAGTGCTTTTGATGAACATGATCGCCATGCTTTAAAAGGGCAAATAGAGAAAGTTGTGATGGAATTGATGACTCCTTATGAAGTAGAGGTTCCGTCAACGGAGGGAAAACTGCTATCTCAATTAAAAAATGAGACGATATTAAGAGAACTTTTCTTTGATGAGGATAGCCAGTTATATCGCTGTAAAGGATATACGTTACAAGACCATCAAATTACAGGGCGTTTAAAGAATTATAAAAAGTAGATAGGAGATTCAACATGTTTCAACAGTTAAAAAATGGGGAAAAACTTCAGCCAATCGTTAAAAAAGTAGAACAACAAATTGCTGAGATCCATAAGGAAATGGACGAAAGAATCGAAACCAATCAATTTAGGGTTTTACAGAGTTTTCAAAAACATCGTGTCAGTGATTCTCATTTTATACCGTCAACGGGGTACGGCTACGATGACATAGGCAGAGATACGCTTGAAATGGTCTATGCAGATGTCTTTGGCGGCGAGGCAGGATTGGTCCGCCCGCAAATCATTTCTGGTACCCACGCCATTTCCATTGCTTTATTTGGCGTGCTTCGCCCAGGAGATGAACTCCTTTATATCACAGGCAAACCGTATGATACCTTGGAAGAAATTGTTGGTCTTCGTGGTAATGGGGTCGGCTCCTTAAAGGAATTTGGCATTTCTTATGATAGTGTGGCGCTGACGAATGAAGGGAAAATTAACTGGGACATGGTGTCAGAGAAAATAAAACCCAATACGAAAATGATTGGGATTCAGCGTTCTAAAGGCTATGACACAAGACCTTCATTTACAGTTGCTGAAATAGGCGAGATGGTTAAGTTTGTAAAAGAGATTAAACCGGATGTTGTCGTCTTTGTTGATAACTGCTATGGGGAATTTGTTGAAGAGATCGAGCCCTGCCATGTCGGTGCTGACTTAATGGCTGGATCCCTAATTAAAAATCCTGGCGGCGGAATTGTAAAAACGGGCGGCTATATCGTAGGGAAAAAACAGTGGGTCGAAGCCTGTTCCTATCGTATGACATCTCCAGGAATTGGGGCTGAAGCGGGTGCTTCCCTCTATAGTCTCCAGGAAATGTATCAAGGCTTTTTCCTTGCACCTCATGTTGTGGGCCAAGCCTTAAAAGGTGCGGTATTTACCGCAGCGATGTTGGAGAAATTAGGCATGAATTCCTCTCCGAAATGGAATGCTAAGAGGACAGACTTAATCCAATCCGTACAGTTCGATGACCGCGATAAAATGATTGGATTTTGTCAGGCTATTCAATTTGCTTCGCCAATTAATTCTTACGTTACTCCCCATGCAAGTTATATGCCAGGGTATGAGGACGATGTAATTATGGCAGCGGGCACCTTTATTCAAGGGGCGAGTATTGAACTCACTGCTGATGGGCCGATTAGACCGCCTTATGTGGCCTATGTTCAAGGTGGATTAACCTATTCACATGTAAAAATGGCTGTTTGTCTGGCAATAGATCATATAGCTGAGAAAAGATTATTAGATTTATTCTAGGAAATGGAGAGCATTTTTTGAGTTGTCCCATTTTTTTAAAAAAATTCGTGTAAGAAAACCTAACATACGATTGACAACTTTTCTGACACGAAATATAATAACAATATAAATAAACCCAAAGGGAGGAGTAATTAGGTGAGTGGAAAGGAAATTCGCCGTTCCATGCCCCTGTTCCCGATTGGAACAGTCATGCAGCTAACGGAACTTACAGCCAGGCAAATTCGATACTACGAAGAACACCAATTGATTTCTCCTGCTAGAACCGAAGGGAATAGACGTCTATATTGTTTGAATGATATTGATAGGCTTCTAGAAATTAAGGATTTAATTGATCAAGGTGTAAACATGGCTGGCATTAAACAATTGTTCCTAGTTAAGGAGCAGCAACAAACCAACATAATGGAACAACAAACAGAAAAAGCGAAGCGCGAATTAACGGATGAACAACTTAGAAAACTACTACGCAACGAAATGATGCATTCAGGTCGAAACAATCGATCCTCATTACGTCAGGGTGATATGTCAAGATTCTTTCATTAATTTTGAAAGGTTCTTTTCTAAAAAATAGGGGGTAAGGAAATGGCAAAGTATTCAAGAGAAGATATTAAAAGATTAGCTGTTGAGGATAACGTAAAATTTATTCGTTTACAATTCACAGATATCCTTGGAACAATCAAAAACGTAGAGATTCCTATTTCTCAATTAGAAAAAGCACTTGATAATAAAATGATGTTTGACGGTTCTTCAATTGAAGGTTTTGTACGAATTGAAGAGTCTGATATGTTACTATATCCAGACCTAAACACATGGGTGGTATTCCCTTGGACAGCTGAAAAAGGGAAAGTTGCCCGCTTAATTTGTGATATTTATACACCAGAAGGAGAACCATTCGAAGGGGATCCTCGTAATAACTTAAGAAGAGTATTAAAAGAAATGGAAGAGTTAGGTTTCACTAACTTCAACCTTGGACCTGAGCCTGAATTCTTCTTATTTAAATTAGATGAAAAAGGTGAACCAAGCTTAGAATTGAATGACCAAGGTGGTTATTTTGATTTAGCACCTACAGATTTAGGTGAAAACTGCCGTCGTGATATCGTGCTTGAGCTTGAAGAAATGGGCTTTGAAATTGAAGCGTCTCACCATGAAGTAGCTCCAGGTCAGCACGAAATTGATTTCAAATATGCAGATGCATTAACAGCTTGTGACCAAATCCAAACGTTTAAATTAGTTGTTAAAACAATTGCACGTAAACATGGCTTGCACGCAACATTCATGCCAAAACCATTATACGGAGTAAACGGATCCGGAATGCACATGAACCTTTCATTGTTTAAAAATGGAGAAAATGCATTCTATGAGCCAGGTGGAGATTTAGATATGAGCGACACAGCTCGTCAATTCATCGCAGGTATTCTGAAGCACGCTCCAGCGTTTACGGCAGTAACAAATCCAACTGTAAACTCTTACAAGCGTCTTGTTCCTGGCTATGAAGCACCATGTTATGTGGCTTGGTCAGCACGTAACCGTTCACCATTAATTCGAATTCCTGCTTCTCGTGGACTAAGTACACGTGTTGAAGTAAGAAGTGTAGACCCATCTGCAAACCCATATCTTGCAATGGCTGTCCTTCTAAAAGCTGGATTAGACGGAATTAAAAACAAATTAACTCCTCCTGCACCAGTTGACAGAAACATCTATGTAATGAGCAAAGAAGAGAGAATTGAAGAAGGCATCGTCGATCTTCCTGCAACATTAGCTCAGGCATTAGATCAATTAAAAGCTGACGAAGTGATTGTTGCCGGTCTAGGCGAGCACATTATGGAACACTTTGTTGAAGCAAAAGAAATTGAGTGGGATATGTTCCGTACAGTCGTTCACCAATGGGAACGCGATCAATATATGAGCATGTATTAAAATGATCAAAGCCCTGTCGCTTAATGCGGCAGGGTTTTTTATTTTTTATTTCGTGTCTATTCATTGACCTAGTCAAATATAATGTCTCTATGTCCAACATTTTTAGATGTAATTTCGACCACTCTTTTTTTCTTGAAAAATTCACATTTCTACGTGTTCTAGTATTGGTAAATAGTGTATGCTTAACTAGAAAACATTTGGGAGGTGCTCTAATTGTATAAACTGCAAATTTGTAATGCTCTAACCCAAGAAATACTTCGTGAAAAGACGTATAAGAAACCAGACCTTATTTTAAGTTTACTAGAATCAGGAGCGAATGGTCAGGAATGTTTTCTATTCGATGAGGAACGCAGGACTTTAAAAGGAGATTATGTGAGCCATTCTACCTTTATGGAAGCGGACACACAAATTTATAAAGCGTTTTTTAAGGTAAGATTATCTGATATTCAGGCTAGGATCGCGAAATTGGCATGAAAAGGAGGGACACTGGGTTCTCCTGTCGATCTTATATGATTATGTATTAATTATTGAAAAAGCCCTGACGATTTAAGCGTCAGGGCTTTACTTCTTAATTATTCATTATTCTTTTCCGTCTGATTTATTAGTTTGATTTTAGAAAGAACGGCATCACCGCCAATTCCTGCAATAACCGAAAAAAGGATATTTTCTACCAATGAATTGGGAGCAGTATATAAAACCAGGAGAAGCGCAGCAACAGCACCAAGGAGCAATTCTTCTAAAAAGCCAAGATAAATGAACTTTTTCGTTTTCCGAGGCATGATAATTTTTCCGTACTTACGAACATGTCCAACAATTCCAACCGTTCCACCAATTACTATAGAGAAAATAATGTCCACTAACACTGTTTCTCAACCTCCTTAAGCCTTTATTTTTTGGACCTAAGGTAAATCTTGGTGTAGTACAATTATATCAAAGGTTAACAACATAAGCATGAGTAAAAATACTGAATTTTCACTATATAAAATCCATGATATGATAAAAATGAAAAATTTTCCCAATAACACAACATTAAAAGAGCTTGCACCATAGTGCAAGCTCCCTATTAATGAATATGCCGATAAACGCCTATAACTTTTCCTAGAATTGAAACATTCCTTAGTATAATAGGGTCCATTGTAGAATTTTCCGGCTGCAGGCGTATGTAATCTTTTTCCTTGAAAAATCTCTTACAGGTGGCTTCATCTTCTTCGGTCATTGCTACAACTATATCACCGTTATTTGCGGTTGGCTGTTGTTTTACAATAACATAGTCTCCGTCTAGTATCCCAGCTTCTATCATACTCTCACCCATGATTTCTAGCATGAACACTTGCTCATCTGCTGGTGCTAGACTTTCTGGAAGCGGGAAGTACTCCTCCACATTTTCGATAGCTGTTATAGGTAGTCCTGCTGTTACTTTACCAACCACTGGAACATTGACTACTGCGTTTCTTGGAATATGTGCCGCTACATCTGCTTCTAATATTTCAATTGCTCTTGGTTTGGTTGGATCTCGTCTAATTAGTCCTTTGCTTTCCAATCTTGCTAAATGACCGTGAACAGTTGAGCTGGATGCTAGTCCAACTGCTTCTCCGATTTCCCTTACGGAAGGGGGGTACCCTTTACTCTTAACCTCACTTTTAATGAAGTCTAAGATATCCTGCTGCCGCTTTGATATTTTAGCCATGATAAAATCCACCTCGCCTGGTTAATGTTGTCTTTATTATACCATGTTCGTATTTTTAATACAAACATAAGTTCGAAATATGGTTGACAACAAACAAATGTTCGATTTATAATAAAATCAATAAAACGAACATATATTCTTAGTAGAGGTGTTAATTTATGAAAAAATTATGGAACAAATACTCCTATGCTATTACTCTAATTATTTTAAGCTGTTCACTATCTTTCATTTTATCTATCCAACATCATTCAAACGACCAAGATAAATATGTAAAAATTACAATTTCTGAAGGTGATTCACTATGGGAAATCTCTGATCAATTTTCCGAACAACATTCATTATCAAACAAAGAATTTGTTACATGGATAAAAAAGCATAATGAAATTGATGAAGATCGAATTTTTCCAGGTGAAGAAATTGTGATCCCGGTCAGCAAGGAAGAAGTTTCTTCAACACAAGAATTAGCTAGTGCGATTGGTGAATAGAAAGGAACATTTATGAAAGCAATCATATACTGCCGTGTCAGCACAAATAAAGAAACACAAGAAACATCTTTAAAGCGTCAGGAAGAGGAGTTAACACAACTAGCTAAATCCTATCACTTTGAGATTGATAGGGTCATTAAAGAAAGAGCAAGTGGCTACGATTTCGACCGGGAAGGCATTTTTCAATTATTAGAACGAATCAAAGATGAACAGGTTCATGCGGTCTTAATCCAGGATGAGACACGAATAGGTAGAGGTAACGCTAAAATAGCCATTTTACATTGTATTCTAAAAGAAAATATTAAACTTTTTAGTATCTCCCATAGTGGAGAATTGCAGCTGTCAGAATCGGATTCAATGGTCTTGAAGATTGTTGGTATGGTTGAGGAGTATCAACGGAAACTTCATAATGCAAAAATTAAGCGCGGTATGAAGCGGGCGGTTCAAAAAGGATATAAACCTGAAAAAAACCTAAAAAATCTGGGAGATGCTTCCGGACGCGAGAAAATTGAAGTTCCAGTAGAGGAAATTGTCCGGTTAAGAAAGAATGGCTTAATTTTTGCTGAAATAGCGGCCACATTGAGAGGATTCGGGTATAACATTTCAAAGGCGACAGTACATAGAAGGTATCAAGAATATATCGAATCACAAGAAGAGTAGACCTCTTGCCTTGTCATTAGGTTTTTTTTTTAGTAAAATCAGGTGTCATGTAAACAGATAGAAAGGAAGGTTACTCCATGCTATCCAAAGAAAAAATGGCTAGAATAAATGAGTTGGCAAGAAAATCAAAGGCATCGGGTTTGACTGAAGCAGAAGCCAAAGAACAAACTAAATTAAGAAGCGAATATTTGGCTACTTTCCGTTCAAATATGCTAGACACTCTTACCAACACAAAGTTTATTGATCCCGAAGGAAATGACGTAACACCTGAAAAGATCAAAGCTAGGAAAAAAAATACCCTTCACTAATAATTGAGGAATACATTTTTGTATTCCTATTTTACATAGAGATACTATTTCTGAGTCAAACTAAAAAATAAAGTGACTTTTGTTTCTTATTAATATGCTATTTGTTGAATAAAAAACGGTATCAATATAAAATTGAAAATGTATTTAGAAACCTAGTGATTAGGAAAGGATGTAATTCATGTTTAATACTATTGACGATTTATCTGTTACTTCAATTCGAACGCTTTCCATCGATGCAATCGAGAAAGCAAACTCAGGACATCCAGGAATGCCGATGGGTGCTGCACCAATGGCCTATACTTTATGGACACGTTTCATGAACCAAAATCCAAAGAATCCACACTGGTTTAACCGTGATCGTTTTGTCTTATCTGCTGGACACGGTTCAGCGTTGTTATACAGCATGCTCCACTTGTCTGGTTTCAATTTAACAATCGATGACCTAAAACAATTCCGTCAATGGGGCTCAAAAACTCCTGGTCATCCAGAGTACGGCCACACTGAGGGTGTAGAAGCAACAACTGGTCCACTTGGACAAGGTATTGCAATGGCAGTCGGTATGGCAATGGCAGAACGCCATGTTGCAAGTGTTTATAATAAAGATAAGTATGAACTTGTGAACCATTTTACATACAGCATATGCGGAGATGGAGATTTGATGGAGGGTGTGTCTGCTGAGGCCGCTTCACTTGCAGGACATTTAAAACTAGGCCGCTTAGTTGTTCTTTATGATTCAAACGATATCTCTCTAGATGGTGACTTAAATAAGTCTTTCTCTGAAAGTGTGAAAGATCGCTTCCTATCCTACGGATGGCAATATCTTCGTGTTGAAGATGGAAATAATCTAGAAGAAATTTCAAAAGCACTTGAAGAAGCAAGAAACGATTTAGACCGACCAACAATGATTGAAGTAAGAACAGTAATTGGTTATGGTTCACCTAACCGTGCTGGAACTTCAGGTGTTCATGGTTCACCACTTGGTGCAAATGAGTTAAAGCTTACTAAAGAGGCGTATAAATGGACCTTTGAAGAAGATTTCCATGTACCGCAGGAAGTCTATGATAACTTCCAGAAACTCATTGTTGAAAATGGAGAGAAAAAGGAAAAAGAGTGGAATGAACTTTTCGCTCAATACAAAAAAGATTATCCTGAGTTAGCGACTCAACTTGAACAAGCATTAAATAATGAACTTCCTGAAGGATGGGATAAAGATATCCCTGTTTACAGTGAGGGCAAGAGCCTTGCGAGCCGTGCCTCATCAGGAGAAGTAATCAATGGAATTGCAAAGAATCTACCTATTTTTATCGGTGGTTCTGCAGACCTTGCTGGATCAAACAAAACAATGATCAAAGGTACAAAGGACTTTATGCCAGGCTCTTATGAAGGCCGAAATATCTGGTTTGGTGTTCGTGAATTTGCAATGGGTGCTGCAATGAACGGAATCTCTCTTCATGGCGGAGTAAAAGTATTTGGTGGAACATTCTTTGTCTTCTCTGATTACCTACGTCCAGCAATTCGTCTAGCTGCGTTGATGGGATTACCTGTTACGTATGTCTTTACTCATGATAGTATTGCAGTAGGGGAAGACGGACCAACCCATGAACCTGTTGAACAACTGGCTGCGCTACGTGCGATGTCAGGAATCTCCATCATTCGTCCTGCAGACGGGAACGAAACAGCGGCAGCTTGGAAACTTGCGGTAGAGTCAACAAACAAACCAACTGCACTTGTTTTAACTCGTCAAGATTTACCTACATTAAAAGGAACAGATACGAATGCTTACGAGGGAGTTTCAAAAGGGGCCTATGTGGTTTCACCTTCTGAAAGAGAAACCCCAGATGCGTTGTTATTAGCAACTGGATCAGAAGTAAGTCTTGCAGTGGAAGCTCAAAAAGCGCTTGCTGGAGAAGGGGTTCATGTTTCAGTTGTAAGTATGCCTTCTTGGGATCGCTTCGAGCAACAATCCCAAGAATATAAAGACTCTGTCTTGCCAAAAAGCGTGAAAAAGCGTCTTGGAATTGAGGTTGGAGCATCATTCGGCTGGCACAAATATACTGGTGACGAAGGCGATGTATTAGCGATTGATCATTTCGGGGCTTCAGCACCTGGAGAAAAGATTATGGAAGAATTCGGGTTCACAGTAGAAAACGTTGTGGCACGTGTAAAAGCACTTTTGCAAAAATAAAAACTCGTAACTATTAAAGGAGAGCGGATTTAATCCGTTCTCTTTTTTATTTGTGAAAAATTCTAAACAATATTATGAAGGGAAGTTATTTTTGCAGGGAAATACATCAAAACTACCGAATTAGTAAAAAAATAGCTTGCAATTATGCTAATCGACAAAAGTAGTGGATGTTTTTGTCGCCGTAAGACAAATGTTTCGCTTGTCTTTTTTTATAATAGTAAAAAGGGTAACCAACGAAGGAGAGAACAGTGGTGAGAAAATATCAGCTATATTTAATAGAAGATGAATTTGCGACCCATTACTTCGGAAGAGAGCGATTATTTTTTCAGCTTTTTCATGAAAATCATAAAGCAAACGGTGAGTTTAAATTTATAACACAAAAACAAATTTCCTATATAACCAAAAAGGTCGAGGTACTTAAGATCCATCAACTCATTCAAAAACAGCTTGGAAAAATCAAGGGTTTTAAAGCAGAGAATGGTGCATACTCGATTGAATTAAGCGGAAAACTAAGTACGGCAAAGTTAGATGTTTTCCAAGACTTAATTACAATTGATGCCCAAGGAAGCTATGAAGCAGAGACTGCTTTTTTTGAAGTTCTAAGAAAGTGTGAGTCTTCCTTTTTGGCACTTGACCTTGAACATCAACGATATGGCTGGTTAAAGCCGATAAAAGAAAGAAAATTTATCTGATTGCAGATATTGTCTAATCGTGTTTTATTTAGTACACTGTATGGTAGACAACACGAAGGAGGAAGTTGAATATGTATTACGTTCTAGTTGGTATACTGGCATTAGCAGCTGGTGTAGCACTAGGATTTTTCATTGCTCGTAAATATATGATGAGCTATTTAAAGAAAAATCCGCCTATCAATGAACAAATGTTGAAAATGATGATGATGCAAATGGGTCAAAAACCATCACAAAAGAAAATCAACCAAATGATGGCTGCAATGAACAAGCAACAATCCAAATAAACGGACAAGCTAATACAATCCGATTAGACCAATAAGTAACCACCCTTCTGAATGAATCAAATTCGGACAGGTGGTTTTTATTTATTAGGCTATGTAAAAAGTGCCTGTTGATTTCCGCTCCAGGTGCTGCTTTCCGCGGGCGGATCGGGGGCCTCCTCTTCGCTTGAGCGACTGCGGGGGCTCCCGTGACCACTTTTCTCGCAGGAGTCTCGCACCTTCCGCTCCAATCAACTGAGTTCAAAAGATCAATATTACCATTTTTTATTCAACATACATATGACGAATTTATGAAATATCAGCTGGAAGATAACATACAGTAGGAAGCGCTTTCATTCCTGTCGAATAATATGGGGACGGGAGGCGAAAATATGAAAGTAGAATTGGTTCCTACTAGTGTTGTTCAAGGCAATAGGCAATGTGTATTTTGTAGTGATGTGTTTGATTATGTAGCAGTAGTAAATGGTGAGAGTATTTTGGAAGAATTAAAAGAGATCAATCCCCATAAAGGAGTAACGGATCAAGTGATTGTCCTAAAAAAGAAACTAGTCAATAACAGCCAACAACAGATTATTGATTTAGAGATTACGGTACGATGTCCTCAGTGTCATTGTAATAATAGATTTACTGGCTTTTATGGGGATTCAGATAAGGTAACTGAATTATAAATGGTAAGCACTCATCTAAATGGGTGCTTTTTTTATGTTGTTTTAGTTAATTCTAAATCTTTATTATTTTATAAATATTTGGTAAAATGAAACCTCAGTTAAATGGATTATTTTGCCTGACACCAATAATTAGGGAGGAATGGAAGGGTATAAAAAATAGATCAATTTTTTGTGTTTTGGAGGCGTTTCAATGAAGGTATTTTTAGACTTAGGCTGGTTTTTTAAGAAAGAGAAAAAAGCGTATATTTCTGGCATTTTCATTTTATTGCTTGTCGCCATGCTGCAATTAGTGCCGCCGAAGGTAATTGGAATCATTGCTGATGAAATTAAGGATGGAACCATGACAAAAGGAATCCTCTTGCAGTGGATCGGTGTTCTATTAGTGGTAGGCCTGGCTATGTATTCACTTCGGTTTTATTGGAGGATTATGATTTTTGGATCTTCAGTTAAACTGAGTAAACTGCTTCGAAATCGGCTGTATCACCACTTTACCACTATGTCCCCATCGTTCTACCAAAAACGTCGAATTGGAGATCTGATGGCTCATGCAACAAATGACCTTCAAGCGATTCAGCAAACAGCTGGTGTGGGCGTATTAACTCTCGTGGATTCTCTGTCTACTGGGGGATTTGTTATCTTTGCAATGGCAATTACGATCAGTTGGAAATTAACCTTAATCTGTTTGATCCCAATGCCGTTAATGGTCATCCTTACAAGTTGGTTTGGAACCATGCTCCATCGGACCTTCTATCAAGCACAAGAGGCCTTTTCTTCCTTAAATGATAAAACCCAGGAAAGCATTACCGGGATTAAAGTAATAAAGACGTTTGGTCAGGAACAGGAGGATATTGAGGATTTCCGGAAGCAATCTGAGGATGTTGTCCAAAAAAATATAACCGTCGCAAAAATTGATTCGCTTTTTGATCCAACGATTTCGATTATTGTTGGAATTTCCTTCTTTTTGTCGATTGTATTCGGAGCTAAATACGTCCTGAATGGGGAACTGACGATCGGACAATTACTTTCATTTACTACATATTTAGGGTTGCTTATCTGGCCGATGCTAGCTTTTGGCTGGTTATTTAACATTGTTGAGCGAGGCAGGGCTTCCTACGATCGTGTCACCCAACTCCTTCAGGAAAAAGCAGATATAAACGATCAGCAAGATGCTTTAGACGATGTTCCAGCAGGGGAAATAAAATTCGACCTTGCTCATTTTACCTATCCAGGCGAATCAGTGCCACTATTAAAGGATATTCATTTTTCTCTACATAAAGGCGAAACACTTGGGATTGTCGGGAAAACCGGTGCAGGAAAAACGACTCTATTAAAGTTGCTCATTCGTGAGTTTGATCATTATCAAGGGAAAATTACCTTTGGCGGGAGGCCTCTTCAAGCATACAAACTTGAAAAATTACGCGAAGCGATTGGTTATGTACCACAAGATCACTTCTTGTTTTCAGCCTCTGTAGGTGAAAACATCGCTTTTACGAACCCTAACGCCGCAATAGATAAAGTGGAGCATGCAGCTAAGTTGGCCAATATTCATGATGATATTCTACAATTTATAGATGGTTATCAAACTGTAGTTGGTGAACGGGGGGTGTCCATATCAGGTGGGCAGAAACAGAGAATTTCGATTGCCCGGGCTATTTTGATGAATCCAGAGGTATTGGTTCTCGATGATTCCTTATCAGCTGTTGACGCTAAAACCGAAGAAGCGATTCTTTCCGCCTTAAGGGAGAATAGGGAAGGAAAAACGACGATTATTACTTCCCACCGCTTAAGTGCCATTCAACATGCCAATCTCATTCTCGTTCTTGAGGATGGTAGGATTGCCGAACGAGGTACCCATGAAGCACTAATGGAAATGGACGGATGGTATAAGCAAATGTATTTACGCCAGCAGCTGGAAGAGCTGGTCGAGCATGGAGGATATTAATATGGAAGAAAAAATACAGCTTTCCGAGCGTGAACAACGAAATATATTATTCCGGCTCCTGTCCTATACAAAACCACATAAAAAACTGGTAGGAATGGCATTTCTTTTCCTATTATTAACGACGATCGGCGATATCTTCCTTCCGATCTTAGTCAAAATATTTATCGATGATTATTTAACACCTGGAAAGCTTTCGTTTCAACCTCTTTTCATACTTGGTTCCACCTATATGGGAATACAAATCATCAAGGCGATTCTCATGTTTTTTCAATTTGTAAAATTCCAAGAGCTAGCGTTAAAAATTATCCAACAACTTCGAATTGATGTTTTTTCTAAGGTTCAGGCGCTCGGTTTAAAGTATTTTGATAAAACACCGGCAGGTAGTATTGTTTCAAGGGTAACCAATGATACGGAAGCGATTAAAGACATGTTTGTGACGGTTATTGCAACCTTCATCCAAGGTGGATTTTTATTAACAGGAATTTTCATTGCCATGTTTATTCTGAATATCAAACTTGGATTGCTATGTCTCATCATCCTTCCGCTGCTATTGTTTGTCATGAACCTTTATAGAAAATTAAGTTCAAGATTTTACCTAGATATGCGCGAACGGCTGAGCCAATTGAATGCAAAGCTCAGCGAATCCCTTTCAGGAATGAGCATCATTCAAGTGTTTCGTCAGGAAAAACGACTCCGTGCTGAGTTTGGACTGATTAATGATCAACACTATCAGGCTGGAATGAAGAATATTAAAATAGATGGACTTCTGTTAAGACCAGCGATTGACCTCATTTACATTTTAGGATTAATCATTGTGTTATCTTATTTTGGGATTACTTCTTTTAACCATGTGATCGAAATCGGAGTATTATATGCCTTCATAAATTATCTGGATCGTTTTTTTGAACCGGTCAATCAGATGATGATGAGACTTTCCTTGTACCAACAAGCCATTGTAGCTGGATCGCGTGTCTTCAAATTGTTGGACGAAGAGGAATTAGCACCGAGTCAAAAGGAAGAGAAGAATCTATTGATTGAACATGGAAAGATTGAATTTAAGGATTTAAGCTTTTCCTATAATGGGAAACAAGATGTGCTAAAACATATTTCATTCACTGCGAATCCAGGTGAAACCGTCGCACTCGTTGGTCATACCGGTAGTGGAAAAAGCTCCATCATCAATTTGCTGATGCGGTTCTATGAGTATGAGCGCGGTGACATATTCATCGATGGTCAATCGATTCGTAACTTCACTAAGACAGAGCTCCGCGAGAAAATGGGCCTCGTTTTACAGGATCCCTTTCTATTCTACGGGACGGTAAAGGATAATATCCGCTTACATTCGAATGACATGACAGAAGAACAAGTGGAAGAGGCAGCGAGGTTCGTCCAGGCCCATACATTTATAGAAAAATTGGAGGATGGTTTTGCCCATAAGGTTGTGGAGCGAGGGACCACTTTCTCTAGCGGTCAAAGGCAATTAATTGCTTTTGCTAGAACGATTGCGACGAATCCTAAAATTTTGGTCCTTGATGAGGCTACCGCCAATATTGATACCGAGACGGAGGAAGCAATTCAAACAGCACTTGCCAAAATGCGAAAAGGACGAACCACGATTGCGATTGCACACCGTCTATCAACTATTCAGGATGCTGAATTAATTTTAGTATTGCATCAGGGAGAAATCGTGGAAAGAGGTACCCATCAAGAACTGCTTGCCCAAGGCGGGTTATACCATAAAATGTTCCTGTTACAAAATGGAGTTGTAGAGCACCTTGAGGATATTGTGAATTAATGAAGAAAGCCTGGCATATGCCAGGCTTTTACTATTTTTATAAAAGTTTCTATTAACAGGCTGATGAAGGAACCTTTTTTATATATATTCGATGATATTCATTTAAGAGGTGGTCAAGCTCCTGGCTGTAGCGAATGGCAACGGAGGATGTCAGGCCATTGCTCGTCGCGACTTGAATTAATTCAGCACGTTTTTTTTCGATTAATGTAACTAAGTCATTCTTTGTCACGGCCGTTGTCCTTTCCGGAGTAACCCCTAAATTTTGGAGAAAATAGAATACTAATATATCAAACTTGCATTGGAATTACTAGTATAACCTATAATGTAAATTTTTTCAAAGGCAATTGTAAATAAATATCCATCGGATTTATGCATATATATGGAAATATGGGTGGTAGGAAAGGCAAAGAAAAACCTAGGTGACACAAAATATTCATGTTAACCATTATCATTTCTATCAATCATTTGTTAGAATATAAACGTATCGACTATAGTGGGAGTGTTAATATGTCAGATGTAAATATATTTTTAGCTTTAGGAGCAGGATTTTTAAGCTTCATTTCGCCCTGTTGTTTACCGCTGTATCCTGCATTTCTCTCATACATTACCGGAATGTCAGTGGGCGAATTAAAAAGTGAAAATGCCATGCTTCAAAAGCGGAGCCTGCTCCATACCTTATTTTTTCTAGTAGGATTTTCGATCATATTTATTGCGATAGGATTTGGAACATCGTTTCTAGGAAGCTTTTTTTTACAGTATAAAGATCTCATTCGTCAACTGGGTGGAATTTTCATTGTTTTCTTTGGTTTAGTGATCGTTGGGATATTAAATCCGAAGTTTATGATGAAAGATCGCCGCATTGAATTTAAAAATCGGCCTTCAGGCTTTTTTGGCTCCGTTTTAATTGGGATGGCGTTTGCAGCAGGGTGGACACCTTGTACAGGACCAATCCTTTCTTTTGTTATCTCTCTTGCAGCAACGAATCCTGGTTCTGGTATGATGTATATGATCGCCTATACTTTAGGTTTTGCGATACCATTCTTTATTCTTTCGTTCTTCCTTGGCCGGATGACTTGGATTAAGAAAAACAGCGGGAAAATTGTTAAAATTGGCGGTTACATAATGATTGTCATGGGAATTGTTTTATTCTTTGACTGGATGACAAAGATCATTATGATCTTTTCTAATCTGTTTGGCGGCTTTACAGGGTTTTAACGGTGAAAATATAAATATTCTTGGTAAGAAAATTCCTGAGAAGGTTTTTCCTTTTTTATATCATTTAAACGTGACGTGTGGTAAATATGGAACATTTTTTTATGAGTTAATTTTTTTCAAATCCATTTATTTGAGATATAATGGGTTAGAAAATAAATTAGATAAGGAATGAATCTAATGAACTTAGTAATAGCTTCTTCAATTGGAGCGGTATTTATGGGCAGCCTCGCATTGGTGGTCCGAATGAAAGCCGCAAAAAAACCCACAAATGCTCGTAAAATCATTCTACCGCCCATTTTCATGTCGAGTGGGGCATTAATGTATATGGAACCGCAATTTAGACTAAGTGGAGCCGAAATGATTGAGGCCGCGATAGTAGGGATGCTATTCTCCATTTTACTAATCAAAACCTCAAAGTTTGAGATTCGCGATAATGATATTTACCTAAAGCGATCCAAAGCATTTTTCTTTATTTTGATTGGACTATTAGTCGTCCGCCTTGTGATGAAATCAGTCCTGAGTGCAACCATAGATTTTGGAGAATTAAGCGGCATGTTCTTCCTCCTTGCGTATTGTATGATAGTGCCATGGCGGATTGCGATGTATGTCGACTACAAAAAGCTTTTTAAACAGCTTCATGGTAGTAAAGAGTAATAATTGATTGAGACACTGGCCCTTAAGAGGGTCAGTTTTTTTATTATTAAATAAGTGTTCACTCGTGATAAAACATTTAACGGTACATTGACCTAAATGTAAAAAAGAGAGGGCATAGGGTAAATGAAAACCCGTTTCATTAACCGAAATGTAGAAAAGTGAGGGCTCAGGGTAAATGAAAGCCAGTTTCATTGACTAAAAAGTGAAAAAGAGATGGTGCAGGGTAAATGAAACCCTATTTCATTTACCGAAAAGTAAAAAAGTGAGTGCACAAGGTAAATGAAATAACCAACAACAAAAAACCGTCTATCATATAGACGGTTAAAATAGGTGCTCAAAAGGAGCCACATCAATTTGATTTTCAAAAAGCTTTTTACGTAGAAATTTATGATCTCTTTTTGGTGTTGCCTGGATATAGCCACGTATGACGAGGTCTTGAGTAATTTTTGGAGCCTTTTCATTTAAGGCAATTTCACCGATCTTACCTGCAATTTTATGTCTGGCAACATCACGGAAAAGCTCGGGAACAGGACTGACTAAATCCTCGAGGAGTTCTTTCTCCTCGGGCCCCCACAAGTGTCGCGATTCATTTACATAATGTTCTTCCCAATCCATAACTGATTTGCCGTCTTCTTTCGGCATCTTTTTCAAAAATTTTCGAAACATAAAAAATCCACCAATGGCAAATGATCCAACTAGGAAAAATACCCAGAACAGGATAAACCATAAAAACCAACCATGAAGCATATCTATTCACCTACAAGATAACTATTTTTTCTTCTTATTATAGTCTGTTTCTATGAATTAAGACAAGTATTGTAGGTATTGGAGTTTACATTTGGCAGGGGCAGGTCCATCTTGTTGTGATATGCTTGTCGAAAAAGTGACATATAGGCCGATTCTATTGATTAATACTATAATCCATTGTAATATGATAAATGATTATAGAGAATCGGAGTAGATAGTTTAAATCACGAAAAGACCTCGTAAATATAGTCCTAACACCTGATATTTTTTTTACATCCATGGGGCTGAATGGGGTACTGGTGTCCTCCACAGTCTTCAAAACTGCTTGAGACCTGCGTGCCAGGTCTGGTGGGTTCGATTCCCACGCAGTCCCGCCAACGTTCTTACTCCCGCAAGGGATTGACGATGATTGACCTTTGCATTGATAATTACACAAATAGGGATTTCCCCCACAGTTTTCTGCCAGTTTCACGAAAGACTGTTTGAGACTGGGATGTAAGACTGATTAGGACTTATCAAGAAAACTGTTCAATTCGTAGCTCGCTTAATACTAATTAAGGGGGCTTTTGTTGTGCAAAGAAAAGTGAATAGGAAGTTTAAACGAGATACCATTATACCCAATGTGAATGTGAATCAGGAATCCTACACAATGACCGAAATGTTTGAAAGATTCATGCTGCTAAAGAAATCAGAGGGCTTAGCACGACGCACCATTAAGGAGTATTACGTCAACTATGATTATTTCCTTCGTTATACAAGTGGAGACCTAAAACAAGAGGAACTGACTATTGAGCTTTTCTGTGGATGGATTAGTCATATGGCGGAGGAGATGGAACTCGCTCCCGCTACCATAAACATACGGGTACGGACAATGCGCTCATTCATTCGTTTCTGCTATGAGGAGAAAGGATGGGTTACAGAACCTATTCATAGGCGTTTTAAGCCTGTTAAAGCCCCAATAGATAATGTGGAATCCCTGACAACAGAAGAGATACGGCGGTTAATCGGTGTGATTGATGATAATTCCTATACAGGATTCCGTACCAAAGTAATAATCTTTATGTTACTGGACACTATGGTTCGTGTTAGCGAGCTTGTGGACATCAAGCGGGAGAATATTGACCTTAAGAATGGGTTAATACAGCTTGAGGCGACAGACACTAAGACTAGAGTCGCCCGTGTAGTTCCGTTATCGCTGAAAACTATTAAAATGTTGGAAGATTACTTACAAGAAACAGCAGACTTTGGCTGTGAATACACATTCTTGACCTATGAAGGAGAAAGAATTTCCGAAGCCACAGTAAGGGATAATTTATCTTTATACGGGAAGGTAGCGCAGATTAAGAATAAGAGGGTATCGCCGCACACATTCCGCCATACAGGAGCTTTGTTCTACATCATGAACGGGGGAGACCCTTTTTCCCTACAAAGAATACTTGGGCACTCTCATATGAATATGGTTAGAAGATATATCCAAATGACAAATACAGATGTGCAAGTACAGCATAATGCTTTTTCACCCGTTAATTATTTATATAAATAGGCATCAAATAGTTTTCAGCCACATAATTTCTCTAGTAATTTAATGTAACTACAAAGGATAGGCACTATAACTTGTTCATTGGTGCCTTTTTTCCATTAGGTTGGTACAGTATGCTAACATGTTTCCGTAAATACTGCCGCATTAAAGGTGTTTTTTTCGCAAAAGTTGCCGCATTATTTTTAATCAATAACCTTACTCTCCCAAGGTATATAGCTATATTTAGTGAGTTGTGTTCTCTTAATCTTAATGCATACTAGCACCAAGTTTGTTTTTAAAGCTACCAACCCAGCACCGTCTGCCTTTAGAGAGGTTTTAAAGTTAAGAAAATACCCCCACCCAAAAGGTTGATGCGTTGCAGAGACAATAAGCATGAGCGTAAAAGCGAAATGCCACTTACCGAATGCAATGAGGTTATTCATAGATAACTTGCGGCTTGCCAACAGAGGCAGCGACTATGGCGATGGTGAGCGACCCCTGAGCTAACAGGGAGCGAAGCCATCCAGCCTAATAACAGGTAAAGGTTTCTATTCTCTTGCACTTCTTGGATACGAATTAGATATCTATTCACCCATATGGTTTGTGGAGGGTGGTTTACTACCCCGCAGTTGTTAATCCATGAATAAAAGATTTGTGAGCCGCAGTGGTGGGTTACCAGTTTACTACTGCGGCATTTGTTCATCCATAAAAGCTACTTTAAGAAACCTGACTGCTTAGATAGATGCCGTTCGTACTCCCCCTGTTTTACTAAGCTATATCTGAATAAGTTCTTGGCTGCGTAATAGTTGTTATTGTTGTGACCTCTGTGTAGTAAGTCTGGGTTGAATAAGTAACCTTCCTTACCATGGCTTCCATACTTATCTACCACGCCCACCTCCCACATCTTTTTCAAGTGCCTGTTTACCGTATCAATAGACTCACCCATGAGTTCAGCCATTCTTTCCTTGGATAGTGGGATGACTTCCTCACCATTCAGTTCTCTTGGGTTCTCCGCCAACCAAGATGTTTCAAAGTTGATGAAAGGTATCAACTTGTACACAAACCCTTGCTCTTGAATGCTGAGTAGATTCATTAAGTGCTTTCCCTCTGTCTTGTAAAGGCGGGTAAAGTCCACCATGTTCCCCTCTATCTCACCCATGATGTGGCATTTGGGATTCACCACGTACTTAGGTGAGCGGTTGTTACCTTCGTTTGTAAGAGCACCCACCTCAATTAACACTTTGATGATTCCTCGTGTAGTTCTCTCAGACTTACCAATCAAATTAGCCATTGTAGCTAGTGTCATTGGCTTACCGTTCTTTACTAGTTGACCATCTTTTTTGAATTGCATATATGGAAGAAGCCTCATCAATGTACCTGCCTGTGTAGTAGTAAGCTTGCTAGCTACTTCACTAACCCCTTTATGGATACAGATGATAAACTGGCGATTTTTCTGTTGCTCTCTGTAACTCTCTTGAGCAACTTTCTTCCGCAGACCTTCTCTTTGCTTCTTGTTAATGATTTCATACTCACTGTATAACAGTTCGTGTCCTTGTTCAGGAGTTAAAGAGCCGCTTTCAATACCTTCCAAAATTTTGAATGATTTTGCCTTGCTCATTTCCATATTTCCCCTTTATATTTGTGTATTTGTACAGTTATTCATATAAAGCTTCGACAAATGTTATGCATAAATAGAAATAATTTCACTATATAGGTAAAAAAATAGCACAAATTTCTCTGAGCAATTATGTAACTGTAAATGGTTCCGACAACGTTCGGTGCCCACCCATGGTCTATATATAGCCTTCGGCTTTTGGAGTATGCTCCCTGCTCCTTATTTAGCGTGTTGCCACTTGTGCACTCCACACGCCAAAAACCATAAAGGCGATAAGACCGCCACATACCCATGTCATCGTCAAGGGTTGCTCCTAACGTCGCAAAACTTTTTCAAAACGCTTCGCTGAAAAACTTCTCTTGCGAGCCCTGGACAATGCCACTCCCACCCATTGCGGTCATCTTACCGACGACCACGCACTGATAGGACATTAATAAAGCTTATCGTCGCTTTCCAGTGTAATGGTGGGAGGGGAGCGAGAACGCAGGAGGGTATTCCTTGCTCATTTAAGACCTTGGGGCTCTGCCCCAAACCCCGACCTCTGAGCCAAACCTGATAGGAAGGAAAACCATTAATCATGCAGTAGCTTGTTTGGAGTTATGGAATATCCATGTGCTAAGCGTTGTTGTACAGCATCATAGAAGACTATCTTTGTTGGTGCTGGCTTTTCCTTATGAAGCATTTCTAACCACTTTACACGAAAGCTATTAGCTTCTCGTTGGCTTTCAGATGTATTGGGGTTCATGTTTTGTTGTTTCAATTGCTCGATTATCTGTTTGTAATCAGTCATTGTTTATCATCCTTTCTTCTTACCAATCTTGTTCAACGGGTCCGATAAATTCCTTGTCATAATACATTTCACAGTAAAGATACTGTTTTACTCGCTCCAAGTATTTGTAAGGAATGCGGCGGCGGTTGTTCTCTACCTCTGAAAGGGTGGATACTCCCATACCAAGAATTGCAGCCAATTCGGTTTGATTGAAACCATCATGAATCCTTTTAACCTTTAATTGACGGTGAATTGGTAGGCTTGCAGCATCAATAATCGGTTGCTTAAGGTTTGCCAACTCCAATAATTCTTGCATTGCTTGATTAACATACATATTTATCAAATCCTTTATGATTTATTTATCAGGAACACCGCCCCGTTAAGAGCGGCTAAAAAGAGGTTTACCAAGGAGAGAGCCTTGTTAGTACCTTGACAAGACCATCAAAACCATTTCTCGAAGAAATATCAATAGTTTTTTCTACTTTTTTGAAACTTCTTTAATATATATATTTACTGATTAATGAAAGGGGGCGATGCTTTAACAAACTTAAGGAAATGTAACGAAGGAGGTGAATTGAATGTGAAAGGCGTGTGAAGGATATCTGATTATGGAGGAAAGTATATGTTAGCTATAAAGAGCATTAAATGAAGCCCTTAGAGTGCGGATTGCATTCAAGGGCTCTTTGTATGCACAAAAAAAGATGAGCCGCCTGAACGGACTCATCAATTACCAATTAAGTACATCATACAGAAAAAAATTATATCAATCAATGGGAGAGGCGTACATTCGTCTCTCCTTTTTTTATTTCAATAATTGGAGGAATTACTAATGACAACTCAATTCGATAAATTAACTTTTAAATATTTATTAGCGATCACTATTCGAGAAAAGAACGACAGCTATATCGTTAGTGAAATTTTTAACCGCTTCCCATCCATCCAAGAGTTATTGGATGTTACCGAGGAAGAACTACTATCAATAAAAGGTGTCGGCAAAGTAAAGGCTCAACAAATTATAGCTGCATTGAAGCTAGCTAGGTTAAATCCAAGTACAGCCGAAGAACGCTTTGCCATAAGGAGCCCAGAGGATGCTTATAATTACCTTAAAGATATGCAGTACTTGCATCGTGAAGAATTCGTTTGCTTAGGACTGAACACCAAGAACGAAGTAATGTTTAGACAAACAGTTTTCACTGGTTCTTTAAATGCATCCATCGTGCATCCAAGGGAGACTTTCCTTCCATTAATAAAAAGATATTGCGCCAGTGCTATAGTTGCTCATAATCACCCATCAGGGCAGCCAGCACCATCAAGAGAAGACATAGAGGTGACCAAGCGTCTTGTAGAGGTAGGAAAAATAGTTGGCATAGAACTCCTTGACCACGTAATCATAGGCCATGAAAAATTCATCAGCTTAAAGGAAAAAGGATACCTATAAATAGCGGTGGGGACGGCCTGAAATGGTTGTCCTCTTTTTGTTTGTTCATTTAAGTATACTTTTGCGAACAGTTAAGAAGGCATGTAAAAACAGCATTTTTCTTGTTCTTTAATGTTCAAAAATACTTTACGAATATTCACTTAGTCATAAATACATTTACGAACTGTTTATTTAAATCAATATGAAATATTGGGAGGAAAAGAAATTGAACAGTAAAAAGTTTGGCTATGTACGAGTAAGCAGCAAAGACCAAAACGAAGGCAGGCAAATGGAATCCATGAAGGCACAAGGTATTGAGGAAAGAGATATTTTCACCGACAAACAGAGCGGAAAGGACTTCAATCGTGAGAAGTACCAGGCATTAAAGCAATGTTTGCGTGAAGGAGACATTCTCTATATTCATTCATTAGACCGCTTCGGAAGGAACAAAGAGGATATACTCAACGAATGGCAGCACATCACCAAGGAGATCAAAGCAGATATTATTGTTTTGGATATGCCGCTGCTGGACACTACCAAGCATAAAGACAGTATGGGAACATTTATATCCGACCTTGTTTTACAAATCCTTTCATGGATGGCAGACGAGGAACGGGAACGTATAAGAAAAAGGCAGCGTGAAGGAATTGACGTAGCTTTAAAGAATGGTACTCAATTTGGCAGACCGAAAGCAGAACCAACAAATGAGTTTTACCAAGCATACGGAAAGTGGAAAGCAGGAGAAATCACCGCCACCGCTGCCATAGATGAAGCAGGAATGAAACGCACTACCTTTTATAAGCTGGTGAAGGAAATTGAAGCAGAGGAGCACGGAGCATGAGGACGTTAAGCCAAATTAATAAGGATTATGAGGAAAATCATTCATGGACAAGTAAATGAGCCATTCAGAAGCCGCAGATTGGCTAGTTTAATGGAGGAAATGGAAAGGGATTACAAAATACCATCTTTAAGGAATGAAGCCTGGGAAAGCCAAAATCAAGCAGTTATAGCCCTATATAGGAAAATCAGTATGAGTAGGAATTTATAAAAAGGGGCTGTCCGAAAAGTGGACATCTCCTCAAATCTAATAATCGAGCGTGTTGATATATCAAAGTATTGAAACACAAAAGGGGCATCCCAGAAGTTGAAAATACGACTTTCTGGACAGCCCCTTTATCCTACTTTTCTCTTCCAGAAACCATCTTGCATACAACAACGATTATGAATATGAATCCAATTACAAATGGATACAGTTCCAGTCCTTTGTACGGAGAAAAATTATCTGCTATTATAGCATAATCAGTATTAGATACATCAGAAGATATAGGACCTAATAAATGTTTAAATCTAAAACCCATAAATAATAAAATTGGGACCATAATCCAATTAAGCAAATTAGGCCGCAAAACATGAAAAATAAGGGCAATTATACTTAAAACAACAAAGAAAAACTTTAATTTACCAACGGGTGAATCATGTAAGTTTGCTATAAAGCCAAAATCCAAAAAACGGAAAATTGTTGCATCCATCATTACTAGAATAATAATTATAGTAATATCAGCTAAAATTCCACCAATCAACCACTTAATATGTGGCTTTTTCTTTACATCAGGTGATGTTTGGTTTTCTGAAATAGATGTTTCCACTTTTATTCCCCCTTAAATGACAAAATATGAGTAATTATACCACTTTTTACAAGTTATATGGGGAAAATTAACTGTTTTTTTATATGACTTTTTTTGTTTTTTTCTTGCCTTACACCTAAAATAATAAAATTAAAAATGTCCTTTAATCATGAATGTAATAATACCAATGGTTAAAGAGCTTATTTAATTTGGTTAGCACTTTATTTACAAAGGTTATTCGCCGCTCCGTCTAGGAGGAATAAGCCATTAAAAAAGAAGCGAAAATAATATAAAAAATTTTGGACACTTATTAACCTTTTAACAAATAAAAACTACAAAAATTACTTGACCTTTTTTATTGAACTGGTTATTTTTCATTAAACCATTTCAACGGAGGTCTGTCACAATGGGATTATTTAAACATGGCTTATCAAAAACACGGATACATGGATTATGGAGAAAAGTTATAGATAGGTGCACTAATCCAAATGCATCCAACTACCATAATTATGGAGGACGAGGAATATCAATCTGTCATGAATGGCGAACTGACTTCATGAACTTTTATAGCTGGGCAATTGACAATGGCTACCAAGAGGGTTTGAGTCTGGAGCGTATTGATGTAAATGGAAATTACGAACCTTCTAATTGTAAATGGATAGAACTGCGTGAACAATGCAGAAACAAACGGGATACCAAGTATGCAGAATTAAATGGAGTTACAAAACCTCTTATTGAATGGGCTGAAATATACGGCATTCCTTATAAGACCATTATAACTAGATGGTACAGGGGGTGGCGGGGAACAGAGCTAGTACAGCCATCCAAAAAGCAAAGAAGGATTTCGTGAGGAATACTAGAAAAAGCTAAATTAAATATATAAAAAAGCATCATCACCATATGGCAAAGATGCTTTAACAACTATCATAAATTTGAATTAACTGTTCAATTTCACAATAACATCATTTATATTTGCTTCAATTTCATCCAAAGAAACTATATACCATTCTTTCGGATTTTCAATTTTCCCATTTGCTGTTGGAACAGAGATTTGTAATTGCTTATCTGCAAATCTATGATGAATGAATGTTTCTAATTTTCGACCACTAAAGTTTTGAACTTCCCATGTTGCAACAATTTTCACAGGTGCGTAAAGATAAGTGGCTTCATTTTCAGCATTACTAATGCGTTTTTCAACACTCCCACTAGCAAAACCAATCTTATAAAGATTTTGAAATTTTGATATTTCAGGATTCGAACTAAGTGATTTTACTACATAAATATAGCCCGTAGTCAGATATTCAGCAGCTCTTTCTTCAACGGTTGTTTCTCCCATAACATCACTCATTACTTCGGTTACCATTCGACCATGACGAGTTTTATCAAAGAGATTTGATGCAAATGATCTCAGTAATATTCCTTTGTTTTCAGTTCCATTTTCATAAATAAGATGAAGCTTTGCGTTACGCTTACCATGTTTATCTTCATAATAATTACCTACGGATAGAACGTAAAGCAGAATCCCATTATCAATATAAAATTTACCTGGTAAAATGTTGTTTTCAGTATCAACAGGAATTATTTTTCGAGTGCCATTTGCAATTTCTTTTTGAACAAGCTTAAATAGTGGTTCGTATCGTTCGAAATGGATAGCTCGTTTCCGAACGCTGTATTTATCAGCTGCACTAATTGTTCTTTTATATCTTGACAAGTCAAGCAGTGAATCAACTTTATCTTTTTTCTCGAAAAGTGTGTCATCATTAAGAATATCAACAAGAGATTTTGGACTTTTTATCGTATTTTCTAAAACCGTATTTTGGCTATCAAGCAAGTTAAGTTCATCAATCTCAGCGAGCTTCTTTATCATTTCTGGCTTGTCACGATAGCCTTTAAGTCTGGAAAATAATTTTCTTTCGGTCATATCACGAGATTTTTCTGGTTCTTTTCCATCATGATTTTTTATCCATTCGATAATCTCTTGAAATTTTTCAAATTCTGGATCAATTCGCTTAACTTGTTTCTTAGGAGTTTCAGCTATTAGTTCATCAAAAATTGGGTCTGAAAAAATATCATCAAGATTAAGCTTGTCCATCTTGTCTTTCTCTCCTTAGTTGCTCCAAACGTAATAAAGCATAGGCTAATCTTTGCTCGTATTGGTCTGAACTAGACTTATCTGGAATTCTACCATTTTCATTTTTAAATTGAACAACTTGAGGATACAACATAACTAATTCATCTTCAGAAAAAGTAAATTTTATACCATCCATATAATCTTGGATAAAGCGTAAAGTTGGTGCATCAATTTCCTTTGAAATAATCTCATAAGCACGCTGGAAAGGATTCACTTCATCAATCAAATCAATGGCAATTTCATCAATATTTATAAACTTATTCGCCATTCTAAGAAATTGATTTCCGCCTGTTCCTTCTTCACGTTCCGCAGACTTAATGACAGTTTGTGCTACTAAGTGCTGACGAACTTCTTCAGTCTCATCATTTGACAAATCAGGATAGGTATTCATTATCACACGCGGTATAAGTTGTTTATTAATCACTTTTGCATCGACGCCAGCAGCAATAGCTTGCTGAATTTGACTGTCTTGTAAAATAGTCGCTTTCAAATCATTCAAATCGTTTTGAATAATATTTTTTGAACGCTCAGTACTTGGCTCTTTTAAGCCTTTGATGAAAATATCTGTTCCTTTTGATTTTTGGTCATCATTATCTTTACGCTTAAAGTTAAAGTTTGGAGCTAATACAGATTCCATCAAAAGACTTGCAGTGATTGCCTTCATGACATTATTAACCGCAAACATGACCTCATCATCTTGAGCATCTGGTTGAGCAATTAAATTGGTAAATTGTGCATGAGTTTTATTTGAACTATCACGAGTCACGCGCCCAATAATTTGCACAACTTCAGTTAATGAATTACGATAACCAATTGTTAAAGCATATTCTGCGAATGGCCAGTCAAATCCCTCTTTTGCCATACCAAGCGCAATGATAATATCCAAGTCATCAAGTTCAGACATATTTCGGATATATTCTTGAACTTTTTCACGACCTCCTTCATTAACCAAATCCGCAATTTTTAAAACTCGTCCAGATTCTTCAGTTACTAGCCAAAGTCCTGTATTTTCATCAAATTTTGCATCACCTAATTCTTCCAGAATACGGTCAACTTCATCATATTTATCTTTGGTAGATTCGCCAGAATTTACATTTGGAATATGAATAATTGTTTTCTTTGTAGTATCTAAAACTTCTGAAAGTGCATCAGTATAGCGACCTTGATAGAAGCTATAGCCCATGGCAAAACTCTTTAGATATTTATAACCTTCAAGTTGTTCATAATAAGTATAAGTTACCTTATCAAACTTTTGCTCGTCAGTAGGCTCCAGAATCGGGACTGAATCACCGCGAAAGTAAGAGCCAGTCATCGCAACGATATGAGCAGAAGAATTTCCCATAATATTACGCATCGCATTACCAAGAACTGAATTATCATCTTGTGATACATGATGAAATTCATCAATGGCAAGTAAAGCATTGTCAAAGTCCGAATCATTCAATTTCTCAAAAGCAAAACGTAAAGTGGCGTGGGTGCAAATCATAATATTATCTACTGAGTTTGTTGAACGAATAAAATTAACAAACTGCGACACTTTACTTTCACTTGTTCCACGTTCCGTGAGATTGTTTTTTGGATTAATAACCCAATCAGAGAAGAAGCCGAATTTTGCTAGCTCTGTGGTTTGGAAGGATTTCCCAATCGAACGTTCTGGAACTGCAATAATTGCTTTTTTTATACCTTGATTTGTGAGCTTATCTAAAGCTACAAACATCAAAGCTCGTGATTTCCCTGATGCAGGGGGAGCCTTAACTAATAGATATTGTGAGGAACGTTTCTCATAGACACGTGCCTGCATCTCACGCATCCCTAATGCATTTGTATTTTGGCTTTGTCCAGTACCATTATAATTAATTTCAAAAATATTTGATGTCATTTTTTCTCCTCACTTACCATTTCTTGATAAAGTTTCAACAATACACTCAATCGTTCCTTATCGGATTTGAAAGGTTCTTGCTTATAAGCGCGCTCCACAATGCCGTCAATTTTTTCGTGTGCTTCGCGTAATCTTGCGTTCATTGGTTTATTTGCACCGCCATAAAGCTCAGCAAGAGTACCCCCTTCTTCTTCACGGACATCCAGCATCTCTAAAACGGCTTCTTCAAGAATATTTTTACGATTTGTTGAAAGGTTGGGAATTGGGAATGTATTGTAAACCATACCTGCGGAATAGCGATAATCCGTTTTCAGTCTTCCACTAACTGCGCGGAACCAAGTCATATGCATCCGAGATTCTAGGATGCCGAGGAGCCAGATTGGGGCGCCGTAGATAAGATAGAGTTGATTTGAAAAAACAATATTGGAATCAGAATAAGTTCCACACATGTAGTCTCTTTTTTCCGAATTGATAACAGGAATTACGATTGCAGGTAAATCTTTGTATCTAATTTGTGAAAATTTCCAATAGGTTGATACTGATGACTTTGCAGTTGTACCTCCTTCTTGACGAAATTTCTTCACTAATTCAAATCTACGAGATAATTCGGGTATTTTTTCTGCCTCTTCTAGCTGATTGTCGTTTATCCATACTACATAGGAATACTTATCGTTTACTAAGTCCTTTGCATTAATAAATTTTTTGAAAAAAACTGCTGAATTTGGATATTCGGCTATAATATTCTCGTATTCAGATATCGAAAAAATCAAATTATTTCCTTCATAACCAGCGCTCCCTAATTCCATCTGATAAGGTAAACTAGAATTTAATTCCCGTGTTTTTGAGACTCTTATTCCATCCTCAGTTCCTAAATAAGCATTTATTGAATCAACTTCCTTAAAGTCATCATCTGTGTATAGTTTTTTCATATTGCTATCAATATTTGAAATCCCCACGATTGAGACAATTACTCCAGCATTATTTTTAGCCTTATTGCTCCATTTTATTGAAGGATAAGCATAAAAAATCTCAAGGCCTGTAAGAATATGTTCTTGCACCTTTATCGCTTGAATTCCTTGAAATAGTGAGTTTGTAGTTACAAAGGCATATTTTGCCCTTTGATTTTGAATTAACTTTGAAGCTTTAAAGAACCAACCAAAAATATAATCAACTATTCTAAAGTCATTTGGATAAATAGCAAACAATAAATCTTGAGTTTGAGACTCCGTTCTGTGATTCGTACCTTTCGCAGCAATATACGGCGGATTCCCCATAATATAGATTTCGTCATTAGATTCATGAGTCACAACTTCATTCCAATCCACACGCAAGGCATTGGCATGCACGATATTTCCCGATTCTTGTAATGGCAGAATCCGTGGCTGATAGTCTGCAAGTGCTGCGGTCATCTCGACATTCATCTGGTGCTCGGCGATATATAGAGAGAGCCGTGCAACTTCGTGCGCAAAGTCATCCAGTTCTATTCCTGAAAATTGATTGAGTTTAATTTTGGATTGTTTAAGAAGACTACCTTGATAAACATCTTTCTCATTCAGAGATTCTCGTACTTCTCTTGTTTTAACAAGACAGTCGATTTCAAGTCGACGGAGTTCCTTATAGGCGATAATCAAAAAATTACCTGATCCACAAGCTGGGTCTAAGAATTTGATTTTGCTCATGCGCTCAATCAAGGTTTCAAACTGATTGATAATATCACGTTGTTGCTTGCGACGTTGTTCCTCAGTAATCTCACGCTCAAGATAATCATCTGCTCGTTCTGATAAACGTTGGTATTCAGCTTGGAGATTATCCAAAAACAGCGGCTTAATCACTTTCATGATATTCGGCACGCTTGTGTAGTGCATGCCTGAAACTTGACGTTCTTCTTTGTTTGCAACAGATTGAATCATTGCTCCCAAAATATCAGGATTGATTTCATTCCAGTTAAGCAATTCGCCTGCTTCGATGAGTAGTTTTCGGGTAAAAGTGTTGAAGTTTAAGTCATGATGTGGTTCTTTGAAAAGTTTACCATTAACGTATGGAAATTCTTTCAACCATTCAGGCGTATCGTGTCTTTGGTTTTCGGGCACATCTAAAATTAAAAATAATTCTTTGATGACCGAATTTAGATTACTTCCATCGATTTCAGTTCTTGTTTTAAGGATATTAGTAAAAGAGCCTTTAGTGATAATTTCTGTATCTTCAGAGAAGTACAAGAAAAGTGAACGAATTAGAAAAAGGTTAAAGGATTTGCCGTCAGCTTCCTCTTTTGCAAGCTCTGGATTGATTCTGACCAATTCATCATAAAGTTTTGTGAAACGCTCCGCAGCCTTAATATCCGCTGGGTTTTCTTTTTGGTAATCTACTTTCTCAATCCCATTCCATGCAAGGAAAAACTCTGCAGAAGTTGGTAAATCTTCAAAGTGAATGGCAAGTGAATCATTTGTTTTTGTATCTTTTGCATAAAGCATTTCAAAATCAGTTGTGATAAGATAGCGAGGTTTTTGATTTTGAGATACAATTTCCTGCTCGATTTCATCAATAGCGCGTAGTGGATTATTTTCAACCCTTCGATAACGAACTTTATTTCGTATCAAAAAATCACCTTCACTTGATCTTGCACGTGTGATACTTGTTTTAGGAATATCAAAAAGTCCTAAAAACTCTTCAATAAAAGTTTCTTCATTTAAATTTTCAATTATTGTTTTAGCTCTATCTTCGATTTCCGTTATAGATAATAAATTTTTCTTTGGCATTAGGTCCACAGTCCTTTAATCAGCTAGTATAAGAACAATTATAACAAAATTTGTACGGGTTTCTATTATTCATAGGTGGAGAAGTGATATTTTTTTTAATAGCTAACAAAAAATTGCCTTTATCACTAAATGATAAAAGCGTTTTTTTTCAACCACACCAATTTTTGGTGGGGAACCAATTAATTTTTATCTAAAATTAACCTTCCTATAACTTGTAAATCCCTATTAAATCAGGCAAAAATTTATTTTATTCCCATGCAATTATAATATTTTATCTGGATTAACTTAGAGATAACTGTCAAGAAAAGTGGAAGAGACAGCCAAGAGGAATTATGGATTCGGAAGAGAAGTGCTGCTTCGCACAGAGAACAATACCGTCCCAATCCTATTGGTATAGCAGTAGTTAAGCTCGAAACAATTCAAGGGAATTTTATAACTGTAACAGGATTAGATGCGATCAATGGAACATATTAAACCATTTACCTGCCTTTGATATTGGAGATAATGCTCAAGTTCCTGATTGGATGAATAAATTAATGAAGGATTACTTCTAAAAATAACATTGCTTAGTAGCTGTTTAACAATTTCTTATTTCACTAGAGGGCAGTTTGCGCAACAAGGTGTGAAACTTTCATGATATATAAACGTATTCATTTATTGATATTAAAAGTTTATACAATCATAATTCTTACTATTAAAACTATTTAAAATGTTATATTAGATATATCTAAATGATAAAGAAGGAGTGGTATAGAAATGTCAGAATTAAACAAAGTTTTTTCTAATGTTGAAAAGAAGGATGTAGGAGTAGCCGTCGGTGAAGTAGGTAAAGCATTTGGGGATGCGATAAAGAAACACCCTGAAATGGCATTAGGTATAGGAGGGATCTTAGGGGGTCTTTATATCCTAAAAAATAAAAAAGTTAAATTCAAACTTAAGAGACCAAATTTAGACATTGAGTTTGAAACAGAATAAATTATTTTAAAGAAGGCTGTTACTATTACTGATAACCTAGTAGGTTCTAGTTCAAAAAATACAGGTCAATTTTAGAGCCTCATATGCTAATTTAGGCATATTTGTGAAACTCTTCACTAAACTATAGGGGCTTTAATGAATTAACGATAACAATTTAGGAGCCCAAAATATGCACGTTATTATTCCTTGTTTATTTTAGGCTCATTTTATATATAAAAACATAATGCCAGGTAAATAGCATTTTTTTCCAAATACAGCCTTTTTCAATGTATCATATTTAATGTATGGCGATACACCTATGTACACAACAATAAATCGTTCATGCATTTTTTGTATTGCACATCGTATGTAAAGAAAACTATAATAAAACTGTAGCGACTACGGAAAAACTGAACAGAATACCTTGATAAACCTGTTGGGGAATGAAGATAAACGTTGATTTGACGGCTTTCTTACAATGTTGTTTCCATCTGGATTAATGACACAGTCTTCAAAACTGCTTGAGACCTGCGTGCCAGGTCTGGTGGGTTCGATTCCCACGCAGTCCCGCCAATCCAGTTATATCAAGGGTTCTAACGAATTCTTTTATTACATAGATCTGAGGGCACTCGGTCTTTTTTTATTGCCAAGTGCCCAAAAAGTGCCATTCTTCCTTTTGTGCCTTCTTTACCTAATCAAGTAGAGTATCTAAGGTGTCTACCGCAATCCCCTCTATGGAATCCGTCAGGTGCGAATAGGTGTCCATGGTTACTTGAATTTTGGAATGTCCTAAACGGGCACTCACGATTTTTGGGTGAACATTGGCTTGAAGTAGGATGGTTGCATGAGAATGGCGTAAATCATGAAACAGAATATCTGGAAGATAGGCAGCTTTTATGGCTCTTTTTAAGGCTCTTGAAATTTCAGATGGGGCTATGATGTTCCCTTTGGTGTTGCAAAAGACCAGATCATAAGGATTTAAGCTATCCCCTAGTATTCTTTTCTGATTGTCATGTTCCTCATTGAGTGATGTTAATAACTTTTCCAGTTCTGCCGTTAACTTGATCCCTCTTGGTTTTTCGTTCTTAGGAATAGAATTGAAAAAATATTTGCCATTGGCTTCTGTAATGGTCTGCCGGATATAAAGCCTTTGCGTGTGAAAGTCCACTTTCTTCCAAGTCAACCCAATTAACTCGCTTTTTCGCATTCCAGTGTGGGTGGCAGCATAGATAATGGGGTAGAACACGGGTGTTTTTTCCTTTGCCGTCTTTAGAAGTAAATTGAGTTGTTCGACGGTGAAAGTATTCATTTCCCGTTTCAATGGCTTAGGTGGTTTGGCCCCTTTTGCCACATTCTTCTCGATGAATTCCCAGTCAATGGCATCATTTAGAGCTTTTGATAGAACACGATGGTGGTGGGTTACAGATTGAGCAGATAAACCGTTCAACCTCTCTTTATAATAGTTTTGTAATTGGGTGCTTTTCAATTCGCGGAGTTGAATATGTCCTAGAGACTGTTGGAGATGAGTTTTTATGATCTTTTCATATTCGGCATATGTCTTAGGCTTCGTGTTCGTCCTCGCATAATTTTTAAGCCAATAGGATAGGTATGCTACCCAACAGATTAACCAGTTGTAAAAAGTTTATAGAGGAAGAATTAACATGAAAAAAGTATCTTTTTTTCAAGTTTCACAGCTTTTCTACATGCTGAATAGACTAGTTTAACGGAATCTTATTTAAAAAGGCATGGTGGAGGGAAAGAGCTTGAAGATATACCAAGTGAAAGGGTCGCCAGATAGTGTAATGGAATTGTTGGAAATCACAGCGAATGGGAAAGTGAAGGTTAGGGATATCAACAATGATGAGGTCATTGAAACAACAGTGCAAGCCTTTGAAATGGCATTTGAACCAATTTCAGATTATTCCTTTATTGCGAAACAACAAGCAAAGGCACTAATGATAAATCATAGCGTACCAGCGGATATCAATGAAATGATCGAAAAATCTCAGATTAAAGTTGTTAAGGCTTTTGGAAGATGCACAATGGTTGCAGTCAAGCTGCCCAATGGGTTTATCATCACCGAATCTATATCCAGTGTAGATGAGGCATCCTATAACAAAGAAACAAACACTCAGATTTGTTTGGAACGGATTAAACATAAAATTAGTGAGCTTGAAGCTTACAAAACTCAAAGTCTAGCGATACAGTCAAGTAATAAGAATCAGGGAAAATAAAATTGCTGAGCTGAAAAAGGAAAATAAAAAATTTCTAAAGTTGATTATGATGAAGCGGTTAATGAAAATAGAAATGTAATAAAAAAGCTACAACCAGAAATTCTTGAAAAGAAGGATATGTTAAAACGATACACAAAAAGTACAGAGATGGTTGAAAAGTCCAAAATGAGAAAATTTGCTTATGCCATTTATAAGCCAGGACCACCTAAGACCTTTATATTATCCATGAGAAGCACTGAATTAGAGCCTTGTGACATTTGAATTATCCGCTGACAATGGGTAACAGTGTCATACCGTTATTGACGGCGGTTGAGGTTACAGTTTCGTACCCTTCCCTTGACTGAATATTAATTTTTAAGCCCTTATATTATTTGGGCCATTTCTTTTTTATTTTGTTGCTAAACCTACTGGATTTTAGTGGATTTTTACTTAATAGTATGCGTCTGTCCACTTGAATAATTTTGTTAAAACTTCCCCCCTAAAAGGCCCCATTTAATTTGGGGAGAATACAAATTTCTAACAAAGCAATGATAGAATAAAAAAAACCTAGAAACTGCGTTATATTAACGCTTCTAGGGTTTTTGTGATTGTTGTTTAATAAGCAAATTAATTAACGTGAGTAATACTCAATGTTTGTTAGAATTAGTCTTTGCCTTGATTAATGTCCGAAGTAATAAGGCTTCTTTTAAGGATTCCTTTAGTTTTGATTGATGTACTTCCTAATTTTATGGATATTCAAAACTACACATATTCGTGCAGATTACCATGTAATCTTTTAGTTTCATTTCATATTATAAAGGTCCTTGTTGACCTACATGACCTAAAAGAAATCAATAATAGAATGGATTTCATAAAAGGATAATCGTTTATTTATACCATTTAACTATGTGCTTTGGTGCCATGCTTGGTGCCCAAATTATTAAAATTACGAATCACAAGAAAAAACTAGATAGCATGAAAGCTTGATTTATCAAGTCTTGAGGGTACATCAAGATACTAGAAAAACAGGTACCAGCAAACTTCAAAACTGCTTGAGACCTGCGTGCCAAGTCTGGTGGGTTCGATTTCCACGTAGTCCCGCTGAACACGATTGATGTTAAGTTCAGCGGGAGAAAGACTTCCTTAATAACACTAAACATTCACAAATGTTGTTTTCTCAATGTTTGTGAATGTTTTTTTGTTTGAGGGAAAGAGTACATCATACCACTCTTTTTATGGTTTAACAGGGAAGTGATCGGTACCACGCTGGTTACATCCCTCTCATTTTATTATTTTTCCTTGACAATCAAGGCTGAAATCCAGCCTTCAATCCCGTTTTCGGTTTGAACTTTTTGCCACTTAATTCCTTTGGAATCTACTTGTTCTTCATTCAAAAAGTTCATGAATTCTCCATTTGTAATAGTGTAGAGACGGGGAGCGGTTAATCTGGGAGCTTCACGAATATTTCCGCCTTCTTCATATTCCTTATTTAAAATTAATTCTTTTTGTCACAAATATGGTACAGCGGTGGAACAGGTTAAACAGGGGCAAGTCATTGGAAAATGTGGCAGTACCGGTCCTTCTACGTGTATCACCTTACACATTGAAATTCAATTTAAACGGCAATACAGTTCATTCTTTTCCGTACATTTAGGGGTGAAAAATGAAAAAACAGCTATTTTAAATTAAAATATCTTTCTGGACCTTCACGTGATTTTAGTTTATAGACTAGTTTGTGCGGTATGGTCTCAGTCTTTCACTTTTCTCATTTTTATCCCTCTCGTTGGCTGTGTCATGAGACTTATTCAAGATTAATGAGGTTTCATTTTTTTTAACGTGACTATTTCCCTAAGTTATTAATCTATAATTAGTGTGTTAAGAAAGCAGCTAATTCTTTGCTCTTTTGTTTACGATCCTTGCGCATTATTGCTCGGTCCGGTGCGGATTCATGCAATTTTTTCTCTTCTCCAGTTTCAGGAATGACCTCTGGAACATGTGCTGGACGTTTATGCTGATCAAGTGCAACAAACGTTAATAGAGCAGTAGCTGCAATTCTACGTTCACCACTTTTTAAATCTTCAGCAATAATCTTTACAAAAACCTCCATGGATGATGTACCTGTCCATGTCACATAGGATTCAAAACAAACCGAATCTGATGTATGAATGGGACATAAAAAGTCTACTGAATCGGTTGAGGCAGTTACACATTCCCTGCGACTATGACGAGCTGCGGAAATCGACGCTACCTGGTCCACATCACTCATTAATCGTCCCCCAAATAATGTATTGTGATTGTTTACGTCATTTGGAAATACACGACTTGTTCGTATAACTCTGGACTCTCTACAAAACTTTGCTTCCATCAAATTCCCCCTATTTATCCAGACATCTGGCACTATATTGCAAACGCTCCGAGAATTTTCTTTAAAAAGTTCATCCTCTAAGCTTTTCTTCTTCTAATAATAAAGATTCTGGATTTCACTCCTGGACAGTTATGTTACTTTGAAAATTATTAAACCAACGAGTAACTCCCTTCAGAATTATTGGGGCGTTGGAAATGAAGTCAAGTGCAAAAAACAAAAATGACTTTTGAAAGGATCAATCCACCTCATGTACTTTCTAGTTTTGCCATTCCAACATAAGTTGCCCAAGCCCCAACAATTCCAATAAAAGTGCATTTTCATCAATCGTTTTGTTTCTTTATTTATTCAATTTTGAATTTAAGCTAGGACAGGTTGTTGTTCTTCCCTTAATACCAACAAACGCTCTTTGATTTCGTGTATATTAACAAACCTTTGGGAAACGCCTGTTACCATTGCGGCATTAGCCACGGCTGACGCTACATAAGCCGCCACTCTTGAATCAAAAGGGTCCGGAATTACATAATTAGGATGAAGTTCTTCAGCTGCAATTAATCCGGCAATTGCATACACGGCTGCCAGTTTCATTTCTTCGTTTATTTCTTTCGCTCTCACATCCAAAGTCCCACGGAAAATACCCGGAAATGCGAGTACGTTGTTGACTTGATTAGGAAAATCGGAACGTCCAGTCCCGACTACAAGTGCTCCTGCTGCCTTTGCCTCTTCCGGTAAAATTTCAGGCACCGGATTGGCCATTGCAAAAATAATTGAATTTTCATTCATAGAACGAACCATTTCTTTTGTTAAGGCACCTGCAGCTGATACCCCAATAAACACATCTGCTCCCACAAGTGCATCGCCTAATGTTCCTTTCATCCGTTGATTATTTGTAATGCGGGCCATTTCCTCTTTAAATGGATTCATTCCCAGTGGGCGGCCACTATAAATGATACCTTTTGTATCACATAAAATTACGTCCTTTACCCCGATATGAATCAATAGCTTGACAATGGCGACACCTGCAGCCCCCGAACCGTTTACCACAACACGAATTTGATCAATTCTTTTGTCAGCCAATTTCAGTGCGTTGATTAACCCGGCAACTGTTACAATCGCAGTGCCATGTTGATCATCATGGAAAACGGGAATATCACACTCTCTCCGTAACCGAGACTCAATATCAAAGCATTGAGGTGCTGAAATATCTTCCAAATTCACTCCGCCAAATGTAGGTGCCAATAGTTTAACTACCTCGACAATTTTGTCCGGATCAGTTGTATCAAGACAAATCGGGAAGGCATCGACATCTGCAAATGATTTAAACAATAGCGCTTTCCCCTCCATAACGGGCATAGCAGCTTTCGGTCCAATATTTCCAAGCCCTAATACAGCTGTTCCGTCTGAGACAACGGCAACGAGGTTGCCTTTTATTGAGTAGTCATACACTTTGTTTTCATCTCTATAAATTTCCAGACACGGCTCGGCAACCCCCGGAGAATATGCAAGGCTCAAATCCTTTGCATCGCGTAGGGGAACCTTTGAATGAACGCCAAGTTTTCCTTGCTTTTCCTTGTGTATCTTTAATGCTTCTTCATGTAAAATTGACATAAACTTTTCTCTCCCATTTATTATTGATAATAGAATTATTAATATTCCGGAAATTTAAGCAACTATTTTTATATTAATTTCATTGAAGTTAAAAATAGATAGATTTATCAAAGAATAGTTTTGTATAAAAAAGGATCATTTTATCCTAATTAACATACAAATACCTAATTAGTAACTAGCCGGGAATCATTGATGTAAGCGATTTTAGAAAGAATTTTACAGCCTTTCATGTTTTTGAAAGCCTCTCTTGCTTTTTCTTCTGTCTCAAATTCAAACATGGTAAAATTTGAATCTAAATAAAGAGCTATAGTCCACATGAAAAATCTCCTTTACTGATAAGTGGCCGTAAGAACGCAATACCACTCAAGTACTTTTCATATTGTTCTAACACATAGCCAAGGTTGGAGCGATGAAATTTATCAAACGATTTTGCTGCATCCTCAGTTTCCCCATTCCCAATACCTCCATGATTATATTCCTTCCTGTGTGTTGTGTCTTAATCTAAAGAATAATAATGCTTTACGGATAAGGATAATACAATTATCAGAATAATTAAAATTGCAAAAAATTATACTTACTTATAAAAAAATTCTATATGGGAAAAAGTGGATATATCATCAGATGAAATATTAATGGTCCTTCATATCAAAAAATTTTACGAACAGCTAAGCTTTGAATAATCATAAACATGAACTGTACCAAAGATAATGAAGTGGCTGGTAAGATAAAATTAGGAGTAACCAATTATTTTACGAATTGATGGGATTAGTTGCTAGAGATGGGAATGTTATTGTGACCCTAATATTTTTCTAATATTCATTTAGGGAACCTGAATTATATCACGCTATCCAGCAGGGAGAAGGGATTGAGAGTGCGGGAGAAATCTTTTCTACGGCACTAAACCGACTTGGCTACTTTTTATATGCATACCGTCACTTTTCGTCTCGAATTAAAGGCGGTCATACAAATAATAAGGTTGAGTAAGTATAATTGCTGATGACCTTGATATATTAGTAGTCTTTGATCAGGAAACCATAGATCTTTGAGGAAATATAATGAAGGAAAATAACCGCATTAACAAAAAAAGAAGGCATCAGATGATGGCTGCTTTTCCCTTTTCAAACATTTAAGGGTTCTGATTGAATTAGTTAAAACGGACCTTGGAAAACTACAAAGATTTACCTTGTTCTGGATTTTATTAGGATCAATTTTTATGATTATTGCAGCGATTTTAACTGGAGCAATGGCTTTAGGTAATTAATTCAGAATATTCTGATATATATATAATGGTAATATCTACAAACCTCTGTCTGGAAAGTAGAGGTTTGTATTAAATTTGAGAGAACTAATTTGATATGGCCAGGAGTTAATGGTGCCATGCTTGGTGCCCAAATTTTAAAAATTACAAATCACAAGAAAACACTACGAAGCGGGAAAGCTTGATATATCAATACTTGAGGACACTAGAAGATACAAGAAAAACAAGTGCCAGCAAACTTCAAAACTGCTTGAGACCTGCGTGCCAGGTCTGGTGGGTTCGATTCCCACGCAGTCCCGTCATATATTCGATAATAATTGCACATACACAGGGCTTTTACCTGTGTGTTTTTTTGCGTAATTAGAAATTTTTACGCTGAACTTCTCTGCTTTTTTCATGTCGCTTTCCTATTATCCTTATTTAAATGAAACAGCATATACAACTGCTTAGCAAGAAATTGCGGTGTATAAGGCATGTCCTTACGTAACCATGCAACGATCGTGCCGATAAGAGCTGATGAACCGTGCCAAATAGCAATATCCCTTTGGATATCGGTAGTAGCGAGTATGGAGTCTATCTCCGTTCTCTCTGTTATTGATTTCGTAAGGATATTTAATAAGCGCTCAGTAAAAATTGGCGTTCGTGTGGAACCAAGAAACACTTTATAGAATTTTGCATTCTCGGCTATATGCTCAAGCAGGTTAATAAGTTTCAACGAATCAATTTCTTCAGAGGAATTCATGTTTGTAGTCGTACTCATCATAATGCTCTCAATATCCTCGGACATTTCCTGCGCCATTTTCTCCAGCATGTCTTGTATATCATGATAATGCAGATAAAACGTAACACGGTTGATCGTTGCGCGTTCAGCAATCCGGTTAACCGTTATTTTATTGATTTCCATCTCCTGAAGCAAATCTATTAAAGCGTCTTTTATTAATTGGCGTGTACGAAGTACCCGAGGATCTACTCGCGTCTTTTCATTTTTTGTCATGTCTAATCACCTTTCCTATTAATAGGTAATTTACAATAATTTTAGTTCTGTCTATTTATTTCAACTTTCTCAACAATATTGAAATAAATGAAAACTAATTTACACTTCTCAAGAAATTGTCTGTTGTCAGAAGCAACGGTCTTATTATAATGTAATTTATACAATGTTAATTATTAAACACATTGTAAAAAAAGTCTATATTCAAGTTAGAAAGGATAGGAGAGAATTGAATAATAATCCTAAAACTGTCACAAATTCGATAAAAAAAGGACCTATTATGTTCATTATGATTTTAGGTGCTTTCATTGCAACATTAAACCAAACGCTCATGAGCGTCGCTACTCCTGAGCTAATGGTTGAATTTAAAATCTCAGCTGCGACAGCACAGTGGTTAACGACAGGTTACATGCTCGTAAACGGTGTCTTGATTCCGATTACTGCGTACTTAATGCAGCGGTTTACCACGCGACAGCTCTTTCAAGCTTCCATGTTTATCTTTCTAGCCGGAACCATTGTTTCAGCTATAGCGTCGGAATTTCCATTATTATTGACCGGACGCATGATTCAGGCGGCTGGTGCAGGAATCATTATGCCGCTGCTTACGAATGTCATTCTGACCATCTTTCCTCCCAACAAAAGAGGAGCAGCCATGGGTATGGTCGGGCTTGCGATCATTTTCGCCCCAGCCATTGGACCTACACTTGCCGGTTACATTATTGAAAACTACAAGTGGGAAACGATGTTTTACGGGATGATTCCATTTGCTGTTCTAGTTATTGTATTGGGATTCATCTATCTGCAAAATGTTTCTGATCGAATCAAGACCAAACTTGATATGTTAAGTGTTATCCTCTCTACCATTGGTTTCGGTGCCTTGCTTTATGGGTTCAGCCGAGCTGGGAGCCTTGGATGGTCGGACATGGAGGTACTAAGTACGATGGCTGTTGGAGTCTTGTCCCTAGTACTCTTTTCATGGAAGCAGATGAAATCGCAAAATCCACTCCTTGACTTGCGTGCATTCAAGTACAATATGTTCTCCTTAACAACCATTATCAATATTGCGGTTACGATGGTGATGTATGCAGATATGATGCTGCTTCCGCTTTACCTTCAGAATATCCGTGGGTACTCAGCAATTGAGTCCGGTCTTCTCCTTCTTCCAGGTGCGCTAATAATGGGCTTCCTTATGCCAGTTACAGGGAAGTTGTTCGATCGCTTTGGTGCGAAATGGCTAGCTGTTATCGGAATGATTATTACCATTCTGACAACATTTGGCTTTACCAACTTGTCAGATTCGACAAGTTACACCTATTTGGTCCTCATGTCAACAGGGCGCCGCATTGGAATGGCCTTGATGATGATGCCCTTACAGACCGCTGGTTTGAATCAATTGCCACAAAAGTTAAGTGCTCACGGAACAGCCATAAGCAATACCATTCGGCAAGTGGCTGGTGCAGTCGGAACTTCACTTCTCGTTACCGTTATGTCGGACCGGACGAAATCACATCTGCAGGATATGGCTCCTACTGCAGCTGCTAAAGGCTTTACCCAAGGGCAGCTTATTAAGGAAGCCACCATTCAGGGTATAAATGACGCCTACCTTGTCATTATTGGGATCGGCATCATCGGATTACTTCTGTCCTTCTTTATCAAGAAGGTTAAACAAGCTTCCGAAAAAGAGGCCAAAGCCACTTTGGGAAAGGTATCACAAAGAAGCTTGGAAACTACCTAACTTAACCAACATCCATTGTATGGAAAAGTTTAAATAGAAAATGATAAACAATTGGAGGAATTAATATGAGACTTCAAAATAAGGTAGCCGTAGTTACCGGTGCTGCTTCCGGCATGGGGAAGGCCATTGCGATTCTTTATGCGAAAGAAGGAGCAAAAGTAGTAGTTTCTGATATTAACATTGAAGCAGCAACTATTACAATAGAAGAAATAAAGTCTAATGGTGGGGAAGCAATAGCGGTTATGGCGAATGTTGCGAAAGAAGAAGATATACAAAACCTTATTAACACAGCCGTTAATACTTTTGGAACATTAGACATCTTAGTCAATAATGCGGGAATAATGGATAACTTTGAACCTGCTGTTGATATTGAAGATGAGAAATGGGAAAGAGTTTTTGCGATTAATACCACGAGTGTCATGCGTGCAACACGGAAAGTTTTACCTATCTTCTTAGAAAAACAAGATGGAGTTATTATTAATGTAGCTTCAGCCGGTGGACTTCAAGGAGCTAGAGCAGGAGCTGCTTATACAGCTTCTAAGCATGCAGTTGTTGGTTTTACAAAAAATACAGGATTTATGTACGCAACAAAAGGTATTCGATGCAACGCAATTGCGCCAGGTGGAGTTGAAACAAACATCAGTTCTTCAATGACGGGTGTTAACGAATTTGGCATGGGACGCATTCAAGCAGGATTAGGAATAAATCCTCGAGTAGGTAAACCAGAAGAAATTGCAAATATAGCTCTTTTTCTTGCTTCTGATGAATCAAGCTTTGTTAATGGAACAGTTATTACAGGAGATGCAGGTTGGACCGCTTATTAATTTAGTACATTAATAAATGTGTTAAAACCGTCGAGATTTATCTTGACGGTTTTTTGATAGTTTGTGAAACATTGTTCTTAAATAACGGGTGTTTATATTTAAGAATCTAGCTGCAATTGAAAAGGAAGAAGAAATCACATTTATAGCAGAAGGAATCGATGAACAAAAAGTTATTTATGTTTTGGAAACATTCATGTTAGGTGGGAAATAGAAATTTTATTTCTGGCGTGACGTGGAGATAAACATTTATGCTGTAAGAATTTAAATAAAAAGACGAACAGTACAAATCCTGTTCGTCTAAAAAGAAGTGCAAGTTGTAAACATCAAACTAGAATTTTAGAATTATGAATGAATTCTTCCTGTCTTTGCAACTTTCATCGTTTCTTTAATATATTCCGCTGATTGATGTAGCCATTCAAGTTCTTGGGAGTCGAGAGCAATTTCTAATTGTTTTTCTACGCCATTTCTCCCGATGACACATGGCATACTTAATGCAACATCTCCATCGTATCCATATTGTCCTTGTAATGTTGTGGACACCGGATAAACACTGCGTTCATCCAGCATAATCGCCTTTGCTAGTGTAACAGCAGCTTGGGCAACACCTGCATTTGTCCACCCTTTCCTATTTAACACATCAAAGGCTGCCTTTACAACTTGTTTTTTCATACCGTCCCGACTTAATGGTTCTTTTCCTTGAAAAACTTGGTCTAATTCTTTTTCTCCAAACCCTTGCACACTTAAGCGGCTTAGTACTGGGAAAGCTGTATGTCCGTGTTCTCCCATCATATAACCTGTTACACTTTTGGAATCGATGTCATAATTAGTAGCAATTATTTTACGAAGACGTGCAGAATCAAGCATCGTTCCTGTTCCAAATATCCGTCCCTTCGGATAGCCGAATTCATTTTCTGCTATGTACACCATGGTATCTAACGGATTTGTTATGATAATAATGATTGCGTCTTTCGTGTATTTAGTAATTCCAGTCATGACTTCACGAATTACCTCTGAATTGACAACAGCTAATTGTGCCCTGTCCGGCATCGCATCTTCATCACTTTTTATCATGCTGGGACCAGCAGCACAGATAATCACATCTGCATTCGCACATTCGGAATAATCCCCAGCATGTACCGTTGTATTTGACATATATGTAAGAGCGGTTGCATGTTCTTGGTCAAGAGCTTCGCCATAAGCAACATCCTTATCTATATCAATGACAGCTATTTCCGCAAAAAGACCTAATTTCATGGCATCTGCTAGAACATAAGAGCCAACATGGCCTACTCCTACAACAACTAACTTATTTCTTTTCATGGTTTCCCCCCTAATTAATTGATGTCTCTATTTTAACACAATTAAGAAAATTCGAATATTTTTTTTAAACAGTGTTCCTAGAAGCTATATAGGAACTTGTCAGGCGTATATATATGAAAATTGGCTTCAGTTACAATTCCCATTCATTTTTTCTCCTAAATGTTTGCGAAATGGTAGAATAGAGTAAAAAAGACTAAACCTTATAGCACAATTGTTTAATTTGTTGTATTATCGACATCAAACAATTATGTACAGTAATAGATTGGCAATATAATTTTTATAGATAAAATTGTAAAATGTGTCAAATAAGGAGGTAACGCCTTGGTATCATCGAAAGACGTCGCAAAACACGCAGGCGTATCCCAAACGACTGTATCACGTGTATTGAATACGCCAGAATTAGTTAAAAAACCTACTCTTGATAAAGTGATGAAGGCCATTAACGATTTAAACTATATACCGAATGCACATGCACGATCACTAGTTCAAAATAAAACAAATACAATAGCCCTTTTATCCGGACCACTGCACAACCCGTTTTTTGTCGATACCACATCCGCCATTATCACTTACGCTAATGAGATGGGGTACCGTGTAAACGTACAGTACGTAAACGATGAAAAATTGCCTGAAGCATATGCAACTGCTTTTGAAAATAAAGTGGATGGTATCATTCTATCGTGTATTTTGATTAATGATCCGATATTCGATAGGCTCAAACAAATGGATATTCCATTCATTACCTACAATCGTAAGCATAAAAAAAATGAAAACTTTGTTGAAATTGACAATTTTGAAGCTGGATATTTATCGGCAAAACATATGATTGAGCTAGGACATAAAACCCTTGCATGGGTTGGCGGACCTTTGACAGTCAGCTCATTTAACAACCGTTATTCAGGATTCCTTCACGCAATCAAAGATTATAAATTACCATTGTCCGAACAATATATCTTCAACACTGATACTTCTAAGCAAGAAATTTCAGCTGCTTTTCAACGCTTAATGAAACTTGAGCATCGCCCTACCGCCATTTGTGCTGGTGCGGATTCTCTGGCATTAAATTTGATAGACGATGCCATTAGTGAGGATTTCAGAGTACCGGATGACTTAAGTATTATTGGGATTGATAACGTAGACATTAGTCAGCATGGCTTGATCCAATTGACGACTGTAGGCAGTATCTCACAGAAAAATCTAGGACTCTTGGCAATCACTGAATTGATTGAAATGATAGAAAATAAAAAAAATTATTGCATTCAAATAACTGAACCTGTTAAAATATTTAACAGAAGAACAACTAGAAAAATAGAAAATAAACAATAAAGTTGTTTATTTCTTTTTTGCGAAAAAATGAATACGTAACCATTTTGCGAATATTCATAGCTTTAACTTCTTTTAATCTTTCCTTCGTAGGAAAGGAACACCAGAATTTTTTTGCTTTTCTCAAAAATGGTTACGTATTCATAAAAGGAATATGCAAAAGGGGTAGTATGTTCAGGGGAATTGTAAGGGGTTACAACTAAAAAAGGGGGAGAAATTATTTTATGAAATGGAAAAATCGTCCACATGGTGAAGAATCACCATACATGCCAGCGGGTCCTTTTAAAATTAGGCTGCCTTTTATTCATTACCGGTTTGAATGGCCAGACTATGTTCAAGGTTTATTAATGTGTGCAGTAGACTTGGGGGCTATTACTCTATTAGGCCAACATTTACACATGCCATTTGAGGTTGCTTTAGCGGTTGTTGTATTGAATGGGTTGCTTTATTTATTTCACCATATTTTAGGTGATCCCGTTATTCCAGGATGGATTACACCGGCAATTCCGCTGATTGTCTTGTTTGTTACTCAATTTGATGAGGGGCCAGATAGGGTTTATGCACTGATCGCCTTTCAGTTAACATTAGGTATTTTATCCATCATTCTGGGTATTACCGGCTTAGCAAGTAAAGTTGTATATATGGTTCCAAATGCAATTAAGACAGGAATCATACTTGGGGCTGGTATTGGGGCCGTCACTTCCGTTTTTGGAGTAGGCGGACAATTTGAAAAATTCCCGTTCACCATTTCGATTTGTATTGGATTTGCCTTTTTCCTTACTTTTTCAAAGTCATTTGAACGGATTAGAAAAAATAATAAAGGATTTTTATTTACTCTATTAGGAAATCTTGGTATTCTACCCGCTATTTTTCTCGCAGTTTTTGTTGCTCCGCTATTTGGAGAAGCAAACTGGCCTGATATTCAATGGGGATTTAGTAAACCAGATTTTGCGACCCTGTTTGCGGAGTATACTGTTTTCGGATTAGGATTTCCAGCTGTTGCTTTTTTTCTAAAAGCAATCCCTGCTGTGCTGGCTACTTACCTAGTAGTTTTCGGTGATGTTCTTAAAACGAAAGCATTGCTTTCTGAATCCGATGCAGTAAGAACCGATGAAAAAGTGGATTACAATCCAAACCGGGCACATTTAATTTTTGGTGGAAGAAACACACTGATGAGTATGATTGGTCCTGATATTACCATGTGTGGTCCAATGTGGGCCGCGATGCAGGTTGTCGCCATTGAACGCTTTAAAGAAGGAAAAAAAGCCATGAATTCCTTTTTTGGAGGAATTGGATCTTTCCGTTGGGGTACAAATACAGCCCTTTTATTATTGCCAATCGTAAGCTTCGTTCAACCGATTCTAGGCGTAGCTTTAGCTTTGACATTGCTTGTCCAAGGTTACGTAAGTGTCCGGATTGGGATCATGCAGGCACGGAGTCAGCGTGATTTAGGAATAGCTGGAATTGTGGCTGCCCTCCTTGTCATCAAAGGTGCTTCATGGGCATTTGCAGTAGGAATCCTGCTTTGCTTCTTAATTTATGGTAAAGACTTCTTCAAAGGAGAAGTTGATAATACATTTGTAAAAGATTCCTTGGAATCATCTAAAAATGAAGAGATGAAAGAGGTAAGTTAAATGAAAAAGCAATATTACGTTAACGGTGAATGGAAGACTGCAGAGAAATTTGCAGATCTCCACTCCCCTTACTCTAAAGAAGTAATCGCTCAAATTCCACAAGCAACACGTGAGGAGGTAGAACAAGCAATTGACATGGCCTACAACACGAGAAAACAAATGGAAGAACTGACTGCCTATGAGCGTGCAGCGATTTTAGAACATATTGCACAACTATTGATTGAAAATCGACAAAAGGCAGCTGAAATTATCTCGTTAGAAGCAGCAAAGCCAATGAAATTCGCCTTAGGAGAAATCGATCGTACGATTGAAACCTATAAATTTGCGGCTGAAGAAGCCAAACGATTAACGGGAGAAATGATTCCGATGGATGCTGCGAAAAACGGAGCAAATCGCTTTGGTTACACAATCGAGCAGCCACTTGGAGTAATTGGGGCGATCACACCCTTTAACTTCCCGCAAAACCTGGTCGCACATAAAGTGGGACCTGCGATTGCAGCGGGAAATACAATCGTTCTAAAACCGGCATCACAAACGCCTCTTTCAGCCCTGTTTTTAGCAGAATTAATCGATCAAACGGCTTTGCCTAAAGGTGCCTTTAACGTGATTACAGGTAGTGGCAGAACCGTAGGTGATACATTGGTTACCAGTAACAAAGTCAAAATGATCACATTCACTGGCAGCCCTTCTGTTGGGATTGGTATACGCAACAAAGCTGGTCTGAAAAAAGTGGCTCTTGAACTAGGATCGAACGCTGGTTTAATTATCGACAAAAATGTTGATTTGTCCCAAATCGTTCCAAAATGTGTGACAGGAGCTTTTTCAAACCAAGGTCAAGTTTGTATCTCATTACAACGTACCTATGTAATGGATGAATTATTTGATGAATTTATGGAACAATTTACTGATGCTACTAAGCAGTTAGTCATTGGAAGCCCACTTGCAGAAACAACGGATATTTCTGCCATGATCAATCCCGATGAACAGGAGCGAGCGCTTAGCTGGGTACAGGATGCTGCCGCGAACGGCGCTGAAATCGTAACAGGCGGGAAGATTGAGAATGGAGTCTTCAGGCCAACCATCTTAACGAATGTAGACCCGGCTCTAAATGTATCTTGCCAGGAAGTTTTTGCACCAATTGTAGTTGTGAATCGTATCACCTCTGTTGAAGAAGGAATCGCAGCAATTAATGATTCTAATTATGGGCTGCAAGCAGGGATTTTCACTAATGACATTCAAACGGCATTCAAAGCCTCAAAAGAGTTTGAAGTAGGCGGTGTCATGATTAACGATATTCCAACCTACCGTGTAGACCAAATGCCGTACGGAGGCGTAAAAGAAAGCGGAACGGGTAAAGAAGGATTAAAATATGCAATCCATGAAATGACTGAAACGAAACTTGTCGTTTGGAACCAAAATTAAGGAGTGACCAAAATTGTCTGAAAAAATTACCTTTACACCACTTAGTTATACCGGATGGGATTCTTTAGCTCACCTTTTAGAGGAAGTAAAACGCTTTGATGTGAAAAAGATTCTAGTCATAACAGACCCGTTCCTAAAAGACATTGGATTAACAAATAAAGTGGTGGATCCGCTTGAAGAAGCTGGCTATGTAACAGAAATTTATACGGATGTTGTACCGGAGCCCCCTTTAGCTATCGGTGAAAAATTGGTTGCTTACACCCGTGAAAATCTATTCGACATGGTCATTGGTGTGGGTGGGGGAAGTGCGTTAGATTTAACAAAGCTTGCAGGGGTATTAGCGTCACATGAAGGTAAAGTAGAAGATTACTTAAACTTAACCGGTACGAAAAAGATTACGAACAAAGGACTTCCTAAAATCTTAATTCCTACAACTTCAGGGACCGGTTCAGAGGTGACGAATATTTCCGTTTTATCCCTGGAAACGACTAAAGATGTCGTTACGCATGACTACTTATTGGCTGATGTTGCAATTGTGGACCCTGCTTTAACGATTTCATTACCACCAAAAGTAACAGCGGCAACAGGCGTTGATGCACTTACACATGCAGTAGAAGCTTATGTTTCTAAAAATGCGAGTGTAGTTTCTGATGCATTAGCATTGCAAGCCATTCGCCTCATCAGTAACTCGATTCGCACAGCTGTATCGAACGGTAAAGACAAACAAGCTCGTACGGATATGAGCTATGGAAGTTACCTTGCAGGTCTTGCCTTCTTCAACGCTGGAGTTGCTGGTGTTCACGCGTTAGCTTACCCTCTCGGAGGCCAATTCCACATTGCACACGGTGACTCAAATGCCGTATTGCTTCCATATGTATTTGGCTATATTCGCCAAAGTTGTGAAAAACGAATGAAAGATATCTACGATGCAATGGGCTTTAGTTCTGCGAATCTTTCACAAGAGGAAGCATCATATAGATGTGTAGCGGAATTAAAACGATTAGTAGAAGATGTAAATATTCCATCTTCTTTAAAAGGATTTAACATTGCAGAGGATGCACTTGAAAGTTTAACGAATGATGCGGTTGAGCAAAAACGTATTTTAGCTCGTAGTCCAATGCCTTTATTAAAAGAAGATATCTATACCATTTATAAAGCTGCATTCGATGGCGTAGTTGTTGAAAAATCGAGAGATAGTAAGATTGCAGCTCATAATTGAAGTTTTATGGAGCATTTAAGAGGAGTTAGAAGATGTGCCGAAACTAGCAGTGCGGTTCAATTTGCACTGCTAGTTTTTATTGAAATCAATTATAACTTAACTATATCTGATTAAACTAATGTAAATAAATGTAGAGAAATGGTAATCAAAAGAAGTCATTTAAAGATTTCTCCAAATCATATACCTTTTGAACACCCATCATTTGTTCTTATTTCAAGGCGCTTTGGCAGTGCCTTTTTTGTGTTTATAATTCTTGAAATGACTAACTTGCTGGTGTTTATTTGTTGATTTATATGAAAAGTAAAATGATAGAAATCATTGAAGAGATGTTTTTCATCGAGTTCATGTTATAGTAGAAGCGCTACGAAATGATCCATCCTCTAAAAAACACCTTGGATTGTAGGTTTTGCCAAGCCCTCAGTTTGTTTTAAGGGCCATGAATCGCTCAAACATTTCAAACAGAATTGATTGACAGAGAGATTCTAAATAGTAAAATAACTATTATTTAAGTTTTGTCTGATAATATAAATGATTAATCTCAATCTTTTAGATAGAAAATAAATGGTGAATTTTGAAAGGGGATACATGAATTTGAACTCAAAATATCTAGATTTACTTGTCCAAAAATATGATTGTGAAGAAAAAGTGGTAACTGAAATTATTAATCTGGAAGCCATTCTTAATCTGCCAAAGGGTACAGAACATTTCGTCAGTGATTTACATGGGGAGTATCAAGCTTTTCAACATGTGTTAAGAAATGGTTCAGGGAATGTAAAAGAGAAAATCAGGGACTTGTTTCAAGATGTTTTATTTGAAAAAGAAATAAATGAATTTGCGACATTAGTTTATTATCCTGAAGAAAAATTAAAATTAATTAAAAATCATTTTGGCAATGAACAGGAATTAAACCAATGGTATATAGTAATCATCGAGCGGATGATAAGGCTTATTTCTCATGCTTCCTCCAAATATACACGTTCGAAAGTACGAAAAGCATTGCCGAGTCAGTTTGTGTTTATTATAGAAGAGCTGCTTTACAAAGCGAATCAATCTACAAATAAGGAGCAATATTATACAGAAATTGTCCAGCAGATCATCTCCTTAGGTCAGGCTGATAAGCTCATAACGGGGCTTGCGTATACAACTCAGAGATTGGTTGTCGATCATCTTCATGTAGTTGGGGATATTTATGATCGTGGCCCCGAACCTGATAAAATCATGGATACGCTGATCAATTATCATTCCGTTGATATTCAGTGGGGTAACCATGATGTACTATGGCTAGGTGCATTTGCTGGTTCAATGGTTTGTCTCGCTAATATAATTCGTATCTGCGCAAGATACGACAATCTGGATATTATTGAAGATGTATATGGAATCAATCTTAGACCCCTGCTGAATCTTGCGGAGAAATACTATGAGGATAATCCAGCTTTCAGACCTAAGGGACATTCAGATAAGAAACTATCTGATCATGAAAAATTACAAATAACGAAAATTCATCAAGCAATTGCGATGATTCAGTTCAAACTTGAAATGCCTATTATAAAGAGACGCCCATATTTTAATATGTCAGAAAGGCTTTTGCTTGAGAAAATTGATTATGACAAGAACGAAATAACGATTTATGGGAAAACCTACCCTCTAGAAAATAGTTGCTTTGCAACGGTAAATCCCGAGCAGCCTGATCAATTATTAGAAGAAGAAAAGCAGGTTATGGAAAGATTATTATTTTCAGTCCAGCATTCAGAAAAGCTGGCCAGACATATGAATTTCCTTATGAAGAAAGGGAGTCTTTACTTAAAATATAACGGGAACCTATTAATACATGGTTGTATTCCTTTAGATGAAGAAGGGAATATGGGGAAAATGGTTATTGAAAATAAAACCTATTCAGGTCGTGATTTACTTGATGTTTTTGAACAATATTTACGCCATTCTTTTGCACATCCTGAAGAGACAGATGATCTTGCGACAGATATGGTCTGGTATTTATGGACAGGAGAATATTCATCACTCTTTGGAAAAAGAGAAATGACAACTTTTGAGAGGTACTTTATTAAGGACAAGGCAACCCATAAAGAGAGAAAGAACCCATACTACCATTTACGCGAAAATGAAGATTTCTGCCGCAAAATCCTAACTGAATTTGATCTGAATCCTGACCATGGTCATATTATTAATGGCCATACACCAGTTAAAGAAATTGAGGGAGAAAATCCAATTAAAGCAAATGGTAAGATAATTGTGATCGATGGAGGTTTCTCCAAAGCATATCAATCAACAACAGGTATAGCAGGATATACGTTACTATATAATTCCTATGGTATGCAACTGGTCGCCCATAAGCATTTTAATTCAAAAGAAGATGTTCTACTTAGCGGGACAGATGTTTTATCAATAAAAAGATTGGTGGATAAAGAATTAAAGAGAAAAAAGGTTAGAGAAACGAATGTTGGAGAGAAATTATTACAGGAAATCTCTATTTTGAATAGTTTGAGAGAATATCGCTATATGAATTGACACCAATTAGGACATAGGGACCTTTAAATAAGGAGAGGGGACTATACCCATTGGAGTCCACTCTCCTTATTTAGGTTGTGCTATGAACTGGACAAAGGATCCTAAAATCACGGAGTTTGTTGCATTCATTGCGACACTAAGATGGTAAATATCCCTCTCAATTTATTATTTTTCCCTGACAATCAAGGCTGAAATCCAGCCTTCGATTCCGTTTGCGGTTTGAACTTTTAGCCACTTAATTCCTTTGGAATCTACTTGTTCTTCATTCAAAAAGTGCATTATTTCTTCATTTTTAATAGTGTATAGATGGGGCGCGGTTAGTGTGGGTGCTTCACGAATATTTCCGCCTTCTTCATATTTCTTATTTAAAATTAATTCTTTTTGATCAGGGGAAGCCTCGGATGCTTGTATGTGCACATGTTCTTGGTTCAACCATACCTCAGCTTTCTTCCATTTTTCTGTGTACCACTCATTTGGATTGTTCATGATTGCTGCAGTAAGCAAAATCACTAAAGCTGTGGCAGAATAGAAGGTCCATCTTTTAATCCTGGTCTTATTCCTTTTCCGTTTCATGAAAAGCTGAATGATTTTGTTGAAAAAACTTACGAACAAGGCAAACATTCCTTCAATGATATCAATCCAAATAGATATGCCCGCTTTTCCTGCTTCTCTCCGGCTCCTTTGCATCGTGCAAAGAAGTGCCATGATTGGATAAGAAATGAGATAAAGTATTTTTTTCAACAAACGGCACAACAAGTTTAAGATGGGAGGAACAATGTACAACAAAATCAGCCTTGCGAGCTGCAGGAGCACAAAGAGAGCCAAAAAAATACGCAACCATTCCGGAAGGACAGAAATAAGTGACCAGATCCAAAAAAGCTGATTTAAAATGGATTCCACAATCGCTAATCTCCTTTATATAAATAGGATGAAAGTTCTCTCCTTGGACCAGCAATCTGTTTTTTTCTATTGATGTTTTCCAGATTGACCGGGAGATACGGGAATAGTTTTTTTAGCTTGGCCAATCTTTGTTCTGCCTCAAACTGGTCAATAGAGTGATCGTTGATCAAGTTTAAAAGTTGTTTGTTTACCTCATATTTGAAGGCTTGATTTTGGCTAAACTCCGAATCCACTAACCGCTTTGCCATTTCATTCTTTTCTCCAAGCTTCCCTGCAGCGATAAAATCCCCTGCTTGAAGGGCTTCTTTAATTGATGCCGAAATCCGGCGCGCTTCCTCCAAGTCGAGAGCCTCTTGATAGGCGGATAGTTCTGCGTTTCGGTCTAAATCGGCGATCGCCTCATCATGGCGCTGGTCCCGAATACCTTGCCGGATCAAAACACGAACATTTCGAACAACAATACCAGCGTCTCTTAACACCTTGACCAATCGAGAGGTTTGAAAAAAATCTTCAATATGCCGGGCAAAACTCAGATCCTCTTCAATAGGAAAAAATCTTGCTTCCGACTCCACCCAGAAGGGCAGATTATTGTTAAAAATGTTGCCAATTTCTCCTGCATTTTGTTGAACTAACCGTTCGGGATATTCAACGGCAATATCGATAAATAAATTGACAGAAAACCTTCTACCTCTTGTTGCCGAAGGGACTTCCTCCTTGTAGGTGATGGTTTGCTGCTGCATATTGACTGTATAAACCCTTTTATATTTGCCAACCCGCAATTCACTACGTGACAAACGCTCTCCATTTTTAACTGCATAGTATTCGTTGTGATTATTAACATAAACAAAGGCATAAGTCATAGACGACGCTGGCGGTTTTTCCAAAAAGCTAAATTTCACGTCTTTAACATCTTCAATAAATTGCATTAGGTTATTCCCTCCAGGTTAACTATTTTCATTGAGAGATCACTTCCGCTTGTCTACATTCTATGCAGACAAGCGGAAGAAAAGCCCCCAAATCTATGCAGAAATTGGGGATTGAGGGAGTTGAAGTAACATAATTTAAAAGGAGTATTTATATAAAACAGGGGCTTTGTTTAATAAGGATTTCATCTTTTCACAACCATAACAGTAAAAATTCGCTGATTTCAGGTATAAGAGAATAAGAACAAGGGGTTTCTGGACATAAAATTAAATGATTTAAGCATAAATGAATGGGGGAGGTGAGGAATTTGGAAACTATTAACTCCATATTAAAAAAAAAGAGAGGAAATATCCTCTCTACGTGATTGATCTTAAAGTAGAAACTCCACTTTTTATTTTTGTTACGTGTGACTTTTATACTAAACAATCACTTTTTATCTTGTTATCTGTCAGACTCTTTTCTTTAAGCGTCCTGCAAGAGGAACGACAATTATACCTGCTATTACGATCTGCAAAACGTTTCCGGGGATGGAGCCGATTGGCTGTATCCAATTACCATAAAGTATCACTTCTGCAAAATAATAGCCCACAACTTTTATTATCAATGCAGTGGCAACTGCCAGAGTGTAAACAATTACTCTTTTGCCGGGTACTTTTTCGGAAATAAGTCCGACTAAGAAGCCCATAGCACCTACGATGATAAATGTAAACGGTGACCATACTGCCCAGCCGGAGATAAGATCGAAGAAGCCCATTCCGAAGGCGCCTGCTACTGTTCCTGTTTTTTTGCCGTAAACCAAGGCCGCTATAAAAAGAGGCACGTTTCCCAGATGGATTAAACCTCCGTTACCCATTATTGGGAGCTTTATGTTTATGAACATCGTTGCTAAGAGAGTTAATGCAATGAAAAGTGCATTGATGACTATGGCTTTTGTTCTAGTTGTTGTTTTTGTTGGTGAGTATGTTGATTCCATATGTTAACCTCTTCTTTTTTTAAAAATAATATCATACAATCCATACTGGATAAATAAAATTTTGAAACCTTTTCTATATATATTTGTACATTTCAGATTTTAGAAAATGGATAGAGTGCTTTTCGATTTTAGAAGGTCGCTTTTTCTTATGATGGATTAATCCAATAGTCGTATTTATTGGTTCATAATTAATGATATTTACCTCAATAAGTTTTAACTTCTAATACAAAGTATTGTTTTTCATATTGCTTCAACATTAGGATCGGATGTTGGAAATACATCTAAAAAGTAATCTTCCTTAATCTGGAGTGTTTTTGATACAAGGGTGCGTTTTTTTTCTTAGTTTGTCTTTTCATTAGCAACTTTTACATAGATATTTGTCAGAAAATTCGAATGTAATGACATCTTTTTTAATAAAGTAAATGTAGACGGGCGTAAAAAGGCTTTTTAGCATGAAAACAGCCGGCACATTTCATAATGCCGTAAGTAATGGAACGATGTACTTTTTAATGAAAAGGGAGGGGTTAAATGCTGCATATTGTAGCTTGTATCAAGCAAGTACCTGATACCAAAATTATCAAGATGAATCCAAAAACAAACACAATGGACCGCAGGACGGCACCTGCGATCTTGAATCCGTATGATACCCATGCTGTTGAAGAGGCGGTTCGTCTAAAGAAAAGGTATGGGGGAATCGTATCAGTTGTAACGATGGGGCCACCTCCGGCGGTTAACGCAATAAAAACGTGCATTGAAATAGGCGCAGATGAGGGCTATTTGATCACGGACCGCCGGTTTGCGGGTGCGGATACATTGGCAACGAGCTATGCCGTATCAAAGGCGCTTGAAAAAATTGCAAAAACGAAGCCAATAGATCTGATTATTTGCGGAAAGATGTCTATTGATGGAGATACGGGTCAAGTCGGACCCGGAATTGCACGAAGGCTTGATATTCCACCGCTGACTTCTGTGAACAAAGTAGTGGAAATCAATCAAGACGAGGGATATGCCATTATCCATCGCAAGTTCGAGGACGGATATGAAGTGGTCCGATCCACATTGCCGTGTTTGTTTTCTGTTGAAAAAACAATCAATGAAGTGCCTTATTCTCCGCTTCCAAACATGATAAAAGCTGCAAGATATAAACCTCATATCTGGTCTGTTGATGACCTAGAAGATGTAGATGTGAAGCAGCTTGGTTTGAAGGGATCCCCAACGATTGTCTCCAAAGTATGGGCTCCACAAAAACCAACAGGGGGAACGTTCCTTGAAGGCAACCCTGCAGCACAAGTAGAGCAATTGCTCTCTGTCCTACTTGAAAAGAAAGAACTGTTTGAAGTAAAGGAGGAAAGATAATTGGATTTCCAAGATTACAAAGGTGTTTGGGTATTCATTGAACAAAAGGATGGAGTGGTGGCTTCCGTATCGCTTGAACTATTGGGTGCCGGAAGAAAGTTGGCAGACAAACGGGGAGTGGAATTGGCGGGTATTCTGATCGGGGAAAATGTTAAGGATTTAACAAAAATCGTATATGAATATGGAGCAGATACAGTTTATGTATATGATCAACCCATCTTTAAACATTACCGGACCGAAACCTACATGAGGGCGCTCCTGGAATGCTCTGAAAAATATAAACCAGAAATTATCCTCTTCGGGGCTACCTCAACAGGAAAAGACCTGGCAAGCGCAGTAGCCACCGATCTGCCGACAGGTTTGACAGCGGATACGACGGAGCTGGATGTTGAAGAAGAAACAGGGTTACTCTTGGCGAGCAGACCTGCTTTTGGCGGAAATATTATGGCGACCATTTTATGTAAAAAATACCGGCCGCAAATGGCGACAGTACGCGCCAAAGTCATGAAGGCGCTCCCCCCTCAATCAGGGAGAACAGGCAAAATGGTTGAGGAAACAATATCCCTAAAGGAAGAGGATATTCGGACAAAAGTCTTGGAGATCGTAAAGGAAACTGTAAAGAAAGTAAGAATCGACGAGGCGGATATTATTGTTGCAGGCGGAAAAGGATTAGGGAGCTTGGAGGGATTTCAGTTAATACACCAATTGGCGGAAACTCTTGGAGGAGCGGTGGGTGCTAGCAGGGATGTGGTGGAAGCGGGTTGGATCGACCACGCTCATCAGGTAGGGCAAACCGGTGTGACGGTAACGCCAAAAATTTATTTTGCGATTGGAATATCCGGTGCAATTCAACATATTGTGGGAATGAAAAATTCCGGGTTAATTATTGCCATTAATAAGGACAAAGAAGCCCCCATTTTTCAGAACTGCCATTATGGAATTGTTGGCGATGCTTTTGAGATCGTTCCTATACTAATCGAGCAGTTTAAAAAGGCTTTATCAAGAGAAAAGGTAAGCAATATCAGCCAAGGTTGATAAAATGATGCTGGGGTGAGAACCATAAAACGGAAATTCTGAAAAAGGTGGAATTCTTTAGTTCCCACCTTGTTTTTTTTTAGGGTGCCCAAATTCTGCAATTCAAATTTTGCCCGCTTGTTATTTATTACTTGAAATTTAGATAAGTAGATGTTATTGTTAGAAAAAATAAATAGCGATAAACTTCTTATCCAGAGTGGTAGAGGGACAGGCCCTGTGAAACCCGGCAACCATCAAGTCAGAATATTGATTTGAACGGTGCTAATTCCTGCAAAGGTGTTAACCTTTGAAAGATGAGAGGAATGTATTTAATAATACTAACCTCTCTTTAAATCAAAGAGAGGTTTTTTGAATGGAAAGAAAGTTTATCGCTTGAAGGAGCGAGATGATATGGAAAGAGCAGTGTTTGGTGCAAACGAATTTTTTAGTCAAAAAGCATTTATTACAGGATTTCGTGGGATTGAAAATGTTCGAATTGGACATCTAAAAGGAACAAATCTAAAGATAGTAGAAGTCTGGTTTAATCCCTGGAAAGTATCTTATGATGAAATAGTAGATTTGTTTTTTGATTTACATGATCCAACCTCTAGAGAAGGTCAGCTTTTGAAAAATCAATCATTCATTTTCTTTTCTGATATGAATCAATTAACAGTAGCTAAACAAAAGAAAAACGAGCTGCAACATCTATTTAATGATGAAATTATTACAGAAATTACTCCAGTATGGGAACATATTAATAGCTTAGAAGAGATAAAATTGATATCTTAAACAACTAAGTTGAAGTTGATTTGGCGAGTTTAACCTGTTTTTGCGACACTGGAAAATTTTCATTTTAATAAAATTCAAATAATTGTAATAATTCTGATGATTATAACGTCAATACCTTGTATATAATAAAAAGAAAAAAGGGTGTTGAAACCAATGAGAAAACGTAAACTCATTTTCAAGGAATTGGTAAATGATAATAAGAAGGAAATAAAAAGTGATTTTAAAGCATTGGAGAGAATAGAAGCAAAAATTGATGACAAGCATGCTAAGAGGTTAATATTTTCATAAATGATAAACCCAAAAAAGAGCACTCAATGGTGCTTTTTTTATTTCTCTTCATACAATCTAGCTTCCAAATCATTATCAGGGAAGCCAATATGGTAATCCGTCGAAAAGTTGGGTTCCTTATACCAATCAGAGCAAGAGGACACCAATGAGAGTGTAAAGTAAAATCGAAGAGGTTCATTTAACGAATCAGAATGATGCAAGGCTATTGGCGTGGATTAAAAAACCATTTACCCACAATCACACAACTAGTTTATAATAAAAGGATGTCCAAATTGGATAGTAGGAGTCTATTTCTATGACACTAAGAAGATATAAGTAGGTGAAATATAATCGATATCATTGAAACACGGGTGAGAGGTTTTATTGGAGATATCCAACACCCTAACCAAAAAAAGAAAATAAATATTAACGATTTAGAACTCCAGTTGCGCAAGCTTTTGGATGATTATTATGATATGGACGGTTATTCGTTGTTTTATCGTGCCATTGAAATATTGCAAGCAGAGGGACACCTTATCCCTATCCAAAATAATCAATACAATGGAAGAACACCAGCGCTTGCCTTATTTTACTGGGTTAATATAAAAGTTCAGGAAAACAAATGGGATCGTTTCGAGATGATGAAATTAAGTGATCAGTTTGATTTTTCCTATTATGAAAGGCACCCTGAATGGCAAACGAAAGACGAATGGAATCGAATCCACAATTTATATACATTTCTCCAATCCAGTCAGGAACGGGAAATTGTCTCATTCGAAGAAAGAAGCCTGGAACTCTTTGGCCATGAAAAATTCTTATTAGACAGTGATAGCTTTCCTGATGGTAAAGGCTTCTTAGCTAGAATTGGCATATCAGAAGACCAACTTAAAATGGTGAACTACGGGGAGCCTTTTGTATTTTGGATGAAACAAGAGAAAGAAATAAAAGATGTTCAGCGGGTCCTGATTGTCGAGAATCTAGCATTCTTCCATACTTCCATTAAGTTATTGGAAGCAAATGAACTGGATTATGAACCTGAACTGATTATTTATGGTGAAGGGACAAAAATTGAACGGAGCTTTTCCTTTTTCTTTCGAATGTTTCCGCCAAAACCCTATCTTTTCTATTATGCCGGAGATATTGATGCTGCAGGATACGGTATTATCATTCGGCTTATCGAAAAATACCCGGATTGCTGTATTCAGCCTGCCTTAAAAATTTATCGCAAAATGCTTGAATGTCTAGAACAAAGGAATGACCAGAAACAAGGCCAAACACAGAACATCCAATACCGTGATTTATTCTTTCATTGGTTTACTGAAGACGAGCAAGCTCTTTTACAGAAATTATGGCAGGAAAATAAGCGGATTCCACAAGAAGTCTTAACAATCGAAACATGGAGGAGATGGATGTGAACGAATCATGGGAAGGATTCGCCCAAAGAATGCAACGATTAAATCCACTGTTTGAGCTTGGGAGGGGAATGGAAGTAGGTGAGCTGAAACCTCATATCCAAACCATTCTCATGCAAGTGCTCCTCACAATCTTCTATAGAGAATTAAATGATGATGATAATAGAAGGAAATCAGATATCAAGTATATGGTTGAAGACTCCATTAAGCAAATGAAGCTTTTAGCAGACGAAAAGCAAATTGAACGGATTACAAGTGGGCTTTTATATCAGGGGAAAGAAGAGTACAGTAAACCGTTTGAAGCCTTATATTACGATGAAATAAGACAATCTTGGGAAACGCAAACATTCCGCTATGTCACAATGGATGAATTATATACGAATCTAGAGATGGGCGGGTCTATTGTTTATAAACTTACGGATGTCGCTCAGGAAATGATTTTTATGAGCAGGGAAATGGCCGAGGAGTTCTCGATCACAATTGAACAACTCTATAGTATGCAGTTGATTAAAAACGGTAATTTTAGAAAAGCTACTCGAAACCTCGATCACCTCATTTCACGAGTAAACCGCTTAATGGCAAATGAATTCACTTTTCAAAAGGAAATGATCAACAATCCCAAAATCTTACTGATTGAAGAGGAATGGCAAAGGGCAGACAATCGTGTTGAAATTGAAAAGCAATTTGAAGAAGAAAAAAATCACTTCCGTACTATTACTAGTATGATAGAAAAGACGAAACGCAGGAATGAAGAAGATGATTATATACAGAAAGAATTGATTCTTCTTCAAGAAAAAATTGGCCATACAAGACAATTGCATGATCGTTTTGCTAAGTTAGTCATTCAAAATATTTCCTATGAGATGAAATTAAAAGCGGAAAATCCCTCATTGTTTTGGGAAAACAGTCTGGTTTCATTTCGAGAGCATTTTTATGAAAATTGGTTCATGAAGGAAGGCGTTCATCGTTTCGAGACGATAGAAAGAGTCCTTTCTCCTTTATTTTCACCGAAGAATGAATTTATCTTGCCGCTCGATTGGATTTGGGGTGAACAAGAATTCGATGAAAAGCAACTAACGGATACTGTCATTGAAGATGAGGTTGAAGAAAGCATTACTCGTTTGCGAGTGACGAACTGGGATTCTGTTATTAAGGCATGGAGTTATGTTTTTCAATTTTTACAAACAAACGGAGAGTTCTCGTTAGCTGATTTAGCCGAGATGCCACTAGAAGTGCAGGATTTATGGTTTGAAGAATCTGAAACGATTGATTTGTGGATGATGTTCGATAAAAAACCACTGAAGGTTCAAGTGCTGCATCGAAAGGAAGAAACCTTTAGTGATGAGAGGGAAATCCTTCTTTATAAACTAATGAAGGAATATCCGCAATTTCAAGTGTTTGAAGGCTTGAAAATTTATACTGTGTTTGATCATCGAGCGGAGCCTTTCCTATGGTATCAAATGAAAATTACCCCTTTTAAAATATGTGTACAGGAGGAGAAATGATGAATGCAGAAAGTATCAAAAAAGCATCAGCTGTCTATTTTTCGTTATTAAAAGATAAAGTAATCGACGAAAATAGTGAACACTTCCAGACTTATTTTGATCCGGAAGTGAGACAGACGGTTCTTTTATTAGCAGACGAATCAGGTACATATATCATTGAATCGCCTAAACGCATCCACCTAGTTGTCCAGCCAACTGGATCCGTCTTTGCTACGAATTTTACCCATTTGAAAGAAAAGCATCGGCAAGTCGAAACGAAAAAACACTTTCATCTGATTAGCGTTGTGATTATGTCTTTTTTAGCAGCAATTGATCGCAACCAGGCTGCTAAAATCCGTACGAAGCGGGAAGGGATTAGCTACTACGCAATAGAACGGCAAGTCAACGACCTAATCATTAAATGGGATAGCATTCTTAAAGCTAAACCGACCTTCGGAGAAGATGAACGAATTGATATGAAGGAAGTTGTGTCAACATGGAAATACATGGAGGTTGACACGGACGATTATGGGATAAAAAAAGGCAATAGACGAACGAGAATCGGTTTAATTGCCGGGGCTATGCGCTTATTAGAGACGGAGGCACTAATCGTCATTCTTGATCGGGACGATATTCCTAAGGTGATTCCGAAACAAGAGCTTTTTGAGCGAATTGAATACTTGTATCACGATTATGATCGTTATGAAGTTTTTAAAAAATTAATGACTACAGAGGAGGATATGCATGCCGAAAATCCATCGAATTAGAATTGTCGGCCTCAAGTATGATGGCATGCAAAAGCAATATAAAGATACCACTTTTAATTTCCATAATGATGAGACATCAACAAATGGCCTCATTGCGATGATGAATGGGGGTGGGAAAGGTGTGTTCCTTCAGACCATTTTCCAAATACTCAAACCTGGAACTTCATGGGGAAAACAGAACAATCGTTATTATCAGCAGTTTTTCTTTAACAATAAAGAGCAATTTATACCCTATACCTTTCATGTTCTCATTCAGTGGGAATTGGACGGCGCTGACCACCGGCATCTAGTAACAGGAGGAATGTTCTCAGCAGAGCAGAGGATCTCTATGAGTGAAGAAAGTGGAAATGAAAGTAAAACATTGGAACAGGAAGCAAAGATCCTCCCTACTATTACATTTTATACAAGAGAATTTGAACGGAAAGAAGAGGCAGCGCTGGAGCATATTCCACTCTATGAAAATGGTGAGGTTGCCGAAACTGAAAGCTTGAAGGACTATTTAAAGTGGAATGGATATGACGTTTATCGAGATACGAAGAAGCACTATCGCATCCTTGATACATATGGAATTAACCGTAAAGACTGGGATATTATGAAGGACATTAACAAGGATGAAGGCGGAGTTGGGAAATATTTCGAGGGGGCTGAGGATGATCATTCCCTGTTCCAAAAACGGATCATTCCTACTGTGAGTCAAGTGTTGCATCGAACCGAACATCAAAAGAACGATCTTGTGGAGATTTTCAAGAGCCAGGCAAGTATCGCTAAAGACCTGCCAGTACTCTTGAAAAGAGAGCAAGCCCATAAAGAGTTTTTAGAAGACATTGTCCCATTTGAAGAGCACTTAGCTAAAGGAGTAGAACATAAAGAAATTGTACTTGCAAGTATACAGACAGGAAGACAACTTCTTGGTGCCTTAGAGCATTTGAAGCAATCGGAAGAGGAAACGCAGCTTTCTTTAGAGAAAGACTTGGAGAAATTAATCATCAGGCAGGCAAATTTACGCTTTCAAAAAGATAATCTAGAGTTTGCAAAAGCTCACAGAGTGGTCATGGATTGGGATAAGAAATTAGTGGAAGAAAGGGAGAAACACACTTCCAAACATGCAATCGTTAAAGAGAAACAGGAACGAAAAGCACAACTGGACTTTCAGCTATTATTAAAAGAGTGGAGTGAAAACGAACAAAGTATTCGCTCTCTTTCACAGCAGATCGCGACGTTGGAACAAAATAGTGGCTTAGAGCAAGTGAATCAAAGAATGGATGAAATTAAGCAAGAAGCTAGAAAGCAATGGGAGCAATCCTTTCTATCGATTCAAGAAGGTGTTAAGCAGTATTTGGGGTATCAAAAGTTCTTAAATAAAAAAGCAACAGGGCTGTTGCAACAGGATAAACAAAAGACAAAAGACATTGCACAGCTTAGTACGGAAATTGATTTTCTTTATACGCAAATGCATAATTTTGAGTTGAAGGAAGCGGCACTCATACAAGAATTTGGCGATCGCTTAACCTATGATTTAAAGGGCTTGATCGAGAGTCTTTTTAAACAAATTGAAGACAAAAAGGCTAGATTAGTAGAGTTGCAAGCAAAAGATAAAGAATCTAGTGAAAAGCAAAATCAACTTGCCACTTCACATGGTACGCTCGTCCAATCCATTCAGTTTTCAGAGGAAAAATGTGAAGATTTAAAGGCAGCTAATGAAGGGCAAAAGCAAAAAGAAGCAAAACTATTAGAAAAGCTTCTTGGTTTACTTGCTGATGTCAAAGCGCCATTTACTCACTCGCTCTTATCGAAGTATGCGATACAAATTGAAGAAATACTAGGCAATAACCGCCAACAAGCTGAACAAATTAAAAAGGACCTTTGGGAAACACAACTTGATCACTCCTTAAACGATGAGCCCTTCTGGATCGCAAATAAAGATGTGAAGGAATTAAAGGAATGGATCGATGAGAAGACTGGAATAGATGTATTTTATGGAACCCAATTTCTCCAATCACTAAGCCCAGCGGAAATAGGGCATTCCCTTATCACGTATCCGCTCCTTCCATACGGGTTGGTCGTAAGCGGCCAGCAATGGCAAAAAATTAACCAGCAGGTTCTTACAGGAAGAATGTTTAAAAGTCCTGTTCCGATTTTCTTACGTGAGGAAATGAACAGTGAATATCACCAGCCATCCTTTGTGATCATTAACGGAACCGAGAAAGAGCTATTAAGTGATAAAAATCAATTCACCAGCTGGAAAATAAAGATTGCTAAACAAATAGAGGAAAAGAAAGATACGCTCCTTGAAATTGAAAAGACAGAAACCTCCTTGCGTCGTATTTTAAAAGAAATCGATCGTTTTTTATCAAGCGAGCTTTCTAGTGATATCGAAAAAGCTCTCAATCAGGAACAAAACGCTCTACTTTCTAAGAAGACGCAATTGCAGGAAATTAAAACACAAGAAGAGAAAGAAAAAGAATTACAGCTTGGGTTAAAGGAACAGCTGGAAAAGACAAAAGTTAAGATAGAAAAGCTTACAAGAAATATAGAAACATTAGAGGAGTTTGATCAAGAAAAAACTCTTCATCATGAAAATAAACGGGTGAAACTAGAGAAAGAGAAGCAAAAGGAATCCTTGACTATTCAGCAGCAAGAAATAGGAAAAGAGCACCAAATTACAATTGATCTGCAAAACCAGTGGAATCAAACGTATGTAGAATGGAAGCTTACAACTGAACAAAATATAAAGGAGATCAGGTTCTTTATTGAAGAAGCCTCTTTTCCTGCTGATGAAAAAGCAGACCAATGTGAAGAGGTCCCTCGCTTATCACCACATTTATTACAAGAGATTAACGGAAGAATCGAAGAGCTAAAGCAGCTTCAAAAATCAAAAGAAGAACAGGCTAGAGAATTACTCGTTCTTCAAGCAAAAAGAGAAACCGAACAAAAGCAACAAAAGAAATTAGAGAAAAAACTAACTATTCATGATCAGGACTGGAATAAAGCTGCAGAACCAGATGAACCTCTAAGTATATTAGAAAATATGCTGCAAAATGCACAGAAGGAAGCGAAGACAGCGGAAAAAGAAGAACGGGAACAAGGAACGGCTGTAACTGTAGCGGAAACGTCCTTGAAGCACGCTATTGAACAGCGTGATAAGTCAGGAAAGAAAGTAGAAAAACATGAAAAACAGCCTGAACAATGGGAAGACCTTGAATTAGAAGTAAAGGAAGTAGAAATTAAAGACCAAACGAAAGTAGCGAAAGAGGAAGTAAAGCAGGCTGAGAAACGCCAAAAAGAAACGGAAACCAAAATTGCGGGTTATGAAGGAGATTTGTTAACCTTATCCGTTATCCTAAAAGAGGAAGCTGCAGTATTTACGAATGATGATCTAGAAAAAATTAAGAGTCAAGGAAAAGCGTGTATCATATCCTGGTGTGAAGAACATCAAGGGATACAGGAAGATGGTCAGGAGAAGCATGCGAAAATCGATCAATCATTGCGCAATTTAAAGCTCACGATTGAGGGCAAGGATTGGGAGATTCGTTTTAAAAATGAAGTATTAACGACACTAGACCATATGGATACAAGGCATTATACGCATATCCAGAACATCGTTAAAAATATGAAACGTTTTTCACAAAGTGGATTGGAACAATTAGAACGCGACAAAGAAAGAGCAGAAAAGGCTCAAAACTTCTGGGCCAGCCGTGCCAGTATGAAAGTGATGAGCATTTCAGAGGCCATTCGTTCAATGATTGCGAAAATGAAGCTGAAAAATGAACGAGGATCCTTTCCGCTCGTTCAGCTCAAAGAAGATATCTTACCTAAAAAGGCTGAAGATATTGAACCACTACTGAAGCAGCACTTTGTAGCTGCCATTAACAAAATTACCAAACAATTTGATATGATAGATGATCATAATCGATTGTTAGACGAAGAAATAAAACAACTCATAAGTGATGAGCAAATTTTATTTGTATCCCTTCGAAATCGATATCCTGAGCTGCTCGTCTATAATATGCGAACAGATAATGCCTTTATGTACGGGAAACCGCAAAGAGAGCATTATTCAACCTGGCAGACAATTAATCAAGGTTCTAAGACGAAATCCGATGGCAGCGGCGGACAGAAGTTATCAGCCCGAATGGTGATGATGATGATGTTATTATCCGTTAAAAGCGAAACCGATCATAGCTGGGTTCCTTTAGTCTGTGATAATCCGTTCGGACAAGCTGCATCGGCACATGTCCTTGACCCGATATTCGCAGTAGCCGAAAAACTAAAGTTCCAATTCATCGTCGTCACTCCGCCTGAACTTGTGAAAACAGAGATCAGCCAAAGATTTGATGCCTATTATAAATTAGACTTCATTCGTGAGAAAGGAAAAGAAATTGTTTCGGACACGATTGTTCCCGCATTTCGGATTTACCAGAGAGAGGGAGTCGTTCAATAAGAAGGAAAACTGTTTGGTGCACAAATTATTAAAATTATGAATCACAAGAAAACAGATATTAGAAATACAGATGTACATCTTTCTAATAAACATAAAAAAGTCGGGGATCCTCCGACTTTTTATGTTTATTATTTACTTTGTTCTATATTAAATGGAGCAGTAGAATTTCGAATAACTAATTCCGGTTCGTATACAATCGATGAGGGGCTATCACCATTTTTCTCCACAGCAGAAACAATCCATTTAGCCGCATCAATTCCCATTTGCATTTTTGGATGGGCAACAGTAGTAAATTTTATATCTGTCGCCTCTGCTAAAAAGGAATCATCATAACCAACAATGGAAACATCGTCTGGAACGCTTATTTGGAGATTTCTAAGTAAATCTAACACTTGTAAGGCTAGTTCGTCATTGTAACAAACGATAGCAGTAGGCCTGGAGTCTGTCGTGAAGAAATTTTTTAATCGTTTTATTAGTTTTTCATAGCGTTCTTCAGTCGTATAGGTAACGATCATCTCGGGATAAGCTGTCAATCCTAATTCTCTAAATGCACGGATAAACCCTCTCATACGATTGACCCCTTGAAGGTCATCGGTTTTAAACAGACCGACAATTTTCTTGTGGCCCAGTTTTATTAAATGTTCCGTTGCAATATATCCACCGTTTTCATCATTAACAATGATGTGCGGAGGCATGAGTTGCGAATAAAATTGATTAATCATCAGGTAAGGAATGTTGTTTTGTTCCAACTCAAGGTAATATTGGATGTTTGGGTTGTAATTATTGCTTTTTGTTGGTTCTACAATAAGACCATCTATTTTCCTGTTTAACATGGTCTGTAAACAATACTTCTCTTTGTCTACATCGTTGTTTGTACAGGCGAGGGTTAAGGTATACCCAGCTTCCGTTAAGTAGGATTCCATTCCCCTTATGATGGATGGGAAAATATAATCAGAAATATATGTTGTGATAACTCCGATATTTTTTCCCGTCGGTGTACTAAAAGACTGTTGAACTGGCAACACTTCCTCTAACTTGTTAGAACAAAACGTTCCAGCGCCTTGTTCTCTGTATAACCATCCTTCATGAACCAAATCTCCGACAGCCTGGCGTATGGTATGCCTGCTAACATTAAACATCTTCATAAGATCATTTTCCGAATAGATTTTCTCACCAGGTTTAACTTCACCACTTGTGATCCAATCCTTAATCTTTTCTTTTATCATTATATATTTAGCTTGTTGTGCCACGTTATCACCGCTTTCAACTATCTTGCTGCTAATTATCACTTGTACGTACGATATAACAATACCTTTTAAGTAATATGTTAACAAAAAATATAGAATATCTCCAATTTATTTTCTCTATTAGCGGTGGGGCGTAAAAATTTTACTTTCCTTATTGAAAAAAAATGATTAAATGATAAGATTAAATTAACTTATACGTACAAGTTATGGTTAGGTTAACTTGTGCGTATGAATATAATATTAAAAATTAAAACTATTAAAGATGTTTCAAAATTTTACTTTCTTGGGAAGGGTGAAGTAGATGGTTAAGTATTCAATTGGTGTAGATTATGGAACACAATCTGGAAGAGCTGTACTTGTTGAAGTAGGAACTGGAAGAGAAGTGGCTACGGCCGTAAAACCCTATACACATGGGGTCATGGATGAATTTTTACCAAATGGAACCACGAAGTTAGAACATGACTGGGCACTGCAGCATCCGGCCGATTATCTTGAAGTTTTACAGGTTACGATTCCGGAAGTTTTAGAGAAAGCAAAAATTTCAGCGGAAGATGTAATTGGATTAGGGATTGACTTTACAGCTTGTACGGTCCTTCCGATTGATGCCAATGGAACACCATTGTGTTTCAAAGATGAATTTATAAACCAACCTCACAGCTATGTGAAACTTTGGAAACATCACGCGGCTCAAGATGAAGCGAACCGCTTAAATGAAATGGCAGAAGCCCGTGGAGAAAAGTTCTTACAACGTTATGGAGGGAAAATTTCTTCTGAGTGGCTGTTTCCAAAATTATGGCAGATTCTAAATGAGGCTCCTGAAATTTATGAAGCAGCAGATCAGATTTTAGAAGCTACTGACTGGGTTATTTCAGAGTTAACAGGTAATATCGACCGCAATAGTTGTACGGCTGGATATAAAGCGATTTGGCATAAGCAAGATGGATATCCATCCAAAGAATTTTTCAAAGCGCTTGATCCTCGTTTGGAAAATGTAGTAGAAGAAAAACTTTCTACTAAGATTGTACCAATTGGCTCAAAAGCAGGGGAAATTACTGAAAAAGCTGCTAAATTGACTGGTTTAAAACCAGGTACAGCAGTAGCGGTTGCAAACGTAGACGCACATGTTGCTGTACCAGCGGTAGGTATTACAGATGCAGGTAAATTGTTAATGATTATGGGAACTTCTACATGTCATATTCTTTTAGGAGAAGAAGAAAAGATTGTTCCAGGTATGTGTGGTGTAGTTGAAGATGGCGTGATCCCTGGATATATGGGCTACGAAGCCGGCCAATCATGCGTAGGAGACCACTTCGAATGGTTCACTGAAAACTGTGTTCCTCAAAGCTACCACGAAGAAGCAAAAGAAAAAGGGATTAGTATTCATCAATTACTAACCGAAAAAGCATTTCAATTACGTGTTGGTGAAAGCGGTCTCCTTGCCTTAGATTGGTGGAACGGTAACCGATCAACTCTTGTCGATGCGGACCTTACCGGCGTTCTTCTTGGTGCAACCCTATTAACTAAGCCGGAAGAAATTTATCGTGCCTTAATAGAAGCGACGGCATACGGTACACGGATGATTGTAGAGACATTCCGTAACAATGGAGTCCCAGTGAATGAGGTATACGCTGCCGGCGGAATTGCTGAGAAAAATGCATTGATGATGCAAATTTACTCTGATGTACTAAATATAGATATTAAGATCTCAGCGTCTTCACAAACTCCAGCCCTTGGCTCTGCCATGTTTGGTGCCGTAGCAGCTGGAAAAGAACGCGGCGGGTACGACAGCATTACGGATGCAGCCAAAGATATGGGAAGAGTAAAAGATGATATCTATCAACCTATTAAACATAATGCTGAAATTTATGAACAGTTATATACCGAATATGCCCGTCTTTACGATTATTTTGGCCGCGGCGAAAACAATGTCATGAAAACCTTGAAAAAGATTAAGAAAGAAAGCTCCTTAGAGAAGAAGGAGGAAGAAACAGTATGTTAGAGCGTTTGAAAAGAGAAGTCTTAGATGCAAACTTGAAGCTTCCAGAACATGGTTTGGTTACGTTTACTTGGGGAAATGTGAGCGGGATTGATCGTGAAACAGGCCTTGTGGTTATCAAACCTAGTGGTGTTCCGTACGAAGAGTTACAAATAGATGATCTGGTTGTTTTAGATTTAGATGGAAGGATCGTTGAAGGCACGTTAAGACCTTCCTCTGATACACCAACACACTTAGCATTATATCGGGCATTTACACAAATAGGCGGGATTGTTCATACTCATTCTCCAGGGGCTACAAGCTGGGCTCAAGCAGGACGTCCCATCCCAGCACTTGGGACAACACATGCAGATTATTTTTATGGAGAAATTCCTTGTACACGTACCCTGACTCAAGAGGAAATTGAAAGGGGATACGAGCTTGAAACAGGGAATGTCATTATTGACACCTTTAAAAAAGAAGGCCTTGATCCGATTGCTATGCCCGGTGTTTTATTATCAGGTCATGCCCCATTTAGCTGGGGGAAAGATGCAAGCCAAGCGGTTCACAATGCTGTTGTTCTAGAGGAAGTAGCAAAAATGGCATTGAACACATTCCAGCTTAATCCGAAAATTAATCCTATTGATCAATTCTTGCTTGATAAGCATTATCTCCGTAAGCATGGTGCTAATGCCTATTACGGACAAAAGTAGTCTGCTAAAACAGCCAGACTGTTAAAACTTGTACGTACGAATTGTGATAGTTTACTAATATTAAATAAAAGTATATTTCATTTACTTAAAGGAGGAATTACCATGTTATCTACAAAAGCCTATGAATTCTGGTTTGTAACAGGAAGTCAATTATTATACGGAGAAGATGTATTACGGCAAGTAGAGGAAAACTCCAAAACTATTGTAAATGGTTTGGACGATGATTCTGCTGTACCGTATAAATTAATTTTTAAATCAGTTGTAAAAGATTCAGATTCCATCCGTAAACTGATTTTAGAAGCAAATGCTGATGAAAATTGTGCAGGTATTATTACGTGGATGCATACATTCTCACCATCAAAAATGTGGATTGCCGGCTTATCAGCCCTTCAAAAGCCGTATCTGCATTTAGCTACACAATTTAACCGGGATATACCTTGGGATTCTATCGATATGGATTTCATGAATTTAAACCAAGCTGCCCATGGCGACCGAGAGCATGGATTTATTGCAAGCCGCCTAAAAGTTAAGCGCAAGGTCGTGGTTGGTCACTGGGAAAACCCAGAAGTAAGAGAGCGTATTGGCAGCTGGATGAGAACAGCCGTTGCTTTTGAAGAAAGCAAAAACTTAAAGGTTGCGAGATTTGGTGATAACATGCGCCAAGTAGCGGTAACAGAGGGTGACAAGGTAGAAGCGCAAATCAAGTTCGGCTGGACAGTCAATGGTTACGGAGTCGGCGATCTCGTTCAACGTATGAATGATGTAACAGAACAAGATCTTGACCAGTTAATGGCTGAATACGAAGAGCAATATGATATTACTCCAGAAGGACTTACGGATGGTCCGGTACGTGATTCCATCCGTTATCAAGCTAGAATTGAACTTGGAATGAAAGCATTCTTATCCGAAGGCGGCTACACTGCATTTTCAACTACTTTTGAAGATTTACATGGAATGCGTCAGCTTCCTGGATTAGCTGTGCAGCGTTTAATGGAACAAGGCTATGGTTTTGCAGGTGAAGGAGATTGGAAAACAGCTGCTCTTGTTAGATTGATGAAAATTATCGCAGGAAATGAAGGAACTTCTTTCATGGAGGATTACACGTATCATTTTGAGCCAGGTAAAGAAATGGTCCTTGGTGCTCATATGCTGGAGGTATGCCCATCCATTTCAGCAACTCGTCCGAAAATCGAGGTTCATCCACTTGGAATTGGCGGTAAAGAAGACCCTGCGAGAATCGTGTTTGACGGAAGAGGCGGTTCCGCCTTGAATGCATCCATTGTTGATCTTGGACATCGTTTCCGTCTACTGGTGAATGAAGTAGATGCAGTTCAACCAGAGAAAGACATGCCAAATCTTCCTGTTGCAAGAGTACTTTGGAAAACTCAACCATCTTTAAGCCAAGCAGTTGAAAACTGGATCCAAGCTGGCGGAGCCCACCATACTGGCTATTCGTATAAAGTAACAACAGAACAACTGCGAGACTTTGCAGAACTAACTGGAATCGAAATGGTTGTTATTAATAATGATACGAATACTCATGCGTTCAATAACGAACTACGTTGGAATGACGTTATTTTCCGCTAAATATCTAGGCTATGTTAAAGCTTATTGTTGATTTTGGCACCCTGTTGATCTACGTTCCAGGCGCGAAGACTCCTGCGGGAGGACGGGGCAGGGGAGACCCCGCAGAAGCGCAGCGACGAGGAGGCTCCCCGGACCGCCCGCGGAAAGCGAAGCGCCTGGAGCGGAAATCAACAGGCAAGTTTAACAGAGCCAATATCTAAAGTCGTAAAGTCGTTAAGGTATAGTGAATCAAATAAAAAACATCAGGGCTATTAGGGATAATAGCCCTGATGTTTAATTTTAAAAAATTATCTATGGTTATATAGAGGAGGATTTTCTGTGAGTAAGACAGTTGATAAATTACTAGTAGAGCGGTTAGCGGTCAATACCATTCGAACACTTGCTATTGATGCCATTGAAAAAGCCAAATCCGGACATCCAGGTATGCCAATGGGAATGGCACCTGCCGGACATGTATTATTTTCAAAGATAATGAACCACAATCCTGAGAATCCATCATGGTTTAATCGTGATCGCTTTGTGCTCTCTGCTGGTCATGGATCCATGCTGTTATATAGCCTATTGCACTTGAGTGGGTATGATGTATCGCTCGAAGATTTAAAACAGTTTCGACAATGGGGAAGCAAAACTCCAGGACATCCTGAATTTGGGCATACTGCAGGTGTCGATGCAACAACTGGTCCATTAGGCCAGGGGGTTGCAATGGGTGTCGGAATGGCTATGGCAGAAGCTCACTTATCTTCTGTTTATAACCGTGATAACTTCCCGCTTATAGACCATTATACATACGCAATTTGCGGGGATGGCGACTTAATGGAAGGTGTTTCCGCAGAGGCAGCTTCACTGGCTGGTCACTTACAATTAGGAAAATTAATATTAATATATGATTCAAATAATATAACACTTGATGGTGAAGCAGATCTTTCATTCTCTGAAAATGTAGCTGTGCGCTTTGAAGCATATGGATGGCAAGTCCTCCGAGTTGAAGAAGAAAATAACTTAACGGCAATCGAAGAAGCCTTAGTGGAAGCAAAAAAAGAGTTGAACAAACCAACCTTAATCGAGATAAAAACAACTTTAGGTTACGGAAGCCCTAACAAGGGTGGAAAAGGTGGACATCAAGGAACTCACGGTTCTCCGCTTGGTGCAGAGGAAGTAAAGCTGACGAAGGAATTTTTCGGATGGCCGCAAGAAGACTTCTTTATTCCAAAGGAAGTAAAGGAGTACTGGCAGGAAGTTAAAAACCATGGAATCCAGGCAAATCAGCTTTGGGATGTACTATTTACCCAGTATAAAGTGGAGCATCCAGAACTATCAGAACGTCTTGAAAGAGAAATTAGAGGAGAACTTCCAGAAGATTGGGATCAAGAAGTGCCGGTTTACGAAAAAGGAGCATCCCTTTCCACACGTGTTGCTTCCGGACAAGTTTTAAATGCACTGGCTAAAAAAATTCCAAATTTAATTGGCGGCTCTGCTGATTTAGAATCATCAACGATGACTCACTTAAATGAATTAGGGAGATTCTCTGCAAGTAATTATGAGGGTCGCAATGTTTACTTTGGAGTAAGGGAATTTGCGATGGGCGCTATTGTTAATGGAATGGCACTCCATGAAGGAGTTAAACCGTTCGGTTCTACATTCTTTGTGTTTTCTGATTATCTACGTCCAGCAATAAGATTATCCGCCTTAATGAATTTACCAGTAGTTTATGTGTTTACACATGATAGCATCTTTGTTGGTGAAGATGGACCAACACATGAACCAATTGAACAATTATCAGCTCTTCGCGGCATTCCGAATGTAACAGTTTTACGTCCTGCGGATGCGAATGAAACGGCTGCAGCTTGGAGATATGCGATTGAAAATAAAAATGGTCCTGTGGCTTTAGTGTTAACACGGCAAAACCTTACAGTAAATATTGATTTCGCAACAGCAAATGAAAAGGTCGTTAAAGGAGCCTACATTGCAGATGACACTAAGAATGAAGCACCTGTTGTCCAACTAATTGCCACGGGTTCTGAATTAACGCTTGCCCTTAATGTAAAAGCAGGATTAGTAAAAGAAGGGATTAAGGCTCGTGTAATCAGCATGCCATCTTGGGAGTTATTTGACAAACAATCTAAAGATTACCAAGGATCAATTCTTAGAAATGATATTAAGGTAAATGTGGCTATTGAATTAGGTTCTCCTCAAGGATGGGCTCAATATGTTGGCCGAGAAGGACTTGTAATTGGAATTAGGACATTTGGAGCATCGGCACCAGGTGAACGTATTTCGAAAGAATATGGATTTACGCCAGAAAGCATTATTAAAAAAATCAAAGATATCTTATAAACATGTCATACAGACAGTGGAGCCTCTTTTGCTATGTTGGGAACCCCAAACAAGTGAGGGAGGCTTTTTTGCAAAAAGCAAAAGAAAAGGAATAAGGATTGTCGGAAACTGGTTATTCCTTGAAGAAGAAAGTCACGTTGGAATCAGTTCGTTGTTGCTTGCCGAAAAGTTATTAAGGGTAAAAACATTATATTAACATAATTAAATTAACAATATTCTATTTTGTCGAAATTTTGATATAATAATGCATACAAGTACTTGTCTATTGAGGTGGAAAAAAATAAATCCTTGGAAAAGTTATTGCTAATAAGATTTTTGAAAGGGTATTCATCATTAAGATTGTAATATAAACAATTAAATTTCATAATAAATTTATTGGCAGGAGGGATAAATCATTTTTTGGTTTTTTAGAAACAAATCTTTATATTTTAAATTAATTTGTATATTTATTACGATTATCTTGCTTTCTATCGCTATTTCGACAGCCTTACCTGCTCATGAATATACAAATCAGATTGAACAACAGGCGAATGAGCATACCAAGAAGGCTATTAAGCAAGTGAAAAAAAATATAGAGTTACATATAAAGGAATTAGAGAATATTACGGAATATTTGAGCAGAAATGAAAATGTAAACGATTTCCTTCTTATACATAAGTCAGAGGTTGGTCTAGAATCCAAAATAAAAAAGCAGATGAAAATGTATACGGATACACATCCTCAGATTGCTGGGATTTTAATAGTCAATAAACAGGATTTATCAATAAGTAACGAAATGTCTAAAATGACAAGGGATTCTCTAACCAATGAGAGTTGGTATAAGCAAGCAGTGAATTCTCCCTTTATGATTCATTTGGAAAGTAGACCAATCGGAAGGAACCTCACCACTAATCCAAAGTACAGTGCAGATGATGTATTGTCAGTTACTAAAGCGATCATGAATGAAAAAACAGGAGAAGTTTTGGGGGTAATTCTGATTGATTGGAAGCTTGATGCAATTAATAGTGAAATCCGAAATATGGGGTTTGGTTCGCATGGATTTGTCTACGTTATAGATGAACAGTCTCGTATTGTGTATACCCCAGTTAATAGAATCGTATATCGTATAAAGGACTCTTGGTTCGATAATAGAAGGTCAGGAAGTTTTAATAAAAACATTCAGGATACCGATTATCAGGTGATGTATGACTATTCTGAATACACAAAATGGAAGATTGTTGGAGTATTCTCTATTAACGAAACTCTTGCTTTTATAAAGGATATGAGATGGACTGCGGGAATTATTGCAATGATTGTGTTGATTTTGGCTATTATTGCAGCTGCTTATTTCACATCGTCGATTACAAGACCCCTAAGTCAATTAAGCGCACTCATGAAAAAGGCAGCACAAGGAGACTTAGACAATAAATTTGAAAGTAAAAATGACGATGAGATTAAGAAGCTTGGAGACAGTTTTAATAGTATGATTGAATCTATTAAAAACCTCCTCAATCTTATTAATTTGATAGAAAAACGAAAGCGTGAGGCAGAGTTAAAAGTGCTTCAAGAGCAAATTAAGCCTCATTTTCTTTACAACACATTTGATACCCTTAAGTGGATGGCCCTGGAATATCAGGCAAAAGACATTATGGACGTGATTGATGCGTTGACAAAACTTTTTCGGATTGGGTTAAGTAAGGGAAAAGAAAGTATAAAGGTATCAGAAGAAATCGAGCACATAGAGAGTTATCTAATTATTCAGATGACTAGATATGAGGATAAGTTTGATTATGTTATCGAGGTGCAGGAGGAAGCGAGAGAACTTTTTGTTCTCAAACTTATTTTACAACCATTAGTAGAAAACTCGATTTATCATGCGATTAAAACCAAGAGAGGCCGAGGGAAAATTTTGATACAAGTAAAGATCATTGATAATAAGCTATATCTGAGTGTATCAGATGATGGAAGTGGGATGAATCCAGAGTTGGTCACTAAATTAAATCAACGTCTGCGAAAAACGGGCATGATTGGCGGTGCAGATTCGGAAGGATATGGCATGTTGAATGTAAATGAAAGAATTAAGCTCTCTTTTGGAAATGACTATGGGTTAAATGTTCAAAGCATAGAAAATAAAGGTACGACGGTAGAGATTTGGCATCCTATTGTACGAGAGGTGTTAAGCTGATAAGTTTTTCTTTCATTTTAATAGGAGGGATGAAAATGTTGAAATTACTTATTGCTGATGATGAACCTAAAATCATTAGAGGGTTGAAAAAATCGCTGAATTGGGATGAATGGAATATTCAAATAGTAGGAGAAGCTCAAGATGGGGAGACTGCATTTGAATTGGCGCTGGAGGTTAAGCCTGATATTCTTTTTTTGGATATTAATATGCCTTTTCTAAATGGATTGCAATTAATTGAAAAACTGAAAAAGAAACTACCTTCTTCAATTATTATTGTAATCAGTGGACATGATGAATTTTCTTATGCGCAGGAAGCCCTTCGATTAAATGTATTTGAATACTTACTAAAGCCAGTTAATTCTGATGATTTGAGAAGAACCGTTACCAAAGCAGTCAACCTTCTGGATGAATCCAGAAGAAGTAATCAATTCGTCCAATGGCTGAATGAACAATTGGACGAGAATGTGGATTTGGTTAGAAACAGCTTTTTGTGCAAGTGGGTAAAAGGGCAGTTAAATGATGAGGAAATTGTTAAGCAACTCCACTATTTTCGTTTAGATTGGGAAAAAGCTGGGATCTTTGTAATTAAACCTATGCGGTTAGCTGTGGAAGGTAATATGGGAGATTCTTGGGAAATGGACCTCTTGCTTTTTAGCATGCAAAATATTATCGATGAATTACTCGATGCTTATGAGTCACGTGTTGTCTTTCGGGATGATAGGAATCATATCGTAGCAATCATCCCGATGGAAGAAATAGAGCCAATGTATCTGTTAAGTGAACAAGTTGAAGAAGTTATCGAAAAGTTGACGGGTAAAAAAATAATGATAGCCAAAAAAGTGGTAGAGAAACCCCCAACTGAAATCCCGAATGTATATAGTAATTTCATCAAAGAGCTTAACGAACAATCTATGATTTTGCCAGTGGTTATATTGGCTAAGAGATATATTGAGAAATATTACTACAAACAAAATTTAACCCTCCAAGAGGTAGCTCAGGAAGTTAATGTTAGTCCGAGTTACTTAAGCCGGCTTTTGAAGGAAGAATTAGGTTCTACTTTTATCGATTACTTGACCCAAGTCAGGATTCAGTATGCAATTAAATTTATGGAAAACCCATCTTACAAAATTTATGAAGTTGCTGATAAAGTCGGATATAACACTCAGCATTATTTTAGTACAGCATTTAAAAAAGTAATGGGTGTATCTCCCTCTAATTATGTTAAGGAGGGAGGGCATTATTGAAAGCACGGTTTAGGATTAAGAAAATATATTGGATTACAATTTTAGTCTTTATGATCCTTGGAGGGTTTGGTTATCGAGCAGGGCATGCTTCTCACCAGGCGAATGAAGGGACAAAGTTTGTTATAGGTGTGTCTCAGGCGAATTTAACTGAACCTTGGCGAGTAGCGATGAATAATGAAATCAAAAATGAAGCAGATCGATACAAAGAATTGCAGGTGATTTATACCGATGCAGCTCACAGTATTGATAAACAGAAACAAGATATTAATAAATTGTTGGGTTTTGGGATTGACTTGTTGATTATTTCCACAAATGACTCGAAAAGTTTAACACCGATCATTGCTAAGGTACATAAAAAAATACCTGTTATTGTCTTAGGGCGAGCCATCGACGGATATGATTATACATTATTTATTGGTCCGGCCAATGAAGCGATTGGCAGAAACGCCGGGCATTTGGTTGCAGATCTGGTAGGAGATAAACAGGTAAATTTAGTGGAAATACAAGGCCTAGCTGAATCACCACCAGTGATGGAAAGAAGTATGGGATTCAATGAAAGTATCCAAAATCATCCCAACATTCACCAGGTTGATACGATAGTTGCAGATTGGAATCGAGATAAGGCGGAAGATCAGATATTGGAGAGGATAAAAAATCTCCCCCCAATTGATATCGTTTTCGCTCATAGTGATGCTATGGCTCTTGGAGCACACAGGGCATTTGAGAAGAAGGGGATCCAAGGAGTTAAAATTATTGGTGTAGATGGTCTAGAAGGTGAAAATGGCGGACTCGATTTGATCAGAAGGAACATTTTGACGGGAACGTTCGGCTATAGGACCGGTGGCAAAGAATCAATTCAGTATGCAATGGATCTATTACAAGGCAAATCGGGTATTCCCAAAAAGATTCTTTTGCGTGTGAATAAAATTACGAAAGATAATGTGGACCAATATGTACAAATAAAGCAGAATACATTAACTGTACCTAAACAACAAAAAAATCAGATTGAACTAGGATTTGTTCAAGTTGGAAAAGAGAGCAGTTGGCGAGCCGCCAATTCCAGCTCTATCAAAAAAGCCGCCCAAGACTTTGGAATTGAGCTTAAATTTAAAAATGCCAACCAAAGTATGGATAATCAAATTAAAGCTATTCGGAACTTTATTCGGGAAAGGGTAGATGTTATTGCGTTTTCTCCTGTTGTGCAAACGGGATATGAAGATGTTTTGAAAGAGGCAAAAATGGCAGGAATCCCTGTTATTCTGACGGACCGAGAATTGAGCCTAAAAGATGATTCTCTTTGGCTGACCTCAATTGGCTCTGATTTTCAAGAAGAGGGAAGAAGAGCTGCGAGATGGCTTTTAGGACAAACTAAAGGAGTAAGAAAGAATATTAATATTGTAGAATTGCAGGGGACACAGGGGTCTTCACCAGCTGTTTATCGGAAAAAGGGATTTGAAGAATTACTGAAAAATAATCCGAACTATCATGTCATCGCATCCCAATCAGCGGATTTTACGAAAGAAGCAGGTAGACGTGTCATGAAGGAATACTTGGAAAAGTATGGGGATAAGATTCAGGTCGTTTATGCCCATAATGATGACATGGCGCTGGGAGCGATTGAGGCAATTGAAGAGTATGGGAAAAGGCCTGGAAAAGACATTTTGATCATTTCAGTAGATGCTACAAAAGAGGCCTTTAATGCTCTATTTGCGGGTAAATTGAATTTGACGGTGGAGTGTAATCCAATGTTAGGGCCCGAATTAATGAAAGTGATAATGGATTATAAGGAAGGAAAAGAGATTCCGGTCAAAATCGTCACAGAGGAAGGGATTTTTAGTCAGGAGAACGCCAAACGGGATTTCATTAATCGGGCTTATTAATACTAGAACTAAGCTAGGAACAGGAACAAGGACTAAGAGGATCCAATTTTAAGCAAAAAGTACCAAAGAATACAAAAAAATTATAAATATTAACCGTTTTCTATAAATAAATAAGCTCTATTAAAACATCTAGTGAATAGACCTTGAAACCACGTTATAAGTGGTTTCAAGGTCTATTTTTCTTTTTTGTATACTTAGTTAAACTAGTAAGCAAAGTTTCAATCGATAAAATTTTGCTATAAAAATAATGTGATGTATTTTATAAAATATCGTAGATTTTTATAAAGAATGTCTACAACTGATTTGATATACTCTCTCATATGAAAGCGTTTAAATATTATTTTTTAAGGAGGTATTACACAACCCTATGAAAAAAGTAGTTTCGAAAATTATGTTATCAACACTACTATTATCATCCTTTTCAACTGCAGCCTATGCGGATAACCCTATCATTAAGGATAAGTTCACCGGAGATCCGGCTGCGCTCGTTCAGGGTGACAAGGTATATCTCTATGCAGGACACGATGAAGCGAGTGCGGGTGGAAATTTTTATTTTATGCCAGAATGGGTCATTTATTCTTCAACTGATATGGAGAATTGGAAACAAGAGGGAGCACTAAGCGTCAAGGATACCTTTTCATGGGCGAGGGAAGATGCCGCATGGGCGAGTCAAGTCATCGAGAGAGACGGTACATATTATTGGTATGTAGCCACTAATAATAAGGACGGTAGTGGATATTGTATTGGTGTAGCTACCTCCCAAAGTCCAACTGAAGGGTTTAAGGACGCACTTGGAAAGCCATTGATTACCAATCAAATGACGACCTCCAACATTTCATGGGATGATATTGATCCTACAGTATTGGTGGATGATGACGGACAGGGGTACCTATACTGGGGAAATTCGTATCCATACTATGCAAAGCTAAAACCGAACATGATCGAGCTAGACGGGGATATTCAAAAGGTTACCATCAATAACTTGAAAGGTGGTTTCACAGAAGCTCCGTGGATTCATAAACGGAATGGCAAATATTATTTATCATTTGCTCATAATTGGCCAGAAGGACTAGCTTACGCAATGAGTGAGAGCCCTACCGGTCCATGGGAATATAAGGGAATGCTGATGGATCCGTTCACCTCAGACCCTAATGATAAAAACAATAGTAATACTAGTCATCAATCCATTATTGATTTCAAAGGAAAGTCGTACATTATTTATCATACCGCTGCTTTGCCAACCGGAAGTTCATACAGACGCTCAGTCTCAATCGATCGATTATACTACAATCCTGACGGCACGATAAAAAAAGTTGTCCCTACTTCCACAGGCTTGGATGGTGAAGGACAAAAGCTGCAGTCGTATAGTTTCCTAGACCGCTATATTAGGCACTATAACAATGATGCACGGATTGATCCTTTAGACGTATTAAATATTTCAAATTTTGATGCCAGATGGCAGATAGTCCCTGGACTAGCGAATTCAGGGGAGGAGTATGTTTCCATTCAGTCTGTGAATAAGCCAGGATACTATTTAAGACATAGTAATAATGACCTCGCACTTATAAAAAATGACGGTACAGATTTATTCAAAGCTGATGCCACATTTAAAAAGGTGCCTGGTTTATCAGATCCAAACTGGGCCTCCTTTCAGTCATATAACTTCCCGAATTTATATATTAAGCAAAAGGATTACTTATTGAAATTAGAGCAAGTGAACACCGAAGGGGATAAAGAGAATGCAACTTTTAAGATGTCAGAAGCAAATGTAAAGGATGTCCAATTGAATATTGATAGCCTTACACTGCAACAAAATGATGAAAGCAGTTTGTCTGCTGTTGTATTACCAAGTAATGTACTTAATCAAAAAGTGACTTTTACATCCAGTGATCCTAATGTGGTATCCATTTCTAATCCAACTTATAATCCTGAAGATGGAAAGACAACCGTTACAATTGCTGCAAAATCTCCGGGTAAGGCTGATATTATTGCTACAACCGATGAAGGACAATTTACTGATTCGGCCACAATCACTGTAGAAAAACAGCAGCCTACAACTATAAAGGATTTAAAATTATCTGTGAATAATAGAAAAGTTGTAATTGAAGGCTATTTGACCCAGAAAAAAGGGACGGATGTAGCCGTTAGAGTTACAGCGCCAAATGGTAAATTGGATTATCTTGATCAAATTACCACGGAAGACGACGGTAAATTCAGTTATGTCTTTACACTTTCGAATCATGCAGCTGGTAAATATGATGTCAGTCTCGGTGCTGCAGACTTAAGTGAAATAGTGAATACCAGCTTCCAATATAAGCCCGGACTACAAAATCAATGAATATCTTGGAATACTTAACTAGGTATCTAAGCATTAGTTTAGGAGAAACAATCTAATAATCTAAAAAGTCAATCTTATGTAAGAATCATAAGGAGGGATTAAATATGAAGTTGAAAAAAACAATTCATTGTGCACTGGCAGTCACACTTTTGTCGGTTCCAACAACGGTTGTTCCTTCTTGGGCTGCAACATTAACTCCAGAAACAACAAGTGCTGTTCAACAGCCAACTGGAAGTGTTTCAGTAACAGAGGAAGGTCTCACATCTTGGTATAAATTTGATAAGTTAAGCGGGACATCCATAACTGATGCCTCTGGTCATGGCAAGGATGCCACCGTTATGAACGGGGCTTCCCTAACTACTGTGGACGGCAGGACCGGCATTGATCTTGATCATACGAAAAGCCAATATGTGCAACTGCCATCAGGTATTATGAGTACTCTGGATGATTTCACCATCTCCACATGGGTATATTTGGATTCAAAAACAGGAGATTGGACTCGAATTTTTGATTTCGGAACCGGAGCTAATGCAGGTAAAATCTTCCTTACAGAAAACTTGTATTTGGATGTAGTAGGACGAGTTGCAGACGCTACTCCGAGTGCTCCGAAGGTCGGTGAATGGACACATATCGCTATCAGCAAAAACGGAACAGCTTATACAATCTATGTTAATGGCAAGGTTGGTGCCACAGGAACTTCAACCAAGAAACCGTCCGATTTCGGGGAAACTGCCTATAACTATATCGGAAAATCGAATTGGCCCGATCCTTATTTAGACGGTAAAGTGAGTGATTTCCGCATCTATAATCGAGGATTGGGTGTTGAAGAAATCCAGCAGGTTGTCTCAGAATCTATGACCGACCAAGAAGCCGTTGAAAGGGTTGCGGGAACTCTGACTCTTGGTGATACTTCAAAAGTCATTCAAGATTTAAAATTACCTGTGACTGCTGACGGTGGGGTATCAATTTCTTGGAAAACTGACTCTCTCTCCGTAATTTCCAATACAGGTGTAGTGACAAGACCTGCAAAAGACCAGAAGGATGCAAGTGTTACCTTGACAGCGACAATTAGCCGGAATGGTTATTCAGAAACGAAAAACTTTAACGTCACTGTGCTGGCTGACAGTATTGTTTCGATTGAAGACGTGAATCTGAGAACAATGGTAGATTTCCCACCAAAGCTTCCTAAGAAGGTAACTGTACACCATTACGATGGTCATACCGAGCAACTTGATGTAGAGTGGAACCCTATTTCAAATGATGATTTCTCACAAACTGGGAAGCTTGAAGTCAAGGGATCAGTTTATGGTACCAAAATCCAGCCTGTTGCCAATATAAGTGTTACTAAGATTGCTAAAGTTGACGAGGTGAACGTTAAGACAAAAAAGGGCACCGCGCCACAGCTTCCATCTACTGTAGATGTAAATTATAGTGACGGATCTACTGGAACACTTAATGTGGATTGGGCAGAAGTGAACAAACAAGCTTATACCAAAACCGGAACCTTTACCGTTAAAGGGGAGGCGACAACCTATGAATATACTGACCCATTGATTGAGCAAAGAGCAGACCCTCACATATTTAAACATACTGATGGCTATTATTATTTCACAGCATCGGTTCCTGAATATAACCGCATTGTATTGCGGAGAGCAAAAACTCTTCAGGGCCTTGCCACAGCAGAGGAAAAAGTAATTTGGACCAAACACGCTACAGGGGATATGGGAGCGCATATTTGGGCCCCAGAAATCCATTTTATCGATGGAAAATGGTACATTTACTTTGCAGCGGGAGCAGCGGAAGATATTTGGAAAATCCGTCCATATGTTCTCGAGTGCGGAGATGCGAACCCAATTACAGGAACATGGACAGAAAAAGGCATGATGCAAAAACCAGCAGGCAGTACAGCCTTCACCAATTTTTCCTTAGATTCCACCACATTTGAGAACAATGGCAAACGTTATTTCGCCTGGGCACAGAAGGATGGCGGAAATTCGAATCTTTATATCGCGGAAATGAGTAATCCATGGACGATTACTGGGAAACCGGTTATGATTTCCACCCCTGATTACGCTTGGGAAAGACAGGGATATTGGGTCAATGAGGCACCGAGTGTATTAAAGCGAAACGGAAAAATATTCATGGCTTATTCGGCTAGTGCTACTGATGCTAACTATTGCCTGGGGTTATTGACCGCTTCGGATACAAGTGATTTATTGGATCCTAAATCATGGAAGAAATCGCCAGAACCAGTGTTGAAAAGCGATGAAACAACAGGCCTTTACGGACCGGGACATAATTCCTTTACGGTAGCGGAAGATGGGAAGACGGATATTCTCGTTTATCATGCCCGTTCCTACAAGGATATTCAAGGTGATCCCTTGTATGATCCAAACCGGCATACTAGAGTGAAGAGACTAACGTGGAATGCAGATGGAACACCGAATTTCTCAAGTGTTCCAGTGAATGGGGCCGTACCGGGACCTGCCATTTCGGTAACAGCAAATGTTACGGTCGAAGACAATGCGGAATTTTCGGTCGTCACTGATTTTAGTTCAGCACAACTTCAACCGAAGGAAAAGCTAACTGCTAAAGTTCAGGTTACGAGCCAGAAGAGCACTGCTAAGTCTATTTTAGTGACGATGGCTCTCTACGACGGTGAAAATAGACTGGTAGATACACAATCTCAGACCCAAAACCTAGAAGCTGGTTCTAAGTCATCTTTCTCTTTGAGTATGAAGATGCCGACCAAAGTGGACGGTCACAAAGTGAAGGTATTTGTGTGGGAAGGCGAAGATATTGAATCCTCTTCATTAAAGCCTGTATCGGCAACGAAAGTTTTGGAATAACGCAATCATTGTAGGTAAGGATGAGGCCGCGCATTCACTTGTGACGAAACTCCAATCAGCAAAGGATAGATTGTAATCTAAAAATTTATTAGTAAAAATTATAATGCCAAATCAGCCAAGTGCTTTATTAAAAAAGCCTTGGCTTCTTTCCATATATCCTCTCCCAGTGCGATCACATATGATAAGAATCCAAATTACCTTTCAACAATATGAGTCATCAAAAATAGCGAATTATTATAAACAATCCATGTTTTTTGTAAATACAGTTTTTTCTTTTTTATTTAAAATTATCCAAAAGAGAAAGGAGTGTTAGCGACCCTAAAAAGAGTCGATAGAAAACTGATAATAATCAATAGTTTTCGGTGAATTAGTAAAGGAGGAAAAAGCGCAGATGAAGGATAAGCGGTATATATCATTATTTTTATCTTTATTGATGGTATTCTCATTAATCCCAAAGCCATTAATACAAGCGGAGGAGATTGGAAGTACAGAAAATCGCTTAATAGCACACTATGATATGTCGAGAGCAAATGGTAAGCTGACTGATGTTACGGACAATGGATTTGACGCAGAATATGTTGGCTTTCAAGATGGAGATTTCTTAGCAGAACAAAGTGGCACCATCCTTAACTTTACGGGAGATAAGTCCAAATATGTAAAATTACCAGCAGGACTTATTAATGATGAAACATTTACAATTGAAACAAAATTTAGCACATCAACAAGTGCAAACCATTGGCTTTACACACTTGGGACAAAGGAAGGCGCTTGGCCGAATGTTAAAAATTATATCTTTTTAAATCCAAAACAAGGAAATGGAACTCTCCGTTTTGGGATTAAAGATTCTAGCACGGAACTTCTTTTCCAAAATGCGACCATAAAATCTGGTCAATACAATACGTTTACCGCAACTTTTAAAGAAGGGGAAATCACCCTTTATCTTAACGGAGAATTAGTAGGGACACTTCCTCATACCTATTCGGTAATGGATATTCTGAAACAAGGTGTAGATCCTGCAACAAGTTCTATCGGATTTATTGGAAAATCGTTGTATACACCAGATGCCGCATTTACTGGAAAATTAGCTGATTTCAAGGTATATAACTATACATTAACTGCGCAAGAGGTCAAACAAAATGCAACATTGACAGATGATGGCGTTGTTAATTTAGCGAAAGCCAACTTGATAATCCCCAATCCAGATGATATTCGTGGAAACCTTACTTTACCTGAAAGAAGTGAGGAAGGGGCAGCGATTACCTGGGAAACAGACAGTCCAAATGTTGTCAATGTAAATAAGGGAGTAAATGAAAATTATGACGATATTCCTGCAGGGGTCGTAACAAGACAGAATATTGATACAAAAGTAACATTAACAGCCACGATCACTTATGGAAAAGCAAGAGTTACAAAGCAAATTCCGCTTACAGTTAAGGCAAAACCGGCAAAAAAGAATTTCACATCTTATTTATTTGCCCACTTTACAGGTGAAAGTGCAAATGGAGAACAGATGTATTTTGCTAGCAGTAAAGATGGCTTGCACTGGAAAGACTTAAATGCTGGTGAACCAGTATTAACTTCTGATATAGGTGAAAAGGGTGTACGTGACCCGTCTATCATCCGTTCAGCTGAGGGTGATAAATTCTATATCCTAGCAACAGATTTAAGAATTGCCAGCGGAAAAGGCTGGGGTGCTGCACAAACGGCTGGTAGTAGATCGCTGATAATTTGGGAGTCTACTGATTTAGTAAATTGGTCTAAACCTAGAATGGTAGATGTAGCCCCGCCGAATGCCGGCGATGCATGGGCACCGGAAGCTTTTTATGACGAAAAGACAGGGGAGTACGTAGTATTTTGGGCTTCAACTGTGAAGAATGATCAAGGTGTATTTGAACCACATAACATTTATTATGCAAAGACTAGGGATTTTTATACGTTCACAGAACCAAAAATGTTAATTGATCGCCCAGGTAGTCAGCATATTATTGATACAACCATTATTAAAGATGGGAACATGTATTACCGTTATTCAGGTGATGGTCAGATAACAATTGAAAAAAGTGATCAATTATTAGGGACATGGTCAAATCTTGGAACCATTCAATCTTCTACAGGATTAACAGGATCTGACGTAGAAGGGCCATTAATTTTTAAATTCAATGATAGAAATTCATGGAATTTAATGGTCGATCAGTATGCAACTGGAAAAGGTTATCTTCCATTAATAACAACTGATTTGGGAAGCGGTCAGTTCACTAAATTAACAGATGCAGACTATTCTTTGGATTCTAACCGTAAGAGACATGGATCAGTACTCAATCTTACACAAGAAGAGTACAATGCTGTAATGGCCAAATGGGATAAGGTGGTTAATGTGCCTGATGAAGAAGAACAAGAACAGCCAATTCTTGAGTATAACTTTGATGCAGCCACTACAGACAGGACGATCCAGGATAATTCGGGAAATAACCATACAGGTACCTTGAATGGAAATGCAACTTATGTGACAGATACCGAAAAGGAATCGAAGGTGTTATATCTAGATGGAACAACTAATACATTTGCCGCCTTCCCGACAGGTTTCTTTGACGGAAGGAATACTGTTACTGTCTCCATGGATATTAAACCGGAAACGGTATCAGGAAACTTCTTTACCTTTGCCATAGGAAAGAATGACCAAAAATATATGTTCTTAAGAACACGCGATACGGAAATAAGAAATGCGATTACGACTACTAGCTGGTCAGCAGAACAGGAGGTCAAAGCAAATACAGCTTCTATTAAGAGCAAGTGGATGAATATCAAACTTGTGATCACACCTACAAGTATGGCGATGTATAAGGACGGGATACTTGTAGCTGAAAATAAAAATGTATCATTGTCTATGACTGATTTAGGGGCAGATTTATCAGCATTCATAGGTAAATCCTTTTACTCAGGTGATCAATACTTCAAAGGTTATTTCGACAACGTAAAAGTTTATAATCGTGCACTCTCAGAAGCTGAAATTCTAGAAACGTCTATTCAATCTACAGGGATTGGCAATATTGTAGTACCTGGTCAAAAAGGTCAAGCTGAAATAGATACTAAATCGCACAGAATTACGGTTCCTATTAAAGAAGGACAAGGTTTGGATATAACTAATTTGACTCCAACGATAACTATTTTACCTGGATCTACTGTAAGTCCAGCGTCAGGTGAACCACAGGATTTTACTAATCCTATTACCTATACCGTGACGGACAAGGATGGAAATAAGCAGGAATGGATTGTGAGTTTAAAAGTTTATCCATCAGGTACATTGCCAGGACTTTATGCAGATCCACAGATTGCTGTTTTTGGTGATACTTATTATATTTATCCAACCACAGACGGGTTCCCAGGCTGGTCAGGTTCTCAATTTAAAGCATTCTCCTCAAAGGATTTAATAAATTGGAAAGACGAGGGTGTAATCTTAGATTTAGCAACTGACGATGTTACATGGGCAGATAAACGCGCTTGGGCACCGGCAATAGCAGAAAAGAATGGTAAATATTATTACTATTTCTGTGCAGACGCCAACATTGGTGTAGCAACAGCACCCACACCAACAGGACCATTTAAAGATGCTTTAGGCAAACCATTAGTGCCAAGTGGAAAATATTCCGGACAAGCCATTGATCCATACGTATTTACAGATGATGATGGCCAATCTTACTTTTATTGGGGTAATGGAGATCTCTATGGTGCAAAGCTAAATGATGATATGGTTTCTTTTGCAAGTACTCCAGTCAAAATGACCCCGCCTAATTTTAGAGAGGGATCTGTTGTATTTAAAAGAAACGGTATTTATTACTTAATGTGGTCAGAAGATGATACAGGTAGTGAGAATTATCAGGTTGCTTATGCAACAGGGACATCTCCAATGGGACCATGGACAAAGAAAGGTGTCATTCTGAGTAAAGATTTAAGCCTTGGAATAAAAGGGCCAGGTCATAACTCTATATTAAATATACCAAACACGGATGAATTTTATATTGTTTATGCCCGCCATGCCATTCCTGATGGCAACGGATTTAACCGTGAAGTGGTAATTGATAAGATGGAATTTAACCCAGATGGTACTATAAAACCTGTAAAACCAACCTTAACAGGTATAACTGAACCAGTATATGTAGATATAGATACAGAAGGACCTGTAGGGAAGTTTACGATAAATTCTGGTGCGGAATTTACAAAAGATCCGAATATTACACTATCACTTGAAGCAACCGATAAACTAAGTGGAGTGAACCAGGTTCGTTTTTCCACTAATGCAAAGGACTGGACAGAATGGGAAGAGTATAAGCCAACAACAGAATTTACCCTGCCTTCAGGAGATGGGGAGAAGACTGTTTATGTTGAATTTATCGACCACGCTGGAAATGTCAGTGAAACGTATAAACAAAAGATAACCCTTGATACGACCGCTCCAGTGATTCAATTTATTGGACTTCAGGATACTTATTCAGTCGATTCGCTTATTAATATAACTTGCAACGCTATCGATGATTTATCTGGTATTGCTTCTAAAGAATGCCCAAGTGTTGAAGGACCAGCCTATACCTTTGAGTTAGGGGCTCATAAAATCACTGCCTCAGCCACTGATAAAGCAGGAAACACCGCCAAAGTCGAAATCGAATTTACAGTGACTGTGGATTTTGATAGTTTAAGCCGATTGACTCAATTATTTGTAAGTAAGGATGGGGTGTCGCATTCACTTGTGGCAAAACTCCAGTCAGCGAAGGATGCAGCAGCTAAAGGCAACAAACAGGCCGTTGACGGTAAACTGAAGGCATATGAAAATGAGCTTTCTGCCCAAGTTGGGAAATCTATTTCTGAAAAACAGGCAAATATTTTGATTACTTTTTCGGAAAATCTCTATTTAAAATAAGCTAATATCAATAATAGGTAGTAATCTAAAAATATATTAGTAAAAATAGAAATGCAAAATAGCCAAGTGCTTTTTTAAAAAGCCTTGGCTTCTTCGCATGTATCCTCTCCCAGTGCGATCATAGATGATAATATTCCAATTTACCGTTCAACGGTATGCTTCATCAAAAAATAGCAAATTATTATAAACAATACTCGATTTTTATAAATACATTTATTGTTTTTTTCTTTAAAATTGTTCAAAGAGAAAAGAGTGCTATAGTCCTCTAAAACAAAGTGAGGACAGTTCGAAGTGTAGGTACAGTGAATTTTTATTGTAATCGCTTACTCTATGAACTTTGGAAGGGGGTTCATAAGTGAAAAAACTATTACTAATTTATGTCTTTCTATTAATCTCCTACTTTCTTTATATGTATGACTATCATTTTAATGAGTCGCACTTATCCCATATAGAGAAAATTCAAAGAGAAAGCCAAGAGGGTATTAGTGAGAAGTACGTAATGGTTACTTTCCAGTCAGGAATTGACTATTGGAAAAGTTCTTTAAAAGGGTTTGAGGATGCAGCTCAGAAGTTGAATGTATCAGTTGAGTACCGGGGAGCAACGCAGCATGATATACATGAACAAATTACTGTGTTGGAACAGGTAATAGCCAAAAAGCCAGCGGGTATTGCGATTTCTGCTATCGACCCTGACGCATTATCTAACACTTTTGAAAAAGCAAAGGATGCGGGTATTCCTATTGTTTTATTTGACTCAGGTGCTCCCTCGGACAACGTGTCTTCTTTTTTGGGCACTGATAATTATAAAGCTGGCATAACGGCAGCTCATAAGTTAGTTGAATTAATGGGTGGTACAGGAAAAGTGGCTGTTATAACATCACCAAATCAATTAAATCATCAGGAAAGAACAAAGGGATTTTTAGACACAGTTAAGAAAACTGCAGGAATAAAGGTGATAGCAGTAAAAGATGGAAAGGGAGATCAGTTTGTTTCAAGTAAGGTCGCCATGGACCTCTTAAAGAAGCATCCGGATTTGAAGGGCATTTTTGCTACAGAAGCCAATGGAGGGGTTGGGGTCGGTGAAGCCGTTGGTCTTCTAAAAAGAAATCAAAAAGTGAAAATTGTAAGTTTTGATACAGATAAACCAACTCTGGATTTGATAAAAGACGGTACTATATCTGCAACCTTGGCTCAAGGTACTTGGAGGATGGGTTTTTGGTCTTTGCTGTTTTTATTTGATCTCCAACATAAAAATTTTCCAATAATAAAACGTGAATTTTCAGATCAACCTCAAATGACATCATCTGTAGATACAGGGATTTCTATTGTTACTAAAGAAAATGTAGAAAATTACTATGCAAAGTGAGCCACCAAGAATATGAGAGATTTGAAGAAATTGGACAAAAATAAACTTTTTATAATAAACAATCTTCCAATACGATTTAAGTTAATTATTCTATTGATGTTAATCAGTATTCTGCCTTCCATTGGTCTTGGGGTTCTTACAGGATGGACTGTAGACCACATTATAGAGAGACAAGTGAATCAAAATACACTTCAGTTAATTGGTCAGGTCAATAAAACACTGGATTTCTACGCCGGTAACATGCAAAACATGAGTTATTTGATAGCTTTTAACCCGGAAATTAAGCAATTTTTGTACGAGAAAAAAAGTCAGCAAGGCAAACGGTTAAATGATGATTATCAGATACAAACATTTCTGCAAGGGCTTACAACATTGTATCCAGAAGCAGCAGGCATTCTTGTGGTAAACAGCAATGGTCAGTACATCAGTAACGACATGTATACCCGCTCAAAGAAAAGCCTGACGGAAGAATCGTGGTACCAAGCTGCTGTAGAAAGTGAAGGGATTTTCAAAATCTTAGGGCACCCCTCTAACAGAAACATAACTAGCCATGTACATTACAAGGATGACGAGGTTGTGTCAGTGGTACGAGCCATTTTAGACCCTGATACCCAGCAAGTAAAGGGTGTTATATTAATTGATATGAAACTGAGAGTGATATCGGAAGCAACAAAAGATGTTCGCTTAGGGAAAAGCGGTTATTTAATGGTGATTGACGATAAAGGCGAAAATATCTACTCGCCATCCGAGCCCTTTCTAAACAAGATTCCGATTGATTGGTTCCATTCAAATGAAGCCGGTAATTACTCTAAACAAGTCAAAGGCAATAAGCTTCAATTCATTTACAGAAAGTCTCCTTTTACCGGTTGGACGACTGTCGGTGTATTTTCTACAAAAGAATCAGTATTCGAGGTAAGGGAAATTCATTTTTATGTGATTAGTTTCGTCTTCTTCGTGTGTTTGTTTGGCCTTGGGGCTTCCTATTATTTATCCTATTCTATGTCAAGACCCATCAGGCAACTCATGTCGTTTATGCGAAAAGCGGAGTTAGGAGATTTTTCTGTCCGTTACAAAGGAGAACGAATGGATGAAATAGGGTTACTTGGACGCAGCTTTAATACGATGCTTGTTCAAATTAACAAACTTATTACACTAAATGAACAGCAAGAGCGTCAAAAACGTGAAGCTGAACTACGAAGTCTACAGGCTCATATTAAACCTCATTTCCTTTACAATACATTAGACACAATTCATTGGTTGGCTCGTAAAAAAGGTGCTAAAGATGTTGCTGAATTGGTAGAGTCGTTATCAAGGCTTTTCCGTATTGGGTTAAGTAAAGGTAACGATATAATTCCTCTAAAAGAAGAAATGGAACATATAAGTAGTTATTTAAAGATCCAAAAAGCTAGATATCAAGAAAAATTACATTACACATTGGATATTGCTTCAAATGTCGAAAGGATAAATGTATTAAAACTTGTATTACAGCCGATAGTAGAAAACGCTATATATCATGGAATCAAAGAGAGGCGAGGGCCTGGTCATATTATTGTAAAAGCAGAAGAACATGACGGAATTATAGTTTTTCATGTTAAAGATGATGGGAAGGGAATTCCCAATGAAAAGCTGGAAGCTCTTAGAAATAAATTGGGAACGTTAATCACTCAATCTCAACCCTATAAAGGAAGTGAAAATTTCGGGTACGGAATGATTAATGTACAAGCCAGAATTAAACTGACTTTTGGTGATGCATACGGTATATCAATTGATAGTGAAATTGGTAAGGGTACAACAGTGAAGGTTGTGCTTCCTGCCATTAAAGAAAAATGAAGCGATGATAGAGTTCGAAAGGGGAGAAAATTGTGTGCAAAATCATTGGAAGGTATTGATTGCTGATGATGAACCGATTATTCGCGAAGGAATTCGTGAATCGGTCAATTGGCAAGAACTTCATATGAAGGTTGTCGCAGAAGCGGAGGATGGAGAAGAAGCATTCGAACTTGCCATCGAATATTCAGTAGACATATTGCTGGTAGATTTGAATATGCCAATTATGGATGGTTTGACCTTAATTAAACATGTACGAGAAAGTTTGCCAAATTGTAAAATTATTATTATTTCAGGTCATGACGAATTTACTTATGCCCAAGAAGCATTACGCTTAAATGTTAATGATTATATTCTCAAACCTGCAAATCCCGATCAATTGAAAAACGTCCTTCAGAGTATTAGAAGACAATTGGAGGAAAGAGAGCAGCAAAGTGAGTACTTAGCACTAGCGAAAGACCAAATCATAAAAAATATCCCTCTCTTACAGCAAAACTTTTGTCAGGAGTGGATGAAAGGGAATATGACAGAATCTGATATTATTAAACAACTAAAATTCTTACAGTTGCCGATACAAAGTCCGAATCAGATTGGTCTTATCCAGTGTCATGAAATTTATATCAATAAACCTTTATTGAATGAAAATAATGAACAATTATTTAATTTTACTGAAGATATCGTAGCTGAAGTACTTGAATCTTTCCAAAAAGTTGTTTTTCGTGACCCTTCAGGGTTTATCATAGTTTGTATTTGGGGATGTGAACAAGAAGATTTCGTATTATTGTTATCAAAGAAATTAATAAATTATATGAACACGACACCGAATATGCACTTTGAGAAAGTTACAGGAGAAACATTTGTGATTTCTGAAATTTATAGACATTGCGAAACAATGATTTATGAAAATTTAAAAATCTCACCAATCGTCCGGCGAGCGAGGTCCTATCTTAGCGAACATTTTTCAGAAACAGATTTAACATTGGAATCATTGGCACAGTATCTGCACGTATCCCCTGTTTATTTAAGCAGAATCATGAAAAAGGAATTAGGGACTTCTTTTGTTAGTATGATTACAAATATGCGAATCAGCAAGGCACTTCTGCTGCTAAATTCCACAGAACTTTCTATTCTTGAAATCGCTGAAAAAGTTGGTTATGACACGCAGCATTATTTTAGTACTGCTTTTAAAAAAGTAATGGGTCTATCTCCCAATCAGTATCGAAAAGGTGCCGGTTTTACAGTTTCGACTTCTAGTACAGAATTGTTGTAATATAGTTTATTTAGTTTAATTCAAATTTTAGGACAGTCCAAATGAAATAATTTGGACTGTCCTTTGTTCTATTCGGGCAATTATTGAAAGCGCTTAAAAGTAAGTTGAATTTTTATAAAAATAGTTGTTTTATTGAAAAGACGTAAAAATGACAGGGTGATATATTCATAGCAAGGAAAAAATTAAAACAAAGGGGCGATTCAGATGAAAAAGTTGTTGTCGGTATTCTTGTTAATAACAGTGTTATTTTCGTTGGCGGCATGTGGAAGTAAAAGTACAAGTGGAGATACTGGATTTGTAGGTATTGCAATGCCTACAAAGTCATCGGAAAGATGGGTAAGTGACGGCCAAAATATGAAAAAAGAATTTGAAAAGTTAGGTTATAAAGTGGACTTGCAATATGCAGAAGACGTAGTAGAGAATCAGGTATCTCAAATCGAGAATATGATTACGAAAGGTGTAAACGTTTTAGTAATTGCGTCAATTGACGGTGAAGCCTTAACAGATGTTCTAGACAAAGCAAACAAGCAAGGGATTAAAGTCATTGCGTATGATCGTTTAATTAAAAACAGTAAATATGTCAGCTACTATGCAACATTTGACAACTTTAAAGTAGGGGTTCAACAAGGCACTTACATTGAAGAAAAATTAGGTTTAAAAGCAGGAAAGGGCCCATTCAATATCGAGTTATTTGCAGGCTCACCAGATGATAATAATGCTTATTTCTTCTTTGATGGCGCAATGTCAGTATTAAAGCCGTACATTGAATCAGGGAAATTAGTCGTAAAAAGCGGTCAAAATTCATTTGATCAAGGTGCCACATTAAGATGGGACGGTGCAGTTGCACAAGCAAGGATGGATAATCTATTAAGTGCCCACTATACTACTGACAAGGTGGATGCCGTTTTATCACCTTATGATGGAATTAGTATCGGTATCATATCATCCTTAAAAGGTGTTGGATATGGATCAGCTGCTAAACCACTTCCTATTATTACTGGACAAGATGCTGAACTAGCTTCTATTAAATCAATAATAAAAGGTGAACAGACACAAACGGTGTTTAAAGATACTAGGGAATTGGCAAAAAAAGCCGTTTCTATGGCTGATGCAGTTTTAAAGGGCAAAAAAGCTGAAGTGAATGATTCCAAAACGTATGACAATGGAAAAAAAGTCGTTCCTTCCTATCTATTAGAACCAGTTTCTGTTGATAAAACTAACTATGAGTCTGTATTAGTTGACTCGGGATATTACAAAAAGGATGAACTGAGTAAATAATGAGTGATGGAAATGAGTTAGTGACTGTTGATTACCTGTCACTAACTCATTTTATCAAATTGTGAGGGTGTGGTGAAATATGTCAAAGATTATTTTAGAAATGAGGAATATTACAAAAGAGTTCCCAGGAGTCAAAGCTCTTCAAAATGTAAATTTAAAGATAAAAGAGGGTGAAATTCACGCTTTATGTGGAGAAAATGGGGCTGGGAAATCCACATTAATGAAGGTATTGAGCGGTGTCTACCCACATGGTTCGTATACTGGGGATATTCTGTTTAATGGAAACGTATGTAAATTCAAAGACATCAAACAAAGTGAAGAATTAGGGATTGTAATTATTCACCAAGAACTGGCATTGATTCCATACCTATCAATTGCAGAAAATATCTTCCTTGGTAACGAACAGGCGAAAAATGGAATTATCAATTGGAATGAAACTGTGATAAGAACGAGAGAACTACTAAAAAAAGTAGGGTTAAACGAATCACCAAATACAAAAACGGCAAACTTGGGCGTTGGAAAACAACAATTAACAGAAATAGCGAAGGCACTTTCTAAAAATGTAAAATTATTAATATTGGATGAACCTACTGCTGCTTTAAATGAACACGACAGTGAAAACCTATTAAATCTGTTATTAGAGTTAAAAAAACAAGGCATGTCGGCCATTATTATATCTCATAAATTGAATGAAATTTCCAAAGTGGCGGATTCCATCACAATTCTGCGTGACGGTCAAACCGTAGAAACACTAGATATGAAAATTGATAAAATTTCAGAAGATCGAATTATCAAGGGAATGGTTGGAAGAGAATTAACGAATCGCTATCCAAAAAGGGAAGCGCATATAGGAAATACTATTTTTGAAGTGAAAAACTGGAATGTCTTTCACCCATTGCATACGAATCAAAAATCGATTGATAATGTGAATTTTCATATTCGTAAAGGTGAGATTGTTGGTATAGCCGGCTTGATGGGCGCCGGAAGAACAGAGTTGGCAATGAGTATCTTTGGAAAATCGTACGGAAAGAAAATAACAGGACAAATATATAAGGATAATGAAGAAATCCATTTGAATAATGTTAGTCAGGCAATCGAACATGGAATCGCTTATGTTTCTGAAGATCGAAAGGGTAACGGGCTAATTTTAATGGATGATATTAAACAAAACATTACATTAGCCAGTCTTAATAAGATAACAAACAAATTTGTTATTAATAAGAATCAAGAAATTATTGAATCGGAACAATTCCGTGAAAAATTAAAAATCAAAACTCCTAGTATTCATCAGAAAACTGGAAATCTTAGTGGCGGAAATCAACAAAAAGTTGTATTAAGTAAATGGATTTTTTCAGAGCCTGACATTCTGATTTTAGATGAACCTACCCGCGGTATAGATGTAGGCGCAAAGTATGAAATATACACGATTATTAACCAGTTGGCTTCAGATGGAAAAGGGATTTTAGTCATTTCTTCAGAACTACCAGAAATTCTGGGGATTTGTGATCGAGTGTATGTAATGAATGAAGGCAGAATTTCAGGAGAAGTTTCAAAAGAAGAAGCAACTCAAGAACGTATTATGAAATATATGACCAAAAGTATGGTTTAGGGGGTAGGAAAACATGCAAACGTTAACACAAAAAACGGCCGAGAGCAGCAATGATACAAACCGTGGACAAAAAGTGAATCTGATATCGCAACTGTTCAAAAATAATTTAAGACAATACAGCATGATTTTGGCACTGGTTTCAATCATGATTCTTTTCCAGGTTCTAACGGATGGCATTTTGTTAAGACCGTTAAATATTACAAATTTAATCTTGCAAAATAGCTATATATTAGTGTTGGCAATAGGAATGATTTTAGTTATTATTACCGGCCATATTGACCTGTCAGTAGGTTCTATAGCTGCATTTGTCGGGGCGATATCTGCTATTTTAATGGTAAATCATGAAGTTCCAACATCAGTTGCAATTATTATTTCGTTATTAATTGGTGCGCTTATTGGCGCCTGGCAAGGATTTTGGGTGGCCTATGTTAAAATTCCTGCGTTTATTGTTACCCTAGCAGGTATGCTTTTGTTTAGAGGATTAACTATGGTAGTGTTAGAGGGCAAATCGATCGCCCCTTTTCCTGAAGCATTTCAAAAAATTAGCTCTGGTTTCATTCCAGATGTTTTTGGCGGAGCGAGCCTACATATTTTAACTCTTGTAATAGGTGCTCTGCTATCTGTAATTCTAATTTTCAATGAATTGAAAACTAGAAAAACTGAAATAAAATACAATTTCGATGTTTCACCTATAGGAATTTTCATTTTGAAGATTATTGCAATAATAGCGTTAATCAATGTATTTGTTTATGTTCTTGCTACTTACGAAGGAATTCCAAATATTTTGGTTATCTTGGCTTTATTAATCTTGGCATATCAATTTATTACAACAAAAACAATAGCAGGGCGTCACATTTATGCGATTGGTGGAAATGAAAAAGCAGCCCAGTTATCAGGGGTAAAAACAAAGCGTGTTACATTCTGGGTCTTTGTAAATATGGGAGTGTTATCTGCACTATCTGGGCTTCTGTTTGCTGCACGATTAAACGCTGCAACACCTAGAGCAGGAAATCTTTTTGAGCTTGATGCAATTGCAGCATGTTTTATTGGCGGGGCTTCAGCATATGGTGGAATCGGTACGGTGCCAGGGGCTATTATTGGCGGTCTGGTTATGGGTGTCATGAATAACGGAATGTCCATACTAGGATTAGGAATAGATTGGCAGCAAGGTATCAAAGGGCTTGTATTATTAGCTGCTGTAGCTTTTGATATTTATAATAAAAATAAATCTTCATAATTGAGTCTCTATTGAATAGACCTCAAAACCATTATATATCTGGTTTGGGGTCTATTTTTCTTTTAAAAAAATTTACATAGTGAATTATACTCTAGTTTTTATAACAGAATTAAAAAAGAAAGCGGAATATTATAAAAAAATGCATTTCATTGAAAATACATTACTAGGGAATCTTTCTATAATTAACATAGATTCAAATATTAAAGGGGGAAGTCAAATGAAAAAATTTAAAAAATTGTTTACTGCGTTAATTTCAACAGCAACTGCGATCTCATTATTGACTGGATGCGCTGCTGGAAACAACCAACAGGCAAGTAGTGGTTCAGGCGGTGGTAAAGATGGCAAGATTGTCGTTGGTTTTTCACAAGTAGGAGCTGAAAGCGAGTGGAGAACAGCTAATACAAAGTCAGTCAAAGAAAGTGCAGAAAAAGATCCACAAATTGAATTAAAGTTCTCAGATGCCCAGCAAAAGCAGGAAAACCAAATTAAAGCAATCCGTTCGTTTATTGCTCAGAAGGTGGATGTAATCGCTTTCTCTCCTGTTGTTCAAACAGGTTTTGATACAGTTCTTCAAGAAGCGAAAACTGCAGGTATTCCTGTCATATTAACTGACCGTGCTGTAGATGCCGATCCATCCCTTTATAAAACGATGATTGGATCAGATTTCGTTGAAGAAGGCAAGAAAGCGGCACAATGGATGCTGGACAATGTAAAAACGGATAAGCCGGTAAATATCGTTGAGCTTCAAGGAACGGTAGGTTCTGCACCAGCCATTGACCGAAAAGCTGGTTTTGAAGAAGTAATCAAAGATCATACGAATTATAAAATTATTAAATCTCAAACCGGTGACTTTACCCGTACTAAGGGCAAAGAAGTAATGGAAGCATTCTTAAAGTCTGATGGGAAAAATATCAATGTCGTATATGCTCACAATGACGATATGGCAATCGGTGCAATTCAAGCGATTGAAGAATATGGCTTAACTCCAGGGAAAGATATCAAAATCATTTCTGTTGATGGTGTAAAAGGTGCTTTTGAGGCGATGATGGCTGGTAAGTTAAATGCCTCTATTGAATGTAACCCATTATTAGGGGAACAGTTGATGCAAGCCATTAAAGATGTTAAAGCAGGTAAAGAATTACCAAAATGGATTAAGACAGAAGAAGGCATTTTTGATACAACTAATGCAGCAAAGGAATTCCCTAATCGACAATATTAAAAGCTAGTTTAGATATAGGAGCTCTCTTATTAGGGAACTCCTATATTACTAATAAAATAAACAAAAGGAGCATTAAAACAATGTTCATACAAGAGAAACCAATTCTATACATGGAAGGTATCATAAAATCCTTTCCTGGAGTGAAGGCTTTGTCTGACGTTAACTTTACTCTTCGTAAAGGAGAAGTCCATGCTCTCATGGGTGAAAACGGTGCAGGTAAATCGACGTTAATTAAAGTGCTAACCGGAGTCCACAATTTAGATGGAGGAACCATCCTTTTCAACGGAGAAAGTATTGAGCCGAAATCTCCGCTAGATGCCCAAAACATTGGGATCAGCACGGTTTACCAGGAAGTTAATTTATGCCCTAATTTGACAGTAGCAGAAAATATTTTTATTGGCAGACCACCGAAAAAAAGCGGCAGAATCGATTGGAAGTTAATGAATCAAAAATCACAAGAAATTCTGAAGCGAGTTAATCTGGATATTGATCCGACCAAATTACTCTCTTCATACTCTGTTGCCATTCAACAAATGATTGCGATTGCTCGCGCAGTCGATATTTCAGCTGGGGTATTAATCTTGGACGAACCGACCGCGAGCTTAGATGAAAACGAAGTAAAACAGTTGTTTAAGATCATGCGTAAGCTGCGTGATGAAGGAATGGGAATCATATTTGTTACACATTTCTTAGATCAAGTCTATGAAATAACGGATCGTATCACCGTCCTTCGGAACGGTAAACTCATTGGCGAATATAAAACAAGTGAATTATCAAGGATAGAATTAGTAACTAAAATGGTTGGTAGAGAAATCGATGAAAAAGAACACAGCAAACAAAACAAAAGCATAGTTTCTTCATTAAAGAAAAAGGAAGAACACTTCTTAAAAGCTGTCGGTCTAGGAAAGAAAGGCACGATAGAACCATTTGATCTGGAAATGAAAAAAGGGGAAGTACTTGGTCTTGCTGGTTTACTTGGTTCCGGCAGGTCAGAAACAGCTAGACTGATATTTGGAATCGATAAAGCGGACGATGGTGTCATTTATATAGATGAAACAAAGATTTCGGCCATGTATCCTAAAAAAGCTATACAAAAAGGGATGGGATTTTGTCCGGAGGATCGTAAAAAAGAAGGCATCATTGGAGAATTAACTATCAGAGAAAACATGATTCTAGCTCTTCAGGCTAAAAGAGGCATATTCAATTATATCTCTAGAAAAGAACAAGAGGAAATCGCTAATAAATATATTAAAATGCTGCGAATAGCTACCCCATCTATGGAACAACAAATCAGAAATCTAAGTGGAGGAAATCAACAAAAAGTGATTCTTGGCAGATGGCTGGCAACCAATCCGAAATTGCTTATATTAGATGAACCTACTCGTGGAATTGATGTAGGAACTCGGACCGAAATCCAAAAATTAATCCGAACACTTGCCAATGATGGCATGACAGTATTGCTTATTTCCTCTGAATTGGAAGAATTAGTAGCTTGTTGTGATCGGGTAATTGTTCTGCGTGACCGTACTCCGATTGGACAGCTTCGCGGAGAGAATATTTCAGAAAGTATTATTATGAAAACTATAGCAGGAGCTGGCGCAAATGTTTCTTAATCAATGGAATAAACTGAGGCATTCAAAGGTGTTTTGGCCTTTAATGGCCCTTTTAGCATTACTTATATTTAATTATTTTTATATACCAGGTTTTTTTACTATCGAAATTAAGAATGATCATTTATTTGGAACCCTAATTGACATATTAAATCGGGCGGCTCCGCTTATTATTGTATCTATTGGGATGACCTTAGTTATTGCCACAGCTGGTGTAGATATCTCGGTTGGAGCTGTTGTGGCGATCTCAGGTGCCATGGCAGCATACCTGATTGGCGGAACTCTTGTTGTTAACAATGGAGTTCAAGAGTATGTAAGTGATACGCCTATGGCCCTAGCCATCCTAGCCGCCCTTGGTGCTTCCGTCCTTTGCGGAATGTGGAATGGCGCACTGGTATCTAAAATAGGTGTTCAGCCAATGGTAGCCACCCTTATCCTTATGACAGTTGGACGGGGTATTGCGCAGCTGTTCAGTGAAGGACAAATTATCACTGTCTACTATAAACCGTTTAGCTTTTTTGGTGGTGGATACTTTTTAGGAATACCGTTTGCTATTTTTGTTGCCGCGGTAGTGGGGTTACTAGTTTACTTGCTTATGAGAAAAACCGCCATGGGATTGTTTTTAGAGTCGGTAGGCGGAAATATGGAATCCAGCCGTTTTACAGGTATTAATTCGAAGAAAATTATCTTCTGGGCTTATGTGATCTGTGGTTTGTGCGCTGGTATCGCAGGAATCTTGATTAGTTCGAATGTGAAGAGTGCAGATGGAAATAACGCTGGATTATGGATGGAGTTAGATGCAATATTAGCTGTCGTCATTGGCGGTACTTCCATGAACGGTGGAAGGTTTTACCTATCAGGTACCATTATCGGTGCTCTTTTCCTTCAAATGTTAAAAACGACTATTTATTCTACTGGAGTTCCTCCAGAAAGTATACTCGTGGTGGAGGCAATTGTAGTCATTATCGTATCGCTTGTTCAATCGGAAAAATTCAGAAGCTTATTTATCTTAAAAATGGGCAGCAAGCGTAAGAAGGGAGTAATTCAATCTAATGAGAAACATGCTGCGAGTTAGTCAATTAAATATCACATTAATTTCGACCATCGTTCTATTTCTTTCCTTATTTAGTGTAGGTTCTTTTCGATATACTGGTTTTTTATCATTGCAAGTCTTTCTGAATCTATTTATCGACAATGCTTTTTTAATCATCATTGCTACAGGATTAGTATTTGTAATATTATCCGGTGGAATCGATTTGTCAGTAGGATCGGTGGTTGCGCTAACCACTATGGTGTCCGCAAGTATGCTTCAGAAAGGTGCAAACCCGATTTTTGTTATGGTTGTAGTTCTTTTAATGGGAATCATATTTGGATTTGCGCAAGGATACATCATTCAGCGTTTTCAATTACATCCATGGATTGTTACATTAGCAGGTTTGTTTTTGGCTAGAGGACTTTGTTATTTTATTAGCATCGAATCTATTACTATCACAGATCCATTGTTTACTAAGCTATCTCACTATAAAATTATGCTGGGTGGCCAATATTTTATTTCCATTAGTGTATTGATTAGTATAGTGTTTGTATTGGCAGCCATGTATGTAGCTAAATATACAGAGTTTGGCCGGACTGTTTACGCCATTGGTGGAAACGAACAATCGGCTATGCTTATGGGATTGCCTGTTGTAAGAACGAAAATTCTCATTTACGCTATCAGTGGATTTAGTTCTGCCCTCGGAGGATTGGTTTTCACCTTCTACATGTTGTCTGGATATGGGTTACACGCATTAGGTCTAGAAATGGATGCCATTGCAGCATGTGTAATAGGTGGAATTCTTTTAACCGGCGGGTATGGATATGTTGTTGGTCCAATGTTTGGCGTGCTGAGTATGGGAGTAATTCAAACCATTATCATGTTTGAAGGTACGCTCAGTTCATGGTGGACAAGAATTGTAATTGGAGTCTTATTGTTTGTTTTTATCGTACTTCAACGCATAATCGTCATTCAGAGTGAAAGAAACAAAACCATTATTAAAAGAAAAGAAAGAAAAGCACTCGCTACCTGAATCAACGAGGAGAGAGGGAAATCTGAAGTAATTTTACAATAATAAATCTATATTAATCAGGAGGGGAAACATGAAGAAAAGGAAAGGGCTTTCAACTTTTTTATTAACCTTAATGCTCTTTAATACTGTTTCAGGAATAGTTCCTAAATCAACATTTGCTGAGGAGCCACAAGAAGTAAACTTAATTCTTGATTATGATATGAACAATATTGAAGGTACAACAGTGAAAGATAGCACTGGGAATTTTGATGGAAAGCTGATTAATTCCCAAAACGCTGATCTTATTAAGGGGGCAGATGCAGGAGTTATAAGCTTTAAAGGCGGTTCTACAAGTTCATATATTGAAATGCCTAAAGGTGTCTTAAATAATTTGGATAGTATCACCGTTTCTTCTTTGGTGAATTGGAAAGGTGTTAATGAAGCCGAATGGTTATATGCGTTAGGTCAGGACAGTAACAAATATTTGTTTATGACGCCGAAGCGTAACTCGGGTGACCGCTCCTCAAGAGCAGGACTCGGGATAACAAGCTGGATGAATGAAGCAGGTGCAAATGCGACGACTGGTCCGTTAAAGTCGGGTGAATGGAAGTTGATAACTACTGTTATGTCAGGTGTAGATAAAACGATAAAGCTGTACATTGATGGGGTTGAAGTGGGGACTGGTTCTACGAACGGTTATACACTTGCACAAATCAACAATGTTAATGGAATAAGTGGTTTTATCGGGCGTTCCTTTTATTCTACTGACCCTTATTTTGGAGGCATGATCGCCGATTTTAAAGTGTTTAATGGAGCTTTGACAGCAACAGAAGTAAGCAAACTAAAAGAAGAAGCTGATAAAAAAATTACTGCCATGGATGGACTACTGCTAAATCACGCGGCTGAAAAATTAGATTACTCCATTTTTATCAATCAAAACCAAAACAAAGACGAAATTAATTCGGATTTATCATTCCCTAAAAATGGGGCATTTGGAACAACCATCACTTGGGAATCACAAAATCAAAACATTATTACAAATGATGGTAAAGTTAATAGACCTTCTTATGAAGTTGGTGACCAATCGGTAGGAATTATAGCTACTATATCGGAAGGTACAAAAACTTTGACAAAAGAATTTACCGTTACTGTATTAAAGAAACCTCAAGATTCAGTGACTGTTCGAACGGATGCAGAAGATTTGAAAGTTCATAACATTGATGATGTTCGCGGTAATCTAACTTTACCGAAAACGGGAGTTAATGGTTCTACGATCACATGGAAATCAAATGACCCATCCATTATTACACCAACTGGAGAAGTGAAACGTCCTGGAAATGGTGAAGGTGATAAAACGGTTAAATTGACAGCAACACTCACACTACACAAGGAGTCAATCACAAAAGCGTTTTTAGCTAAAGTGAAAGAAATGCCGAAAAAGGAAAACTATGAAGGATACGTCTTCAGTTATTTTACAGGAGAAGGTTATTCGAATGGTGAGCAAATTTATTTTGCCTTAAGTGAAGGAAACAATCCACTTAAATGGCAGGAGTTAAACAATGGGGCTCCAGCAATCACTTCGAATTTGGGTGAAAAAGGACTTAGAGATCCATTTATCATTCGTTCCCCTGAAGGTGATAAGTTCTATTTAATTTCCACAGATTTAAAGATTAATGGAGATTGGAATTGGGACAGATCCCAAAGGACAGGCAGCCGCTCTATAATGGTGTGGGAATCTACTGATTTAATTAATTGGTCAGAGCAAAGAATGGTAGAAGTATCTCCAAAAGAGGCTGGAAATACATGGGCTCCGGAAGTTACGTATGATGACACGACTGGTGAGTATATTGTGTACTGGGCATCCAAATTGTATGACAATGAAGCGCATAGCGGCTCTACTTATAACAAAATGATGTATAGCAAAACAAGAGATTTCTATACGTTTACTGAACCAAAAGTTTATATGGATTATGGATATTCAGTTATTGATACCACCATCATTAAGCATGACGGAAAAATCTATCGTTTTACAAAAGATGAAAGGAACAACACAACATCTTCTCCAAACGGTAAGTTTATTTTTGCAGAGGTTGGTGATTCGGTTCTGGATCCTACTTTCGATCTGATTAAAGAAGGTATCGGAAAAGGTTCAATCGGTGCTGGTGAGGGACCAACCATCTTTAAATCGAATACAGAAGAAAAGTGGTACATGTTTATAGATGAATTTGGCGGTAAAGGGTATGTGCCTTTTGAAACTACAAATTTACAGTCTGGTGAGTGGAAAATGTCTACAGACTATAAGTTACCTTCACGCCCTCGTCATGGTACAGTAATGCCAGTTACAAAACGGGAACACGAGGCTTTACTTGCAAATGTTCCCAAAGTTAAAAACGAAGATCCCATTCAAAAAGTATCAGGCGTTACGGTAGATAAGGAAAAATTGGAGCTAGTACAAGGACAAAAAGAACGGGTGTCTGCAATTGTAACACCTAATGAGGCAGTTAATAAAGAGGTCCTGTGGTCTAGCAATAATGAAGAAGTAGCTGCTGTAGATGAAAATGGGAATGTTACCGCATTTAAGGAAGGTATAGCAAAGATCACTGCAACGACAGTTGATGGAGGCTATATGGCCGTTAGTGAGGTTCATGTCAAGAAAGATATTACTCCTCCTGTGATTCAATTTATCGGTAATGATGGTACCTATCCAGTTGATGCTAAGATAGCGATTACCTGCAGTGCAGCTGATGATTTGTCAGGGCTTGCTTCCGTGAATTGTCCAAGCACTGAAGGATATGCTTATGACTTCGGGGTTGGTGTTCATAAACTCGTGGCTTCGGCTACTGACAAAGCCGGAAATACAGCGGTAGTTGAAACCGAATTTACGGTAACAGTCGATTTTGATAGTTTAAGCCGATTGACTCAATCTTTTGTAAGTAAGGATGGGGTGTCGCATTCACTTGTTGCAAAACTCCAGTCAGCAAAAGAAGCGGCCGCTAAAGGTAACAAACAGGCCGTAGACGGTAAACTAAAGGCGTATGTAAATGAACTGTCTGCCCAAATCGGGAATACAATTACTGAAAAACAGGCAAATATTTTGAATTCCTTGTCTGATAAGCTCTACTTAAAATAGCTTGAATATATAATTAGGTAGTAACCTAAAAATTTATTACTTTGATGCTCGGGGTTAAACATAGGTTGTTTAATCCTGAAGGCATCTTAACCATTTGTAAAGTCATTTAATATGCTTTTGTTCAAGACATAATGAAAGGAGAAAAAGGAGGTACGGCAGGTGTTAAATCTACCCAAAATAATTAAATACAAACCTGTAGTCAGGTTTTAACAATTAGTATGAAGTATTTTAGATTCTATGATCCCCATTAAGTAGACAGTGTAAAAAACCATGTAAATTGCATGTGTTACACTATTACTTGGAGGGGATTTTTTTATGGCTAAAACAGACACTTAGTAAATAATTTATCGATAATTATTTAATTAGGTAAAATATTTACTGATTATATTTTGTTCGAATTAACTATTAAAGATAAAAATCTTTAAATAAAAGGGTTTTATCGGTAAAAATTTATCGGAAAAATCAAAAAAACGATTGAAAACACTTACAACCTCTGATAATATACAATTATAGTTAGTAAATAAGTTAGTGAATATAAGGTTTTGTTAGTAAAAAATTTAGTGGAGATGTTTAATAATGGCTACAATTAAGGAAATAGCAGCATTGTCTCAAGTATCACCTGCAACTGTTTCAAGAGTTTTAAATAATGATCAAAAGATTACAGTTTTAGAAGAAACAAGAGAACGTATACTTCAAGCTGCAAAGGAATTAGGATATAAGACAATCTTGGAAAGGCGCATTGAACAATTTCAGGAAGCAGACAAACCACGGATTAGTGTGGGGATTTTACTTTCCAAGACATTAGAAGAAGAGATGGCAGATCCGTACTTCCTGTCGATTAGACAAGGAGTCGAAGAGGAATTACTGAACCAAGGTATAACTTCGACTTTCATGTTTCGGTGGAATGATATTAGTTCTAATCACCTGATCAGAGATTTAGGCGGAATAATTATTGTTGGGAAAATCAGTGAAAAGGCTTTGAAAGCAGTAAGTGATCAGATTGAAAACGTTGTATATATCCACCATTCTCCTGATGAAGATCTTTATGACTCTGTTGTCATTGATTTTGTTAAATCTACCGAAACAGCTTTGCTGCATTTATTGGATCAAGGGTACAAGCGGATTGGTTATATAGGTGGAGTTGATATTGAATATTTGAAAAATGAAACCATAGCCATTGAAGATAAACGTCTAACAACTTATGAAACTCTAATGAAAGAAAAAGGATTATATAATCCCAACTATACGTTCGTTGGTGAGTATACGATGTCTCAAGGGTATGAATTGATGAAGAAAGCTATTGAACAAAATGATTATCCAGAAGCTTTCTTTATATCGAGTGATCCAATGGCGATTGGGGCATTAAAAGCACTTCAGGAAGCAAAGCTTTCTGTCCCAAATGATGTAGCCATTGTAAGTTTCGATGATATTGAAATGGCGAGATTTGCAAGTACCCCATTAACAACTGTGAAAGTATTTACAAAAGAGATGGGACAAACAGGAGTTAAGTTGTTGCTCGATAGGATTAATGGAAGGAAACTTCCATTAAAAGTAACACTTCCAACTAAACTAATCATCCGACAAAGCAGTGGTGCTATTGATTGTTAATTTTTAGGCTGTATTAAAGGTCACTGTTGATTTTATAGCCAAGTTGCTTGAAGCGCCTGGAGCGGAAATCAACAGCCTAGTTTAATAGAGCCAATTTATAAAGAAGGAAAAACAGGAGGTGATTCTATGTAATTACCATTTGAAGTTACATATTTTCCCTAATGATTGAAAATTAATTTGTTTCTTAGATTTAGTTGTATCATTTTTGTGTAAAGTGGTTACGCTTACAATATTTGTATTTAGCAATATTTAATATTCTATAAAACTATTAGGGAGAGACATGATCATGGCGAAAAAAAAGTATTTATCAATGGTATTTATGCTAGTACTTGCATTATCAACTTTTTTGGCTGGTTGTAATAAGTCTCAAGAAACATCCACAGATAAAAGTGGAAAAGTAACGATTAATTATTGGACATCGTGGGCACCAGGTTCGGAAGAGGAACGAAAAACAAAAGCGCAAATTCAAAAGTTTGAAGAAGAACATCCAAATATTAAAATTAACACTCAAGTTATTACTTTTGATGCTCTCCACGATAAATTAGTTGCAGCAATCAGTGGTGGGGCTGCTCCAGATCTAAGTTGGGGATTAAGCGAATGGTTTGGAGAATTTAACAAAATGGGCGCTTTGCAGGATTTAAGCCCTTATGTAAATAATTGGGCTGATAAAGATAAAATTTATCCCAATGTTATGAAAGCCATAACATACGAAGGGAAAGTTACTGCTCTTCCGCAATATTTAGGAATTCGAGCGCTTTTATATCATGAAGACATGTTAAAGGCAGCAGGCATACAAGAACCACCAAAAACGTTTGAAGACTTACTCAATGTGGCAGATCAAATTAAAAAAGCTACTGGTAAAGAAGCGTTTGGTATTGCCGGAAAAGGTGTTCGTTCCCCTCAAGAACTCCTAGCATATTTAGCTTCAAATGATGTAAAAATTGCTGAAAAAATGGAAGATGGTAAGTACAAAAATACTTGGAAAGATAATCCTGATCAACTTGCAAAAGCAGCGGAAGTATTTAAGTTTTATCAAGACCTACAAGACAAAGGTGTTATTCCAGCAGATGCAAAAGCATGGGGATGGGAAGAAGAAGATACTAACTTCTCCATTGGGCAATATGCAATGGTTGTAAACGGACCATGGATTGAAGATCGAGCAAAACAAAATCCTAAAGAAATGAAAGATGTAAAAGTAGCAGCCCCTCCTTACAAAGAAAAACCTGCAACCTTCTTAGAAATCAGCCCATTATACTTATACAAAGATAGTAAACATCCTAAAGAAACATGGGAATTTGCGAGCTATATTTTAGGCAAAGAATGGCAATCTAATATTCGCCCAACTAACTCCCCCCGTACAGATGTTGTCAGTGAAAGCCAATGGGGTAAAGGTTTTACCGATTTAGCATCAACAGGTGTAACGTATCCTGAGATTTCATTGGGCGCTGTTACAAAAAGTATGGAGGATGCTTTGGCAAAAGCATTGCTTCAAAAAGAAAATCCTAAAAAGGTTGCCGAGTGGTTATCACAAGCAATTAATAGTGATTTGGAAAAATCTGGAGAATTAAGCGGTAAATAATTTATTTCATAAAGGAGCAAGTATTGTATAAGAACACAAGCAATACTTGCTCTCTCATTACATACTATTATCCTATTTGATAGATGCAAGCCTGTATTGAGAGAGGGAGGTAGATACTCTTGAACTTAGAATCAAAGCAAGTTAATAAAGAATTCAGAGTAAACAAAGAAACTGTTAAAATTGGAATTTCCAAAGAAAAAAAGAATATGATTCATGCTTATTTATACGTTTTTCCTGCAATCCTTTTCTTTCTTACCTTAATTGCACTCCCTCTGATTAATGTTGTATGGGACAGTTTTCATTTTAAAAATCTTGTAAACACAATACAAACTTCTTTTTCAGGATTGGAAAATTACAAAAATGTTATTCACGATGAAAATTTTCCCAAAGCACTATCTAATACAGCCATCTGGACAGTCCTTTCAGTAGCAGGAGAGTTTGCTTTAGGATTAATTTCAGCGATAGCATTAAATCAACAAATAAAAGGAAGAGCCATTTTTCGTGGGTTGATTATTATACCTTGGGTTGTTCCCATCGTAATCGCAGGAATGACATGGACATGGATGTTAACCCCTGACTATGGAATTATTAATTTTCTGCTCACAAAGTTTGGGATCTTAGATAAACCATATTATTGGTTAGGTGAATTAAATTCAGCCTTACTAACCGTAACATTTGTTAACATTTGGAGAAGTTTTCCGTATTATACGATTTGTTTACTGGCAGCAATGCAGTCAATACCTAAAGAATTATTAGAAGCAGCCGCAATAGATGGGGCTGGCGTGATGAAGAGATTTTTTAAAATTGTTCTCCCGCAATTAAAACCTGTATCGGTTGTTTTAATTTTTATCCACCTTATCTGGACAGCCATTAACTTTGACTTTATCTGGGTAATGACCGAAGGCGGACCACTGAACGCTACTGAAACTCTACCCATTATGATATATCGATATGCAATGAAACAGTTTGATGTTGGATCTGCTTCAGCATTGGCCTCCATGATGATTGGGTTTATGATCGCGATTTTTGTTGTCAATTATTATTATAATGCCAGAAAAAATAGAGTCTAAACCAATGGAAGGAGTGAAAAACATATGCTACTGAGTAAGAGAGGGATGTTAATCAGTAAAATTGTTACTTATATCGTTCTTATAGCATTCTCAATTTTCTGTGTGTTCCCGTTTCTATGGATGTTGGTCACGTCATTAAAACCAACAGAGCAAATTCGGACCAGCCATCCCAGTTTCTTCATTAATAATCCAACGTTTTCACATTTTGAAAATGTTCTAGTTAACACGAAATTTTTAACGTTTTTTGTTAATAGTTTAATAGTTGCACTTACTACGACTATTATCTCCATCTTGGTTTCCATCTTTGCTGGTTATGCATTGAGTAGATTCCAGAGATTTAAAGGGGTCAAAGTTGTAAATGTAACGATGCTATTATCTCAAATGATTCCGGGAGTATTATTGTTAGTTCCTCTTTATATCCTCATGCAAAGGTTTGGGTTGCTGGATACTTACGCATCAATGATTTTAGCATACACCACGTTTATGGTTCCATTGTGCACTTTTATGTTAAAAGGATTCTTTGATTCAATCCCATATGAATTAGAGGAAGCAGCTGAGATAGATGGCTGTGCCCGGGTTAGGATTATTTTTCAGATTATCCTTCCTATTTCCATTCCAAGCCTTGTAGCAACTGCTTTGTTTGCGTTTGTTAATGCATGGAATGAATTCATGTTTGGATATGTTTTCATCAATGATGAAGCACATCGTACCTTAACCCCGGGTATCACTCTTTTCAAAGGGCTATATTCGACTGATTGGGGTAGTATCATGTCTGCATCGGTTTTAGCTGTTCTTCCAATCGTAATCATGTTTATCTATTTACAAAAATATTTGATAGAAGGTATGACTGCTGGTTCTGTTAAAGGTTAGGGAGGTTTCAAAATGTCAGAAGTAATAGAAAAAGTAGAAAAAATAATCAAAATTGAAGAAAACGAAATTCACCTTGCATTTGAAGTCACCGAAGACAAAGATGTTAGATTTCTACATTTTTCATCTAATCCTTCAATTGAGTATCTAAATTGGGATGATAAGAAAAGAAGTAAATACCGCCTTGTTGAAATTCATTTCTCTGGTGAAAATCAAAACGATCATCATGGGTCAAAGCATACTGGAACTAATCCAGGGAGACGCTTAAAATTTAAAGATTTTATGGATACGGTAAATTCTGACGGACGTAAGCTTGTTTTTGAATTTATAGATGAAATAACAAATGTAGAGGTATCTTCACTATGGCAATTTTTCAACGGAATTCCGGTTGTAAGGACTTGGACAGAGGTCGTTCATAAAGGCGATAAACCAGTTGGTATTGAGTATGTTTCTTCTTTCGCCTATACAGGTATCGATAAAGAAGGGATAACTAGCAGAGAAGAAAAAATAAACCTACATATCCCTCACAACACATGGTATGGGGAAGCACAATGGCATCGCTATTCCCTGACTGATTTAGGACTCTACACAGTTAATGAATTTTCAATGAAAAGATTATCATATTCCAGTACTGGAACATGGTCAACTTCACAATATGCTCCCACGGCCTTTTTAGAAAATAGCGAGACTGGGACAGGGTTTATTTGGCAAATCGAACATCACGGTTCTTGGCACTGGGAAATTAGCGATATTGCCGATTCGCTCTATTTACAATTAAGTGGTCCAACAGAAAGCGAAAATCAGTGGTGGAAAGAGCTAATACCGGGAGAAACATTTGTTTCCGTACCTGTTGCAATAGGAGCCATTACCGGAGGGTTTGAAAAAGCAATCTCAGATATGACTGTGTACAGAAGAAGAATCCGTCGTCCAAATAGTGATAATATACATCTTCCTGTAATTTTTAATGATTATATGAATTGTTTATTCGGTGATCCAACTACAGAAAAACTGCTGCCGCTTATCGATGCAGCATCAGATGCTGGATGCGAATATTTTTGTGTGGATAGTGGCTGGTATTCAGATGGTTATTGGTGGGATGGAGTAGGTGAGTGGCTTCCTTCTAAAGTCCGCTTTCCCAATGGAATAACAGAGGTTTTGAACTATATTCGAAGCAAAGGAATGGTACCTGGCCTTTGGTTAGAGTTAGAAGTAATGGGGATTAATTGTCCACTTGCCAGCAAAGTTTCAGATGAATGGTTTTTCTTACGCCATGGGAAGAGAGTGATCGATCATTCCCGATATCAATTAGACTACCGTAATCCAGAGGTTACCGATTTTGCAACCGGTGTTATTGATAGATTAGTAACTGAGTATGGTGTTGGTTACATCAAAATGGACTATAACATTAATGCTGGTGTTGGAACAGACTATCATGCAGATTCAATGGGTGATGGTTTACTTGAACATAATCGCGCTTATTTAAATTGGCTTGATCAAATATTTGCAAAATATCCTGATTTGGTAATAGAGAACTGCGGCAGTGGCGGGATGCGGATGGATTATAGTTTATTAAGCCGTCATAGTATTCAATCCAGCAGTGACCAAACGGACTATATAAAAAATGGTGCGATCGCAGCTGCAGCCACTTCCCTGGTAACACCAGAACAATGTGCAGTATGGTCATATCCCTTAAAAGAGGGTGATAAAGAGGAAGTTATTTTTAACATGGTTAATAGTTTATTGCTTCGCATTCATCAAAGCGGCCATCTCGCTGAAATAAGTTCGGAACGGTTCCTTTTAGTTAAAGAGGCAATAGAATACTATAAAAAAATTCGTCAATATATTGCAACAGGTATCCCGTATTGGCCAACTGGAATTCCGAATATTGGAGATCCATGGATGAGTTTTGGCCTGAGACATGAAAACAAGAATTTTCTTGCCGTGTGGAGATTGGATTCTAGTGATGAAAACACCTTAATACCCTTAAAACATTTAATAGATAGGGAAGTAGAAGTGAAATTAGCTTATCCATCAAAAGGTGATGCAGACTATCAATGGAACAAGCATAGTGGGACATTAACAGTTAAAATCCCAAAAAGGAATGCTGCAAGACTATTTGAAGTTCACTTAAAACAATAGATTCTAAACATCAATTCTTTTATTTAAGGTGGTGATGTCTATAGCTTTAAGGATACATAACTAGTCTAGTCTGTAGTAAAAAAGGGTTATGGATGCTGTTTTATTAAATGATAAAAGGGGATAAAACATATGTTTAAGAAAATGAAAAAGAGAAAAAAGGTATTATCCTATGTTCTCGCTGGCTCGTTAATGACAACAATGGCTCCAATTTTTTCATCAAATGTTTCTGCGACATCCACTACTGCTACGACTGCAACATCCATTGCTTCTACATCACCCGCAAAAATCACAGTTGATTTGGCCGATCGTTCACTCGGTAAAATCAATCACGGGGCAAGTGCTGCGCTTTATGGTTTGAGTGAACCGAACGTCCCAGATATTAACACGCTTATCCCAATAAAACCATCACATATTTTGCAAAAGGCTCCTAATGGGGTCCAGCATCCTTCCGGTGATGGGCTGAGAGTGGCCGATTATTTCTTTGAAGCTGGAGGAAATAATATTCAGATTTACATGCAGGATTACTATGGCCGCTGGTATTATCCATCAAGGACTCCAGAACAATATATTAATGAAGCAGTTACTCCAATTACCACTCAAATAAAGGCTTATAAAGATGACTGGGCACAAAAGAACCCAGGTCAGAATCCCGATGACAAATTCATTTATGTGCCTTACAACGAACCGGAACAAAATGGGACTCGTTATCCAAACATCAATGCTACTACTGCGCAGGGTGAGCAGTCAAGAGATACATTTAATCATGATTGGTTAGCCGTTTATCAGGCAATTAAGAAAATTGATCCAGGTGCCAAAATTTCTGGACCTAATTTCTTATTCTACCAGGCCAACGCCTTTGAATCTTTTATCCGATTCTGTATTGATAATGATTGTTTACCAAATACCGTTTCTTGGCATTTATTATCGAATAAATCGTATAACAATGCCAAAAGTAATCTGGAGCTATATCGAGCACTTGAGGCTAAGTATGCTCCACAATATGCAGCGAAATATCCAGATCGAAAGAGCCCGTTCCCGATTCCAGTTGATATAAATGAATATGCGTCAACGGCGGAAATTGCAAACGGCGGTTCGCTTATCCAATATATTGCACGGTATGATGAGTTAAAAATAACGGGAGCTCTCCCTTATTGGAATACTGCAAATCCTTATTAGCAGGCCAAAACGAACCAAACGGAGCGTGGTGGCTATACAAGTGGTATGCGGATATGCAAGGGGACATGGCTAAAGTAAACGTTGTAAAAAGTAATGCAGAGGGGGACTCTTTTGGGTCTGGCTTATATGGGCTCTCTACAATTGATGATAATAAGAAACAAGCAAACATCCTATTTGGCGGTACGACCGGTGAAAGTAACATTGTGTTTAAAAATATTACTGGCGACCAAAATAGTCCTAGTTTTCTAGAAAATGCTAAAAAGGTGCATGTAACGGTATGGCGTGCTGGTTATACAGGACTGACTGGATTTTTAGCAGAGCCAACCCAAATAGTGGATGGTAATTTTGATGTTGAAAATGGAAATGTTACATTGCCAGTTCAAACTGACAATTTGGAAAGCTATTATGCCGTCATTACCGAGGCGGTGGACTCTTCTTCTAACACAACATGGTTTAAGAGGTATGAGGCGGAAAATGCGGAAATTAGAAACCACGTTCAAAATCCCGCAAGCTTTTATCCAAGGGTTAATAGTGGGCGTGCTGCCTCTAATGGACAACTTATTGGCGGTATTGACTATAATGATAGTGTAGTTAAGTTTACTAGTGTTACAGTTCCGAAAGACGGAAATTATAAATTGGATATTGTTGAAGGGAGTGGTTCAACAGCCAACCTACCAGCACAATCCGGTGGCGGTACCTCCTCGCAAAGACAGAATTCTGAATTCTTTGTTAAAATTGATGACCAGCCATCCTTTAAGGTAACGTTAAGAGCCGATTACAGTTGGGAACAGTTAGGGATGGCTACTCAATTCGTTGAATTAAAAGAGGGTACACATTCAATCGCAATCAGCAAATACAACCAGGATACAGGTGAAATGGGGCAGGGAGCAGCAACTCTTGACGCCATTGAGCTTAATTATAATGGAGAAATCGGGGCGAAGCCAAATTACCGTGTACAGGCAGAATTTGCCGATTATGACAGCAACTTAAGAAGAGAGAGCAAAGCACCAGGCTTTGAAGGTGCAGGCTATGTCACAGGCTATCATGACAATTCAAGCAGTAATACGAATCGATCGGGCCATTCACCAAACAGTAAGTCATCTGACGCAAAAACTCGTTTTGTTATGAGTGTTCAAGAAGACGGGATGTACGATGTAACCGTAAGATATTCTACTCAAAATACAGGTGATCTTACTATTGACCATGATCGAAAGAATGCACTGAACATACCAGTAAATAATACCAATGGAAAATGGCAGAGCACCAAAGTACGGATGTTCTTACGTGAAGGAATTAATTTAATCGATATTCAATCCAGTGCGAAACTAAGCTTAGATTATCTTAATGCATCCTATGTAAATAGTGATCCAATTTATTCAGAGGAAGCAGAAAATGCTAAAGTGGTTGGTGAACCTGCAGAAGGAGATCCATCATTAATCCGTGATGATGCGTTTGCAAAATATGCATCAGGCGGCAAATATGTAAATGGTATTACTTCCTATGACGGTAATGAAAGAAACTTGGAGCTTACTGAAGTAGAAGTCCCAGAAGCAGGTCGCTATAAGCTCGTAGTCCAATATGCAAACGGTGAGTATTCTGGGTCGCATTCGTACAATAATAATGTGGTGGAACGGTATGCACAAATATCCGTAAATGGCGGCGAGTCAGAAACAGTGTATTTTAAAAATACTATTTCATGGCAGCAGTTTGCGACGGTTACCATTGACGTTAATCTTAAAAAGGGTAAAAATAGCATTAAATTTTATAATAATAACACCTATGACGGTGGTGCTAATCCTTATGGAGGAAGCAATGGATCTGGAACAGCACCATTTGTTGATACCGTAATGGTACCAAAACAATATACACCTGCGTTTGACAAATTCGAGATCTATGGACAACCGACTGTTGTAGATAAAAAAGAAAAATAAAAATAATTAAATGTGACCTCAAAAAAGTCGTGTTATCGGCCATGTTGAGGTCCTTTTTAGTTAGTGATGATTTAGCAGAAAAGGAATTAGTATATTTATAATCTTTTCTGTTTGAGATTGGGATGTAAGACTGATTAGGACTGATCAGTAAACTGTTCAATTCGTAGCTCGCTTAATAATATTAAGTGGGCTTTTTAAATGAAATAGATGGATAAATAAAATAGCTAATTGGAAAGATAAATTAATTAAAAGTGGATATTTTATGATTTGATCAAGAATTCTAAATGGATTCTGTTCTAAGAGAACGAAACCAGTGTCTTTTAAAGACAAGATGGTTAATAACCATATAAGTAAACAGGAGATTTAAATGGAAGATACACTTATACCAATTCTGAGAACGGGTGTCAGCTTTATGCTTTTAATACTCGTTACTCTGGCTATTGGAAAGCACATTAACTCTCATAAAAACCACTATAGCTTTGCCTTATCCGTTACGATTGGTTCCTTTATAGCTAACATGGGGTTTGATACGAATTTAAAGTTCAAAGAAATGCTGATTTCATTTCTTGTATTAGTTTTAATTTTTTATTTGTTCATGGTGTTATCTTCGAGGAGTCGAAGTTTTAGAAAATGGTTATCTGGTAGACCTACCGTGCTAATAGAAAAAGGAAAATTACTTGACAAGAATATGAAAAAGGTAAAGTTCTCGATTGACGATCTTAATCAGCTTTTGAGGGAAAAGAATATCTTTAATATATTTGAAGTGGAATACGCATTACTAGAAGTGAACGGGGAATTATCTATTCTTAAAAAGGTACCGTTTCAAAATGTAATAAAAAAAGATTTAAATTTGCCCAATTCATCGGAGTCGCTACCAATTGAACTAATAATGGACGGGAAAATCATTGAAAAGAACGCTTCCGGCATCTATAATCGTGAGTGGATTGAAGCTGAATTCAAAAGAAGAAATTTACGATTAGAAGAAATTTATTATGCTGTGGTAAATAGCGGTGGTTACCTTTTTGTAGACAAATATGAAGATAAACTATCTTCACCTACAGATGTTGAATAGTCATATTGATAAAAATATATCTGTCACCCGGAGAGATACTAAGATAAGGTATGAGGGAGTCTTACACAGTTTTCAATAAAAGAGAGATATTTTTTGTGATTAGACGTTCCCTCGGTTGTTCTTTTTATAGTTTTACAAGATGCCCCTTTAATATTTAACTAAATTGTCTTTTAACATATGAGTGACCTTTTCTCTTTCTTCTTTAGATACATTTAAATAATAAATACCGTCAATCTTTCCGCCAGTACCCTGGATTTCATACTCTGAAATATTATTTATACATTCACGATAGTTTTTTTGTATATTCATCATTTCATCAAAGGTCATATTTGTTTTTACATTATCTCCCATAGCTTTCAGAATATCGTTAAAGCGGGTGACAGATGAAATGCTTGTAGCCTTGGCAAGAATTGCAGTAATGATTTGACGTTGGCGTTTGTTCCTGCCAAAATCGCCATCTGGATCCAAGTGTCTCATTCTAACGTATCCTAGTGCTTTATCCCCATTAAGTTCTAAATCACCCTTTTTATAATGATACCCTTTTTCATAGTATCCTTCATCAAACCAATCCAAGTCATTTTGAATTTTAACCCCGCCAACAGCATTTACAAGGGCTTTCAATGCCCTCATATTCACCCGGATATAATAATCCATTTGTATACCTGTGAAGTTTTCAACCGTTTCTATTGCCATTTTAGGTCCTCCAAATGCATAGGCGTGATTTATTTTATCTATTGTACCCTTTCCGATAATTTCTGTTCTTGTATCACGTGGGATGCTTATCATTTGCATGGTGTCATTTTTAGGGTTCAAAGTCATGGCAATTAATGTATCAGAGCGGCCCCTGTCACCAGCCCACTCATCTACTCCCATAAGCAGTAAGGAGATAGGCTGAGGGGATTGGGCAGTCTGTGTGGACTGACTGTTCTGGCTGATTACGGGTTTAATCTGCGGCCTGTTCAACTTTATGGTTTCATGCATTTCACTCGCTGTATCTTTTACGGAATTATATAAATAAAAGACATATCCGCCAATTCCAATTGCTATTACAGCAATGATACTTGTGACTATTAATAAAATTTTTTTCATTGACCATTCCCCTTTCCGATCATATAGTCTTTAAAACATTTGAAGCATATCTATAAAAAGCTCAAGAATCTGGAACTTAATTACTATGTAAGGAGAAAAGACTGCACTAGCAGTAATTGAGGTCCGTCCGAATTAGATAGCAATTGATGCAAGATTGATGCAAAACTAAAGGGCTACCGTTAATGAGTATGCTGTCATTAACTGAATATGAACCGTCATAATTAGAAAAATGTAGGCTTCCCGGCCCATTCCATATGTCCAGGTCATTAAAATCAATGGACAAACATAATATGAATAGACCCAAGCCGAATGACACTAATTCAATGGAGGTAGATCAATGGAAGAAAAGCTTTCCTTAAGAGAGGGATTTAAGGTTTTCAGGAAGTGGTTGTGGCTTATTATATCTCTGACTTTAGGAGCAGCGATTACAGCGGCAGTTATTAGTTTTTTTTTCCTAAAGCCTGTGTACCAAAATAGCTCTCAGTTTCTGGTTAATCAAAAGAATCCGGCTCCTGGACAGGTGTTTTCTGAGAACGACATACGGACAAATGTGGAATTAATCAATACCTATAAGGCTATCATTCTAAGCCCCAGGATTCTAGACCGTGTAGATGAGGAATTAAATCTGAAAATACCAAGTAATACTTTAGCAAAAAAAATCGAAATTTCCAGTGCAGAGAGTTCGCAGGTGGTTACCGTACTTGTGACGGATAATGATCCAAAACTTGCCGCAAATATTGCCAATACGATTGTTAGTATTTTTCAGTTAGAAATCCCTGATCTGATGAATGTAGATAATGTGAAAATTTTATCCGATGCTCAAGTGCCTTCTAATCCAAGACCCGTTTCGCCGAATAAAATTCTGAACATTGCTGTCGCCATGATTTTAGGTGCCATGGCAGGTGTAGGGATAGCCTTTTTAATAGAATACTTGAACAACAAGATTAAAACAGAAGATGATATTTTGAAAAAATTGCAGACACCTGTTCTGGGTGTGATTTCCCATATTGGGGATAAAGAAATAATTAAAATCCACGAAACGCAATCTGTTCAAAATAAAAAAGGAGCAATGCTTGATGGTGCGTCGTAAGAAGCAAATTAAAAATACAACAATGCGTTATTTAATTACAAAGCTTAGCCCGCGTTCTTCTATTTCTGAACAGTACCGGACAGTCAGGACCAATATTCAGTTTTCATCCGTGGGTGAGGATGTAAAAACCATACTCGTAACCTCAGCTTCTCCTGGTGAAGGGAAGTCGATGACAGCTGCAAATCTAGCTGTTGTCTATGCCCAGCAAGGCAAATCGGTTTTACTTATAGATGCAGATTTGCGGAAGCCAACGGTCCATTATACCTTCCGTGTGGATAATTCCAGGGGACTTAGTAATATTTTGGCAGGCGGGGCAACACTTGTAGAGGCTGTTATTACAAGTGAGGTTGAAAATCTGAATATCCTTACCAGCGGGCCAATCCCGCCCAATCCATCTGAATTGCTTGCTTCAAAAAGAATGAATGCTTTGATTGAAGAAGCGCGGCATTTTTATGACATTATTCTGTTTGATACGCCCCCCATTTTAGTTGTGACAGATGCTCAAATTTTGGCCAATATATGTGATGGATCCGTTTTGGTGGTCCGCAGTAAATGCACAGAGTTTGACCCGGCACAGAAAGCAATTGAAGTGCTAAATGCCGCTGAGGGAAAGATACTCGGAGCGATCTTAAATGATTCGGACAAGAAAGAATCGGACTATTATAACTAAACTTACCCTAAATATGGACAGTCCAATTCTACTCAAAGAAGTGACTTCGGTAATTACCGTAGTCATTTTATTTTATTAATTTTTATCATTGTAATATTTTAAAAAATACTTTCATAGATTGAAATAGCCATATAGGAGCTAAGGCACATGACAATCGAATTAATACAAGATTTCTATATTACTAGGGGGGAAAACTGATTGACAAAAATAAAAAAACAATTATCCCATCAGCAGGTCTTGGTACCCGATAATGTAGAAATTCATTACATAAGTCTAGATGAGCCTTAGGCCATGCGGTATGGTGCACACGTAAATTTATTGGCAATTAGCCATTTGCAGTTCTTTTAGGTGATGATATTGTACAAGCTGAGAAGCCGTTCGAGGAACTGCTCCTTCTAATTTAGCAATCTTGGAAAACACAGCAAAATAAACCCTATCAACTGGAGGAGAAAATATGAAAATTACTGTGGTTGGTACGGGTTATGTTGGTCTTGTGACGGGTGTCAGCCTTTCTGAAATTGGCCATCATGTAACCTGTATAGATATAGATGAAGCAAAGGTTGAGATGATGAAACAGGGGATCTCACCTATCTATGAGCAGTCTTTAAGCAAATTAATGATAAAGAATATTGAAGCAAACCGTTTGTTCTTTACGACAGAAGGATTAGGGGAGACTGAGGTAATTTATATTGCTGTTGGAACACCTGAAAATGAAGATGGTTCCGCTAATCTTAGTTTTGTCATTCAAGCAGCACTTGATATCGCAAAACACATAAATCGGGACACAATTGTAGTTACTAAAAGCACTGTCCCGGTTGGTACAAACGATAGACTTAAACAGATAATCAATACAAATCTAATAAATGATGTAAAAGTAGAAATTGTTTCAAATCCTGAGTTTTTAAGAGAAGGGTCAGCGATTCATGATTCCTTCCATGGTGACCGTATTGTTATAGGAGCCGATAGTGAGGAAGCTGCAAGTATTATAGAAGAAATAAATAAGCCATTTGGCGTAAAGATATATAAAACCGATATTCGAAGTGCCGAAATGATTAAGTATGCTTCGAACGCTTTTCTTGCCACAAAAATTAGCTTTATCAATGAAATTTCAAATATTTGTGAGCGTGTGGGTGCAAATGTGGAGGAAGTAGCCCATGGCATGGGCCTCGACCAGCGCATCGGAAACCAATTTCTAAAAGCGGGCATTGGCTACGGTGGTTCCTGTTTTCCGAAAGATACAAAGGCACTTATCCAAATTGCCGGTAATGTGAACTATGATTTTGAATTGCTAACGGGTGTAGTCAATGTTAACAAACAACAGCAAGGCCTCCTTTTAAGAAAATTAAAGAACCGTTTGGATTCGCTAGAAGGAAAGAGAATTGCTGTCCTTGGCCTGGCATTTAAACCGAATACCGATGATATGAGAGAAGCGGCGTCCATCGTAATCATTGAAGAACTTGTAAGTCTCGGGGCGTTTGTTGTTGTGTATGATCCGGTTGCTATGGAGAAAGCGAAATCAATCTTATATTCTAGGGTGCAGTATGCCAAAACTGCTGCGGAAGCTATTCTCGGCTGCAATGCAGCATTAATTGTTACTGAGTGGGATGAGGTTAAGAATTTGGACCCAAAGTTATTTGAATCAATGGCATATCCACTTTTGATCGATGGTAGGAATTGTTTTGATCTCGAGGCACTGAGGGATCACAAAATTGAATATCATTCAGTGGGCAGGCCGGCCATTAAAAACGTTGAATGTAAGACTTACGTGTAACTCTTAAATAAGCATAAGGCAGTGGGGGATATACATTATGAGTATAGAAACTTCTCAAGTTGAAGCCGCTCCTTCAAAAACTGCAGCAGTAACAAAAAAGGCTAAAATTTCATCAATATATCTATTCGGAAAACGCAGTCTCGATATAATCGGAGCCATTTTAGGATTAATCATTTCATCGCCCCTTTTTATTGTTATAAGTATTATGTACAGCTTTGGTGATTCCAAAGGGCCGTTATTTTTTAAACAGCAGCGTTATGGAAAGAATGAAAAGCTCTTTTATATTTATAAGTTACGGTCCATGGTGGTTAATGCGGATGAAATCCTAAAAAGGAATAAGGTGTTATATCAAAAATATATTAATAACAATTATAAGCTTGAACAGGATGAAGATCCCAGAATTACAAGATTAGGCCGTATTTTGCGAAAATTCAGTCTGGATGAGCTTCCTCAATTAATAAATGTTTTAAAAGGGGAAATGAGTTTAGTTGGTCCCCGCCCAATTGTTGAAGAGGAATTAAAAGAGTATAAACATAAAAGGCAAGACCTCCTTGCTGTGAAACCAGGCATGACCGGCTACTGGCAAGTGTGTGGAAGAAGTGATATAGGTTATCCGGAAAGAGTGGATTTGGAACTTTATTATGTTTATCACCAGTCCATGTATTTAGATATCAAAATTTTGCTTCGAACTTTAGCTGTGGTGGTTTTAAAAAAAGGTGCATACTAAAAGCGGAAAGTGTGATAATTTTTTATGAATAATCTGCCAGAAAAAATTAGTGTAATTATTCCTACCTTTAATAGAGAAAAACTAGTTATGGAAGCGATAGACAGCTTAAGGAACCAAACCTATAAAAACCTTGAAATTATTATTGTCGATGATTGCTCTACTGATAATACCCAAAACCGAATAGAAAATGATAGGGATACACGGATTGTTTATGTTAGACATGAGTATAACAAAGGGGGATCCCAAGCAAGAAATTCTGGGATTGAAAGAGCTACAGGTGAATTTATTGCCTTTCTTGACTCAGATGATCAATGGCTTCCAACTAAACTAGAAAAACAAATGGAAGTATTTAAAAACAACAGCAATGTAGGCATTGTTTATACAGGATATAAAAATGTATCAGGGACATCGGTACGGTCCGAGGTTAATCCTCATCTTAGTGGAAACCTGTTAACCGAAATTCTAAAGAAAAATTGTATAGGCACGGCATCAACGGTTCTAATAAAGAAAAACCTTCTTTTAGAAGCAGGGAGTTTCGATCCTGAATTGCCAAGCTGCCAGGATTGGGATTTGTATGTGAGGCTGGCCCAAATTACTGAATTTGGTGTAGTGGAAGAAGCTGTTGTTTTATATAACGAACATGATGAAGGCAGAATTACCACGAATATAAAATCTGTTCTAGCGGGCCATCAGGCCTTTTATAAAAAGTACTCTTCTTTAATAATACAGTTAAACAAAAAGGATTTTCATGTACTTCACGTAAATATGGCAAAAGTGATGGTTAGAATAGGAATCGTCGGCCAGAATAGGATCATAATCAACAAGGGTCGGGATTTCCTTAACTTTGCTATAAAAGCTTATCCGTTTTCTATAAAAGTATATTTAATTTACCTTGGCACACTTTTAAATAAAAAGATGCTTTTGAAGATGTATTATTTGTTCAAAAAAAGGCTTTTACATTTTTAGTACTTTTCTTAAGTAAACCTCTATCTAATATCAAAAATGGGTCGTTCATATTAACTCATATAAAAATTGGGGATGGACTATGAGAAAAAAAGTGTTAATTATTTGTGAAACCCTTAGTGGGGGCGTTCGCAAACATATTATCAATATTTTGCAATATCTTTCACCGGAAAAATTTGAAATTGCCATTGCTTATGGAGAAAATCGGACCGATGAAATATTTTTGGATTTTGCCCATAAAAATATAGAAAGATTTACGTTCTATCCCATTTCTGCTTTTGTAAGGGAAGTTAAGGTTTTTCAGGATTTAAAAGCAATCATGCAATTAAATAGTATTATTAAAGATTTCCAGCCTGAAATCATCCACTGCCATAGTTCAAAAGCAGGTGGCGCCGGCAGGCTGGCTGCCCTCTTTTATAAATCCAGGAAAATTATTTATACTCCACACGGCTATATCATGCAGTATCCATACATTAATAAACAAAAAAAACGAGTATTTGGCTTAATTGAAAAATATCTGGGCAAAATCACGGATTATACGATTAACGTATCAAAAGGGGAGCAGGCTATTGGGCTTCACTATAATGTTTTTTGTTCGCATAAAAGCGAGGTTATTTATAATGGAGTTGAGGAGAAAGAGCTTGGAGGGCGTCTAATTACTAAGGGAAATAGAAAAATAGTTGTTGGTACTTTGGCAAGGTTTGACCAGTCGAAGGATCCAAAAACCTTTCTTGAAATAGCCATATTGATTGTGGGACTACATCCTAATGTTGAGGTTTGGTATGCAGGAGACGGAGATTATTTTAAAGAGGAATTTTTGGAAGCAATAAAGGAAATTCCTCAAATCAAGTATTGCGGGTTTCTTAGTTCCATAGATCCATTCTTAAGTGAAATTGATATTTATTTATCAACTTCGCTGCACGAGGCTTTGCCCTATTCCATTATTGAGGCTATGGCAATGAAAAAGCCGATTGTCGCGTCCAATGTCGAAGGGAATAATGAGCTCGTTATTCATAGGTATAACGGATATCTCTATACTCCAGGCGATGTGTCTCAAGCAGCAGCTTATCTTTACAAACTAATAAATGATAAATCTGAGATTGATAGGTTTCAAAAAAATAGTTATCAACTATTTAAAGAAAAGTTTCATATCCAGAATATGATCAATAGGCTGGAAGAAGTTTATGAAAAATAAGGACTTATTGGACAAGGCAGCTACTCGGGGCAAATAACAAAAATTAAAGGAACGTCCAAATAACGGAGTTGAAATAATGTATCAGATGAAAAATTATTTTTCCAAAACCATGCTCATTGCGCTGCTGTCTTTGCTGTTAGGATGTATGGCTGTGTATCTGACAGTCTTTATTCATATACCAAATAATACTATTTATCCAGTGATTCTATTTGCTTTCATTGGAGCTGCAGGCTTTGTTGTTTTGTTTCTTTTAAAATGGGAGAAATTATTATTTCTGTTTGCGTTAAGTGTTGGTTTTCAACTCAATGATCCATCTCCATATGAAATTATGTTTTGCCTAATGATTCTTTTATTTTTAGTAAAGAGGATTCCTTTTAATAGGGAAATGTTGAACAACTTTCTCTTACTTATGCTTTTTTTATTTGTTTTGTTTGGGACGTTCTCCATATTCTTTTCAATTAATATCCATAAGGCCGCAGCATGGCATTTAATTACGGTCTATTTAGTGCTCAGTGCTTTCTCTCTTGTATTAATTATCAAAAATGATAAACAGCTTGTTTATTTTCTGAAAGGATATGTAGTGGGCGCCGTTGTGAATAGTATGCTGGGAGTGATTGGTTACCTGGCTGGCAAAAGCCAGGGCCGAGGCAACCGTCTCGAAGGTTTTTTTCAGGATCCCAATATCTTTAGTCCTTTTGTAGTCATTGCCATTTTGTTAGTAATCGAGGACAGTGTAGCTCCAAACTTATTTAAGTCTAAAATATTTAAATTTCTTTCTATTGTCTTAATGGTCGGTGCTCTTGTATTGGCGATGTCGCGTGCAGGATGGATTAACTTTGCCATTGCCTTGGCCCTGTATGCTGGAGTTAAAATCTTAAAAAGACAGCTTAGGCTAGGTTTTGTCATCAAGTTTCTTCTGGTACCATTTTCGGTTTTGTTATCCATCCCTTTTATATTCCCTGGTTTAAATTTCATGAACCAGTTAAAGGATCGAACAACACTTCAATCCTATGATAATGACAGGTTTGGCGCTAATTATTTCACTTTGAAAGTTGCAGAAAATCATCCTTTCGGAATTGGGCCAGGAGAAATTACGTCCATCTATTATATGGATACTCATAATACCTATTTAAGGTTATTTGCGGAATACGGCTGGTTTTCCGGTATTTTTCTGATACTGTTTTTCTTATTTCTTACTGGCGTTTTACTGAAACGAAGTCTTTCTCACGATAGAAGGGATTTTAATCTTTATTTAGTCCTTTTATGCTCATTAGTGGGGACGCTGGTTAACATTATCGTTGTTGATGCTCTTCACTGGAGACATTTTTGGGTTTTAATTGCACTTTGTTATTATCTCATATTTTTTAAAAAGGAACCTGCTACTGCTTTAAAAGGGGAAATCCAATGAGAAAAATATGGGGAAATCGATTAGTCGGAAACATAATTTCCTTGATCGTGCTGCAGGGAAGCAATTACCTGTTTCCTTTAATTACATTTCCGTACTTAATAAGAACGTTAGGTGTGGGAAATTACGGAGTACTGTTATTTTGCGTTGGCATGATGCAATTTTTAACTATTTTTATAGACTATGGTTTTAATATTTCGGGAACAAAGGATATTTCGATTCATAAGCACAGGATGGATAAGGTAAATGATATTTACAACATGATTCTAACAATTAAAATGATCCTCGTCTTAATAGTGGGGATTGTCTACTTCAGTCTTGTTATAACGGTGCCTTTTTTCAGTGAACACAGAACGGCCTTTCTTTTAAGCTTTCTTATTATCATTGGCAACACTCTATTTCCTCTTTGGCTGTACCAAGGTCTGGAAAGAATGAAGTACATTACTTATTTCAATATAATTGTGAAAGCATTCGTGACCCTGTTAATTTTTATTTTTATAAAAAATACTAACGACCTAAACCTTGCAGTGATTTTTCAAACCTTTTATTTCATCCTACCTGCCATCATTTCTATTCTTTTCGTAAAGATAAAATTGAAGATAAATTATAAGGCAGTCCGCGATATCAAAAAAATAAAAGATGAACTTAACCGTGGAAAACATATCTTTATGACAACCCTATGGATTAACTTTTATAGCCAGGGTCCAATAATTCTTTTAGGATTTATATCCGGAAGCCGTGCTACAGGAATTTATGGGATGGGGGAAAAAGTCCAAGGAGCTTTTTATGGTTTAACGCAGCCCTTTACCCAAGCGCTATATCCGTATTTATGCGATTTGTATGAAAATAAGAGGGGACAATTCTACTTATATAAAAGGAAGCTGTTAGGGATAGGGTTATTGTTCTCCACTATAATCGGTATCACCTTATTTGTATTCTCAACCCCAATCGCAGCGATCGTTTCTGGTAAAAAGGACTCCGCTATTATCTCACTGATCGAGGTGTTTGCTATTGTTGTATTCTTATCGACTGCCAATACCTTAATGGCAAGAATCATGCATGCGGTTAATTTATCACATGTTTTAAATAAAGGTTATTCTGTGGCAGCTATTGTTTTTGTTGTTTTTTCCATCCCTCTCACGATTTTGTTTCAGGAATTTGGTATGGTATGGGCTGTTATCATCGCGGAGATTTCTATATTTGTTTTTAATATTCGCAATGTAATTAGTATTAAGCCCGCCGAGATACTGCATCCCGCTTCTGAGAACAAGGTGGTGTCTGATGGCTAAAAAGAAAGGTGAATATAGGAAAAAGATGAATAAGATATAGAGCATTATATGAAGGAGTTGTCTTCCAATGAAAAGTGATAAGCATGGTACTTTCATTATTTCCCTAGATTTTGAGCTGTTTTGGGGTGTTCACGATGTATATAAAAAAGAGCAGTATGAACAAAATATCCGTGGAGCACATAATGTTGTTTTGTCCTTGTTGGATATGTTTACGCAATATCAAATTCATGCCACATGGGCGATTGTTGGAATGATTTATTGTAAAAACATAGAAGAATTAGCAAGTTTCGTTCCCGTCCAAAAACCAGCCTACTATAATAAAAAACTATCCTCCTACCATTACTTTGAAAACAATCCAATAGATGAAAAAGACAAGGATCTATTTTTTGCTCCTTATTTAATTAAGCGTATTGCCGCAACACCAGACCAAGAGATAGCTACGCATACCTTTTCCCATTACTACTGCTTGGAAGAGGGGCAAACAATAGAGCAGTTTTCAGCCGACCTTCATCTTGCTCAGCAAATTAGCCTGCAGCAAGGCAGGGAAATAAAGTCGATTGTTTTTCCCCGCAATCAAATCAATGTAAATTATATAAAAGAGTGCAAACGACTAGGAATAAGAGCTTATCGTGGGAATGAGGATAGATGGGTGTACCGCCTGCAATCTACGGAGAAAAAAAGGTATATGAAACGGGCCTTACGTCTTTTAGATAGATATATAAATATATTCGGCCACCAGACTTTTGAGTTGCCACAGCAATCCTCTGATGATCTGCCACTTAATATTCCATCAAGCAGGTATTTAGCTAGATGCTCGGATAGATTAAAGTGGCTTGAAGGCATGCGATTGAAACGAATTCTAAGCGATATGACCTGCGCAGCCCAACAGGGCAAGTCTTATCACCTATGGTGGCATCCACATGATTTTGGCAGGAATACATGTGAAAATCTGGCGTTCCTGGAGAAGATATTGGAGCATTTTTTACATTTGCAAAAAACATATGGATTCAGGAGCAGGAATATGAATGAGTTGGCCTTGGAAATAACTCATGAAAAGGAAGAGAGAAATGAATATAAGATGGAAGAAACTGTTTTTTAATATAAATGAGATATACGGAAAAGTGGAAGATTCGGTGGAACTGCAGAAAACAGACGTCCATGTGTTTTTTCAACAGCCAGGGATAATCGAGGCGGCAAAGTGGAATACGCTGCATAAAGAAACTCGAACACTGTTTATTGAACTGCATAAGACAGAAGAACAATTACGAACTGAACTTAATAAATCAACTCGCTATCAAATTAACAAAGCTGAAAGAGATGGTTTAACTATACGAGTCATTACAAACCCCAATGCTATTGATTTAGAGGACTTTAAACTCTTTTTTAACGCCTATGCTAAAGAAAAAGGAATAGAATTATTCCAGGAAGAGCGCATAAACGGAATAGCAGGTAATGGAAAACTCTTTATTACCTATGTTTATCATAAGAATGGGGATAAACTGGCAGGACATTTATATATTGCAGATGGTAAGCGTGCTGGTATGTTTTACTCCGGCTCCGTAAGGTTAACTAATACCGAAGTACCAAAAAATGATGTGGGCCGTGCCAATCGGTATCTACATTGGCATGATATTCTATTTTTTAAAAAGGAAAACTATCAATTATATGACTTTTATGGAATATCATTGGATGAAAACAATAAGGATCAGCAAAATATTAATCAATTTAAAAGAAGCTTTGGAGGAAAAGAAGTGACAGAGTATCGAAGCTTTATTCCGCAAACGCTGAAAGGAAATCTATTTGTCTTCCTATTAAAAATAAAGTGGCGCAACCAAGTAGAACTGATAAAAGGTAAGATGGTACAAACGAACAGATAAGGGCCTAGAAAGGGTCCTTTTTCTATTGTTATAATATTGGTAAAGTTATATATTAGTGATGCACATAATACAACCTCCGGGTCCTTTTATTGGAAGATGCTTTCACAGAAATAAAAAGATTAAAATAAATTTAGGTAAAATGGGCTCAGTCTATTATGACTGAGCCTTTTCGTAATTATTTGTTTTCGAACTTCTTAATAGGTGCAAATAAATAATTTACTAGTTATGTGCGTTTATTTTTTTGTTGCTTTTTGATTTCGGTCTTTTTTTTGTTAGAGTTTTTAGCATTTCTGTATTGTGAAGGAGATAGATTCGTTACTCGTTTAAAGGATTGTGCAAAGAATGACTGGGAAGAAAAGCCGATAATGGTTGAGATATCTGAAATTGGGTAGTTGGTGGTTTCTAACAAAATTTTACTTTCCCTAATGCGGGTTTGTATTAGATATTCAATCGGTGAAACACCGACGGATTTCTTAAAGGAATGGGAAAGATAGTATTTATTGATATGACCAGCCTCTGCTAACGTATCCAGATTGATCTCTTCGCGAAAAAACTGCTTAATGTAATTTTTGATAAAAGCCACATCTTTACTGATCTTTTTAGTAGAGGTCTTCTCCAAGTTAAAAGCTTTTTTTCTCATCATTTTAAGCAACAAAATTTCTAATATATTTTGTATGATCAATTCAAAATCTTCCTTTTGGTTTTCCACTTCCTCCACTAATTGCTGGAGGTATAAGAGATAGACCTTTTCCTCTTGTTTAAAATTTAAAAAAGTGACTTGTAAACCCGGATCATCTGGAGACGAAAAGGCGAGCCCTTGGATACCCAGTGCAATGTATTCGAGCGGATGATCGACACCAGACTTTTCCGTGTGTTCAATATTCGGATTGATAACAATTACATCATGCTCTTTAACAGGAACTTCTTGATTGGAAAAGATAAAAGTCCCTTTGCCTTTGGTAATATACAATAATTCTGTAAAATGATGTGTATGGTTGGTACTATGCCAATCTTTGTCATATTTTGATTTTGTTACATAGAGAAGTTTTACTGGAAGATGGCCTCGTTGCGATTGCGGAACCTCATAAATCTCATTTGACAAATGATTCCCTCCTTCATCTGCAATCTGATACCTGAATTATAGGATTTTTAGTGAATTATTACAATGAAAACAAGATATCTAAAAAACTGGACAAGATGTTTGTTGTGAAAGCGTTTTTTTATTTCGTATACTTTACCTATAAAGTGAAAATAAAGAGGAGGGTCAAAATGAAGATGAAAAAGAAGTTTTTGTTGTCAGGAATGACAGCGTGGTTATCCCTTAGTTTAATAGCCTGTCAGAATAGCGAAACTACAAATGGTGATGACTCTAAGGATGGTAAAGATTCGGGTAATAAACAAACCCTTCAAGTGGCGGCGCTTGAATCTGCTTATGGGAAAGATATGTGGACTAAAGTGATCGATGCTTATGAGGATGCCAATCAAAATGTCAACGTGGAGTTGACGGTAGATAAAAATCTCGAGGATGCGATTAGTCCGAATATGAAAGCCGGAAACTATCCGGATGTAGTGTTATTGGGAACCGGGAGGAAATTGGCCTTAACAGAAACATTGATTAAGGATAAGGCATTAGAAGATATTACTGATGTTTTTGATAAGAAGGTTTTTGGTGAAGATGCCAAAGTTAAGGATAAGCTAGTACCAGGTTTTACTGATACACTTGCCACTAGTCCTTATAACGACGGCAAAACGTATATGGCACCGATGTTTTATAGTCCAACAGGATTATTCTATAATGCCGCCTTGTTAAAAGAAAAAGGCTGGGAAGTACCAAAGACCTGGGATGAGATGTGGGCGTTGGGCGATAAAGCGAAAGCAGAAGGAATCTCTTTGTTCACGTATCCTACGACCGGTTACTTTGATGCATTCTTCTATTCTTTATTATTAGAAGTTGGCGGTCCGGAATTCTACAATAAAGCGATGAAATACGAAGATGGCATTTGGGAATCTCCTGAAGCAACGAAAGCATTTGAAATTGTCGGTAAATTAGCGAAATACACTGAGCCAACAACAGTTGCCAATGCAAATGACAAAGATTACACGAAAAACCAACAATTGATTCTCGATAATAAAGCACTGTTCATGCCAAATGGTACGTGGGTCGTTGGTGAAATGAAAGATGCCCCAAGAGCTGATGGCTTTGTATGGGGAATGACAGCGTTGCCGGCTATTGAAAATGGCGGTGACCGTTACGCATTTACGTTCTTCGAACAAATGTGGGTACCTGCTCAAGCTAAAAATAAAGATGCAGCGAAAGACTTCTTAACTTTTGTGTATTCAGATAAAGCAGCAGCTATTTTTGCAGAAGCTGGTGCGATTCAACCAATCGAAGGTATCTCTGAAAAGCTGACTGGTGACAATAAACTCTTCTATAGTATCTATGATTCCGGAGCAAAAGCTGGTATGGGTGGATTTGCTGCAACAGAAGCTGTTGAGGGAGTCAGCATGGCAGATACATTATTCAGATCCATCGACAGCATTGTTTCAGGTGATAAAAAAGTGAAAGATTGGCAAAAATCCGTTGAAAAAGTGAGTGACCAATTACGGTCGGCAATAAAATAAAATAAAATAAACTAGTAGTTTTATAGTTCACTAATATAACGGTGAGTAACTCTTCTCACCGTTATATTTATTAGTAGAGGTGATAGCAATGAATAAAACGATAGAAAAAAGGATTTTTATCTTTGTTTGTACGGTACCCGCACTGATTTTGCTAACCATTTTTATGATTATTCCTACAATTCAGGTATTCAGGATGTCCTTATATAAGTGGGGCGGATTTTCTAATAATAAGGTATTTGTCGGGCTCGATAATTTCAAAATTTTATGGAATGATATGAACTTCTTTCGATCACTTCAAAACAGTATTGTATTGATTGTTATCGTTACACTCATCACCATGGTGCTGGCAATCTTGTTTGCCACTTTGTTAACGAGAGAAAAGATGAAAGGCAACAGCTTGTTCCGGATTATTTTCTATATCCCTAATATCTTATCCGTAGTGGTCATTGCTGGGATTTTTTCTGCGGTTTATGATCCAAACACAGGTTTGTTGAATAATCTACTTGCTTTATTTAACCTTGAGAACCTTCAAAAAATGTGGCTAGGTGATCAAAAAATAGCCATCTTCAGTATTGGCGGCGCGCTCGTTTGGCAAGCGGTTGGCTATTATATGGTCATGTATATGTCCAGTATGGCGAGTATCCCGGAAAGCTTTTATGAAGCATCTGCTTTGGAAGGGGCAGGACAAATCAGACAATTTTTCAGTATTACCTTGCCGTTGATTTGGAATAACATTCGGACCACGTTAACCTTCTTCATTATTAGTACGATTAATTTAAGTTTTCTTCTTGTCCAAGCGATGACTGGCGGCGGGCCTGACGGATCGACGGAAGTATTTTTAAGCTATATGTATAAGCAGGCTTACACCAATTCTTCGTATGGTTACGGTATGGCAATTGGAGTGGTCATCTTCATATTCTCATTCGCATTATCGGCTATTGTCAGCCGCGTCACAAAACGGGACGTGCTGGAGTATTAGGGGGTCCATGAATAATGAAAAAACACAAAGGCATGAGTGCAGAAAAAGTTTATCGTATATTTATCTTTGTCACACTGATCACATTAGCAATTTCAATTATTATCCCGGTTGCATGGGTTTTCTTAGCTTCACTAAAGCAAAACAAAGAATTTTATGGAAGTCCGTGGGCCATGCCAAAAGGTTTCTATTTTCAAAACTTCATAGATGCATTTGAAAAGGCCAACATGGGCACGTATATGTTAAATTCGGTCATGGTGACTGCCTTGGCGCTTCTTATCTTATTAGTTGTTGCTTTACCAGCAGCGTATGTATTGGCCAGATACACCTTTAGAGGCAGTCAATTTATAAATACCTTGTTTAAAGCAGGCTTATTTATCAACGTGAACTACATTGTCGTTCCGATTTTCTTGATGTTATTGGATGGGGATACCTTTTTACGAGGACAATTTGGGGATGGAGTCCTACTAGACAATTTATTTATTTTAGCTGTAGTTTATGCAGCGACCGCTTTGCCATTTACCATTTACTTGTTGTCTAGTTATTTCCAATCGCTGCCGTCTACGTATGAGGAAGCTGCGTTGGTCGATGGGGCCGGATATTTCAAAACGATGATTTCGATTATGATTCCAATGGCCCGGCCCAGTATCATAGCCGTCATCTTATTCAACTTCCTGGCATTTTGGAATGAATACATTATTGCGTTGACATTGATTCCAGGTCCAAATAAGACCTTGCCTGTTGGGTTAATGAACTTAATGGCAGCTCAAAAATCTGCTGCTAATTACGGCCAAATGTATGCGGGAATGGTTCTCGTCATGCTGCCGACCTTGATTTTATATATCATTGTTCAAAAGAAATTGACACAAGGGATGACCCTTGGCGGATTAAAAGATTAGGAGGATTTATATGGAAAAGAGAAAAGGTCGCGTTACCTTGCCAAGTGAGGAAAACTTTCTAAAGGAAACACAAGAATTGATGGAACGATGGGGCGCGGATGCCATTCGAGATAGTGATGGAACGAAACTGGATGAGACAATAAAGCAATTGGATGCGAAAATTTATACGACCTATTTTGTTGCCCGCGGCAATAATGAGTTCGCGGAGAATCACATGGATGAATGCCAACAGCTTTATTTAATGAGCTTGTTCAACACTGCACTTACGGACGAACTGGAAATTGATTTTATGAAGGGCTATTTTGAGGAACAAGTGAGACCTGATTACCTCCATGATCCGAAGAAATACTGGGAGGTCATCGACCGGACAACCGGTGAAGTGGTTGATGTTAATGAGTGGGACGTAAACGAAGCGGCAAATCGGGTCTACATTACGAAGGCGATTCCTTGGCACGAATACACGGTATCCTTCTTAGTTTATGCCATTTGGGATCCAACACAAATGTACAATCATATCACCAACGACTGGGGCGATAAGCCACATGACATTCCTTTTGATGTCAGGCAGCCACACTCGAATGAATTTATGAATACCTATTTAAAACAATGGCTGATAGAAAATCCGGACACGGATGTCGTGCGATTCACAACGTTTTTCTACCATTTTACCCTTGTGTTCAATAATCTAGGCAAAGAAAAATTTGTCGATTGGTTTGGTTATGGTGCGAGTGTTTCAGTGGCTGCGATGGATGCCTTTGAACAAGAAAAAGGCTACTGTTTAAGACCGGAAGACATCGTTGACCAAGGCTATTACAATACTTCCTTTCGAATTCCCACGCCAGCCTTTTTAGATTATATGGATTTTGTGCAAAAGTTTGTCGCCGAAGAAGCGAAGAAGCTCGTGGACATTGTTCATGAAAGCGGGAAAGAAGCGATGATGTTCCTTGGCGATAACTGGATTGGTACGGAACCGTATGGAAAATACTTTGAAAATATCGGATTAGATGCAGTGGTCGGCAGTGTCGGCGGCGGAGCCACATTACGTATGATTGCCGATATCCCGCATGTCCGTTATACAGAAGGACGATTCTTACCTTATTTCTTCCCGGACACGTTTTATGAAGGGAACAACCCTGTGATTGAAGCCAATGAAAACTGGATAACGGCCCGAAGAGCGTTATTAAGGAATCCTGTTGATCGGATTGGTTACGGCGGTTATTTGAGCTTGGCCTATCAATTTCCGGATTTTGTTTCCTATATTGAAAAAGTGACCGAGGAATTCCGTGAAATCTACGACACGATCAAAGGCATTACACCTTATAGCGGTCTTAAAGTTGCGATTTTGAATTCTTGGGGCAAGCTGAGAACTTGGCAGACACATATGGTTGCCCATGCCTTATGGTATAAACAAATTTATTCTTATTTAGGCATATTAGAATCCATGAGCGGCGCTGCCGTGGATGTTTCCTTCATTAGCTTTGATGATGTCATCAATGATGGGGTGCCTGAGGATGTTGATGTCATTATTAATGCCGGAGACGCTGGAACCGCTTTTTCCGGGGGAGCTCATTGGACAAATGAAAAGTTAGTCACGACAATCAGAGCCTGGATTTATAACGGCGGGGGCTTCATAGGAATTGGCGAACCGACAGCCTGCCACCATGAAGGCCATTATTTCCAATTGGCGAATGTCTTAGGTGTTGACAAAGAACTAGGATTCAGTTTGTCCACAGATAAATATTTTGTCACTCCTGTCGAAATGCATTTTATTTCTGCTGACAGCACCCAGTTTGATTTTGGTGAAGGAATGAAAAATATTTATGCATTGTCAGAGGACACGGAAATTATTGAGTATTCAAATGGAGAAGTTCACCTTTCCAGTCATCCATTTGGTGAAGGCAGGGCCGTCTATATCGCGGGGCTCCCATACAGTGAGGAAAACACAAGGATGTTGATGCGGGCGTTATACTATGCGGCCCATAAAGAGGAGGAATTCCATAAATGGCATGCCAGCAACATCCATTGTGAAGTCCATGCCTACCCATCTATTCGAAAAATGGCGATTGTCAACAATTCGATGAAGGAGCAAACAACGGTTGTCTTTGACGGAGAAGGCAACAGTAAAGTAGTGACGTTGGCACCTAGTGAAATCCGGTGGGAGGAATTCCTAAATGAAAGCTAATATTATAGTCGTTATTAAAATTGTTGTGTTTATCATTTGTCTAGCTTTGATTATCAACGACCAAAAGACAGCCGGTAAACTCGAACTGGGCATCATGTTAATCGGATTAGCCGGTCTTTTAGGACTTCTTTATGATTACAATCGAAAATACATTTAAAAAAAGTAAAACTTTATTGAGCTGGTTTAAACGCTCGATAAAGTTTTACTTTTTTAGCGAGGAAGATTTTCTTAAGAAAATTAAAAATAATCCAAATTTCTATATACCTGTTGGGTTGACACTACAAGAGTGGGTGATATAATTTTTTAAAAGAATGTTAGTATGCTTGAAAGGGTGGCTTATTATAATGGAACCACTGCAGTATGAAAGTCTAATTCCACTTTATCATCAATTAATGGAAAGGCTTAAGGATTCTATTGAAAAGGGACTTTGGACACATGGTGATAAAATCCCATCTGAAAATCAATTGATGGATCAATTCGGTGTGAGCCGTAACACCGCTAAAAAGGCAATTGAGGAGCTAGTTCAAGAAGGGATCCTTTACCGAATTCAAGGAAAAGGTACCTTTGTGGCTAAACCAAAATTGCAGCAGTCATTGATGGGGTTTTACAGTTTTAGCAAAGTATTAAAAGAAAAGGGAATGAACCCCAAAGATATCATTCTAAAAATAGAGGAAGCTAAACCAACTACAAAAATCCGGGAAGCGTTGCAGCTTGGGGAAGACGAGAAGGTCATTGAAATGAAACGCCTTCGTTGTGCCAACAATGAACCTTATATTTTGGAATCGTCTTTTATTCCGAAAAACTTGATTTCAAATATAGAACAGCTTAAAAAGGTTGGCGAAGTATCCTTATATGATTTATTTACACAAGAATTTAATATCGTGGTAACTAGAGCTAAAGAGGCGTTTGAACCAGTCCTCATTCGTTCTGAGGAAAGTAAATATTTACAAACGGAAGAAGGTCTTCCGGCACTGTTGCTTGAACGAACAGCCTATGATGTTAATGGTGTTCCTGTTGAATTTTGTAGATCCATTGTCCGAGGCGATCGTTGCCGCTTTTATACGGAACTAACGTAAAGGCTGAAATTACTAAAAGTTTCATTGAGTTCAATAGAATTCTGAGAAATCTAATAAATTAATTTAAGTTGATGGGTTGACAGGTTAACTAGGGAAAGAGTATATTCTTATTAGTTGAAATTTTCAGTTAAGACTAACTGGAAGAATCTTTTTTGAAAAAGACCTGCACTTTCAACCTATTAACTTCTCAATTTATTGGACATATTCTTTTAGAAAACAACGCCTCTTTTACAGGACATAATAAAAATTTACAAGATATTTTCGAAATAGGATAAAAATTTGTTATCCTATTTATGCAAGTACTTAACACATAATTAAGAGGTGTTTTATTAGTGGCAAGATTAAAGGATATTGCGGAATATGTAGGCGTTTCGATCTCTACTGTTTCGAGAGTCATTCAAAATGATCAGACTCGAAATGTTAACCAGGAAACAAAAGCGAAAATTTGGGAGGCTGTTAAGGAGTTAGGCTATGTACCAAATCAGCATGCTCGAAATTTAGTTACCAAGAAGGAAAAGAAGAGTAACATAAGAACAATGAAAATTGGCTGGGTTGCCAATCCAAGACAAGCGGAAATTAACCCATACTTTGCCAAAATTTATACAGGTATTTACGATACACTAACAGCTAATGATTACACCCTTATCAGTATTACCAAGGATGAGCTTGAAAACGAGGCGCTGCTTCTTAATACGATTCATGACTTAGGGATTGAAGGACTTCTGCTGATCGATAGGATTGATGACAGCCTGATTGACTACATACAGCAAACGATCCCGTTGGTCGGATTGGACTTTTTCTATACAGATAAGAATATGGCTGTTGTCGATTACAACCGCGTGGCTGCTATTAAAATGGTGGTACAGCATTTAGTCAGCCAAGGACATCGGGAAATCGGGTTTATTGGCGGCGGAGTTAATGAAAATTTTGAAGATTTGTTTGCTGAATATCGTTTTAAAGGGTATCAATCTGCCATGAAAGAAGCGGGACTTGCTGTCCGGCCTGATTGGGTCATCAATACGAAGTGGAAAATGGAAAATAGCTACGAGGAAATGAACCAGCTAATTAAAAGGGATTCTGCTCATTTGCCAACAGCTATGGTTTGTGCCAGTGATATGATGGCCATCGCTGCCATGAGAGCCGTCATAGAAAATAATCTTAGAATTCCAGAGGACATCGCTTTCTTTGGTGTGGATAATATTGAAATGGGAAAATATTCAACACCACAGCTATCAACGGTAGAAATCCCTAAATATGAAATGGGAAGAATGGCGGCTAAAACCATTATGGAAATGGCAGAAGAGAAAATTAAACTGCCAATCAAGCTTATTTTACCATTTGAATTAGTCCTTCGTGAATCAACTAATATAAAGCGAACCTAAATGGTTCTTTTTTAAACATCACTTGGAAAACGTTTGGATTAATACAGGAAAACGATATGCAAAAATGCAGTGAATGAATGAGAGGAGAGACTTAAATGAAAACCATGACAGCGATTATTATTGGAGCAGGTGACAGAGGGGCACGAGCTTATGCGCCATATGCCTTGACCTATCCGAATGAATTGAAGATTGTCGGCGTGGCAGAACCAGGCATCGAAAGAAGAACGAAACTACAACAAGCGCACGATATTCCGGATGAACATTGTTATGATTCGTGGGAAGAGGTGTTGGATTCCGACCAAAAAATTTCCGACATTGCGATTATCTGTACGCTTGACCGGGATCACTTTAAACCAACGATGAGAGCGTTGGAGCTCGGTTATCATGTTCTGTTGGAAAAACCAATGTCGCCGGATCCGCTGGAATGTATCGCAATGGAACAGGCTGCGAAAAAGTATAACCGGCAGCTGACCATCGGCCATGTACTGAGGTATACCGAATTTTGGTCAACGATTAAAAAGGTGATTGCCAAAGGAGAAATTGGCGAGGTCGTATCGCTGCAATTAAATGAAAATGTAGAAGTAATGCACATGTCCCATAGCTTTGTTCGTGGTAATTGGAATAATAAAGAAAAATCGAGTCCGATGATCCTGCAGAAATCCTGTCATGATATGGATATCATTTCTTTTGTTATGGGCAAGAAATGTAAGCGCATTAGTTCCTATGGTTCGCTAATGCATTTTAAAGAAGAGAATGCCCCTTTTGGCGCTCCACAGCGTTGTTTGGATGGCTGTCCTGCTGAACTAGAATGTTCATTCCATGCTGGCAGGTATTATCTTGGCGAAGGAAAAGGCTGGGCCAAGAAATTCACCGAAGATTATACGAATGAAGGCATTGTCAAAGCATTACAGGAAACGCCATATGGAAAATGCGTATACCGCTCAGATAATAATGTCGTCGACCATCAGGTAGTCAACATGGAATTCGAGGGCGGAGCAACTGCAACATTTAGTATGTGCGGCTTCACGAGAGAGCAGACACGGATTGTTCAAATTATGGGAACAAAAGGAGAAATCCGTGGAAATATGGAAGAAAATAGCATTTCAATTTTTAATTTCCTCACCAAGCACGAAACCGTCATCAAATTCGACAACCCTGTGGGCGGACACGGCGGCGGCGATAACGGTATCATGAGGACCTTCCTCCAGGAAATTCAATTTGGAAATAACGGGCACAGCGTGTCTTCCGCCTCTGCATCCGTAAGAAGCCACCTCATAGCATTTGCCGCTGAAGACTCAAGGCTAAATGAGGGTCAATCTATTAATATCGATGATTATTATAAGAGTTTGCTAGAAAACATCAAGGCTTAAGAAACGATTGTTCACACTGCGGTTTTCGTAGTGTTGCAATAAAAAGTCATACGTTAAGAACAAAGGTTATGGGGAAAAAATGTAATGGGAAAACGTTGTTATTGGAGGTGGTTAACGTTATCCAACACATTTTAATGGTATGCGAATAATTTTTTTATCGAGAGAAAAACCCTTAAGTTTTAAGAAGTGATTTGGTTAGAAATCTACTAAACTCTATTCGAAGGAAGGGAAATATGATGAAAAAATGGCTAATAATGCTTTTAATCGTAGTTCTAGGTTTGCTAGGGCTGGCTGGCTGCAGTGATAATGATAAAGCATCAAGTGATGCAAAAGATGGAAAAGTTGAAATTACCTATGGCTTTTGGGATAAAAAACAAGTCCCTGCTATTGAAGAGATTATCAAATTATTTAACGAAAAGTATCCGAACATCAAAGTTAAAACAGAGATTTCTCCTTATGGACAGTACTTTCAAAAGCTTGAAACGGCTGCAACGGGCGGCGCTTTGCCTGATGTTCTTTGGATGAATGGTGCTCACGTTGTTCAATATGCAGAGGGTAAGGTCATCCTTCCATTAAGCGACATGGCTAAAAAGGATAACTATAGCTTAGACAATTATCCGAAATCATTAATTGAACTTTATACTGTTGATGGCAAAGTGTATGGAATTCCAAAAGATTACGATACAACCGGCTTATGGTACAACAAAAAAATCTTTGATGATGCAGGTGTGCCATATCCGGATGACACTTGGGATTGGAATAAGTTAAAAGAAGTTGCGAAACAGCTGACAAACAAAGACAAAGGTATTTGGGGTTATGCTTCTGTAATGGGCAATCAAGGCGGATATTATGATTTCATTTGGCAAAATGGCGGCCATATCATTTCTAAGGATGGCAAGTCGGTTGGATTCGATCAGCCTGAAGCAATCGAGGCACTGAAATACAATATTAGCTTCATTAAAGAAGGCTTGTCACCAACACAGGCACAAATGACAGAAACTGCTGCTTCTGAATTATTCTCTTCAGGAAAAATAGCGATGATGTTCGATGGACCTTGGATGGTTCCAGAATATAAGAAAAATCCTGATTTAAATGTTGCTGTTGTTCCTAAAGGGAAAAAACGCGCAGTAGCGATTCACGGTTTATCCAATGTGATTGCTGCGAATACGAAACATAAAGATGCGGCATGGAAGTTTGTTCAGTTCCTTGGCTCTAAAGAATCAGCAGATGTATACGCGAAAACAGGAACGGTTATTCCTGCGTATAACGGTACACAAGATGCTTGGAAAGACGCAGTTCCAAATTTAAATCTTCAAGCCTTCATTGATGGCGCAGAATACTCTATTCCACTTCCAAGTGTGAAAAATACAGGGGAAATATGGCAATATGAAACAGATATCCTGAAAAAGGCTTGGAGCGAAGAAGTAAGTGTTGAGGATGCAGTAAAAGAGTTAACGAAAAAAGCAAATGATGCGCTATCTAAGAAGTAGTAGAAAAAATGAAGAGAGGAATGTAGTTCTTCTCTTCAATTTCTTAAAGGGAGGGAATGCTGTGAAACAAATTCCTCTACAGGCTGAAGTGAAAGCAACGAAAAAATTAACGATTTCCAGCTTAACAAAAACAAGGAAACGTTCCGATTACTTTTGGGCTTATGTGATGATTGCACCTACTATGTTAGGTTTGTTTATTTTTTACTTGTGGCCCATCATCCAGACCTTTTACTTTAGTTTTACCGAATGGGGCGCATTTGGACAGTATGAGTGGACAGGGTTAACGAACTATAAACGGGTGCTGGAGGATGCAACCCTTTTACAATCATTTAAAAACACCGGTATTTATATTATTTTTACTGTGCCAATCGGAATTTTCCTGTCGATTATTGTAGCGGTTCTTTTGAATCAAAAAATCAAAGGGAAATCTGTTTATCGAACATTGTATTTTTTACCCGTGATTACGATGCCGGCTGCTATCGCGATGGTGTGGAAATGGCTTTATAATTCTGATTACGGACTACTAAACTATCTTTTATCCTTAATCGGAATCAAGGGGCCGCAGTGGGTAAGTGATCCGAAAATTGCCATATATTCAATTATTGTTGTCGCGATTTGGAGTGGAATCGGCTATAACATGGTCATTTTCCTCTCCGGGCTGCAAGGGATTCCAAAAATGTATTACGAAGCAGCAGAAATTGATGGCGCAGGTCCCATCAGGGTGTTCTTTAAAATTACCTTGCCACTACTATCTCCTGTTATTTTCTTTGTGTCAATCATGTCTCTAATCGGAGCGTTCCAAGTGTTTGACTTGATTTTCATGATGATTGGAAAAAGCAGTACGGCGTTAGAAAGTACACAGTCGATTGTTTATTTATTCTATCAGCATGCCTTTGTATTAAATGATAAGGGATATGCGGCAGCCATCGCTATTCTCTTGTTAATTGTTATTCTGATTATTACTGCGATTCAAATGGTCTTACAGAAAAAGTGGGTTCATTATGATTAAAGGAAGTGTTACCATTGGAAAGAACGAGACAGCTTGTAACAAGAAAAACATTCCTTATCCATTTCATCCTGATTGTGGGAGCGGTGGCAATGGTATTGCCTTTTCTATGGATGATCCTCACCTCGTTAAAAACCTATGCTGAGTCCATTCATGTTCCGCCCGTTTTTATTCCAAAGGATTTCCAATGGGGGAACTACAAAGAAGTATTTGGACTCTTACCATTTTTCAAATTTATGTATAATACAATCATTATTACGGTGCTGCGGACCGTCGGCCAGTTGTTTCTATGTTCGTTAGCCGCCTATGCTTTTGCCCGGATTGAATTTCCCGGCAGGAACTTCCTGTTTTTATTAGCGTTAACCGTGTTAATGGTGCCGGGGCAAGTGTTTTTACTGCCGCAATATATGATTATGGTGAAATTAGGCTGGTTGAATTCATTGCAAGCTGTGATTGTCCCAGGTTTGTTTAGTGCATTCGGTACGTTCCTCTTACGGCAATTCTTTATGGGGCTTCCAAAGGAATTAGAAGAGGCTGCCCGGCTTGACGGCTGTAACCATTTTCAAATTTACTGGAGAATTATGCTTCCGCTAGCAAAGCCTGGTCTGATTGCGTTAGGGATTTTTACCACCCTTTGGAGCTGGAATGAATTGATGTGGCCAATGATTGTCAATAGCTCTCCGGAATCGATGACCCTTTCAGTAGGATTGTCATCACTTCAAGGCCAATATCTGACCAACTACCCGATTCTTATGGCCGGTTCCTTTTTAGCGATCTTGCCAATGCTGATCCTATTTATCTTCCTGCAGAAGCAATTTATTGAAGGAATTGCCGTCACAGGCGGAAAATAAAAACAATACATGCGGTCGGGTACGGCCGTATGTATTGTTTTTTCTCTAGCTAATAGGAAAGTATTACTTTTGTAGGAAATTTATGTAATTGGGTTGACCCATCAACCCGATTTATTATAAAGTAAAACTGTAAGAAAATTACCTAAATTTAGACTGAAAGGGAGGAGGCGATGGATCTTCTATTAGTAATAAAAACAGTAAAACATCCTAGTAGGTAGCAAGTGAAATAAAAGGGCAACGTAGTACTAAACTGGTAATGACAACACAACCACTTGTAGTTCACCAACGATCATTTCACAACCACCAATTCCATTACATACAGATATTACTTGATCTGCTATTATACCAAATTTCATTTTTCATTATACAAAAACCACATATTAATGCTTTATAAAGGTCTCACTTAATTACGCTTATATATTTAAAAATATAAATATATAAAAAAATATAAAAGGGGGATGGAGATAAATGATATTTTTTGCAAGCCAAATTATCCGTGAATAGGACAAATTGCAAGTTTTAGAGTTTTTAAGGGGACTGTCTTTCTTTTCTTCCAATTGGATCCACTAGGAATTGTATAAGGCCAATTATTCATACGAAGAGTTAAAGTCAATCGGAATTCATTTTCAGTAAACCATTATTACATTCGGAGGTAGAATATGTTAAGACGTCAAGCTAGGTTAAAAAAACTGGTGAGCTTGTGCTTATCAGTGGGTATGTTGTTTTCTATGCTTCCAACAGCATCTGCTGCTACAACGGATAAGGAGTACTCAATTAATAATGTTTCTACCAATCAAACCTATAAGACTATAGGAAAAGTAACTAAGATTACGAAAGAAAGAAATAACGTGTACTTTGACTTAGAAACAGGAGAAAAAATAAAAATTAACTTCCTTAAAAATAATGTTTTTCGATTACATTTGGACCCAAAGGGTATTTTTGAAGAATATCCAACTCCCGACAAAGCAGAGCATGTGACGAAAATTATCGACAAAAATGTTAACGATTACAAAAAGCAATATGGAGAAATTGACATTAAGGTCGATGAAAGTGATAACAATGTCTATAAAATATCTACTGATGGTTTGGAATTAAGAGTAGATAAAGCTACTTCAAAGATGAGCCTATATGATAAAAAAAGAGCAAAGATTCTTTGGAGTGAAAGTGAACCGCTAAAGCATTCAAACGGAAGTACAGTTCAAACCCTCGATACAAAGGAAAACGAATATTTTTATGGTGGAGGTCAACAGAACGGGTTTTATGCCCATAAGAATAATTCCATTAAAATTGCAATCGGCGGAGGTTGGGATGCAGGAGCTGCATCAAGCCCAGTCCCTTTCTATTTAAGCACTGAAGGCTACGGAGTCATGCGAAATACCTTTAAGCCAGGCGCTTATGATTTTACAAAAACAGCTGCCTTTACTCACAATGAAGATAGATTTGACGCGTATTATTTTGTAGATAATTCAATGCCAAAAATTATTAACGAATATACAGAATTAACGGGGAAACCGGCCCTTATGCCAAAATACGGTTTCTATTTAGGGCATGCTGACTGTTTTAATGGAACTCATAATGGTCATAAGGACCAACGAACACTCCTAACTAATGGATTAAATACTTTAAATCAATATGTCGATAACGATATGCCTTTAGGATGGTTTTTACCAAATGACGGTTATGGATGCGGTTATGGCGGACTGGGCAATTTGGAGCAATTTGTTGATAAAGCAAATGATCAAAAAGTAGAGGTAGGCTTATGGACTCAAAGCAATCTCTATCCAGACCCTAATCTACCTGATGATAGCCCTTTACGCAGAGACCTCGACGGGGAAGTTAAAGCTGGTGTAAAAGCAATAAAAACTGATGTTGCATGGGTTGGGCAAGGATATTCCATGGCCTTAAATGCAACACGCCAAGCAGCAGAAGGAATTCAAAAAGAAGAAAATTCAGGTGGTGCACGTCCATTTGTTATTTCGCTAGATGGATGGGCTGGTACTCAGCGTTATGCTACATTATGGTCAGGCGACCAATATGGCGGTAATTGGGAATACATAAGAATGCATATCCCTACCTACATTGGCGCAGGCTTATCAGGAAATCCAAACGTTGGCTCAGATATGGATGGTATATTTGGCGGAGATCCAAAAGTACAGACACGTGATTTCCAATGGAAAGCATTCACTCCTATCCAAATCGATATGGACGGCTGGGCATCGGGAGGTACTGATTATAGTAAGTCTAAAAACCCTTGGAATTATGGTGAACCCTATGCATCGATTAATAGAATGTATTTAAAATTAAAGTCACAAATGATGCCTTATATCTACACGATTGCTGAGGAATCAACAGAAAAATCCATGCCAATGGTTAGAGGGATGATGTTAGAATATCCGAATGATCCTTATACGTACGGGACTCAAACACAATATCAATATATGTGGGGGCCAAATCTATTAGTGGCACCAATATATGATGGAAACTCTAATTCAGCTGAAGTAAGGAACGATATTTATCTTCCAGATAAAGATCAAATTTGGATCGATTATTTTACAGGTGAGCAATATCAGGGAGGTTCGGTTCTTCATAACTTTAGCGCTCCACTATGGAAGACTCCCGTATTTGTTAAGGCAGGTGCAATTATTCCAATGGCACCAGAAAACAACTCTATTAATGAATTAAATGGTTCTGAAAATAGAATATTTGATGTCTATCCATCGGGAAAATCAGAGTTTACCTTATATGAAGACGATGGTAAAACCGTTGAGTATAAGGAAAAGAAAAATACAACAACGAAGGTCACTTCAAAAGTAATCAAGGAAAAAGCTGTTATAACCGTTAATACCACAAAAGGAAAGGGCTATAAAGGTATGGTTAAAAACAGGGGCACAGAAGTGATTGTTAATACACGTGTAAATCCAAGGGATATTACGGTTAAGGTTGGAAATAAAGATGTGACATTAAGAAAAGCTACGAATGAAGAGGAATATAAGAACTCAGAAAACGTGTACTTCTATAATGAACAGCCAAACCTTAACAAATATTCGACAAAAGGCTCACCATTTGAACAGACTGCCATTATTACATCACCAAAGCTATATATTAAAGTAGGGAAAACAGATATCACGAAAAATAAAATAACTTTTACAGTCAATGGCTTCGATAATACTCAAAAGAAGGATGTAGTAGATAAAGAAGTACCAACTATTCCAACAGGGCTTGGTTCTGAAGAGGCCAACATTACAGACCGGAATATTAAATTAAATTGGGACAAAGTTGAGGGTTCGAATGTAACCTATGATTTAATGATTAATGGTATTGTTCATACAAATGTGTTTCAATCTAGTGATAGTCAGCAAGCACCATTCTATCTTCATTCAGGATTAGTATCTGATACAGAGTATTCTTATAAAATAAGAGCGACGAATACAAAAGGCTCATCAGGCTGGAGCGATGAGATCAAAGTAAGAACGAAGCTTGACCGATACAGAAATGTCCCTAAGAATATGACAGCAAAAGCAAATAGTCAACAGCCGGGGCAAGAAGCATCTTTAGCTGTCGATGGAAAGGATGAAACATTGTGGCATACTGCATGGGGAGATTCGGGCAATAAACTGCCACATACCTTTGAGATTGATATGAAGCTAGCTTATGAATTAGATAAGCTCGAGTATGTTCCAAGACCTGATGCAGGGAATGGGACAATATTAAAATACAATTTAGACGTAAGTCTAGATGGCAAAACATATAAAAATATCATCACTGATGGAACATTTGAGAGAAATAAGGAAACAAAAGTCATAGATTTTAAGGAAAATAGTACTGCAAGGTATATTAAGTTGACCATTACAAGTTCTGTAGGTGGCTTTGGGAGTGCACAGGAATTTAGACCATACAAAAAGGATAAAACTGCAGGAATGGTTGTTGGGGAAAATATACCAAATGGAGTAATTGATGAAGATGACCTGCTCTTCTTTGCAAGCTATATGGGTGTTGATCAAACTGATACAGCTTGGGGACAGGTATCAAAGGTTGATATTAATTTCAATGGTGTAATTGATGCCTACGATTTAATGTATGTAGCATCACAATTGGGTGAAAAACCACTTCATGCAACAGGCAGGCCGGTTGCTGGATTATTGGATATTAGACCTAGTAAGCAGCAGTTAAAAGCAGGTGAAGAATTTTCAGTAGAAATAATAGGGGCAGGATTAAAGGATATCAATGCATTCAACTTAGAATTAAAGCTGGATCCGAACAAATATGAAGTAATAAAAGAGTGTAAACCTGATGGGACTTGTGGTGAAAATATTGTTTCGCCAGCGAATGAAACCTCCAATATGTTAAATTACTCCACACTTGCTGGTATTGGAAATGCTGAACAACGAATTATGGCAGCATTTTCTAACAAGGGAACGCAAAATACACTAGAAGGTACGAAGACATTAGCCACGATTAAGTTAAAAGCTAAGAAAGATATTTATTTCGATATGCCGATAACAAGATCTTTACTGATTAATACAGCCTATGACACAGTTGATAAAATAGGAGAGGTTTTAAATCCTGGCCAAGAACCTGGAGATGTTGAACAACCACAAGAGCCAAAGGAACTGCAATTATCGAATAAAGATATGGCGGTTACTGGTGAAGGAGAAAAGATGCAAGGCGGTGCAGCAGCTTTTGCCAAGTTGATTGACGGTGTGATAAGCGAGAGTTCATTAGCGGAATTGAAATGGAGTCTCACTGAAAATGATGGAATTTCACTGCCGGTAACCATGGATTTTACCTTTAATAAACCACAAGAAATGACTAAATTTATAGTTTATAATCGCCCGCAATATACGAACGGAAAAATAAAAAAACTGCGTGCCAAAGCATATACTGAAGCTGGAGAGGAATATGATTTAGGTGCAAAGGATGTTGGAGTTAGCGATAACTCGGTAACATTCAATCTTGCGGAAGCTGCTATACCGTCTGGTACAAAATTTTCAAAGATAACGATCATCTTTGAGGAATCACATAGTGGACCACTTATGTTGTCTGTTGCAGAGGTTGAATTTTATGCGAAGAATCCAGCTTATGTAGAAAATTAGAACTAAAATTAAAACAAGCAGAGGCAGAGGCTATTAAGGGAAGCAGACCAACATTAGTATACTTCCCTTTCATCTTAAACTTCAACTTTATATATTTCCTTTGGATTGAAGTTAAGCTTTATACCTTCATAACCCATATTGTTATACCATTCTCTCCCTAGTTCTAAGCGGTAGGGAATACCTTCATTTCCTCCACAATGCATAAAATATTCCTAAAATATTTTTGTTGATAACCTTTACAAGGAGTTGAGAGGGGGATATACTGGTAATAACCACACTACCACTTGCAACTAGGAGGGGAGACATGACTCGTATTGATAAGACTAGCAGAATTCCACTTTATCTGCAGTTAATGGATATTTTAATGAATAAAATGGAAGATGAAATAGGGGAAAATGGGCAATTACCTTCTGAGAGGGAAATATGCCAACAGTACGATTTATCTCGGACAACCGTTCGTCAAGCGATAAACGAGCTCGAGAAAGACGGATATATCTATAAAGTGCATGGAAAAGGTACTTTTGTCTCACCGAAAAAAGTTAATCAAGAACTGGTCAAATTTTATTCCTTTACAGAAGAAATGAAAAAGTTGGGTAAAGTTCCTATCTCAAAGGTTTTATCGTTTGGTGTTCTTGAGGCCGACCGAAAGATTAGTAATAAGCTTTTAGTTGGTGAGGGCAGTAAGGTTTACTGTTTTTCGAGATTGCGGATTGCTGATGATATACCAATGATGCTTGAAACTTCTTTTGTCCCCTATGATTTATTCCCGGGTATAACAAAAGAAGACCTAGAACAGACAGCTTTATACGAGATTTTTAGACATCGTTTTCAAACAGAAATTACAATGGCAGATGAGTTATTTATGCCAGTAATGACAGATGAGAAAGAGGCAAAGTTACTAAAGATGCCTCCATCCTTGCCGTCTTTACGTATTGAACGATTAACACATGGGGTAGATAAGGTGATTGAGTATACGAATACCATCGCCAGAGGTGATAAGTTTAAATACCATGTTCGCCTAGAAAATTAATCTAGGTGTGCCTTAACTGGTAATGACGTATCTACGTAATTACATCATGTGGGTCTTGTTTTGAACTATTTGCTTTATGGTCAGTTTTTTGCATTATTTAATTCGATTCATTTGGGAATAGCTCCAGATAACCCAGTTTACCATCTGGAATGGTAAACTGGGTTGTTAAAGGAGTTAAATATATCCAATTCATCAATTATTTTACTAGGGGGTAATATCATGCCGAATATTTTGCTAACAAGAATCGACAACCGATTAGTTCATGGCCAAGTTGGGGTTACATGGGTTAATCATTTAGGAGCTAATTTAATTGTAGTCGCAAATGATGAAGTGTCCGAAGATGAGGTACAACAGGATTTAATGGAAATGGTTGTTCCGGGGTCAATCGGAATTCGCTTTTTCTCAATCCAAACAACCATTGATGTGATCCACAATGCAGCGGATGATCAGTATATCTTTTTAGTTGTAAAAACACCACAAGATGTATCACGACTTGTGGAGGGCGGCGTGCCAATTGAAGAAGTAAATATTGGGAATATGCATTTTTCCCAAGGAAAAACGCAATTATTCTCCACCGTTTCCGTTGATGAAGATGATAAAAGAGCCCTTAGGAAGCTGCGTGACTTAGGAGTGAAACTCGAGGTACGCCGCGTTCCGGATGAAAGACCAGATGATATTTATAAACATTTATAGAAAGAAGTGAGAATAGATGGATAATCATATGCTGCTTCAAGCCTTATTAGTTGCCATTTGGGCTGGAATTGCAGGAATAGACCTGTTTAACGGGTTGTTCCACATTCACCGACCAATTGTAACCGGTGTCATCATTGGCTTGATTTTAGGGGATGTAAAAACAGGGGTTATGACAGGTGCTGCCATTGAGTTAGTGTGGGCAGGTATGGTGCCGCTGGCTGGGGCACAGCCGCCAAACGTTGTTATTGGGGGAATAATCGGAACGTCGTTTGCGATTCTGACAGGACAAGAGCCAAAAGTGGCAATCGGAGTTGCTGTTCCGTTTGCAGTTGCCGTTCAGGCGTGTATCACACTCATGTTTACTGCTTTTTCGCCGGTTATGCATAAAGCTGATCAATATGCACAAGAGGCGAATACAAAGGGAATCGAACGAATCAATTATTTGGGGATTCTTACATTATTTGTATTCTATTTTGTTATTGCTTTCTTACCAATTTATTTTGGTGCAGATGCTGCCAAAGGAGTTGTAGAGGTTTTACCAAAATGGCTTATTAGCGGACTTGGTGCTGCCGGTGGAATGATGGCCGCTATCGGCTTTGCGATGCTATTAAAGATTATGTTAAAAAAACAATATGTTGCCTTTCTTATCGTCGGATTTATTTTAGTCACATATATGAACATGCCAGTCATTGCTGTTGCTTTAATTGGAATGGCCATCGCGCTTTACGATTACTTTAAAGCAAATACTGGTAATGGATCAGTAAGGGGGGTTCAAAAACGTGGAATCTAAACAATTAGTAGATACGACAATAAACCATACGAGCAGTCCGGATTATTATCAAGATGGTGCCACAGATCAGGACATGTCCAAAAAAGATTTAAACAAAATGGTGTGGCGATCCCTTTTACTACAAGCATCGTTTAACTATGAAAGAATGCAGGCCGCAGGATGGTTATATTCGATCTTACCAGGTTTGAAAAAGATTCACAAAAATAAGCACGATTTAAGTGAATCGATGAAAAGTCATATGGAATTTTTCAACACGCATCCATTCCTTGTAAACATTATTATGGGGATTGTCCTCGCAATGGAGGAAAAGAAACAAAACAGAAATACGATTAGAGCCATTCGAGTAGCCATGATGGGACCACTTGGCGGAATTGGTGATGCCCTTTTCTGGCTGACCCTCCTTCCCATTTGCGTTGGAATAGGTGCCTCGCTAGGGCAAGATGGAAACCCTATGGGGGCAGTGATCTTCTTATTAATCTTTAACGCAGTTCATTTTGCGCTTAGATTTGGATTAATGCATTACGGTTATAATGCCGGAACAAATGCCATCAGTTCTCTAAAGGAAAATACTAAAAAAGTAGCACATGCTGCATCGATTGTAGGGTTAACAGTTGTCGGCGCATTGATTGCCTCATTCGTAAAGCTAGAATCAAGTTTAGTGGTCCATGCTGGTAAGGCAAAAATTGCCCTGCAAAAGGATTTACTTGATAAAGTCATGCCAAATCTATTGCCTTTAGCCTATACATTATTAATGTACTACCTATTAAAAAAGGGATTTTCTCCAGTTAAGCTAATTATCATTACCGTTATCATTGGTATTATTGGTAAAATTCCATTTCCTTTTGGAACCATTTTATAATATTTAGCATGTTAGGAGGCTTTTTAAAATGAACGGTTTGATCATAAGCGGTCATGGATCGTTTGCAACGGGTCTTCAATCTTCAGTTAAACTAATCGCTGGAGATCAACCCAATGTGGAATACGTGGATTTTCTTGAAAGCGATTCGACAGGCGACCTTGAGAAAAAGCTGCTTGAAGCTTTTGCAAGATTACAAGAATGTGAATCTATCTTAGTCTTATGTGATTTAGTTGGTGGTTCTCCGTTTAAAACAGCTGTCTCGCTTACAAATGGGAAGGAAAATTCAGTTGTGGTTGGCGGAACAAATCTGGCTATGGTCATCGAAACTGCTTTACTAAAGGACGGACTTCAGATCGATAGTTTAAGAGATTTAGCGATCAATACTGGTAAACAAGCGATTAAAGGTTTTCAAAAGACAGAGCGTCCAAGTTTCAAAGGGGCAGGCATTTAATGAAAGCAAGTGAGGGAAGATTAATCTATACGTCGAACTATAGGTGCCTGTCACCCCATGATAAAACGGAGTTACAGCTGAATAATGTAAGGGTGACTAGGTTGTCGATCTTCTATACCTGAAAATAAAAACATTTAATGCAGATGGATTCGGCAGCATTAAATGTTTTTATCTGTTGGGTTGACCCTAAAGTGGGGAAGATATAATAGAATTACTTACAACAATCAGATTATTATTCCCATAGTCTAGTTTCTATGAGTTTTTCTTCCTTTCAACTTGTACCAACAACCCAACGTTAGATAGTGCGTAGAAGGGATTTTTTGAAGAAAACTCGTTTTCTCGATAAAACCAATTTTTTCAACAGATGAGCAAGTACACCATAAATCAAAATGGACAGTAGAGGTAAAGGCACATGAAAATGGCAATTGGAATTGATATTGGCGGGACAAAGGTTGCGGCGGGCATCATTTCGGAAACAGGGGAATTGCTCAAGCGTGCGGAGGTAAAAAGTGATCCTTCTGACAGAGAAAAGATGTTTGCTAAAGTGGTAGAAACAGTAGAACAAGTTCTTGAAGATTCCACTTATTCGCTAGTGGACATGGAAGGTATTGGTGTCGGCGTACCTGGCAAGGTGGATCGAGAGCAGGGAATTGCGGTTTATCAAAATAATTTACCATGGACCCAGTTTCCTGTCACTGCCCGGTTACGGGAGCAATTTGGACTCCAGGCGATTACGATCGACAATGATGTTTATATGGCGGCCTTTGCCGAGTGGAAGGCAGCCCAGGCAAAAAGCGATGAAACGTTTGTCTACGTGACGATTAGTACGGGCATCTCTTGCTCGATCATTCATCATGGTTCATTTTTCCGAGGGGCTGGATTTGCCGGAGAGCTTGGCTTGATCCCTGTCCTTTCGAAGGCTGTTGGGCAGAAAATGGAACGGCTTGAATCTGCGTCTTCCGGACCTGCGATAGAAAAGTTAGTACAAAAGGAATTGCAAGTGGCGCATCTGACCACCAAAGATGTCTTTGAGCGCTATAAGGATGGGGCAAGTGAGTATCAGCCCATCATCGATGATGTGACGGACAATTGGGCCCAAGGCCTCTATGCGATTTCATGCTTACTAGACCCGCATAAAGTGGTATTCGGGGGCAGTGTCATCGCCAATAACCCTTTTCTGCTTGACATCATAAAGGAAAAACTGAGATCGTACCAAATCCCTGAACAACAGCATCTCTTAAGTCACATGTCGATCAGCACAATCAAGCAGGATAATGGCGTTGTTGGTGCAGGATTACGGGTATTCGAACAGAACAAAAAATAAGACTTGTTTTTATTGATTGCCGATAAACTGGGAAAATTCGCCAATAAAGTGATTGAATTAGCTGATAAACTAGAAAAATCGCTGATAAATCAGACTAACTTGTATCTAAGTTGTGAACCTAAACTACATTATGACTTTTTAGGAGTTTAACCAGGTAAAAAACACATTTTTAAGAAAATACCCCAAAAAATAAGAGGAGTGTTACATTTGTTTACATTAAGTCAGGAAAAATTAATACCATTAGGGGCATCGATTACAACAGCGGAAATCAAACAACAGCCTGAATTATGGGGCGAAACACTTGCATTGTATAAGGAGAAGCGTCAGCAGATTGAAGCGTTTTTGCAGAACTTGACAGAAAAGCATGAACATGTCCGTGTTATTTTTACAGGGGCTGGAACTTCTGCCTATGTTGGTGACACTGTTACCCCCTACTTAAAGGAAAAAGTCGATGAAAAACAGTGGGAATTGATGAGTGTTCCAACAACAGCAATCGTGTCAAATCCTTACCAATTCTTAAAAGCAGATATCCCGACATTATTGATTTCATTTGCCAGAAGCGGAAATAGCCCGGAAAGCGTTACGACAGTGGAATTAGCGGCACAAGTGGTAACGGAACTCTACCAAATTACAATCACCTGCTCTAAAGATGGGAAGTTGGCACAACGGGCAAAAGGGGATGAGAGCAATCTCTTATTATTAATGCCTGAAAGGTCCAATGACCAAGGCTTTGCGATGACGGGAAGCTACACATGCATGGCTTTAACCGCACTTCTCATTTTTGATCCACTGTCAGTTGAAGAAAAGTTGAACATTGTCGAAACGATACAACGCTTGGGTGAAAGTGTTATTAGCAGAGAAGCTGATATTGAAAAAATGATTACTTCCGACTTTGAACGTATCATTTATCTTGGCTCAGGAGGCTTTGAGGGCTTGGCGAGAGAAGCGCAATTAAAAATATTGGAGTTAACTGCCGGGGAAATTGCCACTTCTTTTGACTCATCACTCGGATTCCGCCACGGTCCTAAATCATTTGTGAATGAAAAAGCGATCGTGTTTGTGTTTGTTTCCAACCAACCGTATACACGCCGTTACGATCTCGATATGTTAAATGAATTGAGACAGGATAACATCGCCAGCTATATTTGTGCAATTGCAGTGGATGGTGACACGAATTATGCCGGTGATACGTTCTTATTTGACAGAGACGCAAGCGCAGTGCCAGATGCCTACTTGTCGCTGCCGTACGTCATGGTCGGACAAACGCTCGCCCTAATCGCTTCGATTAAAGTCGGGAATAAACCGGATACTCCTTCACCAAGTGGAATGGTCAATCGTGTTGTAAAAGGTGTAACGATCCACGAATACAAGTAATTCAGTGGGAAAGGGAAGTTCAGTCTTTCTCATTTCTAAATAGAGGTGCAGATTATGGAACTATTTGTTTACGCAGACAAGTTTTTTCTTGAGGATGGGGTGGCAGGTCCTGGATTCCTGGAAATAAAAGACGGGAAATTTGGTGCCTTTTTTGAGACACTGCCAAATGAAACGGCTAAGGTAATCGATTATGCCGGACAATGGATTGCTCCTGGTTTAGTTGACACACATATTCATGGCTTTAGGAATCATGATGTTATGAACAATGACTTTGAAGGATTGATGGAGATTTCCGATGGGCTGCTTTCATGTGGCGTGACGTCGTTTTTGCCCACTACGTTAACCTCTGCGCCCGAATCGTTGAACGATGTGGTGGCGATGATTGGAGAAAATTATACGAAGGTGAAGGGTGCCAAAATAAAAGGAATCTTTTTAGAAGGACCATTTTTTACAGAAAAACACAAAGGTGCCCAAAACACGAATTATTTTTGTGACCCTTCGGTCGAAATGCTGGAAACATGGCAAAAGCTATCGGGACATTTTATTAAAAAAATAGCGCTTGCTCCGGAAAGAAAGGGGGCAGCGGAATTTATTGAGCTTGCTGTGAACAATCAGGTTACCGTAGCGCTCGCTCATAGTGACGCGACCTATAATGAGGCAAAACAAGCGGTTGAAAAGGGAGCTTCGATTTTTGTTCATACGTTTAATGGCATGAGCGGGCTGCACCATCGTGAGCCGGGAATGGCTGGCGCCGCAATGAATCTGCCGAATGTGTTTGCCGAAATTATATGTGACGGACAACACGTTCATCCTGCTGCCGCAAATATTTTAATGAATGCCCGCGGCAGGAAGGAAACCGTGATAGTGACTGATTGCATGATGGCAGGCGGCATGCCGGAAGGAAGCTATCAGCTCGGAGAATTCCCTGTTGAAGTAAAGAACGGGGCGGCTCGTTTGGAGAGCGGAAGTTTAGCGGGCAGTATTTTGCAATTAAAAGATGCTGTCAAAAATGTCGTCGCTTGGGGGATCGCGACCCCAGAGGAAGCCATCTACATGGCAAGTACAGCACCTGCGAAAAGTATTGATATCGATAAGGAATGCGGAAAGATTGCAATCAGGCATGATGCGGATTTTATTGTACTGACACCGGAGCTCGAATTAATGGCGACGTATCTTGATGGTGTTTGCCGGTTTCAAGCTGAAAACTTGATTGGGAAAGAGGGAGTGCGATGATTTTAGCTATCACGATGAATCCATCTTTGGATATTTCCTATCCGATTCAAGAATTCAAACTGGATGAAGTTAATCGGGTAGATCATGTTTGTAAAACCGCCGGTGGAAAAGGCTTAAATGTGGCCCGTGTCGTCAAACAGATGGGAGAAGACGTCCTGGCGACAGGTGTGCTTGGCGGAAACATTGGTGACTATATTGTTCAGGAATTGACGAAAAGCGATATCGGAAATAATTTTTTAAAAATCAATCAAGAATCAAGAAACTGTATTGCCATTCTCCATGGTGGCAGGCAGACGGAAATTTTAGAATCCGGACCGACACTTTCAGCGGAAGACAGTGCAGCTTTTTTAGAAAAATATCGTGAATTACTGACTGCTGCTTCACTTGTGACGATTTCGGGTAGTTTACCAAAAGGGCTTGAGCCTGGGTTTTACTGTGGGATGGTCGAAATGAGCCGAGAGATGGGTATTCCAGTGATTGTTGATACATCAGGGGAGTCGTTGAGACAGGTTTTGCGACATAAGGTAAAACCATTTGTGATTAAACCGAATATAGCGGAGCTATCTCAGCTGCTGGGTGTAGAGGTGGAACAAACCATTAGCAGTTTGAAACAAGTACTAACCAATGAATGGTTTCATGGGGTTGAATGGGTTGTCGTTTCGATGGGCGGGAATGGTGCCTTTGTTAAGCATGGTACGGATTATTACCGGGTTACCATTCCTTTGATTGACGTGATGAACCCTGTCGGCTCCGGTGATGCCACCGTTGCCGGATTAGCGGTTGCATTAAATCGAAAGCAGTCAGTTCCAGACGTTCTGAAAACAGCCATGACGACTGGCCTGCTCAATACGATGCAAGCAGGAACAGGTTATATTGATCGAGCTAATTTCGGCCAATTTTTTGAGTTGGTAGAGGTTACGAAAATAGATTAATTGAGATAAAAGCCAATTTTTTTAACTAGGTGAGTTTACGAATAGATGATATAGGGGTGATTGTCGATGTTAGAATTAACGAAAAATAAAGTAGCGGCTCTTAAGCGTTTATCGGATGAGAATGGGATTATCGGAGCTTTGGCGATTGATCAACGGGGTTCATTAAAGAAAATGATTTCGGCAGGAAATTCAAGTTTTGTCGGAGACGAGGGAATCGTCCGCTTTAAAGAATTGGTTTCTGAAGAGTTGACACCTTATGCGACATCAATCCTATTGGATCCGGAATATGGTTTGCCGGCTGCGAAGGTCCGCCATCCTGAAGCTGGATTATTGGTGGCATATGAAAAAACAGGCTATGATGCAACAGCCGTGGGCCGTTTGCCTGATTTATTGCCGGAATGGTCTGTTAGAGGATTGAAGGAAGCTGGAGCAGATGCGGTTAAATTCTTACTGTACTATGATGTGGATGAAGATGAAAAAATTAATGACTATAAGCATGTTTATATGGAACGAGTCGGGTCTGAGTGTGCAGCAGAAGACATTCCGTTTTTCCTCGAGATTGTGACATATGATGCCAAAAATGATGATGTGAAAAGTTTAGAGTATGCCAAAGTGAAGCCGCATAAAGTCATTGAGGCAATGAGAGAATTCTCCAAGCCACAGTACAAGGTGGACGTTTTGAAGGTAGAAGTTCCTGTGGATATGAAGTTTGTGGAGGGATATGCGGAAGGCGAAACAGCTTATACCAAGGAAGAAGCATTTGCGTATTTCAAAGAGCAAAGTGAAGCAACAGATCTGCCGTTTATCTTCTTAAGTGCCGGCGTAAGTGCAGAGTTATTCCAGGAAACATTGAAGTTTGCCAAAGAATCCGGCTCAACCTTCAACGGTGTCCTCTGCGGCCGGGCAACATGGAAAAATGGCGTGGCTCCCTTTGCCGAAAATGGGGAACAATCCGCACGAGCATGGTTACAAGATACCGGCAAAAAAAATATCCAAGAACTAAATATTGTCTTGAAAGAGACAGCAAGCCCGTGGTTTGAAAAAATCGTAGGGTAAGGAAGCAAGGAAAGGAAGCGCGGGGGAAAGTTTTCGCGCTTCCTTATTTTTTTGCTTTATTTTTCTTCATGTTCTTGCATTTCGGTATTGTGAAGGAGATAGGTTGGTCACACTTTTATGGACTGTTCAAAGTATACTGGGAAAAAAGCCGGGAATGGTTCATATATCTGAAATTGGGTAGTTGGAGCTTCAAGCAAAAAGTTGCTTTCATGGATACACGTTTGAAGGAAGTACTCAATTGGTGAAACACCGACGGATTTCTTGAAGGAATGGGCAAAATAGTATTTGCAAGATATCTAAAAAACAAAACAAGATGTTTATTGTGAAAACGCTTTTTCATTTGTATACTTTTTCTAAAAATAGTAAAGAGGATGAAAAAGAAAGTTTTGTAGGCTCAAATGGCAGCCATGTTATCTAATAGTTTAATAGCCTGTCAAATGTTATGAGGAATTGCTGGTATTCGTTTGTGAAGGGAATGTTGGAAAATAGGAAGAGGAGCGTAAAATATGTTCACTTTTAGTCAAGAAAAATTAGTGTCTTTAGGTGCATCGATTACAACATCGGAAATCAAGCAACAACCGGATTTATGGAGTGAAACCTATTCATTGTATACGAAGAAACGAGTAGAGATTCAAGCTTTTTTACAAAAACTGGCTGAACAGCATGAACGTATCCGTGTTATTTTTACGGGTGCTGCAACCTCTGCCAATGTCGGTGAAACGTGCCTTCCTTATTTAAATGGAAAAGTGGATGAAAAAAAGTGGGAATTGCTGAGTGTTCCAACAACCACTTTGGTATCTAATCCCTATGAATTTTTTAAAGCAGATTTCCCAACCTTGTTGGTTTCATTTGCGCGAAGCGGCATCAGCCCCGAAAGCTTGGCTGCCGTAGAATTAGCTGAACAACTAGTAAAGAACTTATATCAGCTAACGATTACCTGTGCAAATGATGGTGAGTTAGCGAAAAGGGCAAAAGGAGATGAAAACAATCTTTTGTTGTTAATGCCCGATAGAGCAAATGATCAAGGATTTGCCATTACCGGAAGTTATTCGTGCATGACGCTAATGGCATTACTCGTTTTTGATCCGCTGTTTGTCGAAGAAAAGTGGGCGATTGTCCAAATCATTCGCCAAATGGGTGAAAGTGTCATTCTTCGTGAAGCGGATATCCAAACTATCATCGATTGCGATTTTGAAAGGATCATTTACCTTGGCTCCGGAAGTTTAGAAGGCTTGGCGAGAGAAGCACAGTTGAAAATATTAGAGCTGACAGCCGGTAAAATTGTCACCTCATTTGATTCCCCGTTGGGATTCCGACATGCTCCTAAGTCATTCGTCAATGAAAAAGCATTGGTGTGTGTTTTTGTTTCCAATCATCCTTATACACGCCAATATGATTTAGATATATTAAAAGAATTGCAGCGAGATAACATTGCCAAAAACATTTGTGCTATCGAGGTCGATGGAAAAACGAATTATGACGGGAACACATTCTTATTCGACAGAGATGCCCAATCCATACCGGATGCTTACTTAGCATTACCTTTTGTCATGATTGGGCAAACGATCTCACTGCTTGCTTCCGTAAAAGTCGGTAATACACCTGATACCCCTTCACCGACAGGAACGGTTAACCGAGTGGTTAAAGGCGTAACCATCTACGAATATAAGGGAGGCAAGGAGGACGGTTCTCTTGCTTATTCAATCTGAATTCGTAAGTTTAATAAACTTAAATGGAATTATTATTACCAGGGTACTTATCCGAAAATTCGTGATCCATAGGATATGCTCTCATAAAAACGCGAATAGTGATAGGCACTGTTCGCTTTTTTATGCAATTCACTAAAAAAACAATATTACTAAAAATTTGAACAATATCTTTATTGTGTAAGCGCTTTAACAAAAGTAAGCTAGATTACAAGTAGAAGGTGGTGTTTATTGTTAATTTTATCAATATAAAAGGCATCGTCATCTATCAAACTATTATTTTCAAAGGAGGAGAGGAATTGGGTAGAAAGTATTACAAGAGATTGACTTATACCCTGCTAGCACTTGTGTTATTTTTGCCAACATTTTTAACGGGGTTCATTCCACCGTTACGTGCAACAGCAGAAGTAACGAATCCATGGGTTACCATTTCAACTGGAGGAAATGAAGTAAATGAAATTGTTACCCAGAATGGTAAGGCTTATGCATTGCTTGGAGCAGGTGCTGGAAATGACAATGGGGTTAAAGCTGCTATTTTTCAAGAAAAGGATAAAGCAGCAAAAGAGTCAGGAACGATGGAATATACCTTTATTCCCGAATTGAATGCGGCAGATACCAGATTTGGTTTCTATCCACATTATAGTGACCCTAATAACTTTGTATTTGTAGGGTATGACTCACTCGGCTGGTTCTATGAATACAAATATCAAGGCAGTGGAACTTGGCTGCAAACTAGACCAAACATCCCACTTCCTGAAGCTGGGAGCAAACATTCCATTAAAATTAATTATAGCGGAGCCACATTGAATGTTACCTTAGATGGAAAAGATTTATTTGGACCGGTTACTTTATCAAATGATGTAAATAAGCTGCTAACAAGTAAGGAAGCGGTTAAACTTGGTGCTTTTGGTGGTAAAAACAGCCAAGTACTCATTGAATTGGGAGATGCTTCAGGAGATGGAGGTCAAGTGCCGGGAGAAGGAGAACTTGTTGACATTACTGATAACCAACTTGAAGAAGGTGATTTTAAAATCATCTCTGGTGACGGAAGCGTTACTTATAATCAAGATGGTTCAGCAACTTTCCATGTTACCTCTACCCAAAAGAATCGAATTGTCTACAATAAAATGAAAGCAATTAAGAATGGTATTTTTGAAGCTGATATTACTCCAGCAACTGGCTCCATGAACCGTTTTGGTCTAATCTATCGTGTGCAAAATCCATCTGCATACACGTATGTAGGTACTGGAGATCAAAATAATCAGTATTTTGGAGAAACCTTTGGTCCTGCAAACAGTTGGACGGCGATGTCCTCAAACGTGCCATTAGAAGCAAATAAAACCTATCATTTACTCATGAAATTCATGGACGATGTAGCTACCTTATACATTAACGATAAAAAGGTGAATTCCTGGACATTATCAGGCGGTGTTGATAAAACAGGTTTACTCGGATTTGAAAAAAGCCGTGGTGCTGCCAACATTACGATTTCAAACATCAAAATTAAAGAATATGTTCCACCTAAAGCACCAGATACTCCACCAGTTGAAGATTCATTAAGCTCAGACTTTATGGATGTCATTATTGACCAGGTATTCCCTCGTGTCATCGAATACCGGGTTGGCGATAAAGTAATGGATGGACAAAAATCTCCTGTTTACGGATTGAAAGTGAACGGCACTCTTTACTATCCAGAAGTAAGCTTTGAAAAGCTGAGTGACAGTGAAGCGTTGTATACATTAAAGGTAATCGATGAATATGAAAACCTTGATGCTGTATTTAAAATTTCTTTAAAAGTCCAAAAAAATAAAGTGATCTATACCTTTGAAGAAATCAACAACGCCAGAAGTGCAAAAATTGAAACGGTTGAATTGGCCGATTTGAACTTTATCTCAGTTAATTCAGCTCAAACCAATGCTAAAGCAAAATTAACGAATCTTAGCAGTGATGTGACCAAACCTGGGGATGTCGATATCACTGTCGATTCAACTTTGGGAGGCATTGGAACTTCAGAAAGATACTATAGTGCTTTCCTGTCAACGGACACATTGAGTGCAGGTGTATGGTCAAGTTCAGAAGTCAATGGCTACCGTAACCTAGTGGCAAATCGTTATCAAAGTCAAGATGGCAAGAAAGCCATCGGTATTGGTTCTAGCTTGCTTTATTCTCAAAGAGAATTTATGCAGGAACCTCAATTCAATAAACCTACTGTGAAAATTGCTATTGCTGACGATTTAAATAAAGATGATGAAATTGACTGGCAGGACGGTGCGATTGCCTACCGAGAAATTATGCAAGACATAAAAGGATCAGAAGATGTAAACAATCTTGTCGGCACACGTATTGCTATGAATTTTGGATCACAAGTACAACAGCCATTCTTAAAAACATTGGATAATGTTAAAAAGGTAGCTCTCGCTACAGATGGATTAGGCCAGGCTGTTCTGTTAAAAGGATATGCGAATGAAGGACATGACAGCGGGCACCCGGATTATGGTGATGTCGGTGAACGGATGGGTGGTGCTGACGATTTAAAAACACTTATTAGTGAAGGTCATAAGTACAATTCTGAATTTGGTGTCCATATTAATGCCCAAGAAACGTATCCTGAAGCAAAAGCTTTTAGTGAGGATTTTATTGATGGTCCAAATTCCAAAGGCTGGGGCTGGTTAGATCAATCCTATACTATCAATAAATTAAAAGATTTATATTCTGGGACGCGTGCAAAAAGACTGGATGAATTGAAAGCTGCTGCACCAGGTCTTGACTTTATTTATTTGGATGTATGGTATCAAGACCAGTGGGAATCTGATAGAGTTGCAGAACAATTTATGGATAGAGGTTGGAGAGTATCAACCGAGTTTGGTACTTCTATTGCCAATTATTCAACCTGGCAGCACTGGGCAACGGATAAGAACTACGGTGGGGCAGCCAGCAAAGGAATCAACTCAGAAGTACTCCGCTTTATTAGCAATCACCAAAAAGATTCTTGGGTGTTGAATTGGCCTGAAGCAGGCGGAACGGCTGATCATCCATTGCTTGGCGGATTTGAATTAGCCGGCTTCGAGGGATGGCAATCTGATAAGAGCTTTGACCAGTTTATTCGGATGACATTCGATACAAATCTTCCAACTAAATTTTTACAAAAGTATTATGTCACAGATTGGTCAGATGTCGAAGGTGATAAAAACAAAACAAACTTGGAAAAGGAAATTAAATTGGCGGACCCAAGTAATGGGGATGATGTTGTTGTAACAAGAAAAGACAACTCCAGAGAACGTGTCATTACACTTAATGGAGATGTTGTCCTTGATGGACATACTTATCTACTTCCGTGGGTAGAACAGGATTTCAAGACTCCAACACCTAATTCCGAAAAACTTTATCACTGGAATTTGGAAGGCGGAACAACTACTTGGACGCTCCCAAATGAATATTCAGGTATATCTAAAGTTTATGTATATAAATTGACCGATCAGGGTAGAACAGATGTGCAGAAAGTCAAGGTGGTCAATAATCAAGTAACATTGAGGGCTGAGGCAGCTACACCTTATATTGTCGTACCGGAAAAAAAGGAGAAGGGCTTACAAATCGAAGACTGGAGCAAAGGTGCTCATGTCTATGACACAGGATTCAATTCAGGAACAGTCAAAGATGAAGATACAAAAGTTGCTGGTGACAAAGATGCTGTAAGTGTCATCAGAACGAATCAAACTGGCGCTGCCCGAAATTTAAGCAGCGGCGACTATTATTTGAATATGGAAAGTCCTTCTCGCTATACAACCGTTACACGTACCATTACTGGCCTTGAAGCTGGCAAAGATTATGTAGCAGAGGTCTATGTAGAAAACAATAGTGATGTAAAAGCCGGAATAAAAGTAAGTAGCGAGGGAAAAGATGTAAGCAATTACACGGTGCGGAGCCTGCAAAAGAACTTTGTAAAAGCAGACTCACATGCTACGAACGATGGGTACAATAGCAAAATGCAAAGGATGCAAGTAAGCTTTACGGCTACATCTAAAAAGGCTGAATTAATTCTCAGCCGTGAGGCCGGTGAAGGAAATACCAAATTTGATGATATACGAGTCGTTCAAAAATCTCTGAAAAATGATGTTTCACCTGGGGTATTTGAACAAGATTTTGAAACGGTCGCGCAAGGAATTTACCCATTTGTTATTGGTAATACGGAAGGTGTTGAAGACAACAGAATTCATTTGTCTGAATTACATGCACCGTATACACAAAAAGGATGGGCAGGCAAAAAATTAATAGATGATGTCATCGAAGGAAATTGGTCCGTTAAAGTAAATACTGGAAACAAAGGCTTAGTGTATCGCACCATTCCGCAGCACTTCCACTTTGAACCAGGAGTAACCTATAAAGTATCCTTTGACTATCAAACTACTGCCAATTCCTATCGCTTTATCTCAGGGGATCAAGAGATTGATGCACGAGATATTATGGTTGCCAATGGACTAAGTTTGAATAATACGCTTCCGGCATCTATCAATACCAAAACTGCAGAGTTTACTGTAACTGGTTCCGAGAATAGGCAAACATATATTGGAATTTTCAATGATGGAACTAGTTTGAATGGAGATACCGGGGCAGGAACTTTTGTTTTAGACAATCTTCGCATTGAACGTTTAGCCACAGGGTTGAAGGTTAAAGATGCAACAATTTCTACTGGCGAATAACTAGATTTAAAATCACTGAAAGCATTTACTGAAGACTCCAAAGGAAATCGCTGATTTCGTCCAAACTGCTTCTGTCACAATAAAGTATTTTTAGTCTGCTAAAACTATACAGGTTCTTCCTCTTTCGCTAAAAAAGCGAAAGGGGATTTTTTTAATTATGCGAAAGAGATTAAAGAAAGGAGGCAATATTGGAATGAATGAACGATTAAGAGGGAAATAAGAACTAAAAAAATAGATTGGCTATAAAGAGGGGATTATGATTGAATGGAGCACCACCTTTTAAAACAAGAAAAGGTGGTGCATTTGTTTGTGATTTAATTTAAGGGTTCAATCCATTTTCACATTAATCACTAGTAGATGAATGCGTCAGCATTCGGGAGTGGAATTTAAAATGTTCTAAAAATTTCTTTGTGTTGATGGAAAAATGATTTTTCTCCGAGCGAACCCAACCTAATCCAATCTTTTCTTGTTCGAAATTGATTATTTCAATAGGAACGATTTCACCGCTTAATACATAGGGATCATTTTTTATCGAAAAATCTTGCCCGAAACTAATTCCTAATCCCTGTAAAATCGCTTTTTTAATTACTTCTGTATTATCCGAGGTAAATAAAATATTCATTGGCCCAAATTTACTAATTAAATCATTGGCAAAGAGTTTCACATAATCCCCATTATATAGAATGATGCTTTGAGTCATCAATTGTTCAGGCGTTATCGATTTATGTAACGCTAAAGGAGACGATTTGCTGACATACACCTTCATTTTTCCTTCATGTATAACTTCAAATATTAAATCATCTCTTTTTTTTATTAAATCTTCGTAAATCGTGATAAGGCCAATGTCAATCTGATTATTTTCGACAAGCTCAATAATATGCTGAGTGCCTTTTTCTGAGATTTCTATATTCACATTTGGATAAGCGTTTTTAAAAGAAGATAAAGGCTCTAACAGGAACAGCATAAAGCCAGGGATCGATGATAGCTTTAAATTTCCGGAAATAATCGTGTTAAAAGATTGGGCTTCTTCTTTAAATTCTTGTAGTCGGACTAATACCTCATATGCCTTTTTAATTAAAGTTTTCCCTTCATTAGTTGGAACGGCACCAAGTCGTCGGTGGCGTTTAAATAGTTTAACGCCCAACTCCTCCTCTAATCTAGTAATGGATTGACTGATTCCCGATTGAGAAACATGAAGGTTTTCTGCTGCTATTGAAATAGATCCCGTTTCTGCAACCTTTACAATGTACTCCAATTGTTCGATATGCATAGATTTCTCCTTAAATATAGAAGTGTAGCTTATATAAACTTCATTAATGGTTGATTTATTTAAGTGTAAATTATATATATAATAAATTCAAGAAAATCTTAATTTTCTAAAAAATAATACAGAGAGGAAAAGGATGACTTTGAATCTGAATGAGAATTTAAAGAACAGTGCAGCAAGATTTCCTAATCGCACCGCCTATACGTTTCTGAATCAAAGTAAAACATATGCAGAACTAGATAAATTGGTAGAATGTGCTGCATCCGGTCTATCAGCCGCAGGCATCACAAAGGGTGATAGAGTCGCTCTATTACTAGGTAATTGTCCTGAGTTTGTAACTGCTTACTTCGGGATTCTTCGGGCAGGCGCAGTGGTTGTTCCGATTAATCCTGCCTACACTTCTGGAGAAATTGCTTATATTCTATCAAATAGTCAAGCGAAGGCAGTGATTGCTCATTCTTCTTCAGAACCGACAATATCGCCATTAAGTGAGAAACTAGAACAATTGAAGTTGGTTATCTATACAGAGTCAATCGAGTTCGAATGGCCTTGGGAGCGTCTCATTCAGGAACCAAAAGAAGTTTTTGAAAGCCTTTCCATCGATGAGGATGATTTAGCAGTCATTCTTTATACTTCAGGAACAACTGGAAAGCCGAAGGGTGCCATGCTATCCCATCGAAATCTGGCATCTAATGCTGATTCGATGTCCCAGCTTACTGAGTTCACTGAAGAAGATCGTATTATTGCGGTTCTTCCGATGTTCCATGTGTTTTGTATCGCGACTTGCATCAACATTCCGATCGCTTGCGGGGCAGCCATTGTTATTGTTCCGAAATTTAGCCCAACCGAAGTGATCAACACGATTAGAAGAGAGAATGCGACGATTTTTGCCGGAGTTCCAACCATGTATAGCTTTTTGTTACAGGTACCAGTAGCGTCAGCAGAAGACTTTTCATCGATACGAGTTTGTTTTTCAGGTGGTGCTTCGATTCCAGTCGAATTATTACATAGATTCGAAGAGAAGTATAAGGTTCACGTTTTAGAGGGGTATGGCCTTTCTGAAACGGCTCCTGTGACAGCCTTCAATCCGTTACGGGGAACACGGAAACCAGGCTCTGTCGGTATAGATATACCGGAAGTGAAGAATAAAGTGGTGGATTCGAATGGAAGGGAAGTTCCAAGAGGCGAAATCGGCGAGTTAATTGTAAACGGCCCTAATGTGATGATGGGGTATTTAGAAATGCCGGAAGCTACATCTTCCGCTTTGAAAGACGGATGGTTTTATACGGGTGATCTGGCCCGAATGGATGATGAAGGATACATTTACATCGTTGACCGTAAAAAAGATATGATCCTCGTTGGCGGATACAATGTCTATCCGAGAGAAGTCGAAGAGGTAATATACCAACATCCGGCCATTGTCGAAACGGCCGTGATCGGAATTCCGGATAAAGAATACGGAGAGATCGTGAAGGCTTTTGTGGTTACTAATGATGATGGTATCACGATGGATGACATCCTTTATTTCTGCCAAGACAAGCTTGCAAAGTACAAGCTGCCAAAACAAGTGGAATTTATGAAGGAATTACCTAAGAACAGTACAGGTAAAATTTTGAAAAGAGCTTTGCAGGTTGAACAAGTGGAAGTTTAATTAGTTTGATAGAGAACTTGTCTAAAAAACATTGGTGGATTTTTAAAGAGTAAATAACAAGGAGGACTTTCTATGGAATCAACAGTGCAAACATTGGAATTTCCACTCTTTTTAAATGGGGAGTGGAAGCCAGCGATAAGCGGAGAAACGTTTGATGTAATCAACCCTGCAACTGGTGAAGTCGTGGCTAAGGTAGCGAAAGCTGGGAAAGAAGATGTGGAGGCGGCCGTTTCATCTGCTCGACAGGCCTTTGATTCTGGAGTATGGGCTAAAAAATCTCCACAAGAACGTGCTCACGTCCTTGTCCAATTTGGAAACAAGATCATTGAACATGCTGAAGAATTGGGGTACTTAGAGTCGATTAGTTCGGGAGCGACAGTTCGACGGATTTCAAACCTAGACATCCTATCTATTGTCGATCTCTTACAGCAGACGGCAAAGTTTACCGTAGAGTATCCGTATGTTGAGTCTCTTCCTACTGTACCATTTCCTGGACCAAGCAATAACCAAGTCTGGCGAGAGCCGCTTGGGGTTGTAGCAGCTGTTACTGCTTGGAACTTTCCAATGATTTTAGCTATGTGGAAAATTGCTCCTGCGTTGGCTATGGGTAACTCGATCATAATCAAACCAGCATCCAATACACCGCTATCTACCTTGAAATTAGCGGAATTGGCTGTTGAGGCAGGATTACCGGCAGGTGTATTCAATGTTGTATCAGGCCCTGGTGCCAGCATTGGAGAAGCTCTTGTCACGCATCCAAGTGTGGACAAAGTGGCTTTTACCGGTTCTACAGAAGTAGGAAGTCGCATTATGCAGCAGGCATCTAAAACGGTGAAACGCGTCACGCTTGAGTTAGGCGGGAAATCACCTGCAATCGTATTGCCGGATGCTGACATGAGCATTACCATTCCTGGTATTTTATTCGGATTCTTGACGCACTCTGGGCAAGTTTGTGAATCCGGTACGCGTGTATTAGTACATGATTCCATTTATGACCAGGTAATTGAACAATTAGCTGAGCTTGCCAGCACGATTACAATTGGAAATCCGTTAGATATCGCAACAGGAATGGGACCGATGGTATCACAGCAACAATTGGATACAGTACTCTCTTATATTGAATCTGGAATTCAAGAAGGGGCACGATTGGTTTGTGGAGGAAAGCGTGCAATTGTAGAAGGATTTGAAAATGGCTATTATATTGAGCCTACAATTTTTGCCGATGTTCATAATGACATGAAGATTGCTAGAGAAGAAATCTTTGGTCCTGTGCTCTCGGTCATCCGTTACTCCACAGTTGAGGAAGCAATCGAAATTGCGAATGACACGATTTATGGATTAGCAGGTGGAGTTTGGACAAAGGATGTAAATAAAGGAATGAAAATAGCCCGTGAATTAAAGGCTGGAACAATCTGGATCAATGATTGGCATATGCTCCGTAGTGATGCTCCATTTGGGGGATACAAGCAAAGCGGTTTCGGGCGAGAATTAGGCCGCCACGCACTTGACGAATATTCGCAGCTAAAGCATGTTCACTGTTCACTCGTACCTGAAGTAAGCCAAAGACCTTGGTACCAAATCTTATTGGGATAAAACAGATTCATTTATTAATACAAGGCTATGTTAACGCTTAATGTTGATTTTGGCACCCTGTTGACTGGAACGGAAGGAGCGAAGACTCCTGCGGGAGGACGGGGCAGGGGAGACCCCGCAGGAGCGCAGCGACGAGGAGGCTCCCCGGACCGCCCGCGGAAAGCGAAGCGCCTGGAGTGGAAGTCAACAGGCAACTTTAACCTGGCCTATACAAAAATAATAAAGGGTGATTCTATGTCGACATCATTTTTTCAATTTTCTGTTCGAACGATTGTAAATAGCGGAGCGGGATCAAGAAGTTTGCTTCCTGAGATGATTAAAGGGCTTGGGGGTAAACGAGCAGTACTTTTCACGGATAAGGGTTTAACCCAAGCCGGAATTACAGCTCAAATTAAAGAATTATTTGAAATCATGCCGGGTACGCCGCAGCTCGTTGGGGTTTTTGAAGATATCGAACAGGATGCAAAAGGTGAAATTATTAATCGCGGAGCTCGCTTCTTTAAAGAATGCAACGGTGATTCCTTAATTGCTCTTGGAGGCGGCAGCGTTTTGGATACGGTAAAAGGGATCAAGTGGATGCTCCATAAAGGTTTGGACGATATACGTGATTCCCTTCTTACCGGAAATGTGATGGAGTGGTGGCCGGAAGCCCAATATATTTTTATTCCGCATGTAGCTATTGCGACAACGGCGGGAACAGGTGCTGAAGTATCACCGGTAGCCGTTATCCTTAATGAAAAGCTTGGAATAAAAACAAATCTTCTTCATCCATTTATCAATGCGGATATGGCTATTCTGGATCCGGATTTAACGGTAGGGCTTCCTCCTAAAATCACTGCCTTTACAGGATTTGATGCATTAACTCATGCAGTGGAGGCTTATTTTTCACAAAAGGCCAATCCGATGACAGATGCCTATGCAATTCAATCGATTCGAATGATTGTAGACAATTTAGAAACTGCTGTTCGAAAAGGGGACGATCTTTCAGCAAGAGCGAATATGCTAATGGCAAGTTCGATGGCTATTTCTGCTTTTTGCCTTGCGATGAATGCGGTTCCAGTTCATAACATGGCACATGCGTTAGGGGCAAAATTTCATATCCCGCACGGGCTAGCTAACGCTGTATTGTTGCCGAATGTAATGGAGTCCCTACCGACGTACTATTTGCCAAGAATTACGGGGTTCGCCCAAGCGTTGGGTATCGCAAATCCATCAGAACAACCCGAAAAATGTTTAGAGGAAGTTGTCCAATATATAAGGGATCTCCGCAAAGCAGTGAATTTGCCAGACACTTTTGGTGAATTTGAATGTAACGAAGAGACACTTCAACATTTGGTACCAGCTGTTCATAATGACCCTGCCGGAGTTTTCTATAAGATACCAGCCACGATTATCACCAAAGTAATAAATGAAGTTTTCGAGGTACCTGCGATAAAGGCTTAATCTCGTTTACAAGGTGTAAAGCGCTAATTTTACATTTCATAATCTGGCAATCTAGTTATATGGAAAACACTTGAAAACCTCCTCTTAATGTTTGGTTGGTGAACTGACATTATAGCCAGGTAATCAAAAGTGTTTTCCTTTTTTTAAATTTAAAATAATAATCCTTGGAGGTTTGTATGAAAAGTAAAGTTTCAACTCAACCTATGTCCGCAACTTCTTTTACAAAAAAGGCAAATTTAGCAGTGTACGAATCTCTAAATTTTGATGATTTACAGGATTTCGTAGATGCAAACCGAGGCTTTATTGCACCTTTAGAATCCACCATGATTAAGGATGATTCTGGGGAAATCATCTGGGACATTGCTAAGTTAGAATTTCTAAACGACACGGCTCCTGACACAGTGAACCCAAGTTTATGGAGAAATGCACAATTACAGGCTATCTCGGGTTTGTTTGAAGTTGTAGAAGGTGTTTATCAAATTCGTGGGCAATCAATCGCCACCACTTTCTTTTTTGAAGGTAAACAAGGAGTCATTGTCTGTGATGCATTAGGAAGTAATGCATCTGCTAAAGCCGCAATGGAATTATATTATAATCATCGACCAAGAAAGCCAGTTTCAGCCATCATTATAAGTCAAAGTCATGCGGACCATTTTGGCGGTATTCAAGCAGTTCTAGAATATGCAGAGAATCCAGATATTCCAATTATAGCTCCCCAATATTTTACAGAAGAAGCGTTAAGTGAAAATGTGCTTTTAGGCACAATCATGGCGCGTCGAGCAGAGTATCAGTTTGGTAAAAATTTACCAGACGGCACGAAGGGCTCCGTATCTATAGGTATAGGTAATACGATGAGTTCAGGGACGATGAGTTTTGAGAAACCTACTGTTGAAATAGTAAACGAAATCCAAACGATGGAAATCGATGGGGTAACCTTTCAATTTTTATTAACTCCAAACACAGAAGCACCGGCTGAAATGCATTTTTATATCCAAGACTACAAAGCATTATTTGTCTCAGAGAACGCCAATAAATTGATGCATCAAATTTATACGGTAAGAGGGGCAAAAACCCGGGATGCCCTTCATTGGGCTAATTCACTCGATAAAACCATCGATTTATTTGAAAATGAAGAGATTGATGCCTTGCTCATGATTCATGCATGGCCTGTTTGGGGTAAGAATCAGGCATTAAACCATTTGAAATTGCAACGTGATTTATATAAATATATGCACGATCAGACAGTGCGCTTAGCCAATCACGGATATACGATGGATGAAATAGCTGAAACAATCAAACTTCCAGAAGCATTGGATACTTATTGGGGGAATCGTGGGTATTATGGTACGTTAAAGCATAATTCAAAGGGTATTTACAATTTTTACTTAGGCTATTATAGTGCTCATCCTTCAGATTTAGATCCATTACCACAAGTGGAAGCGGGTCTTAAATATGTAGAATACATGGGTGGAGCGGCTAATATTTTGAAACAAGCAAAAGCTGACTTTGAAAATGGTGAGTATCGCTGGGTAGCGCAAGTATTAAAAAATGTCGTAATGGCCGACCCAGAAAATTCGGAAGCAAAAAATTTATTAGCAGATGCATTCGAACAATTAGGATACCAAGCCGAATCAGCGAATTGGCGTAATATTTATCTTGTTGGTGCATCAGAACTAAGGAATGGAATAAATAAAGATAATTCCCCATTAGATGTTTCTGGAATCATTAAAAATATGCCAGTAGATGAATTCTTAAAGCTGATCGCTGTTAAACTAAACGGTCCAAAAGCAGATGGCAAAAAAATAACGCTGAATGTAACGTTATCAAATACTGATCAAGAATATACGATTTATTTAGAAAATTCCGTTTTAATTTTTAAAGCTGGTAAGTTAGATGCTGATCCAGATGTTTCCTTAACTCTTGATCAATTCACATTTTATGGAATTGGACTTGGTCTTCTCTCACCAGAACAAGCAGTAGCAGCAGGTAAATTAATCATTTCTGGCGACCAAACGAAACTGAATGAATTTTTATCACTTTTAGATGAGTTCGACCGGTTACCTAATATCGTAACTCCTTAATTAACTGAGAAAAATCATTTATGATTCAATTTTTTCACAATAAGCACCTGCTCAGTCTTGCTCGCTTTTAAGGCGGGCAAAGCAGGTGTTTTTTCTCCTTAGGTATGATTGCTAATTTTTATCGAAAAAAATGAATATATTTGGTGAGAGGCAGGAGTTTGAATGAAAAGTTGGACGAAATGGATTATTTTATTTGCACTTTTTATTATGTCTATTATTAATTTTGGTGACAAATCCATTACAGGTTTAGCCGGAATTCATATTATGGAGGATTTGAATCTAACCTCCACTCAGTTTGGCATTGTTGGCAGCAGTTTTTTTTGGTTGTTTTCAATAGTTGGAATAATAGGGGCTTCTTTATCTGATCGTTTTGGAACTGGGAAATTACTGGCTATTATGGCGATTATTTGGACAATTGCGCAATCTATGTTGTTGGTTGTATCAAGTCTACCACTGCTTATATTTAGTAGAGTATTACTAGGTGCAGGAGAAGGTGCTTTTTCTGCAACCGCAGTCAGCCATATTAGTAAATGGTTTAAACCGGAATCACGTGGACTTGCCATATCGATCATAAATTTTGGCAATGTTGTGGGGATCGCTGTTACTGCCCCAATTGTGGTTTTTCTAATCTCAAATTATGGTTGGAAGCAGGCGTTTTTTGTTTCTGGTATTTGTAGCTTTGTCTGGTTAATTTGTTGGCTTTGGCTGGGACGGCTGAAAGCACCTGAATCTTTTGAAGAAGAAGTAAGTAAACAGGAAAACAAACAAAATATTAATCGGAAAGATCTCTGGAAAGCTTTACGATCTCCCATTTTTATTTTTACAACCTTAACTTCATTTATTGCCTATTCTTTAATTGTCTTTGGACTCACCTTTAATCCTGCATACCTAATGAAAGTAAAGGGATTGTCTGAACAACAGTCTGCAATGATTATTGCCATTTCCGGATTAATAGGAGCGATTCTTGGAATGGTACTAGCGATAATTTCAGATCGTTTATACAAAAAAACGCAAAGTTTGTGGAAGTCGCGAACTCTATTTACTGCCATTTGTGCTATTCTTGCAGGGTTTTTGTATTCATTGTATCCCCTTGTAAATGGTTCAGGTTCAATCATCATCATTCTTTCTTTAGTAAATACATTAGTAGTCACAATAAACACACTTAATCCTACAGCAGTAACTAGTTTACTCCCACAGCGAAGAGGTGTTATGACAGGTACTTATTATGGAGTTATGTCTTCATCAGGTATTGTTGCTCCAATTATTTTTGGAAAACTTATTCAAGCTTCTGGTACAAATCCAGCAGGTGGTTTTAGTGCATCCCTTTATGGAATGTCTGTTGCTATGGTGATTGCAGCTATACTCATATACCTTTTCGGAAAACCAAAACAACGAGTCTCAACTGAGAATGATAAAAGAACAGTGAACCTCTAATGACAACTTTGATTTGAGATTATTTCACTGGACTAATTAATAACCTAGATTTCAAACTAAACCAAAATCTTTAATATATTTTAAAAGGATGTGCGTAATATGGCTGCAAAAAAAGATGATCTAATAGAATCATTGAAAGAGGAAAAACAGGACGAAGCAATCACTGTCGATAGCGAAAAAGGAGCATCGCTTTCTAGCCTAGACATGCTCTGGAGATATGCATTTCATGAATTAGATGAATGGGCAAAGTGTACGGATCAACGCGACAAAGTATTCTTAAAAGAGGTGAGACGATTCTCTGCAAGTGTACAACGGAATCAGGGAAATATAAAAGCAATAGTAGAGCAATTTAAAAAGGAATTAACTGAATGGGAAAAGACTGCACGAGATGAATTATTAATGTCAACCACCACCCTGCAGCATTTCTTTCCGATTTGGTCTTATGAGGAAATGAATGCGCAAATTGACCAGACTCAAAATACAGTATTGTCTTTCTTAAATACTCCGTATCAAACCATTGAAAACGGCCAGGCGATTGAGAAATACCTAGAAATGATGGAGCAATATATTGATCTTAGGAAAAAAGGAAGATTGCAATATATCAATACTGTTAAACAATCTGGAAATCCCCTCTATGAATATCAAAAGGGATTTGTCAATCTGTTTGCAACACAATTCAAAGAACGTTTCTTCCCGCTAAATAAATATATGGAAAAAACGGAATAACCTACAAAGTTTAATTTAAGGAGAGCAGCGCCATGTCAACTAAGAAAATCATTGATCCATTTGTTGGATTCAACCAATTAAGTGAAATGTGGGACAAACAAGTAATTGGCCTATTATATAACCTGACAGACAACAAAGAATTTGTTCGCACAGCAAGTTTCGGCCTCAACACCTATTCATTGTACCTAGAGCGACTTAGAAAGAACCAAGAACAAATTGCGGCACTAATGAATATCCCGACAAAGAAAGATGTCGCTAATGCCGCGAAGCAATCTATTCAGACAGAAGAAAAAATTGATATTTTAGAGGAACAAATTTGGAAATTACAAGACAGTGTAAGCTCCATTACGAAAGAAAATGTAGGAATGTTCGAAGAGATATTAACTATTGTCATGCAAATGAAGAATGAATTCCAAAAGATGTCCCAAGAGGTGGCGGAAGCCAAAAAAATGAATGATGACCTTCAGGAATTGCGGAAAGAAATAGAGAGAGGTCTCATCAAAATAGAGCGGGAAAAGCAGAAAAAAGAACCGGGAAAAAAGCAGGATAAAGATCTAGTGCTCACCGGTAATAATAAAATTAAATAACATCGAGGAGAGCAGTGATATTAATGAAAGCATTAGGAACAAACCTTTTTCCAAACTTAAACTTAGAAAAAGAAACGAAACGGTGGAACCAACTTTATAAAATTATGACCGAGCCAAAGCCAGAGATTGTACCTACACCAAGACAGACTGTCTGGAAGAAAAATAAAGCAACCTTATGGTATCATCCTGCAAAGGAAAAAAGACATGCCATCCCAGTATTTCTAGTCTACTCCTTGTTAAATAAGGCGTACATTCTTGATATCGGTGAAGGAAGCAGCGTTGTAGGCGGACTAACCGAGCGCGGCTATGATGTCTACCTATTGGATTGGGGGTCCCCTGGGCTTGAAGATTCGGATATCACCCTTGATCATTATATCATTGATTATTTGGAGAACGCCCTTAAACGAGCTTTAAGACATTCAGGTGCAAAGGAAATATCCCTTGCCGGTTATTGCCTGGGTGGAACCATTGCAGCCATCTTGGCTTCCATAACGGAACTGCCAATTAAGAATTTATCTCTTGCAGCCGTTCCAATCGATTTTAGTATCGGCATCTTTCCTGATAAATTGCTGGAGGCACTACAAAAAGGGCAGCTAAGCCTTGACCGTTTTGCCGATGCACATGGGACAATTCCAACAGAAATTATGTATTTGATATTTAGGATGGTATCACCGGGTTTTGCAAGTTCTAACATCAATCTGGTCACCCGTGCACATGATGAGAAATATGTAGAAAAGTGGCGCCGAATGGATAAGTGGACGAAGGACTCTGTTTCGTTTGCAGGTGCTGCATTCAAACAGTTGTTCAACGATCTCTATCAAGAGAACAAACTCTTAAAGGGAGAATTGGTGATTGGCGGCAGGAAGGTGGATTTAAAGAAGATAAACTGCCCGCTTTTTGTCTTCTCTTGCTCACGTGACACAATTATATTAGAGAAGCAAAGTCTTCCGTTGATGGACCTTGTTTCAAGTAAGGATAAAACTTATGAGGTTTATGAAGGTGGACATGTTTCACTGGTCTTGACCGGGGTATTCGCTGAAGTTTGGGATAAGTGGCTTTCGGATCGATCACAGGAAATTCAAGAAGTACTTGGATAATTTTTATTTACAAGAAATAGTGGGAAGGATTCTTATCCTTCCCGCTTCTCTTTTTTAGGCAGCATTTATTACAGGAGGTTTTTTAGTGAAGAAGATTGCTATAGATATGGACGAGGTTATTGCTGATTTTACTCCTAAATTCATAAAGCATTTTAATAGGCATTACAATGAGAATATTTCAATTGAAGATTTAAAAGGAAAGAGACTAAATGAACTGCGGCCTGATTTACGAAAAGAGATGATGGTATATATACAAGAACCTTCGTTCTTTCGGGATTTAGGAGTAATGAAAGATAGTCAAGAAGTAATAAAGGAATTAAGTGAACACTTTGAAATCTTTATTGCTACAGCTGCAATGGAGGTTCCTACCTCGTTGACTGCAAAGTATGAGTGGTTAAAAGAACATTTTAGTTTCTTAAAGGAAATGAATTTTGTCTTTTGTGGAGATAAGAGCATTATTAATTCGGACTATCTTATTGATGACCATGTAAGAAATCTGGAACAATTTTCTGGCCAAGGAATTTTATTTACAGCACCACATAATATTAATGAAACAGGCTATGTAAGAGTAAACAATTGGCTAGAGGTAAAGAATTACTTTCTAAAATAAATCTCTACCGCCCTTCAACTAAGGGCTGCTTTTTCTTTAAGTGGAATAACCAAAGACCGCAGAGAAACGTTCTTTTTTTTGTCAAAAATCAACAACGACATAAGAACTATTAATTTCAATATTAAATGTATATTAAATCAGTCTTCTTATAGACTAATGTAAAAAGGGTTGATTGTATGCAATTATATTGGATTTGGAGTACAGTTCTAATTGTTATAGTGGGAACGCTCTTATTAAGACTGGCTGGAAGAAATTCAATTGCCAAAATGACAGTCACCGAACTTGTTATAATGATAACGATTGGACCTTTACTTAGCCGTCCTATTGAAAACCAAGGGCTTTGGACTACATTTGGTGTTGCATCTGTTCTCATTTTTACGTTATTTGCAATCCAGTTACTTAAAATTACGTTTGTTGGGGTAGAAACTTTTCTTACAGGAAAACCAGTATTAGTAATTGAAAATGGAACCATAAATGAAGAAAACATGAAAAAAATAAAACTTACTACTGAAAATCTTGAAATGAGATTGAACCAAGCTGGAATTGATGCAATCGGTGATCTCGAGTGGGCAACAATTGAGGTTAGTGGAGAACTTGGTTATAAGTTGAAGTCAGATAAGCAACCAGCCACCAAACAGGACATTCAGAATTTACTACAATTAATCGAAACCAAGTTTTCCGATTCTTAGAGTAACATCTTCAGCAGCTAACCCTTTGCTAGCCGATAAGAAACTAGATAGAAGTGTTATCTCTACAATTATTACTTACAGACACTTATAAATAGCAGACATACTTATACCAACGAGAATGAATAATGTTCTATTTACAATGTGAAAATTTATATTATATATTAAACAGTTAACTTTTATAGAGTCAACATAAAAAGTTATATATTCAAATTTCAATCCAAGTACGCTCAATATTCTTTAACCATCTTAGCAAGATGAACAAAAAAAGTCTGATTTCTTTACTTTAGGTAAAAAAAATCAGACTTTTTTTATATTCTAAGAGGACGCAATTTATTATCCAAGAACATTAAAGGAACAAATACAATCAAAAAAATCGTGAAAGTCACACAACTTGTTGTGAAGAAATAAAAAATGTTATTTCAACTTTATATTATCTTCATTTCATCTTTATATGCTTTCATTATATTTGTAGTTGTAACATCCAATAAAACAAAGAAAAGAGGTTTTAAAATGGTAAAGCGTAAAACAAAATTATTCACTGTACTTGGTATCTCAACTGCATTATTAGTAGGAGCTGGTAGTACGTATGCCGCTCAAAAAGAAAAAAAAGAGTTAGTAAAAACAACAGTAAAAGCACCAACTACTAAAGAAATTAAATCAGTATTAAAAGGTAATCCTACACCTTCAACTTCTAAAGAAATTAAATCAGTATTAAAAGGTAAACCTACATCTTCAAATAATAAAGTAGAAGGGTTATTTTCTACAAACGGTAAGCCTAATTATACTGCGGATTATTTTTTAAACGATGAAAAATTATTTTCGTTATTAACAATTAACGCACAAGAATTAAAACAAGAATTAGCAACGGGAAAATCTGTAGTTGAGATTGCAGCGTCTAAAAATGTTTCTAAACAACAAGTGATTGATGTTATTGCAAAAACACAGGTTGATGTACAAATTCAAGGTGAAAATAATGGTGATGTTCCTAAAAACATTCGTTCAATGGAGCAAAGATTAAAAGATATTGAACCAAAAGTATTACAAATCATCGAGCATAAAACAGAAACTCCATGGGAGAAATAAATCAACCAACCAGTATCCCTTAGGGAGTACCATACAATAAAAGGACCCTATTCTTTTAAAGAAAAGGGTTCTTTCCTTTTAGAGGCTCTTCCGACAAAATATGAAATTACTCTTATAAATACTCTCTTATTGTATGGTTCTTACTCAAAAAGGAAGGAACTATTTTTGTTTTTTGTTAGAGTTCTTTATCTAATCTTTACATGGGTTTGTTATTCTGCATTTAAACAAACGACACAGAGAACCATTCTGAAATTAAAAGCATGTCAATGGATAAAATAAGTGAATGGTAAGCTTCGAAAGAGAGTGTGGGTAGATCATGCAGCATAAAATCCTGATTGTGGAAGATGAAGAAATTTTACGTGACATTACGAAAGAGTATTTAATAAATGAAGGGTTTGAAGTTATTGAAGCAAGAGATGGTGAACAGGCATTATCGTTATTTCAAGAAGATAAATTTCATTTAGTCATTCTAGATATCATGCTGCCAAAAGTGGATGGCTGGGCTGTTTGCAGGAGAATACGTAAAACATCAAACGTCCCCATTATTATGTTAACGGCACGTGCTGATGAGGACGACACATTGCTTGGATTTGAGTTGGGGGCGGACGATTATGTTACCAAACCGTATCGTCCGCCCGTGTTGTTGGCAAGGGCCAAGCGTCTTCTTGAGAGTCGGTATCGTATAAATGAAACATCAAACGATACTTTGAATAGGAATGGGATTTCCGTCCATTTTCCTTCACGAACAGTCGAAGTGGACGGCAGGAAAATAAATTTGACCCATACCGAATATGAAATCTTATCATATTTAATGCAAAACCAAGGGATTGTCATTTCAAGAGAACAACTGATATCCAAGGTTTGGGGGTATGAATTTTATGGTGATGATCGAACCATTAATACACATATTCGAAATTTGCGAACGAAATTAGGAAAAAAATCAAAACTGATTACTACAATCATACGTACAGGTTATAAATTTGAGGAATATCTATGAGAAGCGGGATTGTATTAAAATTATTTCTCCTAACATCTGTTTTATGTTTATTGATTACAGGAACAATTTATATGGGACAAACCATCTTCTTTAAGCAATATTATGCGAATCGTAAAGTACAGGATTTAAAGACCAGTATCATGTCATTTGAAAAACAGTTTGTAAAAATGGCAGGTAATATTCAAGCGGTTCAACAGTTAGAACAAGATTTTTATCAACATCATAATTCTTGGCTAACCACATTAGATCAAAATGGAAATGTAAACACAGCAAAAGATTTTTATGTAACAATTGAGATAGAAAGTCAGAAAAATACTACATCTCCTAAAACAATGACCATTCCGCTTTACCACCTGATGAAAGTAGATAATGGAATGAAAAATGAGCTGCCTCTTTCTCTCGGGGACGATGTGGATCTATACACTATGGAAAAAAATCATATGGTCTTACCGTTTTATTTATATTCTGTTCAGAAGGATACTGATTGGTTAAACCTTCTTATTTGGACAAAAATAAATGAGAACCTCCAAGAAAAAGTGAAGAGTAATAATCCAAGTGAAGTTTTGCCCAAATGGGTCTACTTAATAAAAAATAATGCCCAATTCAAAATCAGTAGAATCAAAGGAAAAGTAAGAGAAGTTCGATTTCCAGATCGAAATGATCTATCCAGTTTTATTTACACAAATAACTTGTTTTTGGATCGAATCAATGAATTTCAGATGGACCTATTATTGAATAAACATCATTATCAGGATGAATCATTCCGAATCCTTGATTACGAACAAAATGATATTAAGTATAAGCTGTTCATCGACCCAGTCAAAGACAAAAATGGCGAAACCAATTATATTTTTTCAATGGCCTCCTTGCAGCCTGTCGATGAAGCCGTCCAAATGGTAAAAGATTATTTTGTCTATATAATTGCTTTTGTCATGCTACTCTCATTCGTAGCGTCCTTTTATTATTCGCTTAAGATCGCCAGACCCTTATTAAAAATGAACAACATCACCAGAAAGATGGCAAACTTGGATTTCACTGAAAGGATCTCCATCACATCAAAAGATGAGATTGGTGATTTATCACAAAATATTAATGTTCTTTCAGAAACTTTGCATTCTCATATAAAACAGTTACAAAAGGATATTGAGAAAGAAAAACAATTAGAAAATACGCGGAAAGAATTTATCGCTGGTGTATCACATGAGTTAAAAACACCTTTAAGCATCATGAAAAGTTCGATATCGATCATAAAAGACGGGGTTGCGAGTCATAAAAGAGATTATTATTTTGACGCGATGGAAAAAGAAGTCGACAAGATGGATCATTTAATTGTCGATATGTTGGAACTCGCAAAATATGAGTCGGGAACCTACAAAATGAACATGGAACCATTTTTGATTGATCAAGTGATTCGCCGTATTTGTGAGCAATTATGGATGGAAATAACGAAAAAGCATCTAACCATTCATCTAGATGTAGCACCGATCGAAGTCATCGCCAATCATCGTAGAATTGAACAGGTCATCACCAATTTTATCACCAATGCCATCCGTTATACTCCCGAAAAAGAACGGATTATTGTTTCAACACTCGAAGAAAAGGATCAAGTGAAAGTATGTGTGGAGAATAAAGGAGCTTATATTCCAGTAAATCAATTAAATAAAGTATGGGAACGTTTTTACCGTGGTGATACGTCTCGGCTCCGTTCAGAGGGCGGGACTGGATTAGGCCTGGCGATCGCGAAGAATATATTAGAACTTCATGGTGCGAAATATGGCGTAAAAAATACAGGCGATGGGGTATTATTTTTCTTTTACTTAAATAAAGCAACTATATAGTTTCATCCTAATGTAAAATTCTTTACTTCATCTTCATTTTATGAGAGTGATGACATACTTGAACGAGTAGATGGAATAAGAGGATCAAAATTAAGAGAGTACTTCATGTAGTTATTATCACTATTGCACAGTAAATTGAAAAGGCATGTCACCAATGTGGCATGCCTTTTCAATTTACTGATTTATCAATACATGTGCCATTTTTAATGCTTTACTATTTTGTTTCTGTTTAAAATAATAATTAAATAATTCTTTTTCGGATCGTTTAATTAAATAAACAAAACCAAATTTTTTAAATAAAGGTAATGAATGTTCGGACAAGTATTGATGGTATTCCTGTTCTTTATTTTGAATTAAATAACGAAGTAAGGTAAATAAGTTTATATATAATTGGTCGCTTTTCTTTAGAGCTTTTTCTAGTCCTTCTTTTGCCAGTTGTAATAATTCATCCTTTGGAAGTAAACTCCCATAATATGCACTGTTTATAAATCCTTCTAAAGAAAGTAAGTATGGGCCCGATTCATGATCTTTAAGACTCATTGACTCTTTATAGTATTTATTAGCTGGTTCATAATTTTTTCTTCTAAAGTATTCAAAAGCTAAGTTGTGTAATACCTTTGCCTTTCGATCGGGTGAATGACAAAGTTCACAGCTTTTGATTAAGCTTTCAAACCTCTGAATGGTCTCTTTAAAATCTCCATCATCTTTTACTTGAATCGCCATAAGCATTTCTGCATCAATCACTCTAAGATAGTTATTAATTTCTTTAAAAAATTGACGCGATTTATCTGCAAAAAAATAAGCCATTACTGGTGATTCATTTAGATGATAGGCAACTGCTAAATGATAGGTATATTCCTTGTTATTGTAATCTGTATCATTAATTGATTTTAATGCTTGAATTGCCTTGTGGTTTTCATGTTTCGCTAAATAGTAAACTCCTAAAACGTGTTTAAACAGATTAGCTTCGTAGGATGATAATTTATGTTCTTTCTTGTGGATTTCAACAATGATGTCTGATGCTTCTTCGGTCAAATTATGCATTAATAAATACCTAACCCGAAGTAACTTGTAAAGATTGATATAATCAGAGATTTGAATCAAATCTTCTTGTTCAAGTTCTTGATTTATAAGATCCATTTCTTCAAATAATTGCATGACAATAACTTCATGCCAATGATTTAATCGCTTTTTTATATTTTTAAGTTTTATTATTTCATTTTCGATAGTAATTCCTAGTCGCTCGGATAAAAGAGTGACAATTTCAGGTGCATATTCAGTATGTAATCGCTCAATTTTACTAATATGTGTTCCAGAACAAATCCCTTTTCCTAAGTGCTCTTGAGTCATTTGGTATTTTTCTCGATAAAACTTTATGATTTTCCCCTCATACATGTTGAAATTCTCCTTTTAGAAAAATTATATTTTGATAGTTTTGAGTAAAGGAAAACCAAGATTCCCCCAAGTACAAAAATGATTTTTTCTATATAATATAAAAATTGTCATTTTCTAGTAATTTTACAGTTGAAATCTTTATAAATAATCGTTCAATTCTTCGAAATTTGACAATATTCTACAAGGATTTCGTCAAATCGTATAGTCGAATGAGGAAAACTCGTAGAACAATTCCCCCAATTTACCGACAATAAAAGCTCAAGTACAATAGGAATTAATAGAGTTGTCTAATTATTCATACTCTTATTTTACACTATCTTTCTTTAGGGAGGAAAGCGATTCTCATAGGAATATGTAACTATTTTATTAGGGAGAACCTGTTAGATTGTTATTTTTAAAAAGTAATAGGATTAAAATTTACAGCTGAAATCAAATTAATAGAAGGAGCGTTAATTTTATGAAAATTCGAAAGAAACGATTTCTAAATGTTATGGTAACAGGTGTAATAGCATCCAGTTTACTTACATCTTATTTAATGCCTCAGCAAAAAACCTATGCTATATCAAATTCTGCAGAATCGATCTTAAAAGGACTAACAGAAGAACAACGACAGTCTATAAAACGATTAACCCCACAAGAAGGATTCATAATTGATCCAAGTTTGTTGTCACTTAAAGATAAAACCGCAAATGTCATTATTGAGTTCAAAACAGCTCCGATCGAAAATGCTCAGCAATCAAAATCAAAAGGTACATCTAAAAATAAAGCAGAAAAGATAAAAGGGGAACAAGAATATTTTAAACAACGATTAACTGAAATTTTTAAGAAGAAGGAGGAGTTAAACCAAAATAAAAAAGAAAATCCAATTCAATATCAAATTAAACAAAGTTACCAGAATGTATTTAATGGAATGGCTATGACGATTCCTACAAGCGAAATTAATACCTTGCTTCAGACGGGTGTAGTTAAAAGGATTTGGAAAGACAATGTCGTTAGTTTACCGAAAAATGAATCGACTACTACTCAAGAACCAACAACTGGAAAGGTAATTCCACCAGCGCTTCCTCATATAGGAGTTGATCGTTTACATAATGAGGGCTTAAAAGGACAAGGAATAAAAGTTGGGGTACTTGATACAGGGATTGACTATAATCACCCTGATTTAAAAGATGTTTATAAAGGCGGATATGATTTAGTCGATAATGACTCCGATCCAATGGAAACAACTAGAGCGAAATGGCTTGCATCTGGACAACCTGAAACGATAGATGGTAGTTCATACTATACAGAACACGGAACTCATGTTGCTGGAACAATCGCATCTAACCCTAAAAATGATGTTGAATATGCAATGACAGGTGTAGCTCCGAATGTTGACTTGTATGCATATCGAGTATTAGGAGAATATGGATCAGGATATGATTCATCGGTTATCGCAGGTATAGAAAGAGCTGTAGAAGATGGAATGGATGTTATTAATCTATCATTAGGTAATGGTAATAATCATTCCTTAGACGCTACATCTGTAGCAATCAACAATGCAGCATTAAAAGGGGTCATACCAGTTATAGCCGGAGGAAATGCAGGGCCAAATCCTGGTACGTTAGGTTCACCAGGTGCATCTCCGCTAGCAATCACTGTTGGGGCTAGTGATGTGCCGACTGATATTCCAACCGTTAAAACAAGTTTAGCAGATATTACAGTTCAAAATACATTAATGGGGCATGGCCTTGGTAAAGATTATCTACAGTTAATGGATAAAGAGTTTGATGTTGTTGAAGTAGGAATTGGTACAGAAGAGGATTATATTGACAAAGACATTAATGGGAAAGTGGCATTAATTTCTCGTGGCACGATATCATTTGATGAAAAAATCCGACGAGCTCATGATAAAGGTGCTGTAGCTGTATTGATTTACAATAATGAGGATGGAGAAATTCCATATTTCTTGGGTGAAAATCATGGGTATGTCCCAACCTTTAAAATGTTACAGGACGACGGAGTAAAACTTTCAGAAAAATTAAAAGCAGATCCTACAGCTAAACTTAAATTATCAGACTTACAGTCCAATATGACTACAGGTGATGTGTTAGCTGATTTTAGCTCACGTGGTCCAGTTCGTAATAACTTTGATATTAAGCCAGATGTAGTAGCACCTGGGGTTTCTACATTCTCTACTGTCCCAGAATATATTAATAGTCCAGAAGATGGTGTCGATTATTCTAGTGGGTATGCGAGTTTAAGTGGAACATCCATGGCAACACCACATGTTGCTGGAGTTGCAGCCTTATTATTACAATCACATCCAGATTATACAGTTGCAGATGTAAAAGCTGCGCTTATGAATACGGCTGATCCTTTAAAAGGTCGTATGTACAATGTCAATGAAGTTGGAGCAGGACGCGTCGATGCTTATGAGGCAGTTCACAATACAACGTTATTTGAAGTACAAAATAAGACGACTACCTTAGATGAAAATGGATTAAAAATAGAAATCGATGACATTTCAGGATCTATCCCTTTTGGTAGTGTTGCACAATCAAGTGAAACTCAAAATAGAAAAACATCGATTTCTATTAAGAATTTAAGTAGTGAACTAGAAACATATCATACTAGAGTTGAATTTTTAACAATTGATGGTGTCTCAAAGGATGCTGCAAAGAGTGGTGTGACGCTTCAATTACCATCGACGATTGAAGTGAATGGAAATGAGAGTAAAAATATTAATGCAGAAATATCAATTCCAGCTAATGCAGAATTTGGGATATATGAGGGATATATTTATATTGAAAATGAGTCGAAAACAGCAGAATATCAAATTCCTTTCCATGTTCGTTATTCTAAACCTGGATTCGAAAAATTAGAATTTTTTAAACATGCAATTACGAATGACCTTAGTAACTTTCATCCATACATCGAGCCGTTTACACCAGTCAGTTTCAAGTTAAGTAGTCATATGAAAACGATTGATGTAGTGGTTAGCGATCTAGATGGAAAACCAATTGGGTTTTATGGCACATTCAATTTAGAAAATGCGTCAGTTGATACGGAGTACTTAATATTTTTCGGATTTTCAGGTGAAGTAAAACATTTTACAGGTGATCCGAATAAACCTTTAGCACAGGAATATGAACTACTTAAAGAAGGTAAATACATTGTTTCTTATATTGGTACCGGGATAGATGGTAAAACATATAAAATCGATAATGACATGGTGATTGATAATACCGCTCCAACACTTGAATTTGATAAGAAAACAGGAATCCAAGAACTTTCAAGTTCAGATTTAACAACTGAAAGTTATGACGGACAAGATTATACAGCATATTGGGTGCATGGAAAATTGTATGATGATACGATTGACTACTTAAAAAGTAGAGGACATGACATCACTCAAGAGGCAAATACCGCGTACGCTTATCAAGATTCTTTTTGGCCAACAGCTGAATTTTTCCCAAATGCGAATGGTGAATTTAAATTTGGTGTCTTACCAGAAGAATATGCAAACTATCCAACAAATGTAAGAATCTATACCTATGATTACGCTACAGCAGGAAATCCGATTTTCCCAGAATTTACTTTTATTGATAAAGGAGATCAATATTCCTTAATAAAAAACAATACAAAAGGTGTAAGTCTAGGATCAGAGTTTGTGAATACATTTACGGTTCAAAACGCGAAAGATTTAACAAGTGCTTCTGTAACAATCGATGTCCCTAATTTCTATAAAGTTGTAGACGTTAAGCCATCAAAACAGTTAGAGGATCTTGCTAAAAAAAATAATTGGACTATTAATGTCGCAAAGCCACAAATTACAGAAAGCACATGGTCTAATATTTCAGCATTTGCTGTAGATATTTCAGACAAAAAGACAAAATTACCTGTTTCAATTAATGATGATATTGATTTATTGGATATCACATTAAAAGTAGTAGATGACCATAATTACATGGTAGAAAGTACATTCTATTATCAAGAATCTTCATATCAAACAAGCTCTGGTAGTAAGTCTTCTTTACCAACATTTGCTGAAAAGTTTAAATTCATTTCCCAGCACTCATGGGTAGAAGGTTACTATCATGGTGAAGCAGTTAATTTTGACAACTATGATTTAGATTATTCAAAGATTGGGACAAAAGCTTATCTGGTTGATAAAAACGGTAAAAAGTACCCTGCAGATATTTCAGAAAGAGGGTATATGACGTTTACAGATATTCCTGCAGCGAAAGAAGACTATACGTTAATCGTAGATATTCCTGGGCATTTCCTATATAGTAAAAAATTAACTTTAAGCAGGACAATTGATGGAAAAGTCCAAGGCAACTTCTATACTGTATATACGGATACGGCAGCTGCTGGAGATGTCAACGGAGATCATGTAATCGATATTTATGACGCGAAGCTTATTGCAAACAATGCTGGAGAAACAGGAGTTAAACTAAAAGCAGATCTAAATAAAGATGGAATCGTGGATATTGTAGATTTCAACTATGTCGAAAAGAACTTCATGTCCATCAATCCATACTTCCCAACATCAAATAAGCCAGTTGAAAAAACTAAGGATTTAACATTAGAAGAATTGAAAAAAAGTTTTAATTAAAAAAAGAGGGTGCCTTTTGATCATAAAAGGCATCCTTTATAATTTCTATTGTAAAAAGCTTTGATTTAAATTAAAATTGAATGAGTATTCATTCATTTAATTGTTTTTTTGAAACTTTAAGGTAAATTAGCAACGAACAAAATTTATCAGAGGAGATTTTAAATGGAAAAGTTCATACCAATCCCACAGCCCAAAACCTTTGGTCCGCTTGGCAACTTGCCTTTAGTCGACAAGGAAGCGCCCACCCTATCATTTTGTAAACTTGCGGAAGAGTACGGTCCCATTTTTCGAATGGAGTTCTATGGTGGATTCTCAACCATCTTTCTTTCTGGCCACGAATTGGTAGCTGAAGCTTGTAATGAATCAAAATTCGACAAGAGCCTTACAGGTGGTTTAAGTAAGGTTCGTGCCTTTTCCGGAGACGGGTTATTTACCAGCAAGACAAAAGAGCCAAATTGGCAAAAAGCACATAACATTCTTGTTCCTTCTTTTAGTCAACAAGCGATGAAAGGGTACCACTCGATGATGGTCGACATTGCCTTTCAGCTTGTTCAAAAATGGGCACGTCTTAACCCGAATGAGAGTATTGATGTATCAGATGATATGACCAGACTTACACTTGACACCATTGGTATATGTGGTTTTAACTATCGATTTAACAGCTTCTACAGAGAAAACCATCATCCTTTTATCACTAATATGGCTAATTCACTTGACGAAGCCATGCATCAAGGTACACGCCTGCCTATCCAAAATAAATGGATGTTGAAAAGAAAACGACAGTTTGAGCAGGACATACAGGCGATGTTTTCCTTGGTTGACGAACTGATTGCTGAGCGGAAAAAACATGGAGATCAAGGGGAGACCGATATGCTCGCTCGGATGCTAAGTGCTATGGACCCGGAAACAGGGGAAAAGCTTAGTGATGAAAATATTCGTTTTCAAATTATCACCTTCTTGATTGCTGGACATGAAACAACAAGTGGTTTATTGTCCTTTACTCATTACTTATTATTAAAGCACCCTGATGTACTTAAAAAAGCTTACGAAGAAGTGGATCAAATCTTAACAAGTCCGATTCCAACCTATAAACAAGTTACTGAGCTTAAATATATTCGAATGATTTTAAATGAATCGTTGCGTTTATATCCTACTGCACCGCAATTTACCCTTTTTGCAAAGGAGGATACGGTCCTAGGAGGAAAATATCCAATTAAACAGAAGCAAAATGTGGCCATTCTCCTGCCTCAGCTTCATCGAGATAAAGCAGCATGGGGAGACGATGCCGAGGAGTTTCGTCCTGAGCGGTTTGAAGATCCAAGTAAAATACCACACGATGCCTATAAACCATTCGGCAATGGACAACGGGCTTGTATTGGGATGCAGTTCGCCCTTCATGAAGCTGCATTATTGATGGGCATGATTCTTCAAAACTTTGAATTAATCGATCATACAAACTACCAGTTAAAAATAAAACAAACGATGACTCTGAAACCGGATAATTTTACGATGCGTGTCCAATTAAGAGACAAAAAAATCATAGATCCATTTCCTGCGAGTTCTAAAGAAATGGTTCAATCCGGAATGAAAAAGATTAACTTAGTTCAGAATTCTACTATTATGGGAGTCAACAAACGACCACTCCTTGTGCTTTACGGCTCCAATATGGGAACCGCAGAGGGGATTGCACGTGACCTTGCTGAAAGGGCTAGCGGGCACGGTATCAGGAGTGAAGTTGCCGCACTTGATGAACGGATTAACAGTTTGCCAACAGAAGGGGCCGTCTTGATTGTTACTTCCTCCTATAACGGGAAACCGCCAAAAAATGCACGGAAATTTGTCCAATGGTTGGAACAGCTTGAACCAGACAGCCTTAAGGGCGTGCATTATTCGGTTTTTGGCTGCGGAGATCGAAACTGGGCAAATACCTATCAAGATGTACCGAGATTCATAGATGAACAATTAGCGATTAAAGGTGCTACCAGGTTTTCTCATCGTGGTGAGGCTGATGTAAGCATGGACATTGAGAAGCAGCTTGAAGAATGGAAAAAAAGCATGTGGTCTGACGCGATGGAAGCTTTCGGGTTAACGCTTGTTGATAAAGATGAGTTAAAACGAAGTATACTTACGATGCATTATGTTAGTCATACCGATGATTTCTTTGGTGGTCTTCCTAGTAATAGTAGAGAGAATGTCAACCGAATCTTGCGGCGTTTTAGCCTGAATGGAAATGATCAAGTAATTTTAAGCGGCCAAAGCTCATCCCATCTTCCATTAGATCGTCCTATAGGTCTGTATGAACTGCTAATTGAAAATGTTGATTTACAGGCTGTGGCAACACGAAGTCAAATACGTGAACTTGCGGATTTAACGGTTTGTCCACCACATAAGCGAGAATTAGAATTATTGTTAGAGGAAGGGAACTACGAAGAACAGATATTGAGGAACAATATTTCGATGCTTGACCTTCTTGAAAAGTATGAAGCGTGTGAAATGACATTTGAGCGGTATTTGGAGCTTTTACCTCCACTAAAATTGATGGCAGAAATTGTTTAAAAATGAAATGATAAAAAAGAAAATAAGCTTTCATCACCTGGATATTCTCTCAAAATTATTCGTAAAGCAATTGAAATTTCCAATCAGTACCGCCAGAAAAGGAGACCTCCTCGCTCACTTAATTATTTAAGTGGGCTTTTTGTATTCGATAAGAAGAGGCAGCATTACTGCCTCTTCTTATCCCTTTTGTTCAATAAAAACTCCGAATAAAATTAATAAAATACTTTAAACCTGATTTCTTAAACCGATGAGTTTTTTGTACCATCCATAAATCTCTTGATATGTTAAAATCAGCAACTTTCAATTCATGAAGAATGCCGTATTTTAACTCCTTTGCCACAGTTAATTTTGGAAGTATACTAACGCCTAAATCTGCTTCCACAGCACTTTTAATCGATTGGTAACTACCGAGTTCCATTGTACTTTTGATTTTCTTAAGAACCTCGTATTCTTGAAGGGCATTCTCTACAATTTGCCGTGTTCCTGAATCAGCCTCTCTCCAAATCATCTTTTCTTCTGAAAGTTCGTCAATACTTATTTGTCCCTTTTCCTTCCATCGGTGATTGGACGAAATAACTAAAATCAACTCATCATCAGTAAATTTTTCTGTGATAAATTCCTTATTCTCTACAGCACCTTCAACAAAAGCTATATCAATTTCATAATTTTCCAGCTTTGATAAAATATTAGGAGTGTTCCCGATTGATAAGCTAAATTTTAATTCTGGGTAATTTTTGCTGAAATGACCAAGGAGACCTGGTAATAAATACTCTCCTATTGTTAAACTAGCACCTACATTAAGCACTGTTTCTTGGTTAGCCGTTATCTCTTGAATTGCCTCAAATGATCTTTTGGAGTATTCCACTATTTCTTTTGCATAAGGGTAAAGTACTTCCCCAGCCTCGGAAAGGGTTAATTTACCAGCTGCTCTTTCAAATAATTTAGCTCCATAAACTTCCTCTAACTGACGGATTTGTCTAGTTACAGCGGGCTGTGATACGAAGTTCAAACGTGCAGCCTTACTTATACTTCCTTCATCCACTACAAGACAAAACATTCGTAAACTTACTAAATTCATTATGCAATATCCCACCTTAGTATAAATTAAGGCTTAAATCATTTTCTGCAGTTTTAAATCAGCTACACATCTGCAATACAGTGAAAACCAAGGTGTCCTGTAGAGCTATCACGAGTATAATGCGTAGTCACTACATGTTGATCCTGAACAGAAGGGTTAGGGGACAAGGAAACTATAAAAAACAAACGACCACCTAAACTGTTCCTCCTTTGTATATATACCTTAGATTTAACAAACTCGTCAAATTCAGCATTAGTTACGGCATAACTATAAATTAAAAATGGATTAACTTTAACCCTTCGTACCGGTCCCTCACCATCAGCAGGGAAGCCTTCTTTTGAATCTGTCTCCATTAAAAATTCCCTGCAAGGAATATACATTATCTCTTCTTTAAAGGGTTTGTTAGGTTCACTTTCATGTAGAAGCTAAAACACGCTTTTTATCACTTTTTGGTTCCTCATGAAAATATCTTTTCAGAGTAATCTTCATTAAAATAACAATCTGTTATATCCTATGCATTTGTTGCATTATCTCTTGCTCCTCTTCCGTGTTATCGTAATAAGTAAGGCCAACGATAATAGTTTAAAAATATTAAATTCTTACTAAATATACATGATTTGGATTTTTAAAACGAAAAGGAGATTACTTATATGAAGGAAGAATGGATGAAGTTATTTCAAATCTTTTGGACCTTTTTTAAGATTGGACCAGTCACCTTCGGTGGAGGCTATGCCATAATCCCGATTATTAAAAAAGAGGTTGTAGATAAAAAGAAATGGGTAAGAACAGAGGAGATTACAGATGTGTTTGCGATTGCAGGATCCATCCCCGGGGCAATTGCGATTAATTCATCTACCTTTGTTGGCTATAAAATAGGTGGTATTAAGGGAGCAATTGCTGCATTGATTGGTGTGTTTTTGCCAACGTTTTTAATTGTTGTTGTTCTCAGTATAATTTTTCTACAGATTCAGAACAACCCTAAAATTGATGCAGCCTTTCAAGCGATTCGTGCAACGATTGTGGCACTTATTGCTTATGCCGGGTACTTAATTGGTAAAACGGCAATAGTTGATAAAACAACTCTGCTCATTTCATTTGGTTCTATGGTTGTTTTGTTTTTCTCCCCAATACATCCTGTACTAATAATTTTAACAGGAATGCTTCTTGGTATGTCGGTGGTTAAGGTAAAACATTTGTTGGGGAACCCAGATAAGCCCAAAATTGAAAAAACCGCTTCTACAGATGAACTAGAATGGTTTATGGGAGATGGAATTTAACATGATACTAATGGAATTATTCTGGAGGTTCTTATTAATAGGTTTTGTCTCGTTTGGGGGCGGATATGCCATCCTCCCTATGATTGAGATGGAGGTCATCAAAAAAGGTTGGATGACTACACAACAGTTTACAGATGTAATTGCGATTGCAAGTATGTCACCAGGGCCAATTGCAACCAATAGTGCTATTTTAGTAGGTTACCAGGTTGAAGGAATGACTGGAGCTATTGCAGCTGGGATAGGTATGGTGATTCCTTCATTGGTATTGGTTATTATTATTGCAACATTTTTCTATCGAATGAATAAAAATAAGCATGTGGAATCTGCTTTTTATGGGTTACGACCAATAATTACCGGGTTAATTGGATATGCAGCAATCAAATTTGCCATTAGCAATCACTTAGTCGATGCAATTTCGTGGTACTCTTTTAGTCTCTTTCTGATATTTTTATTATCTTTATTTGCCTTGGTAAAGCTTCGTCTCCATCCTGCCTTAGTCATTCTTATGTCTGGCATATTGGGAGCTGCTATATATTCTTAGTATTTATGGAAAAAATTTTATCAGTTAGTTGATGTATTGGAAAAATTCGGTGGACATCCTATCAATTCAATGTAAGGTCACGGCAACGAATGATATCTGCCCTTAATAAGGTGAAAATATTCTGTCATGAAAATTAAAAGATCAAAATAAATTCACAAAAAGGGGGGGATTGCTTGTCTATTATTCGTGCTTTTATTCGACCATCTTTGTTCGTGGTGGTTTTCCTTTTTCTTTCTATATTGCTAATCTTAGCTGATAACATATTGAAATTCGGTCTTTCGAGTGACGATGGTATTACTATTTTTATAGTTCCTTTTAGTTTGTTCTGGTCATGGATCATTGTACATACCGCATTAAGGAAGGATTTTTTTAAGCGGTTTGTTTTAAATAAAAAGAACATTCATTTAGCAATTTGTATTCCGATTTTAGTGGCAATAATTATGGAATTTGTATTAAATATTGTGCAATTTATACCATCTTGGCTTGGTTATGATGTTATTAAACCGGGAACAAATCAAGTAACTACATTAAAGGATTTTTCTGAATTAGGATTAATATTCTCAGTTTCAGTAATAAGTCCCTTTAGTGAGGAATTTATTTGCCGATATTTACTATATGGGGGACTTTCTCTAGCAATTGTTGGATTGGCAAAAGAGAATAAGTGGATAAAAAAGATTTATAATGAGTTATTTATTATTAAAAACCCAAAATATATATGGTCATGGGTTATCCTTACCAATATAGGCTTCGCAATGGCGCATGGTCCTGACATACTTAACTTTCCGCTTTACTTCCTTCCGGGGGTAGTTTTTACAATCATTTTCTTAAGACTTGGTTTCCTTGCGGCTTGGATTTCTCACGGTTCTTCTAATTTTTTCTCATGGATAGCTCATGAAATTATAGTTAACACACTATTTAAATGAAAAAGGCTGCTCAAAAGATTTGAATCTAGTACACAAAATAATAGCTATGATTGCTGGAATGGTTGATCCAAAGATCGTTTCTGATATGCCAATTAAGGATCATAATATGTATATAAATTTAATATGAAATAAATTAGTCGGTCAGTAATGATCGGCTTTTGCGTATTTTAAAGGGTATTTTTATAATCAATAATTGTCGATGAATTAACCCAATTCCTCAATTCTTTCAAAAAGGTTTCCTTTACAATTTAACCGGTTGGGTTTTTTCTTTCTCCCGATATTCCTTTGGTGAGATTCCCTCAATTTTTCGAAATAATGTACTAAAATAGTTTTGGCTTCTAAATCCTGAGTTGTCTGCTATATCCGATATGGTCCAGTTTGGGTTAGCTATTAATAACCGTTTCGCCGTCTGGATTCGAAATTGAATTAAATACTCCGAAAAAGGAACGCCTACTTCTTCATGAAATTTCCGACTTAAGTAGGTAGGGTTTACGTGAACCTCACTTGCGATTTCTGAGAGTGAAATCTTTTCAGCAAATTTTTCATGGATGACTTTCAGAGAGCAATGAATTAAGTGGGAATATTTTTGAGAAAACTGATCTTCTTTATACTTTGATAAAATCTTTAATAAATCACTCTCGATAACGGGCTTCGTTAAATAGGCAACAACCCCTATTCTAATCGATTGCTGAGCATAGCTGAAATCCTGGCAGGCAGTAACCATGATTATTTCCGCATCTTTATTGCTTTGTCTTAGTTCTTCCCCAAACTCAAGGCCAGATTTTCCTGGAAGGTTAATATCTAAAAAAGCCAAATCGATATCATGATTTAGATTAATTGAATGTGCTTGACTCGCATCAGCCGCCTTGAAAAACTTCCATAAAGGAAATTCAGATTGCAGCAAGTATTCTAGTTGTTCTAATTCTAATGGTTCATCATCAAGTAATAAGACATTCATTTCCTTACACCTCCTCTGCAAAGATTCCCATGCTGTTCTTTCAATAAATTTAAACAAAAGGGTATTTGAAGTAAATATGTTGTAGAAAAGAAGTAGAAAAAGTTTAAAAAAGAGTAATAATTCCGAAAATAAATCTAATTACCTTTTTCTATAATTAAACTATTAATCAATAATTGTAAAAATACAGTATTACTAGTTCGAAAGGAGAAAAAAATGGTAACCAAGCTTAAGGGAAGTTATGTGATTGGTTTTGATGGGGACGATCATGTAATTTTAGAAGATTCAGAGGTTGTATATGAAAACGATACAATTATTTATGTGGGAAAAAATTACTCTGGAGAAGTGGATGAAATCATTGATGTTGGGAGATCTGTCATTAGTCCAGGGTTTATCGATTTAAATGCACTTGGTGATATTGATCACGATATTTTACATTTAGAAGCAAGTAGCGACAAACAGAAAAACCTGCTCTGGTCAAAGTGTTATGTTGACAACGGACATCATGAAGTCATGACAGCGGAAGAAGAAGCATTTAAATCACTCTATGCCTATTCTCAATTGATTCTTCATGGGGTTACTACTGCGATGCCGATTACATCTGTTTTTTATAAAAAATGGGCAGAAACATACGATGAACTAGCCGCAGCTGCCAATCATGCTGGCAGATTAGGATTAAGAATCTACTTAGGACCAAGTTATCAATCTGGAATTAGAGTCGTTGAGACAGATGGAACGATCAAGCTTTTCTGGGACGAAGAAGCAGGGAGATCAGGATTGCAGCGTGCGGTAAAGTTTATTGAAGAATTTGATGGAGCCTATAATGGATTGGTTAAAGGAATGCTGGCACCTGAACGAATAGAATCTCAAACAGAAGAAAACCTGAAACAGACTAAATATTACAGTGAAAAATTAGGTGTTCCTATCAAACTCCATGCGGCACAAGGGAGCTTCGAATATCATACAATTCTCGAAAAACATGGTGTGACCCCTATTCGCTATTTGTATAATCTTGGTTTTTTAGGACCAAAAACCGGAATTCCACATGCTCATTTTATTGCTGGTTATAGTGAAGCGCATTCCGGTGAGGGCGATGATATAGCGCTCCTAACAGAAACAAATACAACAGTAATCCATTGTCCTTTGATTATCGGAAGACATGGTTCTGCTTTAGAATCATTTGCAAAATATAAAAGGGCAGGAATCAATTTAGCACTGGGAACAGATACCTTCCCACCAGATATGTTTCAAAATATAAGAACAGGCAGTATGCTATACAGGCTGATTGAAAAAGAAGTAGAAGATTCATCCTATGCTGATCTTTTTCGAGCAGCGACAATTGGAGGAGCCGAATTTCTTGGAAGGGAAGACCTTGGCAGACTAACAGTGGGGGCAAAAGCAGATATCATTGTAATTGACTTGGATAGCTTCCATATGGGCGTGGTAGATGATCCGATTCGGACAATGATTGCAAGCGGGTCAGGAAGAGACGTAAAATTGTCTATCATAAACGGCAGAATAGTTATGAAGGATAGAGTAATTCCTAATCTTGATTTAAAAGAAATCAAATCCAAGGGTCAAAAATATTTTAACAAAATGAGAAAAGGATATTTGGAAAGAGACTATCAGCAGCTTCCAGAAAATGAACTGCTTCCTCCATCCTTTAAAAAAGTGAAATTTAAATAATTATAAATGAAGTAAAGATCTTGAAAAATATAGAAAAGTAATAGAAAGGAAGTTTACTATGAGCCGTAATTATTGGTTAACAAATGTTCGCTTAGAAACGGGATATACAATAGAAAATGATAGAGTAGCAGGAACAAAAACAGAGCTATTTCACTTATTAATAGAGGATGGCAGAATCGGAAAAATAATCAAAGAATCAGAGCTTCTTGGAAACGACCTACCTGTAAAGGACGCAAAAGGTTTGCTGCTTCTTCCCTCATTTATTGAAAAGCATGTTCATCTAGATAAGACTTATATGGGTGAGGATTGGCGTGCATGTATCCCTGCTTCAGGGGTTATTGAACGATGCGAAATAGAAAAAAATATTCTAGCAACTATACCTGCTAGCACACAGCAACGCGCTGAAGCTTTGCTGGAAGTAATATTGTCCTATGGCTCAACCCATGTAAGAACCCATGTGGATATCTATCCGGAAGCAGGATTGCACAATTTGGAAGGTGTCGCCCATGCACTTGAATCATATTCTAATAGGCTTAGCTCAGAAATTGTTGCCTTCGCCCAGCATGGCCTGCTCCGTCCTGGTACTGTACCATTGGTTAGAGAAGCATTGAGAAACGGTGCAGGGATTGTGGGGGCGGTTGACCCGGCAACCGTAGATAATAATATTGAAGCTTCATTAGTACAGTTACTGGACTTGGCTGTTGAAGGGAATGCTGATATCGACTTGCATTTACATGACCCCGGTCATCTAGGAACTTTCACGATGAAACGACTTGCTTATTTAACCAAGCAGGCAGGCTGGGAAGGAAGAGTAGCAGTCAGTCATGCATTTGGACTTGGAGATGTCTCAAAAGAGGAAGCAATCGAAATGGCAGGGATATTAAGGGAAGCAGGTATCTCGATAGTCACCAGTCTTCCAATCGGGCGAAACATTCCACCAGTAAACCTTTTAACTGAATGTGGAGTGGAAGTATCCGTAGGGAACGATAATATTTATGATTCTTGGTGGCCAACAGGAAATGGTGATGTACTGGAAAGGGCAGGACGTCTGCTTGAACGGTTCAGATGGACGGATGAGGTTTCACTCACGCAAACTCTCAAATATATCACAGGTGGCTTAACTACTTTGGACAAGGACGGTAATCAAGTTTGGCCAAAACTAGGAGTAGCAGCAAATATGCTTTTAGTTGATGCCAGCTGCTCTGCAGAGGTTGTTGCAAGACGGTCTAAGCGTAAAGCCGTTTTTTACAAAGGAAACCTAGTTTCCGGAACTTTAATGTAAATAACCTATTATTACTAATACGGTAGATCTGAACGAAAAGAGGATTTTTTAAGATCCTCTTTTTTTTGATCTAAACTTTCGTATTTAAAGAAGTAAACATATTTAAAAAAGAAGTAAAGATTTTCGAAATAAAATTGTTTGAATATTCTTTATAATTAAATAAGAGCAGAGGTTTTAAATAAAATCAGGGGGTAGAGTCTATGAAAATAAACAGAGGGTTTGGTGGCATTTTTATTCTAGTATTACTGTTGCTATTGGTCATTACAGGCTGTTCGACAAATAACAACGCTAGCACGAAAGGGAACTCCGATAATAAAACTTCAAAGGATGGAGGGACTTTGGTTATAGCTCGTTTATCAGACGTTGAGAATTTAGACCATCAATTTATGTCGACGATCAATGCAGCAAGTGTTACTCATCAAAAAATCTATGAGGGACTAGTAGGACGTGATAAAAATGCTGAAATAACGCCTTTATTAGCAAAATCATGGGAGCAGTTAAATAATACAACATGGGAATTTAAACTTAGAAATGACGTGAAGTTTCACGATGGAACACCTTTTAATGCAAATGCGGTAAAAGCGACGTTTGATAGACTATTAGATCCGAATGTTGGTTCGCCAAGAGCTGTGGTTCTAAAAATGGTAAAGGAAGTGAAGGTGGTTGATGAGTATACGGTTCAATTTATCTTAAGTGAACCTTTCTCACCTTTACTCTCCATTCTAGCAAGTCATGAGAGCGGTATTATCAGTCCAAAATCGATTGAGAAATACGGAAAGAAAATTATTAATGAACCTAATGGTACAGGTCCTTTTGTCTTTAAATCCTGGACACCAGGCCAGGAAATTGTATTAACTAAAAACAAGGAATATTGGGGAGATAAGGCCAAAGTAGATCAAGTCGTTTTTAAGGTCGTCCCTGAGGAAACAACTAGGATTTCTATGATTGAAACAGGTGAAGCACATATCGCTGAGCCCCTTTCTGTACCCATGATGGAAACAGTAGAAGCTTCGCAAGCAACCAAAGTCTACCGCAGTGAAGGTTTTGGTACAGAATTTATTGGCTTTAATGTGAAGAAGAAACCATTTGGTGACGTTCGTGTTCGTAAAGCAATCGCCCATGCAGTTGAAATGGATTCTATTATTAAGGGTGTCTATAATAATGTGGGTAAAAAAGCGAATTCATTATTAGGTTCTAAGGTTTTCGGATACAATGCTGATATGAAAGCCTATGAATATAACTTAAATGAGGCAAGGAAATTACTCGCTGAAGCAGGCTATCCGGATGGTTTTGAAACTACTCTAACCACCATGGATAGCAAAGAAAGAATAAATATGGCAGAAGTACTTCAATCTCAATTAAAAGGAATTGGGATTAAATTAAATATTCAGGTTTTAGAGTATGGTACGTTTGTCGAGCAAGGAAATAAGGGTGACTTTGAAATGTTTATCAGCAGTTGGAGAAATGCAACTGGCGATGCTGATTATAATCAATATAATCTTTTCCATTCAGATTCTCATGGATCAGCTGGAAATTACTTCTTTTATAATAATAAAGAAGTTGATACCATATTAGAAGCAGCCCGCAGCGAAATGAATCAAGATAAACGTATAGAACTATATGCAAAAGCCCAAGAAATAGAAATGGAAGAAGCTGTGTATATACCTGTTCGAGTGATTGAAAATTTAGCGGCAATTGCCAAAGATGTCGATAGTTTTTCTATCAGTCCATCAGGGTATTTAGAAATCAATGACGTTTCAATTAAATAAGCAGGTCAATAGATGAAGGGATATCCATAGTGGATATCCCATTTATCTTGATTCACTTTGTTTAATATCTTCAAATTTAATTGCTAATAGCTGACTAGTATAAAGAAATAATAGATATAAAAGGACTGCTAATGAAATCCCTGTAAACCACGAAATGCTAGTTAAGAGGCCGAAGGCGGGTACAAAGTTTCCTAAAAGGCTTATTATCCCTGCGATGATTGTTGCAAGCATAGCGGGGAGATTAATCCCGTATGAAAATCGATTGTGGTTAATGGAATATAACTCTTGTAAATTAATTTTTTTCTTACAAATGAGGAAATAATGTGTAAGCATGACGCCGATTACCGGACTTAACAGACCGCCAACGATATTTAAAAAGGCAAGAATACTAGTCGGATTTTCCATCAGCTTCCATGGCATAATAAGAATTCCAATGATGGTTGCAATTAAAGCCCCTGTCTTAAAATTTAGTCTTTTTGGGAAAAGAGCAGTCAACTGAAAACCAGCAGGTATGATATTTCCTATTATATTAACTGATAATGTCGAGATGCAAATTGTCATCAATGAAAGAATAATAGCAAATTTACTATCAAATCTTTCAACGACATCTAAGACATTCCAAATCGGGACCCCGAATGCAATCTCTGAGCCGACAATAATCGTAATGCTTGCTACAGCGAATAATAAGTAAGTGATAATCAAACCGGATATTTGTCCGATTGACTGATCTTTATTAGATCGGGAAAATCTAGTTATATCAGCTACACTTAAAATTTGTGCAACCCAGGTTGCCATGATTGCAGACACACAAGACATAAAAATGAAAAAACTATTTCCTTCTACTCCCTTTGCACTATAACTTAATATGGGAGCAATTCCGCCAGCCAGATTGATAGACCAGATGGCCATTCCCCCAAAAACAACAAAAACTAAAGGGGAAACAAACTTTGTTAATTTCCCTAATCGTTCCATTCCTGCAAAAATAAATAAAACATTTATCATCCAGAAAAGAAGAAAGGATAGGAGCTCTGGGAGATTTAGACCCAAAAAGTTAAATCCTCCGCCCAAAGTTAAATAAGCAGGCCAAAATTCCCCTATTAAAATTGTGACTGCAAGACTGCCAGCATAAGTCTGGAGACCAAACCACATAATCGCGGCGATAACACCTCTTAGGACCCCGGGAAATAGCGCCCCCTTCATACCATAGCTAGAACGGAGCAAAATGGAGAAAGGGATTCCATACTTACTGCCAGCATGACCATTCAAAACCATCATCACAGCCAGTAATAGGGAAGAGAGCATAATAATGAAGAAAACCTGCCAAACAGACATACCAAGAGCAAAGAATCCTCCAATCGTTACATAGGATGGAACGTTATGAACTGAGCCCATCCAAATAGAGAAAAAATGACCAGCCTTCCACGTTCTAGCTTCAGATTTTGTAGGTAATAAATCTGGGCTAAGGCTGGGTTGATCTTCAAGTAGGGCATGATTTTGTCCCAAAAGTACCTCCCCCTATAATTCCTGTATTCTTTTTTTGGTGATTGATTTATACAGGAAGACAATTAAACAAATAAAAGATGAAATCGCAAAACTTAGCCAAATAGCTCTCAAATCGTTGGTTACTTGTTGAAATATTAAGCCTCCAAGAGCCCCAATGAAAGATGAAAAGGGGATGATGAAATGTTGTACGTCTTTGCTTAGAATAATATAAAGAATCGGACTAATCATTGCAGCATAAATATTCCCGAAGAAAAATAATAATGTTAGTGGGGTAGGCGTAAGAATACTGACAGTTGCTAATAAAATTACGCATATTGACCCGGAAAAAATATAGGTATATTTCCATTTTTCATCTTTGGTAAGTGGACGAATCAATCCCATTACATTTCTTACAAATAAGGTAGTTGTAGCATGTAATTCTGAACTTATTGCTGATGCAATGGCACCTAAACAAAATAGGACAAATAAGACAATAAGTACGGTCGATTGAATTTTGTCGACTAGCTCAATAAATAATGTATAAATATTTTCAAAACTTCTTCCAAAAATAACAATCATCAATAGAGAAGATAAAGCAAGGGGGATGGTTGCCCATATCAAGCCTGTTAAGGTAAAGGTAACACGTACCTTATCTTTTTGAAGGATGAATATTCTTTGCCAGGTGGCCCGGTCAACTAAAATTTGACCAAAAAAGACAAAGACCGCTGTGAGAATAAACCAAATGGCGTCCGTGTTTTTTATATACAATAAATATGGATGATATAGCTTAATCCCGTCATAGATGGGATAAATCCCTTCCTGAATGAAAAAGAAAACAGGAATGATAATGACAGTTGCAAAAATAATGGTGACAATTACACCTGCGAGGTGATGAAGGCGCTGCATACCACCGACTCCTCCAATAAAATAGCAAAATGTTAAAAAGAAAAATATACCGATAGAAGGAGGAAATGGAAAAATGGTATGGATAAGAATTCCAGCTCCCATCGCCTGAATAAATATGGAATAAAAGCTTGTTAAAAATAAAATGGAAATCATATACCAATATCCGCTTGGTGTTAATTTTTGTCTTAAAACATCCCCAATGGTATGTTGGTCAGGGTATTGCTCATGAACTTTTTTTGCCAAAAAGCCAAATAAAATAAAGCATAGGGCCCCTACTAGAGAATATCCGATTCCGCCGACTAGTCCGTATTTTATCAATGTCTCAGGAGAGGAAAGAATCGTATTTCCAGTCACCCATCGAGCCAATAAACTAACAACACCAAAGCTGACCCCAAGTTTAATGGCACCGCTTATATAAGATTGATAATCACTTCTTTTCAATGGAATGACTCCCTTAAGCGATAGTCCCTTGGTGACTGTCCTGTCATTTTGCGAAAAATTTGGCTAAAATAATGCTGGCTGTTAAATCCACATCTTTCTGAAATGGTACTAATACTCAAATCGGGAAATTCGATGAGCATTTTTTGAGCTTCCTTTAACCGATACTCGTTTAAATATTCAGAAAACCCAATCCCAACTTCTTCTTGAAATTTCCTGCTAAAATATGCAGGGTTAATATGAATTTTTGAGGCTAAGTAATTTAGCGATAATTTTTCACTAAATTCCTGGTGAATAATTTTTAACGCATTTACAATTAGCTCTGAATACCTTCCCAAACGTTCATATTTGCTTAACACTGCCATTAGTTCATCTTCAATAATTGGTTTCGTAATGTAATCAACGACACCAAGCCTGATCGAAGTTTGAGCATATTCGAAATTCTGATAAGCAGTTACCATAATGATGTCCATGGAATAAGAGCGTGTTAATTCTTTCGCCAATTCTAAACCTGATTTCCCTGGAATCTGAATATCAAGGAAAGCTAAAAAAATGTCATGTTGCTTTACGATTTGGAGCGCTTTGGAAGCATCCTGAGCTTTAAAAAAATTCCAGTTTGGAAATTTTTTAACAATTAAATACTCAAGCTGCTCTAATTCAAGCGGCTCATCATCCACTAGAAGGATATTCATATTATTGTGCACCTACCTTACATCTCAGACTTAAGTACGAACGGAAATGTAGCTAAAACGCTTGACCCATCGTCTAAGTTGTTTAATTGAACAGACGTTTGACCAGAAGGAAATAAAAGCTCTAGCCGTTTTGTAATATTCTCTAAACCAAGTCCACTTTCATGAGGCATTTCCTCATGCCTATCAGGTGAGTTGTTCCACACCGTTATGTGGACTACATTTCCCTTTTTTTCAATTGTTGTTTTTAAGTATGCTTCTCCCATATATTTTTCAAAAGAATGTTTGAAAGCATTCTCGACAAAGGTTTGTATTAAAAAAGGAATTGTTATTGCTTGGTATACATTTGGGTCAATTGAAATCTCATAATGCAGCCTGTCCCTAAATCGGATTTTTTGTATTTCTAAATAATAATTAACATAGGTTAACTCTTCATCAACAGTTATGAAGGTGTTATTTGTTTGATACTTAAATTTAAGCAACTTTGACAAAGTTTCAATCGATTGGATCAATTCTGTTTTTCGATCGAGCCTTGCTAAACTTAATATCGAATTTAAGGTATTAAAAAAGAAATGCGGCTGTATTTCTTGATTCAATTGATTATAAAGTGCAGTTTGCAGCTCTCTTTCTAAGGCAATTTCTCTTTTTTGATTTTCTAATAGGTCGATTCGTTTTTCAAATATAAATAAAAAAAGTAATGTAAAAGCCCCTAGCAAGGGTGCAAGAGATGCAATCATAATATAAAGGGAGAAAGTATCAACAGTTAACATGGTCTGGGATTCTCCTAGAGATGTAGAAAAAAGGGAGGCTGGTTCTGCTCCCTTTTTTAATATAATATTTTATAGTATTTTCATTTATATTGAAAATTAATTTTTAAGCCATTTTTTCTGCGTAGTGGCAGCTTACAAAATGATTGGTTCCTAATTCCCTTATGGTTGGTTCTTCCACCTTGCACTTCTCCGTTGCAAAAGGACAGCGAGTATGGAAGCGGCAGCCACTTGGCGGATTAATAGGGGAGGGGACATCACCTTTTAAGATAATACGCTCCCGTTTTATAACCGGATTTGGGACAGGAATTGATGATAACAACGCCTTAGTGTATGGATGTAGCGGTGTATCAAATAAATCCTTTTTATCAGCAATTTCCACTACTTTACCTAGATACATGACCATTACCCGATCGGAAATATGTCTTACTACACTCAAATCGTGTGAGATGAATAGAAACGTTAAGCCGAACTGATTTTGCAGCTTTTTTAAAAGATTCAGGATTTGTGCTTGGATTGATACATCCAAAGCGGAAACGGCTTCATCACAAATAATTAATTTAGGATTAACCGCCAGTGCTCTGGCAATCCCAATCCGTTGCCGCTGCCCGCCGCTAAATTCGTGAGGGTAGCGGTCAAGAGCCTCTGGGGGAAGACCTACATACCCGAGTAATTCAAGCATTCTATCCATTCTTTTTGGTTTTACCACCACATCTTGAATGGCCATCGCTTCATTTAAAATTTGCTTTACGGTTTGACGTGGGTTAAGAGAAGCAAAAGGATCCTGAAAAATAACTTGTAAATCCCCTCTAAGCTTTCTCATTTCTTTTTTATTTAGGCCTAAAATGTCTTTCCCGGAATAATAAACCTTTCCATCTGTAGGTTCATCAAGTCTTAGAATAGCACGTCCCGTTGTTGATTTTCCACAGCCGGATTCACCAACAATACTTAATGTCTCGCCTTCATATAGTTGGAATGAGACGTCGTCAACTGCTTTTACATAGGATTTTGGCTTAAAAAGGGAGTCTGTTTTAACAGGGAAATATTGCTTTAAATGGTCGACCTGTAATAATACTTTCTTATCTGTTGCTGTCTGCATTATTTCACAGCCTCCTCTTTTAAAACTTTATCTGTCCATTGATCTGTATACATCCAACACCGGACCTTTACACCATCATTCTGCTCAATCAGCTCTGGCTGATTCTGATGACAAATCGGTTGTTGAAAAGGGCACCTTGAAGCAAAGCGACAGCCGGCTGGCATATTGTAAGAGCTTGGAACACTGCCTTCAATGGTTCGTAATTCTTCCTGGTCTTCATGAATCTTTGGTAGTGATTCTAGTAAACCTTGTGTATATGGATGTTTTGGATTTGCAAAAATCTTTTCCGTTGTTGCATGTTCAATAATATTACCAGCATACATGACTGCTACCGTATCACATGTTTCGGCGACAACACCCAAATCATGAGTGATCATAATTACGCCCATTCCCAGCTTATTTTGCAAGTCTTTTATTAACTCTAGTATCTGTGCTTGAATGGTCACATCCAATGCAGTTGTTGGTTCATCTGCAATTAATACCTCCGGAGTACAAGCTAGTGACATTGCAATCATTACACGCTGACGCATACCGCCGCTTAACTGGAAAGGTTCTTGTTTTGCTCTTTTTTCAGGTGAAGGGATTCCAACAAGCCTTAGCATTTCAACTGCTTTCTCCCACGCAGCTTTTCGTCCCATTTTTTGATGCAATCTTATTGCTTCGGCAATTTGCTCTCCAACAGAAATGACAGGATTTAACGATGTCATCGGCTCTTGGAAAATCATCGAAATTTCATTCCCTCTAATTTTTCGCATTTCATCCTCTGACATCGTCACTAAATCTTTTCCTTTAAATAGAACCTGTCCTCCGGCAATTTTCCCAGGAGGAGAGGGGATTAAGCGAAGAATGGAAAGAGAGGTCATACTTTTTCCACATCCGGATTCACCGACGATTCCCAAGGTTTCCCCTTTATTCAAAGTGAAATCGATGCCATCTACCGCTTTACTCACGCCACGCTTTGTAAAGAAATGTGTTTTTAATCCTTTTACCTCTAAAATTGGGTTGTTATTCTCAGTCACGGTCAATCACCACCTATTAATTTAATTCAATTCGTTTATTAAAGAATCGATACAGTACATCAACGAATAAATTCACAACTACGAAAACAAGCGAGGCCACCAATACTCCGCCTTGAACCATTGGTAAATCACGCATTCGAATCGCATCAACAATCATTCTTCCAAGTCCGTTAATCGCAAAGATCGATTCAACCAGAACCGTTCCGCCAAGTAGAGCACCAAATTGCAAGCCAACTACTGTAATAACCGGAATTAACGCATTACGCAGGGCATGCTTATAAACAATCACTCGTTCGCGGACACCCTTCGCACGTGCTGTCCGAATATAATCCTGACGAATGACTTCGAGCATACTTGATCTCGTCATTCGTGCAACGATTGCTGCTCCGCCTGCACCTAATGTAAGGGCTGGAAGGATAATATGAAGGATGCTGTCCCAACCTGCTACAGGGAGGATTTGCAGCTTTACTGAGAAGAAATACATCATCATTAAGCCAAACCAGAAGCTTGGTAACGAAATACCTAAAAGAGCTACAATCATAACGCTTGTATCAGTTAGGGAATAAGGTTTAATGGCGGAAATGATTCCTGCAGCCATGCCTAAAACGATCGTAATCAGAATACTAAAAAAGGCAAGCTCGATTGTGATGGGCAATCTCACTAATATTTCATCGAGAACAGGTTGACTATTCTTAAGTGAAACCCCAAAATCTCCCCGGAAAATGTTTATTAAATAATCAAAATATTGGACTAATAATGGTTGGTTTAATCCTAATTGTTCACGAAGGGCAGCAATAGTTTCTTTCGAAGCTCCTTCACCTGCCATCAAAACGGCAGGATCACCTGGAACAAGTTGCATAATAAAGAAAACAACAAACGTTACTCCAATCACAACCGGTAAGGTTTGTATTAAACGGCGTAAAATAAACATGATCATTGGCTACGTACCTCCTCTAAAACGATTATTTTTTCATTCTTGGATCAAACGCATCGCGAAGCCCATCTCCAAAAATATTAAAACCTAAAACTAGAATGGAAATAGCTAGGCCAGGAAAAATTGCGATATATGGTGCTGAGAATAAGAAATCTCTGCCACTGCTTAACATCGTTCCCCATTCTGGTGAAGGGGGCTGGGCACCAAGTCCAAGGAATGATAAACCGGCAGCTGAGAGAATAACTGTCGCAAGTCGTAGCGTTCCTTGGACAATAATCGGTGAAAGAATATTCGGTAATATATGTTTGAAAATAATGGTAAGATCATTTGCTCCGAGCGAACGGATTGCGTCAATATACTCAAGCCGTTTCACTTCAAGTGTAGAACCGCGAACGATTCGAGCAAATAATGGAATAGAGTAAGCTCCAACAGCAATCGTAACATTTAGCAAGCCAGGTCCAAGTGCACTAATGATTGCCAATGCTAGTAATATCCCAGGGAATGCAAGCAAAATATCCATGATTCTCATGATGGTCGAGTCAACCCATTTTCCAAAGTAGCCTGCAACCAGTCCAAAAATAATTCCAAAAAATGCACCAAAGATTACGGCTGTAATTCCGATACCCATTGAAAGTCTGGAACCATAAAGAATTCTACTTAAGATATCTCGTCCTTTATCATCGGTTCCCATCCAGTAATCAAAGGAAGGAGGCATCAGTTTATTTTCTAATTTGATCTCATAGGGATCATAAGGAGCTAGGAGTGGTGCGAATAGCGCTACAAAAATATAGAAAAGAATAATGATACCACCGACCATAGCCGCTTTATTTAGCATTAAAATAGATAAGAAGTCTTTTAATTTAGATTCTTTCGGTTGATTCATTGTTTGTGTGACAATAACGGTTTGTTCTGTTTTTGCTTCAAGTGACATGTAAAACCCTCCTTAATTTCTATTTGAAAGTAAGCTGTCAAATCTAGGTGTTAGGTCCTCCTTCCGTACCTTTTCATTTTTGTAGATTATGTACAAAATTATCAAAATTTAAAGGAAAGTAAATATTTTTTAAATTGTTTGTCAAAAAACTTAAAATTTTAGTAAATATTCTGTAAATATTCCAGTTCATCATCTTCTATAATGCAGATAAGGATTTCGAAGGAGGCGTGAAAATTTTCCTTTTAAATTCAGAATGAAATAAATAAACAACAAAGGGAGAGACGAAAATGGAGAGAAAAAGACGATCCATAAAAAATGGCATACTATTAGTTTTAATTGGATTAGTGCTAATGGTTGCTCAAGCATGCTCGACAAAATCAAATTCTTCTAATGAAGAAGCAAGTAAACCAGAAGGAACGAAACAAGGTGGTACATTAACGATTGTTAGGCTTTCTGATGCAACCAAGTTAGATCCACATTTTATTACTGATATCCCATCAGCAAATGTAATTTACCAAAAAGTTTATCAAGGGCTAGTTGTACCAGATAAGGATTTTAAAATTCAACCGCTTCTTGCAAAAGAGTGGAAAGTAGTAAATGATACAACTTGGGAATTTAAATTAAGAGATGATGTGAAATTCCATGATGGAACACCATTTAACGCGGAGGCCGTTAAAGCAACCTTTGATCGTTTATTAGATCCAAATACAGGCTCGCCGCAGCGTGAGAAATTCGCAATGATTACGGAAGTAAAAGTGGTTGATGACTATACTGTACAATTATTGCTTGCCTACCCATATGCACCCCTATTATCCATTTTGGCAAGTCAGGAAGGAAGCATCATCAGTCCAAAAGCCTTAGCTGAGAACCCTGAAAAATTAGCTGAACACCCAGTTGGAACTGGTCCATTTGTATTTGAAGTTTGGAAGAGCGGTCAGGAAATTTCATTAAAGAAAAATGAAAACTATTGGGGCAAAAAGCCAAATATTGACCGCGTTGTATTTAAGGTAGTACCAGAGGATGCAACCCGTCTTGCGATGATTGAAACAGGTGAAGCACACATAAATGACCAAGTTCCTGTTACTGAAATTGATCGAATTGAAGCATCCGATACAATGGGTCTATATCGTACAGAGGGACTAGCTGTGGAATATGTTGGTTTTAACACAAAGAAAAAACCACTTGATGATGTAAAAGTACGTAAAGCAATCAGTCATGCAATTGAAAGAGAAGCCATAATTAAAGGTGTCTACAATAACGTTGGAACTCTTGCAAACGTAGCAATGAGTCCGAAGGTTTATGGACATAGTGATAAGATTAAGCCATACGACTATGATTTAAATGAAGCTAAGAAACTGTTAAAAGAAGCAGGTTATGAAAAAGGACTTAAGCTTTCATTGTTAACAAGCGATCGAAAAGAACGTATAAATATGGCTGAAGTTATTCAATCGCAATTAAAAGGAATTGGCGTGAATGTAGAAATTCAAGTAATGGAATATGGGGCTTATATCGAAATGGCCAATAATGGTGAGCATGATTTAATTATCGGCGGATGGGGTAATGCAACAGGTGACGGAGACTACAATCAGTATAATTTATTCCACTCTGCATCACAGGGACCTGCAGGAAATCATTTCTTCTATAGTAACCCAGAGGTAGACCAAAAGATTGAAGCAGCACGTAAAGAAACAACAGAAGCAAAACGTTTAAAGCTTTATGAAGAAGTAATGCAGATGGAAATGGACGATGCTGTTTATATTCCAATTCGTAACTACGAACTCATGGCTGCTCATAGTAAAAACGTAAGTGGTTTTTGGATAAATGCTGCAAACTACCTAATGATTGACGATGTTGTTATAAAGTAAAGGAATCCATGTAGAAAAGTACTTTTGAAAAAAAGTACTTTTCCTAATTTTTATAATAGGAGGAATAGGAATGACTACTTTTTGGCTAACGAATGTCCGTTTAGAAAAGGGTTTTAAATACGAGCATGATCGTATTGCTGGTACCGAGACGGAAATTTGTCATTTGAAAATGGAAGATGGAAAAATTACCGAAATCACGCAGGTATTACCGAATTCTGATGTAAAACAAATGGATGCAAATCAACAATTGCTGCTCCCTTCATTAAGAGATATGCATATTCACATCGATAAAACCTACTACGGCGGACCTTGGAAGGCTTGTACTCCGATAACAAATGGTATTTTTACTAGATTAGAAGAAGAAAAAGAATTGCTGCCAAAACTTTTACCTACTGCCCAAGAACGTGCTGAGAAAATGATCGAAATGTATTTGAAAAATGGCCATACCCATATTCGGACTCATTGTAATGTGGACCCTGTTATAGGTCTTAAAAATCTAGAGGCAACAGTGAACGCCTTGAAAAAATACGAGGATGTTCTTACATATGAAATTGTTGCCTTCCCGCAGCATGGCTTGTTAAAAAGTGACTCTGTCCAATTGATACGTGATGCGATGAAGAATGGAGCTACACTAGTTGGCGGCGTTGACCCTGCAACAGTCGATAGAAATATTGAAAAATCTTTAAATACGATCTTTGAAATTGCCGTTGAAAACAATAAAGGTGTCGATATCCATTTACATGATCCAAACTCATTAGGAGCATTTACGTTTGAAAGAATGGCCCATTATACGAATGAAGCCGGTCTAAAAGGCAGAGTTACTATCAGCCACGGAATAGCATTAGGGGATCTTCAAGGTGATGCACTGTATGAAATAGCTGCTATTCTAAAGGAACAAGAGATTGATGTAACCACAACAGTACCAGTCAATCGTGCAACTATTCCTATACCAATTCTTGATAAGTTAGGTATTTCAGTATCCGTTGGTCATGACAGTATAACTGATCACTGGTCTCCTTTCGGAACAGGAAATACGATTCAAAAGCTGGGAACTCTTGCAGAACGATTCCGTATGTCTGATGAATATTCTCTATCCACTGCCTTGAAATTTGGAACAGGCGGTGTTACTCCGCTAAATGAAAAGGGAGAGCGCGTCTGGCCAAAGGTTGGTGATGAAGCTACCATGATGCTGGTCAATGCATCCTGTTCTGCGGAAGCAGTCGCCAGGAGAGCAACAGTAAAAGCATTATTTTTTAAAGGAAAAAAGGTTGAAAGTAAGCTAGCAGAATCTAATCCGGTGCAAGTATAAAGGAGGAATGAAAGTATGACCGCTCCATATTGGTTAACAAATATAAGATTAGAAACAGGATATAGAAAGGATGAAAAAGAAGTTTACGAAACGAAAACAGAGCTTTTTCATTTGAAAATCGAAGAAGGTAAAATAGTAGAGAAGAAGAGTAATAACTATGTCATTCCACAATGGGAAAAAACGATTGAAGGAAAAGGATTATTAGCCCTTCCAACATTTAAAGAAATGCATAATCATTTAGATAAAACCTATCTTTCGCTTGATTGGAAGGCACCAATTCCGGCGAAAAATTTGGAAGAACGATTACGGTTAGAAGCGATGGAGCTTGAGGAATTAGCTCCAACAGCTAAACAGCGGGCTAGTGCCATGATTGAGTTACTTCTATCTCACGGTTCAACACATATCCGGACACATGTGAATATTGATCCTTATATCGGCTTGAAAAATCTTGAGGGTATTAAAGCGGCGCTTGAGGATTACTCGGATAAGCTTACCTATGAAATCGTTGCTTTTCCTCAACACGGCCTATTAAGAGAAAATGTCATTCCATTGATGAAAGAAGCAATGAGATCGGGGGCTCAACTTGTCGGCGGGCTGGATCCAGCAGGGATTGACAGCAATATCGAAAAATCACTCTATGAAGTGATGAATCTTGCGATTGAATTTGACGCAGATATTGATATTCATTTACATGATGGTGGCCATGTTGGCTTTTATACTGTTGATAAATTTGCTGAAATCGTTGAAGACGCAAAATGGTACAATCGAGCAGCGGTAAGTCATGCTTTTAGTTTAGGAGAGGTGCCGGTACCTCAGCAGGAAGAAATCGCAGATAAATTAAGCAAGCTAGGTATGTCAATCATGTCGACCATCCCGATTACTAGAACACTTCCGCCAATCGATTTACTAGATCGAAAGGGAGTAAACGTCTACTTAGGATGCGACGGTTTCTATGATTCTTGGGGACCATATGGAACAGGGGATGTTTTAGAAAAGGTAACACGCTACGGTGAACTTTATCGAAAAAGTGATGAACGCTCATTAGCGCAATCGTTAAAATTCGCGACAGGCGGACCAACACTTTTAACAAAGGAGGGCGAAGTTGCCTGGCCTTTAGAAGGAGATGAAGCAAACCTTGTTCTTGTCCATGCCTCATGTTCAGCAGAAGCAGTAGCAAGAACACCGAAACGCGAGGCTGTTATTTTTAAAGGAAAAGTTGTATCAGGACAACTATAAATAAAGTGCCCCGTTAGCGTTTAGATAACGGGGTTTTGTTTAGCCTTATCATTCTATGCGAAGTTTCTTATTTAACAGTCTAAAAATCTTTAATGCTAATTGGATTTGAAGCAGTTCCTCTGAATTTTTCAGATCAGAATTTAATATTTCTTTAATTTTCTCGATCCTGTAAATAAGCGTGTTTCTATGCAAAAACATCGCTTTTGCTGTTTCGCTTATATTAAGGTTATTGAGAAAATAGTTCTCTAAAGTAAAAATGTAGCTTGTCCCAGATAAATGATCGTGTTCATAAATTTTCCCGAGCCGTTTTATAAAAAATTCTTCAAGTTCCATGTCTTTAACATTTGAGTCTAAAAAGTGGTAGACTGCATGGTCTTCAAAGTGGGAAATACCGCCCCGATCATCAAACTTTTGCATTAACCGGATCGACTCATTTGCTTCTGAGAAACTCTTATGGAGAGAATGAATCTTTTTGTACTGTCTGCCAATTCCTATTAAGAATGTAGTATTACTTATTTGCTTTTCCAGTATAGTGTATACTTTATTAGCATATTGTTTTGCTTCATATACAGATGTAGCTGGTCGATTTTCATTCTGTCCTATTAAGATGATGATTCGATTGTTTCGATGAAAACAGGTAACTTCTCCGTCTGCTTTATTAGCGTAATCATAAACTAAATCCACACATTTTCTAGCTATATTCTCCAAACTAACCCTTCTGGCCACCATGTCCTCATACTGCTCGAACTCCTCGGATTCAATATGAATCACTATGCAGTAATACATATAATTTGAATTAAGTCCATGCATTTCACTTAGGGTATGGATTGTTTCACTAGATGTTATTTCTCCAGTAAGTAAATCATCGAAAAAGTCCTGTCTGATTTTTAACTTCACTTCCTCTATTTCCTTGGTTTTTATCCTTTCAAGTGCAATGTTCGTTGAGGCCTGTTCTAAAATAATGTAGTCAAATTCAGTCAGTTCACTGACTGTCTGCCATACGACTATATATCCATAAATAGAACTCGCTGCTGCCACGGGCAGGACCCTGCATTTTATTTCCATGCCTTCTAAATAATAAATGCGTTTAATTGATTTTTTCATTTCACTAATATTTTTTGGGAAAGAGTCAATAAAATCTTTGGAGAAAGCGGGTCTGTTTTTTATCAATTCAAAACAGTATGCAAGCGGAACTTTATTATCCTTATGTTCTGTGTAGTCCACTAGCTTCCAATCTTTATTTACAAAAATAATCGGATTATTAATAGTCCCTGATAACATCGATAAAATTCTTTCGATTCCTCCGCCTTCAAGGGTAATTCTAAAAAATAAATTATGGATGTCTAGGGTTTTTCTATTTAATAAATCGTATCTTCCCGATGCTTTTTCATTAATAATCGAAATGACCTTTGACAATGTATATTCAAATGGTAACTCGAGTAGTGGTAATCCAAGCTTGTTTGCTTGGTCAATCATATTCTGAGGGAGCTTATCTAAGTATCTTTTCATTTTGACAACTAGTCCGGCACAGTTAATTTCAGAAAGCTCCTGAATAATTCGATTTTGTAATTCTTCATTGTCCTTAAAAATATAGCCTGTTGATAAAAGAAGTTCATTAGGTGAAAGCCAGTCGAATGCATCGGGATTTTCAATAATATTTACAATTGATATCTCATTATTAATTCCTTTTTCCCCCGCTACTATTTTTAATCCATCAATTGCTTTAATTTCAAAAAGGTCATTAACTGTCAACAATTTTATCAAATCCTTCGTCATCTTTTCATCACAATTAATTGTACAACATGCACAAATGAATTCAAGTCTTTTTGGTTTGGGCAAACAATGACGTGTATAGGCATTAGGACTAAAATGATCAATGTAAGGTGAAATTAGGGTCCTTTGAATGGGGGTGCCTGCATTGAGACGTGCAAAGTCTGGTGATGCTGCGTTTATCCAAAGAATTGAAAAGTCTAGCTTTAACGGAATCGTTCACAGTATTTTTAATAAAACAATCAATCTTAAATGCTTAAATGATGGTGAATTATATACAATCGCATCTACGAAAATCGATAACGGCCCCAATACACTTCTTATTGACATAAACAGCTTTAGAGAAGTGGATTTAGCGCTAAACGATAAGGTGTATGGAGCAAAAAAAGTTTTGTCTATAACGAATAAATTGGCTATTACTGTTGAACGTGCTGAAAAGTGGGAAAGTAATCTACCTGATTATCCTGAGTGTAGTGAGAGATTAAGTGCTAATTTAGTGAAAATGAAGCATTACATACATTCTCAGGGTAAGGCTGGCGGAATGAAACCGGATACTGCCTCAAAAAACATCTTTGTAAAGGAAATGTCTCGATTGCTCAATGAAAGGTCCCGTGCACTAGTTTATGAAGTATCAAACAATAGAGGTTCCAATGCCTTACAATCTGCAGCGGGATTAATCGGTCTTGGACCCGGATTAACACCCTCTGGTGATGATTATTTAGTTGGATTTATTTCCACCCTGCACCTGCCAAATTGTCCATGCCATGTTTTTAAGGAATTAGGTGAGCAAATTGTAAAGATGGCAAAGCCGTTAACCAATGAGATCAGCTATATGGCTTTAAAAAAAGCATCAATTGGCAGTGTAAGAGAATCACTCATCCATTTGCTAGATTCATTAGTAAACGGAACAGAAAATGAAATGTTGCAATCGCTAAAGAATGTCTTAGAAATTGGATCATCATCCGGAACAGATATTGCTTTAGGAATTGTCTCTGGAATTGAAACTAATTTAAAAGTTGGAGGTAGAACATGGCTTTAAAAGTTGTGATTAAACAAAACACATATTTTGATTCAGTATCTTTAATGTCATTATCAACAAAAGCAAACCAAATTGATGGGGTTGAACAAGCTTTTGTTGCAATGGGAACGGAAATGAATAAGGAAGTACTTCGCAATGTTGGATTAATAACTCCAGAGCTTGAAGAAGCAAAAACTAGCGATTTGATGATCGTTGTGAAAGCAGAAACGGATGAAGTATGCGAGCATGGCTTATTAGAGATTGAGACCCTATTTACTAAAAAAAATAGTGGTACTGGCAAAAATGAGATTAAATATTCAACAATCTCTTCTGCAGCAACTAGTATACCGGAAGCAAATATCGCTTTGATTTCAGTCAATGGCGCATATGCTGCTAGAGAAGCTAAAAAGGCTCTTGATAATGATCTTCATGTCATGCTATTTAGCGACAATGTCAGCATTGAAGATGAAGTTGAATTAAAGAATTATGCGCATGAAAAAGGTCTTTTGATGATGGGCCCTGACTGTGGAACTGCAATTATTAACAATGTAGGATTATGTTTTGCCAACGCAGTAAGAAAAGGTGACATCGGGATCGTCGGTGCTTCAGGTACAGGAAGCCAAGAGATGAGCGTACGAATTCACGACTTTGGCGGCGGAATTTCTCAATTAATTGGAACAGGCGGCAGAGACTTAAGTGAAGAAGTAGGCGGAACCATGATGCTGGATAGCATGAAAGCACTGGATGAAGATGAAGCTACAAAAGTTATTGTTCTCGTCTCAAAGCCACCTGCGCCAAGTGTTGAAGAGAAGGTACTAGCTCAAATTAAACAATGTAAAAAACCAGTCGTTGTTTGGTTCATTGGCGGCGATGAAGAAAAGATTACAGATGCAGGCGGACATTTTGCAAAAATGTCAAAAGAAGCTGCACTTAAGGCTGTTCTATTAGCTGGCGCAGATGAAAGCAAAATTAATAAGAAAGCCTTAAACATTCCGTTAATTCAAGAAGTTCGTGCAAAATTAACTCCTGAACAAAAATATATTCGCGGATTATTTTGTGGCGGCACCCTTTGTGATGAAGCAATGTATGCAGCTTTAGAGAAATTTGACAACGTTTACAGTAACATTCAAAAGAATCTGGACTACAAGCTGAAGGATATCAATGTAAGCCAAGAGCACACTTTTATCGATTTTGGCGATGACGATTTTACGAATGGAAAACCGCATCCGATGATTGACCCTTCTTCACGCATCGAAAGATTTTTACAAGAAGCAAAGGATCCTTCTGTAGGAGTTATTGTTATGGACTTTGTTTTAGGATTTGGTTCACACGAAGATCCAGTTGGCGTTATGCTTCCTGCAATCATCGAAGCAAAGCAATTAGCTGAAGAAGAAGGAAGACATTTAGAAATTCTTGGCTATGTACTTGGAACTAACTTAGATCAACAAAATTTTGATGATCAAGTGAATAAATTACTAGCTGCTGGGGTCACACACGCAAGTAGCAGCCAAAATGCAGGACTTCTAGCAAGAGAATTCGTCGTGAAAGGAGAATAGCCATGAGTAAAATCAATGAGCTTTTCGAGACTAAATTACATGCCATAAATGTAGGAATTGAATTTTTTAAGGATGATGTTGTAAAACAAAACGCACAAGCAACCCATTTAGATTGGCAGCCACCAGGAGGGGGTAAACTTGAAATTATCGCTGCTCTTGACAAACTTGAGCGTCCCGAGATTTTAGAGAAGATTGAAGCGGCTAACAAACTTGCAGTTGAAAGAATTGTAAATTCACAACCAGTATTAATCGGATTTGACCAAGCAATTAACGTTGTTCCTGGGATGACAAAGAATACCATTCTTCACGCAGGCCCGCCAATTACTTGGGATAATATGAATGGCCCAATGAAGGGTGCTGTTACTGGAGCCATTGTTTTCGAAGGCTTAGCAAAGGATTTAGATGAAGCGGTGGAGCTTGCAGCTTCTGGTGAAATTACCTTCTCACCATGTCATGAACATAATTGTGTAGGTTCAATGGCAGGGGTAACATCAGCTTCCATGTATATGCACATTGTTGAAAATAAAACGTACGGAAACATTGCTTATACAAACTTGAGTGAGCAGTTATCCAAAATTTTACGAATGGGTGCCAATGACGAAAGTGTTATCAATCGTCTTAATTGGATGCGTGATGTATTGGGTCCGATGTTAAGAGATGCGATGAAGCTAAATCCAAATGGCATTGATTTACGCTTAATGTTAGCGCAAGCGCTTCATATGGGGGATGAGTGTCATAACCGTAACGTTGCGGGAACAACTCTATTAATCCAAGCATTATCTCCTTACATTCTGGAAACAGATTATTCGATTAAAGAAAAGCGAGAAGTTTTAGACTTTGTTGCCAGCAGTGACTATTTCTCAGGTCCAACCTGGATGGCGCTTGCAAAATGTGCTCTGGATTCGGCACATGGCATTGAGAACAGCACGATTGTTACAACAATGGCACGTAACGGTACAGAATTCGGTATTCGTGTTAGTGGTATTAAAGGAAATACATGGTTTACAGGCCCGGCGCAAAAGGTAATCGGTCCCATGTTTGCTGGTTATAAGCCAGAGGATTCTGGGTTAGACATCGGTGATAGCGCTATTACTGAAACATACGGGATCGGTGGTTTTGCAATGGCAACAGCCCCAGCAATTGTCGCTCTTGTAGGTGGAACAGTTGATGAAGCAATTGGCTATTCTACAAAAATGCGGGAAATCACAACGACTGAAAATCCAAATGTAACGATTCCATTATTAAATTTTATAGGAATTCCTACGGGAATTGACGTGCGGAAAGTGTTGCAAACAGGCATTTTGCCGATCATCAACACTGCAATTGCCCACAAAGAGGCTGGTATTGGAATGATTGGTGCGGGTATCACCTATCCACCAGTTGAAGCCTATGAAAAAGCAATTCTAGCTTTAAGCGAGAACATTCACTAATTCTTTTCCCAATTGCTTGTTGACTCAGGGCCTTGGCAGCTGTTCAAGGCCTGTACTCCCAATTTTTTGTCTAATAATATTAGGGGTGAATTTAATGGCAGGTGCAAATAAGTTTTGGAAAAAAGGTGACTGGGCCGCCTATTTTGGCTTACTCGCTAACAATTTAACGAATTTATTAACAATGGTATCATTATTGCTTTTTGTAGTCGGCTTTCCTTCTGAAATTGTTTACGGGAGAATTGTGCCAGGGTTTGGTCTTGGAATCTTTCTAGCGAGTTGTTGTTATTTTGTCTTTGGAAGAATGCTCATGAAAGAAACAGGAAGAATGGATGTAACGGCATTACCGTCTGGTCCTAGTGCTCCTTCTATTTTTACCGTTACCTTTCTTGTAATACTTCCTGTATTTAAGACAACAAATGATGCCGATTTTGCTTTCTCAATCGCACTAGTTTGGTGTCTCTTTGAAGCTTTGATTTTAATAATCGGTGCGTTTTTAGGTGACACACTTAGAAAAATTATTCCTAGGACAGTTCTTCTATCATGTTTATCTGGTCTTGGATTATTATTACTTGCCATGAATCCTATGCTTCAAACATTTGAAACTCCTGTTGTCGCGTTTGTTGTTCTTATCATCATTTTCATTAACTGGTTTGGTAAATCACCAATTTTCGCGAAAATTCCAACAGGTTTTCTATTATTAGCTGCTGGTACAGCATTGGCATGGATATTCGGTTTACAGAGTCCAGAGGCCATTACAACAGCATTGCAGACCTTAGGATTTAATCCACCTGAAGTACATGTTGATAGTTTACTATCTGGTCTTCCACATGCCTTGCCTTATTTGGCCTCGGCAGTACCTTTAGGACTTGCAAACTATATTTTTGACTTAGAAAATATTGAAAGTGCACACGCTGCTGGTGACCCCTACAAAACTCGCCGCGTAATGTTAGCAAATGGAATTTCCTCTTCCATTGGTGCTTTTGCAGGAAATCCATATCCAGTAACAGTATATATTGGTCACGCTGGCTGGAAATCAATGGGTGCGGGTCTTGGTTATACGATTGCTACTGGGACATCGATGTTAATCATATCACTCTTTGGTATTGGTGCGCTTCTATTATCTATTATTCCAGTGGTAGCCATTGTACCAATCTTAGTTTATGTAGGTATTGTAACGGCCAACCAAGTGGTTCGTGAAACACCAAAACTCGAAGTACCAGTAATCTTTATTTGTTTATTCCCATGGATTGCAAACTGGGCATTATCACTAGCTAATAATGTTTTATCCGCTGCTGGAACAACTGGTCAAGCAGTAGGTGCCAATGTCCTTGCAACTAAAGGTGTATATTATAACGGTTTGGTCCATTTAGGAAATGGTGCCCCAATCAGCAGTTTAATGTGGGGCTGCTTAGCCATCTTTGCAATCAAAAATCAACCTGTTCGTGCAGCTATTGCAGCAGTAATTGCATCCCTACTTTCTTTATTTGGTGTCATTCATGCCGGTACTGTAGGATTTGCCCAACCAGCATCCATGCAGTTTGTTTATGCTTATCTCATGGTAGCAGGATTATTCCTTGTGAAATATGCAATGGATCGCAGCAAAACTCAAGCTATTAGTGACGATCAGGCTGCTTAAAAATCGCAGTGTTTATTTTTAAAAATCAAGAAAAATCACTTCGATCTCGTATCGCGAGGGCGGGAGATTTTTTGCCACTAGAAGTTTTTAGAGAGAGGAGAGATTCTATATGGAAAATCATTCGCAAAACTCAGCGCTTATTTATGCAAGTGAGCGAGGTGAGCTTGAAATAATTGAAAAGCTAATAGAAGCAGGTGCAAACGTCCATTTTAAAGATAATGAAGGACGCACTGCTCTAATGGCAGCGACACAAAAAAATCAATTTGCTGTTGTGAAATTGTTGTTAGCATCTGGAAGTGATGTGAACACCAGGGATGTCACTCAATTGACTCCGTTTATTTGCGCAGGTGCGAACGGTTTTCATGAGATTTTTAGTTTAATGCTAAAATATGGAGCTGATTTAAATAGTGTTAATCGATTTGGAGGAACAGCGTTATTACCTTCAAGCGAAAAGGGCTATTTAAAAACGGTCCAAAAATGCTTGGAAGCTGGTGTACCGGTAAATCATGTTAATAACCTAGGTTGGTCAGCTTTATTGGAGTCTGTAATTCTCGGTAATGGCGGCCGTTTGTATTCGGACATTATTAGCCTATTAGTAAATAAAGGTGCAGATGTAAACTTGCCTGATCGAGATGGAAAGTCATCTCTCCAGCATGCTAAAGAACTAGATCAGCAAAAAGTTGTCAAGATTCTTAAGAATGAATATGAAGAGATGAATGTTTCTATCCAAAAAGCAAAATCATTATTTTTAGAAGATAAGTTTGAAGAAGCCATTTTAGGGATTAATAGTGCCCTTGAAAATGACATAAAAAATCTAGATTTGTATTTTTATAAGGGTTATTGCTTACAAGAATTAAAGCGATATGAAGCCGCCCTTGACGAATACAATAAAGCTTTATCTATTGATGCAAATGATCTTGATTTCTATTTCTATACAGCAAATTGCTTCAGATTAATGAAGAAACCAGAGGAAGCATTAGCAGAATATGATAAGGCTTGTGAGATAAATCCAAACGAAACTTTTTACCGCTATCACAAATCAAATTATTTAAGAGAATTAGGAAGGCATGATCAAGCGGTTGCAGAAATGGATAAACTACTTGCTCTTCAGCCACAACGGTACGATTTCTCATTCCATAAGGCAAATAGTCTCCGTTCGCTAGGAAGACATGAAGAAGCAATTGAAGCAATTGAGAATGCTATTGTCAATGATCCAACGAACCCTTTATATCATTTGCATAAGGAACAATCTCTTAATTTGCTTGGACGCGGAGTAAATTAACAAATAGGAGGGAAACCATTGGGGAAACTAGTTATTGTTGCTATCGGAGGCAACTCATTGGTTAAGGATAATGGTCGTGACTCGGTTCAAGACCAATACGAAGCTGTTTGTGAAACAGCAGTAAACATTGCAGATATGGTAGAAGAAGGCTTAAATGTCGTTGTTACACATGGTAACGGACCACAAGTAGGCTTTGGACTTAGAAGATCTGAAATTGCAAATGAGGTGGCAAGTATGCCACCGATACCTCTAGTAAATTGTGTAGCAGACACCCAAGGAGGAATTGGTTACCAAATTCAACAAGCATTAACCAATGAATTTGCTAAAAGAGGGATTAATAAAAAAGTTGCAACTGTTATTACACAAGTTGAGGTTAGTATGGATGATCCTAATTTTAAGAATCCAACGAAGCCTGTTGGTTCATTCTTTACGCTTGAGCAAGCGGAAGAAATGAAAAACGAACATCCTGACTGGGTTTTTGTTGAGGATTCTGGCCGTGGGTATCGACGAGTGGTTCCATCACCAAAACCGACTGATATCGTTGAAAAAGAGGCGATTAAATCATTAATTGAGTCTGGTTATGTGGTCATCGCTGTCGGCGGCGGGGGAATTCCTGTTGTGAAAACGGGTGATAACACCTACGTTGGAGTAGACGCAGTAATTGATAAAGACTTTGCAACAAGCCTATTAGCTGAGCAACTAAATGCAGAAACATTAATCATTACTACAGGTGTATCAAGAGTTTGTATTAACTATGGTAAACCGAATCAAAAGGCTCTCGATAAAATATCTGTCAATGAAACCAAACAATATGTTCTTGAAAATCATTTCGCTCCGGGAAGCATGCTTCCAAAAATCGAGGCAAGCCTTAGCTTTTTAGAGAATAATGGAACCAGAGTGATCATCACCAATCCTGAAAGTTTAAAAGAAGCTATCAATGAAAAAGCAGGTACACATATCCTGAAACAGTTGTTTAGTCACAAAATGAACACATGTAATTGTACATGATGCCTAATTACATTGAAGTCCTTTTGGGCTAGATGACCAATGAAGAATTTGTGCAAATTGTATAAATGAAGATGGTTAAATCCTGATGTTAAATTACTTAGAAGATTACTATAGTATATGAGACATTGGGATTTACAATCTCATTGAAATAACAAGCTTAAAGTGAATTTGAATTTAATAGATGAAAGCGTTTTCGTAAAACTGTACGAGTCATTATGAAAATATATAAATTTCAATCTATTAAATCTAGGGGAGTAAGGGGAATTAACATGGAACATGCAAGATTAGAGAAATCTGAATTAGAACAAGCGTATGATCAATACAAATCATATGGCTATTCAGAAGATATACTTCCAAAAAAGCCTGACCAGAGAGACTGGGGCATGTCCAACTACGCAACGCTTTGGATGGGTGCCGTGCATAATATTATGTCATATATGACAGTTGCAGGATTCTTTATGCTCGGTCTAAATACAAAACAAGTACTCTTAGCGGTTATGCTTTCGGCTTTAATCGTTTCATCATTTTATGTCTTAAACGGTTTTTCTGCAGCTAAATATGGACTGCCATTTGCGATGTTACTCCGCGACACATTTGGAGTTAAAGGGGCAATCATTCCAGCATTATGTCGTGGCTTAATCGCGGGTTTGGTATTCTTTGGAACCACAACAGTCGTTGGTGCAGAATCATTGAATGTCATTTTCTCAAGATTTATTCCGAATTATATGTCACTAGGCGGTGACTTTAATCTACTAGGGTTAACGGTCCCAACAATGATTTCATACGCAGTTCTTTGGGTCGTCACGGTACTTTTATTCTTAGGTGGAATGAATGTTTTAGGTAAATTTGGAAATTGGTCGTCTCCAATTGTTTATGTGTTCATCATAGGTGCAGCTGTATGGGCAATCAACATGGCTGGTGGTTTTGGACCAATTATGGATTATATACCAAAAGATCCAAATTCAAGCCCATTAGTATTTATTGCCTGTGTCAGTGCATTGGTTTCAAACTGGGCTGGACCTGTTGTTAATATGGCGGATTTCACACACAGAGCGAAGTCACCAAGAGATGTTATCATTGGGTTACCATTAGGATTTATGCTATCATATGTTCTATTTGCGATCACCTGTGTTGCTTTAATCGCTGGTACTGAAATTGCATTTGGTGAACCAATTTTTAATATTGTTCATGCAATAGATAAAATTGATAATACTTTCTCAGTTGTCGTTTTAATATTAGCTCTTAACGTCGGAGCAACAGCATTCGTTGTATTTGCAAACCTATTGCCATCGGGTTACAAATGACATCACTTTTCCCAAAACTATTTACTGTAAAATCTGCTGGTATCTTAACAGCAATTGTTGGAACTTTAATTTTACCTTGGAAGCTTGTATCTAGTGCAACAACATTGTTTTACTTTTATAGCTTTATTGGTTCAATATTTGGTCCAATTGCCGGTATTATGCTATCTAGCTTCTATATCCACCGTAAGAGAAAGCTAAACCTTGATAATATTTATGTACCAGAAGGCAGTAATGGTGAATACAAAAATGGTTACAACCCGATTGCGATGGCTGTTTTAGCAATTAGCTTTATCCTTCCAATGTCAGGTGCTTTCCTTAAGAGTGTACCTTTATTAGTAAAGATGAATGAATTTGCTTTCTTTAGCGGTTTGATTGTTTCCTTTATTTTATATACGATCTTCGCAAAATGGAGCAAACCAAGCCATTAATATTGAAATATCTATCTAGTAATAAAACTAAAAATATTATCTACAAATAGTAGGAGGAATTTATGATGGATTACATGAAATTAGCTGCTGAAGCAACGATTGGAGGAATGAACAATCAGGTTGGAGGACCATTCGGAGCTGCTGTAGTTAGAGGTGATGAAATAATTGTGGTTGTTAGTAACACAATGATGCGTGATACCGATCCTTCAGCCCATGCTGAAATGGTAGCAATTAGAGAAGCTTGTAAAAAATTAGGAACAATGGATTTATCTGATTGTGTGATTTATGCAACCTGTGAACCATGCCCAATGTGCGTATCTGCTATCATTTGGTCTGGTGTGAAGGAAGTTTACTATTGTAATACTTCAGAAGATGCGGATAAACATGGCTTCTCTGATATGCATCTACGTAAGTATCTTACAGGTGAAGATAAGAGTGTTCTCAATATGGTGAAGGTTGAGCAAAGGGACGATTGTGATAATTTATTCGAACATTTTCACAAACTTAACAAATAATCATATTTTGTTATAAATAATATTGTCCGGCATTGTTCCAATATGGTGCCGGACTTTGATATTTTTGAAAATAGAAAGGTAAATATTCCACCCATGAATACTGAAAATAACTTTTTAAGTACGTTTCAATGGTTTATCTACTTGCTTGCATATTCTATAGCTCTACCCATCGTTATTGGACATGTGTTTGCCCTCTCAGGAACAGAAATATCAGCTCTCATGCAACGAACTTTTTTTATCGTCGGGCTTAGTTCGTTTATGCAAGTCAAATTTGGCCACCGATTTCCCATTGCAGATGGTCCAGCCGGTTCTTGGGTAAGTATTTTTGTCATATATGCAAGCATTGGTACGCAGAATGGTTTGCCAATGATGGAGACACTACAAACACTTGAGGCAGGGTTAATTGTTGCTGGATTATTATTATTTTTGTTAGGGATAACTAAGTGGGTCAGGCATTTACTGTTTCTCTTTTCACCCATAGTAACTGGCACTTTTTTGTTTATATTGGCCCTTCAATTAAGTGGTGTCTTTTTTAAGGGAATGGTGTCCAGAGATGGGAGTACAGGGCAATTGGATGGGGTGAGTTTCCTCCTAGCTATTCTTATTTTTTTCCTTATCATAATACTTTCCGCTAAAGCTAAGGGATGGTTAAAAAACTATGCAATTTTATTAGGAATCTTGGCAGGGTGGATTTCATTCTTAATTTTTGGAAAAGGTGATCAAGGAATATCTATGTCATCCGATAATATTCAGTTACCAGAAATTTTCCCATGGGGCTTCCCAACAATAACTGGTGGTGTATTGGTTACCGCTATTTTATTTACCTTTTTACTTATTTCAAATACAATTGCGGCCATTTCTGCTGCGGAGGAAGTAAACCCAAATATTAAAGGACACTTCCATGCCAAGCTAAATCGTGGAACGTGGGTAGGGGGAGTTTCTCATCTTTTTTCTGCCTTATTCTCCACAATCGCAGTTGTACCATTACCAGCTACTGCTGGCTTTGTCAGATTAACAAAACAATATCGCATTATTCCTTTTCTGTTTGCTTGTGGGATGATGGTTATCATTTCATTGTTTCCAAGTATTGTTGGCTTATTGGCTTCCTTGCCTTTACCAGTTGCTAGTGCAGCCCTTCTAGCCACACTGATCGAGATGCTTGGGATATCAATTCGCTCATTGACAAAACAGCCTTTAAATGATAGGGATATTACCATTATTGGGGTATCCTTACTATTTGGAATCGGAACTATGTTTTTACCCGATGATATTTTTAACGGTCTTCCATCTATTATTCAAAATATAGGTAAAAATGGTTTATTAATAGGAACCTTTCTAGCGATTATTTTTGAACAACTTTGGAAATCAAAAAATTAGGCTGCAGAGACAATGTTCTCTGCAGCTATTCCTATTTTAATTGCTGGCGGAGAAAATGTATTACTTGAGACATTGCATCTTGAACAATTGGATTATGAAAATCCTTTTCAAATACATGCTCTCCATTTGGAATTGTAATAAGCTTTGTTTCTACTTCTTTTTTTATCAAGGCGGCTCTCATAAAAACCGATTGTTCATAGGGTACGTCTGTATCTTTTGTTCCATGCAATAATAGAGTAGGTGGAAAATCGGTAGTTATGTTATGTAATGGGCAAAATTTAAGGATTTCCTCTTTATTTATAACTGGGTCCTTCCCAGTAATCTCTTGAACCCAAACTCCTTGCTGCCTTGCATGTAAATAAATTAAATAACGCTTTTCAATGGAAGCTTCGGTTATTATTTCATCCGTTACAAGCATTTTAGCTAGAGAGTTAGGGATCATCTCTTTTTTGCAATAGAAATTACTTGGATGTATAGCCCAAGTAGTACTTATGTCCCCATACCCATAAAAGGAAACAATCGCTCGTGGCTTATATTTAAAAGTACCCGTAAATAGAGCAAGAAAACCACCTGCAGAACCGCCAACAACTCCTATCTTTTTCGGATCAATCGAAAATTGATTTTGCCCTTCTGATTCTAGCCAAAGGAGAGCATCTTGAACGTCCTCAAGGATGTTTGACAATTTTGATTCAGGAGCCAGCCTATAATCGATGGAAAATAATGAAAAACCATTATTTGTATAAAGACTAATCATTTCCTCATCAATATCTTCCCTTGACCCCCATATTAACCCGCCGCCGTGAATATAAACCACAACTGGTGAATTATTCAGGTTTTTTGTCTGATAAAAGTCAGCTTTAATTTTATAATGAGCATCTTTCTTATATATTAAGGTTTTCTTAATTATTTTTCATACACCCCTATCATCGTTCTATTAAGAATATTCATAAATAATCGAACTGTTGCCTTGAGAAGTGTTGATACACTTCTTTTTGTTTTTTTTAACATGTTTAACAATAAGCGATTTTTTTACTTCCTAAACTCATTTAATCTTTCATAAGTTTCAAGCAGGAATTCATAAAATAATGCTTCGGTTGGGAGCAGTTTACGTTGGGTTGGGTAAATGACACCGACTGTTCGTGTGAGATTCGTATCTGATATTGGAATCACCACGGTGGATCTTGGGGTGTTATCTACCAATGTCATCTCTGGCATCAATGCTACACCTAAGCCTGCAGAGACTAACCCTTTTAAGGCATCAATATCTTTCCCTTCGAATGCAATTCGTGGTGAAAAACCTGCAGCATTACATGCTTGAACAACCTGTTCACGAAATATAAAACCTTCAGGAAGGACACAGAATGAGTCATCTTTTAAGTCCCGTAACCTAATTGATTCCCGATCAAATAATGGATGATGAATAGGGATGAGGGCAACTATATTTTCTGTGAAAAGAGTCGCCCCTTTAATTTTTTTCTCTTTTTCCTGATTGGGCATGGGAGCAATCATGGCCAAATTAAATTCACCATTAATAACACCATCTATTAACTCATAATAAAGTGCATTGCTCATTTGAAATTTAGCTTCTGGGTACCGAGTGCGAAAAGCATAAATAATGGAAGGCAATGTATGAGCCGCCATACTGATTGGAAATGCAATTCGAACAGTCCCTTTTTCAGGATTTAAGTATTCTTCTACTTCTCTCTTTGCATCCTCCATCAAATACCACACTTGTTTCATCCGTTCATAAAAAATTCTTCCCAGAGGGGTTAACTTTACGCTTCTTCCCTCACGTATAAAAAGTTTTACACCTAATTCGTTTTCTAAATTGAAGATTTGTCTGCTTACAGAAGATTGGGCAACATGCAAGGCATCTGCTGCCTCTGTTACATGTTCTCTTTTTGCCACTTCTAGGAAATATTGAATTTGCCTCGTCTCCATTTTTTAACCACTCCATTTTAATGCGTTAAATGCATCGATTTCATCGGAAATTAAGATTGAAACTATTAATTATAAAATTATAAAATGAAAACACATGTAAGAAAAGGGAATTTTCTTAACTTTAAAATATATTTAGGGGCTGAATGCGTTGAAAATGCTGGATAGAGTTGAAGAGAATCAAATGCAAATCGTGAAAGATTACGTTAATCGTTTATTTAAAACCGTTCAAATGCGTAATCCAAATGAAGGGGAATTCCAGCAGGCTGTTAAAGAGGTGCTTGATTCTTTAGTACCTGTACTTTTGAAAAATCCGAATTATATCAAACAAGCAGTTCTAGATAGAATAATCGAACCGGAGCGATTGATTACCTTTCGAGTTCCATGGGTGGATGATAAAGGGAATGTACAAGTGAATCGTGGATTTCGCGTTCAGTTTAATAGTGCAATTGGACCATATAAAGGCGGATTAAGATTTCACCCTTCTGTTAACGCAAGCATAATCAAATTTCTAGGGTTTGAGCAAATCTTCAAAAATTCATTAACAGGGCAGCCAATCGGTGGTGGAAAAGGCGGTTCTGACTTTGATCCAAAAGGGAAATCTGATTTAGAAATTATGCGCTTTTGTCAGAGCTTTATGACAGAGCTTAGCAGACATATCGGTCCTGATATCGATGTTCCGGCTGGGGATATCGGAGTTGGGGCTAAAGAGATTGGGTATATGTTCGGGCAATATAAAAAATTAAAAGGTGCATATGAAGCAGGTGTCCTTACTGGTAAGGGTATTGGTTATGGAGGAAGTTTAGGCCGGAAAGAAGCGACAGGATATGGATTAGTTTACTTTGTAAAAGAAATGCTCCAAAGTCAGGGATTAAGTTTTAAAGGTAGTACTGTTGTGGTATCTGGTTCAGGTAATGTTTCGATTTATGCAATGGAAAAAGCAATGGAATACGGTGCAAAAGTGGTAGCATGCAGCGATTCAAGCGGCTATGTATATGATCCAAATGGAATAAACTTAGAGACCGTTAAACGAATAAAAGAAGTAGAGAATAAAAGAATTTTTGAATACGTCAAAGAACAGCCAAATGCTATATTTCAAGAAGGGTGTTCAGGAATCTGGGCGATCCCGTGCGATATTGCTTTACCATGCGCAACGCAAAATGAGTTAAATAAGGAAGAGGCAGAAATGTTAGTTTCGAATGGGGTAAAGGCAGTGGGCGAAGGTGCAAATATGCCTTCTACTCTAGAAGCCATCGATACTTTTATCGATCACCATGTCTTATTTGCTCCTGCCAAAGCAGCAAATGCAGGAGGGGTTGCAGTCTCTGCGTTAGAAATGGCGCAAAATAGTGCAAGGCTTGCTTGGACATTTGAAGAAGTTGATTTGAAATTACAAGGCATCATGAAAAATATCTATAGTAAGAGTATGAAAGCATCAAAAGATTATGATGCTCCAGGGAACCTTGTTGTCGGTGCGAATATAGCTGGATTCGTAAAAGTAGCTGATGCAATGATCGAACAGGGAGTAATATAAATTATACAACGATAAAAGGTCACTAATTGGTGGCCTTTTGTTAATTATGAGAAACAAGTTATGGACTAAGTGCTTCAATAAAATATATTATTATTTCAGGATTTTGCATATTCAATCCTATAATAATTTAAAAAGTATTGAAGTTAGGTCTCGTACAAACTTTCTAGGATACGTATAACTTCTCCAGTAGGAATTTTCATATCATCATTTTATTTCCAAGTTCTCCAATGGTATCAAAATTAAGCTTTTCCTCATGTAAATACACCATCAAAAGAATTCGGATTGTCTCAATAACTACATTAGCTTGAAAGTCACTGCCTCCCAAGAATATCTTCTTTTTGGCTCTACTTCTGAAGACAGCCACATTTTTGTTTTTATACTCTGTGTGCGTACAAGGTACAAATTATTAACCTTTTCTTTGCTGTTTAATTGGACACACAAAGAGACTTCTTCTTTCACCGCCTTTTCCTTTTCGTTAGAGAGCATAGGGACATTCATTTTCATTCCAGGAAATTGAACGAAGATGTAGCAGAAGTTTTTCTTAGCCTGTAAATCAAGAAGACTCACAACTCTATGAGTTAACTTATTGAAGAATATTTTATAAATGTAATTTACATATATAAGAAATATATTATATAATACGTGTAAATTACATATATAGGTGAAAGTTTACGCAAGGTGCTAAAAGATTGTCATTTAATTAGAATGGAGGCATTTTTATGAGTGGGAAAGAGGAAATTTTACTTTTAAAAACTTCGAATATTCTTAGGAAAGATACAAGCATGATGAAGTTAAACGATATTATTGAGGAACTAGTACGTATTATTGAGTCAAATACAAAAGATGAATGATAGTTTGATTTTCTCAATAAGTACAACGGCGTCTTATACAGTATCAATTATCATTAATGAGAGGGGGATTTGATATGTGTAAAGGTGAAAAGTTAGTTCAATTTAATGATGTAGGTAGTTTGATAAAATCTTATGGAAACTTATTTTATATGATAAAAGTTGATTATCAAGAACTAACTGATGAGGAACAATGGGAAGTGATTTCGAAGTCTTTTAAATATTGAATGTAAAGTATATATTTATATACGGTAAAAAGGGGTTAGACCGATTCTCATGAACTGTAACCCGAATAATGGACACTAATTAAAAAGTGCCCCTTTATTCGGGTTTTTCTATGTCCCCAGAAAGAAAACCCGTTTATAATAAAAGAATTATTGTGGACGGAGGATTTACATGAGTAA
>NZ_JAHUWN010000079.1 GCF_019219025.1 Bacillus sp. sid0103 | reverse complement strand
AAGACTAATGTTACCATTAGCCCTCCAAGACTCGCTACGAGCGAATGGCTAGTTCTTACTCGGCGGGAATCCCACCCGCTATATGATACGACCTAGGCTCGGCCGCACAACTGCTTCGTTAGTTAAAGAAGGCAGAAGGCAAAAAATCAACATTATACAGAGCCTACTTGAAAAAGGATGCTCTATACAATACTTGTCACAGTATAAGTTTAGTGATTTTTTTAAAGTTTTTTACCAATATACTTTTATTTACCAAAAGGGTTAAGTTATTTTTTTGTCCGTTTGATGTTTGAATTTCTGGGGAAAATAAAAAAACTTCCCTTTAAAGGAGGAAATGTCAATGGCTGAAGAAACAATTTTTGTTAATGAAGCAACATCCGAGAAGCCGATTCAAGAAATTGAATGTCTCCTAAATCAATTGGATGGCATTGAAAGAGTATTATTAGACACTACTGATGGCGAAGTAAAGGTCCAATTTGATGACAAAAAAATCTCAATAGAACAAATCGTCATCACCTTAAAGCAACATAACTTTCGCATTTAATAACAAAGATACCACTTGGATTGGACAGTCGTTATACATTCATGTAGATAATTCCAAAAAGAGAAGGATCTTCTTTGACAACTGGTTCTGTTTTTGAAGTACAAAACCTAAAAAAGTGGGTGAATTACAAGTTAATCACAAAAAAGCACCGTATTTAGTACGGTGTTTATTTCATTTATTATATTTCCCTTATTAAACAAAAGCACCCTTTAGGTAAACAAGAGAAGTGGAGTTATGAATTAAAATAATATAATCTGACTACCAAGTAGCGATTCCAGAAGCACGATCCCCCCATCCCGATGTATGTAAGTTTTTATCCCAAGTAAGCAGATGCAATGTCTGTCCCTTCCAATTAACGTCCTCATACAAGGCACAAACCTTAATAGATTGACCAAAATTGACCGAAGAAATTTTATCGTTCCAGTCGCCTTGAAAAAGACCCATGCTTACATCTGTCAAATCATGGTGACCATGATTTGGTTTTAGGGTTAGCTTATCGCCCTCAAAATTTATGTCTTCATAAAAGTTGGCATCATATACCGGTACCGCCCCGCCAGGTCCCCAAGTAGGATATTGTGTCGGTGGCCCTCCAAAACCTTCGGGCGAACCCGGACTCGGATACGGTTGAAAAGGGGGTGGAGTAGGAAGTTTTTTAACCGGCTTATGACCCTGAATCAAACCAGGAGGTTTTCCACCCCCTACAATTTGGCGATATTTTAATATCTCATGGTATGCCAACCTTACCCAATAGTTCATCAATTCTTGATCATCAACGACCAACAAATAATCACCGGATGGCGCTTTAACAAAGTGCAGCTCATGACCGTTAAAACGTGTAATGTCTTTTGGATCGTACAATTTACCGTTTAAGAAAAATGGTATCTGTGGGACCCTCTGAACAATGGGTGAATAAATTTCCTGCGGAGTCTTATTCCAAAATATCGAATCGGAAAAAGGTAATCATTGCCTCTTTAACTCGTCAGCCAAATCGTAAACAGTTGCATAACCCATAGTGATGGCAGAGAGTAGTGTAAATGATCGAATCGGTAGAGATTGATTTGAATTTGTATTCATAAATCTTTCCCCCTCCAGTTGCGTCTAGCTGTGTTTTATGCTCTATGTAAACAATATTCACTAAATTGGGGAAATATTCCTGTTCGTAGGGTGAGGGGTACTTCTGTTACAAGGGTTATTCATAGCAAGGAAAGGTAACTTTTTCTGTTTTTTCTTGTTGTACTAAACTCCCTCTATATAGAAAGGGAAATCTCTCGATTTCTCTTGTTTTCTCCAAATTACGCAGTAGTCTGTATTAAATTTCATTTGACGACTGGAATAATAGTGTGCTAAAGGATAATTTTGGGGGCTAAGTGAAAAAACGACTGATAGTGACCAAACCACCTTTAACCAAAATATGGGTAACCTGTTTAATTATGGTCGCACTGTTGGATCTCCACATTTCTCATGGAGGTCAAACCTCCCATTTCTCACAGAGTCTTTGCTCCAAAATTCCTTCGTCCAACCTTTCCATGAGGTGGATGTCAGTCATGCTGCCCGACAGGGTCCTTACCCGTATTTTAGTTGTTTTACTGACTAATCCGTGCTTCAAATGTTTTTAAACAATTAACCTACTATTAATTTCGAGTCAAAAGAAAATTAAGCTGCTATCTGTAATACCGTCATATGAGGAATGTCCCTTAACATACGTTCTTCACTAAATTCACACTGTTTTTTACCAATTGTAAACAGAATGCGTATGAGCTTATTACATATTGCAATTAGAGATTGCATCTTCTTTAAAGGATTATTTGGGCGTTTTGTAAAATACTCATGTAAAGCTTTAAACGCAGTATTTTTAGCCACTAAAG
>NZ_JAHUWN010000078.1 GCF_019219025.1 Bacillus sp. sid0103 | reverse complement strand
CGCGAAGCGCGCGAAATCTTGATGGTTTGGAAGGGGGTACCCCCTTCCAAACCATCAAAATTCATAAAAGCTGAAAAACATTGTAACCATAGGAAATACAATTTACACAAAATATAGGACTTGACTTCAATGGGGGTTATTGGTGACCAAAGACGAAGAAAAAAGGGGAAGAAGGTAATCAATAGGGGTTATAGGTGACCGAAGTTGGTGAAAAAAGGGGAAGAAGGTAATCAATGGGGGTTATAGGTGACCGAAGCTGGTGAAAAAAGGGGAAGAAGGTAATCAATAGAGTTATTGGGTGACCGAAGACGAAAAAAAGGGGATGAAAGTGAATCGATGCCGACTACTCCCAAATGAATCCCCTAAAAAAAGTAGCTTCTATTTGGATAAAACAAAAAAGCGCAAAACCTAAAACGGATTTGCGCATTAAAAATCTTCTCCCTGATAACGGAGCGTTATCCTAAGAGTAATGTTTCTTCCTGTAAAAGAACCAGCACTGGTTTAACATCTTGATCTGATAGCGATCCTTTTCATAGAAAGCTCTTTTCATTTGGTTTTGCAACCAAGTCGGCATAATAAAACCTCCCGAAAAGTACATCATTATTAAAGGTATATACAATATATGCTATAATAGGTTGTCATGTTCGCATAGAAAGTGAGGGACCCAAAATGGACCAACAACAACTTCAAATATTGGTTGAAAAGATATCTGTTGAGTCATTTGGGAAACCATTTTTGCATCACGCCTCGTTTAATCCAAGGCTAAGATCAACAGGAGGCAGATACCTGCTTGGCACACATAATATTGAAATCAATAGAAAATATTACGAGCAGCTTGGTGAAAAAGAATTAGTAGGGATTATTAAACATGAACTATGCCATTATCACCTTCACCTTGCAGGAAAAGGTTATCAGCATAGGGACCAGAATTTTAAGTATTTATTAAAAAAAGTAGGAGCACCACGATTTTGTGCCCAACTGCCAGATAAAAAAGTAAAACGAACATCTAATAAAATCCTTCTCTATCAGTGCACCAACTGTCAGCTATCTTACAGAAGAAAAAGAAGCATTGATACTAGTAGATATGTGTGTGGAAAATGTAGAGGAAAATTGATGAAAATAAAAGAAATAACCTTAGGATAAGGTAGTGATTCGGAAAAATCTTTATCTAAAACTGTATTGACTTTATATTATATCGTCATTATAATATAAAGAGTCGATAAGGTGATTGCCTTTATTGATTTTTAAATATCTTTTTTATTCCGCAGTAGCTCAGTGGTAGAGCTATCGGCTGTTAACCGATCGGTCGTAGGTTCGAGTCCTACCTGCGGAGCCATATGGGGAAGTACTCAAGAGGCTGAAGAGGCGCCCCTGCTAAGGGTGTAGGTCGGGTGACCGGCGCGAGGGTTCAAATCCCTCCTTCTCCGCCATATAAACTTAAGGCCCCTTGGTCAAGTGGTTAAGACACCTCCCTTTCACGGAGGTAACACGGGTTCGAATCCCGTAGGGGTCATTGGAACGGGAAGTGACCTTGATTCATTTCCTGTTTCTTATTCATTACAAAAAATATCATTGGGCTATAGCCAAGCGGTAAGGCATCGCACTTTGACTGCGACATGCGTTGGTTCAAATCCAGCTAGCCCAGCCATCTTTCTAATCAGTAAATATTCATGCGGGTGTGGCGGAATTGGCAGACGCACCAGACTTAGGATCTGGCGCCGCAAGGCGTGGGGGTTCGACTCCCTTCACCCGCACCAAATATTTTACTTGAATTAAATTGTGTAGTGTGATAAGATTGTTTTTGTCGCTAATTATCATGCGGTCGTGGCGGAATGGCAGACGCGCTAGGTTGAGGGCCTAGTGGGGGCAACCCCGTGGAGGTTCAAGTCCTCTCGGCCGCACCAAATAAATTGTTGACAGAGAATACCGAGTGTGCTATACTTTAAAAGTTGACTTTTTAATTAATGCGCCCGTAGCTCAATTGGATAGAGCGTCTGACTACGGATCAGAAGGTTGTGGATTCGACTTCTTCCGGGCGCGCCATATAGACGGGAAGTAGCTCAGCTTGGTAGAGCACTTGGTTTGGGACCAAGGGGTCGCAGGTTCGAATCCTGTCTTCCCGACCATTTTAATAAAATACGCGGGTGTAGTTTACTGGTAAAACCTCAGCCTTCCAAGCTGATGTAGTGGGTTCGATTCCCATCACCCGCTCCAACATATTACTAATTGTTCTTTGAAAACTAAACAAACAAAATCGTGCAAACAAACAATAAATTTTAGCTTCGATTAAGAAGTTAAGCCAACGTAACAAAATGAGCTAATCAACTTTCTTGGAGAGTTTGATCCTGGCTCAGGACGAACGCTGGCGGCGTGCCTAATACATGCAAGTCGAGCGAACCAATAGGAGCTTGCTCCTGTTGGTTAGCGGCGGACGGGTGAGTAACACGTGGGCAACCTGCCTGTAAGACTGGGATAACACCGGGAAACCGGTGCTAATACCGGATAATCCTTTTCCTCTCATGAGG
>NZ_JAHUWN010000077.1 GCF_019219025.1 Bacillus sp. sid0103 | reverse complement strand
TTCATACAGATAGGTAAGGGTTTGAAGTTATCTCTCCCTTTTCCCCCCGTCCACACCGTACAAGCGACTTTCACCGCATACGGCGTTCCAACTAATCCAATTTATTCTTTTCTATGTATTAAGCAGACGAGTGCTTTTCTTCCAATATTAGATTATTTCATTTTGACATTTTAATCGTACCGTATTTACTTTTTCTTTTTGCTTACGAGTAAGTTTTAAGGATTTTAAAAGAGTCTCTATCTTGACCTTATCTTTTAGGTGAATCAGTTGATGAATAGCTTTATCAACAATAATTAAATTTGAATAGCTATCATCTTTTGAAAGGTGATATGGGTTAATGTGATGGCAATGCCATTCATTAATTCCTAACTCCACTCCTAATATGGCACATTTGCCATATTGGGCAATAAACTTACTGATCCTGTTGTCATTGTATTCAATAGATCGGTTTGGAATGTAGTTTCTCATGATGTAAGAAAGCATAGTTTTATCAATAGCCTTTAAGCTATTGTGTATTTTTGCTCTACCTTCGGCAGTAAAGTTACAAATCGATTGTGAGAAACAAAGTGTTGTTTTCCACCGTTGGGCATGTATAGGCACAAAGACCATTTGTTGTATCTTAAATAGTTTAGCCTTATAACCCTTGTACCTTTTCTGTAAGGTCTTAGTCATATCATGAAAACTTGCCTCGGTTCTAATGTTCTTTAGCTGATTATATAACGATTTGCGTAGATGAGCGTTTAACTCATTCAGATTAATAGTAATTTGAGTGGCGACAGAGTAATAGTTTTGGATACCCATGACGACGGTATTGAAATTCCAAACAGATTGAATGCAAGGATTTTTCTTGACTACTTTTATAGCTTCCTTAATCTTTTGGAAGGCATTTGCTTTAGCCTTCTTCGACATATCGGACCTTGCTACATAGCCAAATCTTGACTTTCCTTTCTTTATGGCTTTTACTGAAAAGCCAAGAAACTCGGAAGAGTTTTTCTTTAAGTTGATAACTTTAGATTTCTCATCACTTGTTTCCAGGTGTAGTCTGTATTTTAAGAAGTCTTTCAATGCGTAATTCATCTTTATTGCCTGTGACCTTGTTCTGCACATTATTTTAAAATCGTCCGCATAACGGACGATGAAGCACTCTTTCAAAGCTGTTTTCTTCAGAAATTGATACTTACTGCCATTGGTGGAGTAAGTATACCTGCTACTAAACGTTTCCCATTGTTCACTAACCCACCAATCCAATTCGTTTAATACAATATTGGATAATAAAGGCGACAAAATTCCTCCTTGCGGAGTACCTTTTGTAGGAATACCTTCTCCTTCAATTTCTGCTTTTAAAAGCCTAGATATAATAGAAAGAAGTGATTTGTCCCTGATGCCTAGCGACCACATTTGTTTTAGTTGCTTACTATGATTAACATTATCAAAGAAACCTTTTATATCTACATCGACACAATGATGAAGTCCAGTTTGATTGATAAGAAATTCAACCCTAGCTTTGGCATGGTGAGTGCTGCGATTCGGTCTGAATCCATAACTGTGTTTATGGAATTTGGCTTCACAAATAGGCTCTAGAATTTGAAGTACACATTGTTGAAAGATTCTGTCCCAAATCGTGGGAATTCCCAAAGGTCTTGTTTTTCCTTTTCCTTTCGGAATGAAAACACGCCTTACTGTTTGGGGTTCATACCATTTGAACATTGCCTGAACCTTTTTTATTACATCTTCCACTGACAAATGTAGAATATCATTAATTGTTAGTTTATCTGTTCCCGCAGTTTTGCTACCTGAATTTCTTTTGATGTTTCGGTAGGCAAGTCGTATATTATCCTTAGAACTCATTATTTCTGTTAGCTCATAGAAATGATGACCACTGACACTTTGAGAATATAGTATGTCAAAGCAATCTTGCATACTATAATATTCACTGTGTCTCAGTTTCTTCCGTTTCAATAAGTTGGTGACTCCTTTCGGAGTTAAACCTCTTTTAGTCTCACAAGAACCTTATTAATCGATAAAGAACTGCCTTACTTGGTTGAATAAATCTAGATTAGTCTAGTGGCTATCCCTCCATGTGAATTAGACACTTCATTGGTACTGTGCCACCACTTTCACTGATACAAAGGTAAGTTATACAATAGCTAGTTTCATTATTGTTTTCCTTGCCAACGTTTCATTGGAAGTAAGTCCTCCACGTTATCAGCTTACAACGTTGAATTATATCTATTATAGAATGAACTTAGGAGCTTCCTGTAAGCCTGTTAGCATTCATACGCCTGTAACGTATCATGGATTTTCATATTTGTTATTTTTACTCACCCACATCTAACCTCACAATTTGGTGATATACACATTTCTATGTATCGCAGTTATAGACCCGTACATTCAGAAGTTCGTCAGCTTAACCATTTCTTTTGGTTTATTCGCATTCTCACCATATTCATTCAACTCAAGCATCATGAATTACACCACTCCATCGAGTAGGCTTTCGTCAGCCGAACTGGTACGGTAATTTCTCACGCCTTTTCGCCGAGCTTATAACACTATCATTCTTACTAAGTCCAATGCTATTCGACTAAGAGAGAACCCTTCAGGGTGTTACTCCGTCATTTGATTCTTCGATATAATCCTTCAGTTCCGTAAGGAACTGTCTAGCCTTTACCTGAGTAATGTGACCATCCTCAATTTTAGCTAGAAACATTTCGCACAACAA
>NZ_JAHUWN010000076.1 GCF_019219025.1 Bacillus sp. sid0103 | reverse complement strand
TACATCTTGTGAATGATAACTAGGAGGAGCCGTGTGCGTGAATAGCGCAAGCACGGTTCTGCGAGGGGGGAGAAACACAATCTACCGCGAGGTAGAGAGGTTCTCTTCTACTCAACTAGTTGAACAAGGGATTTTAAGGTTTTTAGTCGAATATTGTTTTTTAGATATATTGAAAGGGTGAAGGAGTATGAAAAATGTAATTAATGGAATAAACCACTGGATACATACATTACCAAATGAATACAACTCAATGTCAGCAATAGAAATATCTAATCGACCATCTCCAAATAAATGGTCTAAAAAAGAGATATTAGGACATCTTTGTGACTCTGCAATAAATAATATTGAGAGGTTTGTAAAAATTCAATATGAAGAACAACCTTATGTTATGCAGTCTTATAATCAAGAACAATGGATGGTAGTTCAGAATTATCAAGAGAGACCTCTTGATGAAATACTAACTCTGTTTCAAACACTAAATAAGCAAATCATAAATATAATTATGAATACTCCTACAGAGAAATTAACTTATCTATGTGATATTGGTAATAACCATCAAAAAACATTAGAGTGGCTTATACAGGACTACCTTGAACATATGGAACATCATATTAACAACCAAATTTTAATTAAGAATAACGACTAAAAAATTAATATTCCTTCTTCAATTAACGGGTGCTTAAGTTAAACAAAAGGTTGCTGCGGCAGCCTTTTTTCTTGTTCACTAACAGGGCAGGATAGTTATAAAAAGGAAAAATTCAAGTCTATGTAGAAATTAACAAAGTTGAGAAGTTATTTAATTGAAAATGAGGTATAAAAATGACTGTTTCATTAAAATTACTATCTAAAGATGAAAAGCATATTCTTCGCAACTTATATTCCCTTTATTTACACGACCTTTCTGAATTTACCGATGGTTTAGACATATCAACAAGTGGTTCTTTTGAGTTTGACTCATTTGAATTAATCTGGGAGAGAGATGGGTTAACACCATATTTTCTAAAAAAAAATCAGGAAATTGTAGGTTTTTTACTGCTCTTAGAAAGACCTTTTTTAAATAAAGACTATGATTTCAGTATTAATGATATCTTTATGTTGAAAAAATTCAGGAGAAAAGGTATTGCAATTTCATTATTAGAGGAATTGTTTAAACAGAAAAAGGGTAGATATTTTGTTGTTGAATTAGCCAAGAATAAACCTGCTGTTTTATTTTGGAGAAAAATTTATCGTGAGCTATATATAGACTTTGAAGAAGAGAAGAAAATTGTTGATAATGAAGAATGTTTGGTTCAATCCTTTCAAATTTAAACGAGCTTATTCAACTATCGGGTGCTTGAGTTTAAGATCTGAGCTGTCATCGTGGCAGCTCTTTCTTGTTGAACTAACGGAGCAGGTTAGTTGCACAAGGCATCCTACCTATACAGTATAATATTATGGAAATTGTTCTTATTTTAAGCTATTAAAAAAGGTGAATTTCCAAAGGTATATCCAGGTTGAGTATTTGCCATTATATAGGAGCAGATAAAGAAACAATAAAAGGACAATCAAGAGAGTTCATCAATGTTATTGTTATGAAAAGAATTGAGATAAGTGTCCAAATTAGGTCGGTACCGATTAATGGAGGTAGTTATGAAATACGAAATCATATTGTTCGATGTGGATGATACATTGTTCGACTTCGGTTTGTCGGAAAAAAAGGCACTACATAAAGCTTTTGTAGAGTTCGGATTGCCTACGGGATTGGTGAGATATGAAGCCAATTATAAAGAGATTAGCAAGGTATTATGGAGAGATTTGGAACAGGGGCTTACCACTTTATCAGAACTGAGAGTAGAGAGATTTAGGAGGTTGTTCCTTGCGCAAGAGCTTGAAATCAATGCAGATACGTTTAGCAGTGTTTATCTTGGATATTTGGGCAAGGAAACACATCTTGTACAGGGAGCCGTAAAATTATGTGAAAATCTTGTCAGTTGTCGGCTGGCCGTTATAACAAACGGATTCACGGATGTGCAGACATCAAGAATCGGGAGGTCCCCTCTCTGTAATACTTTTGAGCATATTATTATTTCTGAAGAGGCTGGATTCCTGAAGCCCGAAAAGGGTATTTTCGATTATGCGTTTTCCAAGCTACAGGTTACAGATAAAGCTAAAGTGTTGATCGTGGGCGACTCTCTGACCTCCGATATTCAGGGGGGAATAAATTACGGGATTGACACCTGCTGGTTCAATCCACATATCAAGGAAAACAATATAGGAATTAAGCCGACGTATGAAATCCGTAAGCTACCTGATCTTATAAAAATTGTACGTAATATGGAGAGTTAAGTGATTTTAAGCGATTGTGGATGGTACTTAAACTGACGGATGCAGGTTTGTTTAAGAAGACCTTATAGAAAATATTTACAATATCGGTGATATTTGTTACAATTGTGTAAAATTACACTAAAGGTGATGTGCTATGAAAAAAATAATTCCGCCATTATTATCCTATATAATTGTTAGTATAATTGCAGTCTTCATTCCTGCATCAGAAGGCTATAATACGGTGGGGTGGAAATTGTTTGTTGGACAAATTTATGCAATTCCAGTTTTAATAGTAGTTGCTTTAATCACATTTTATCTAAACAAAAAACTTTCACATTATTAAAATTAAAAAAGAGTTATCTAAATAGAAGCAACGAGTGCGTTTCTACAATAAGTGGAGACGCTTTTTCTTATTCAAGTAACGTGGCAGTTGTGCGGCCGAGCCTAGGTCGTATCATATAGCGGGTGGGATTCCCGCCGAGTAAGAACTAGCCATTCGCTCGTAGCGAGTCTTGGAGGGCTAATGGTAACATTAGTCTTTAAGCGTAGACAG
>NZ_JAHUWN010000075.1 GCF_019219025.1 Bacillus sp. sid0103 | reverse complement strand
TGGGGCGAGGTAAGACGTCCTGGGCGCTACAACACATTAACGAGGCGCCAACTGATCGAAAGTTCATTTACATTACGCCATACCTAGACGAGATTCAGCGTGTAATTAAGGCGGTGCCTAATCGCAACTTCTTAGAGCCCAATAATAACAATCAGGCCGGCCGTAAGCTTCATAGTTTAAAAGAATTGATTGTCGCGGGATACGATATTTGCGCAACGCATAGCCTTTTTCAGACCGCTGACGACGAGCTTATCGAGTTACTTACGGGCTCAGGGTATATGCTTATCTTGGACGAGGTAATGGACGTTATTGAGAAGGCAAATATTAACCGGTCTGATATTCGCGCATTACTTGAGCTCGGCTATATCGAGATTTCCGATAACCGCGTTAAGTGGGTTTACGAAGACTATCACGACGGCCGATTCGATGATATCAAGTTACTTGCAAGAGCTGGCAATTTGTTTATTCACCGCGACAATTTTTTATTATGGTCATTTCCGCCAAAAGTATTCGAAGCCTTTGATAACGTAATGATCCTTACGTACCTCTTTGACGTTCAGATTCAGCGTTATTATTACGACTTACACAAAATCGGCTATGAATACAAGAGCGTTGAAAAGGTGGGGGATCGATACGAATTATCGGAGTATAATCGCACTGAAGAAAAAAGGGAAGAGCTTCTACAGCTAATCGATTTATATGAAGGCCCCCTAAATAAGGTTGCCGATCGACCAAACGCACTAAGTACGACATGGCTAAGTAAGGCTAGCGATGAGGTGCTCGAATCCATTCAGAAAAACATATATAACTATTTCCGTAATATCTGCAAAGTAAAAGTGAAAGACATTCTTTGGACCACTATTAAGAAACGTCAACACGACTTATCAGGCAAAGGTTATGCGAAATCATTTGCAGCAGTTAACCTCCGTGCAACCAACGAATATGCTGACCGTAGCTCACTTGCGTATGTGTATAACCGCTATTTGAATCCGATTGAGCGCGTTTTCTTCGAGGATAATGGCGTAACAATCAATCAGGATTTACTCGCTGTTTCCGATTTGCTGCAATGGGTATGGCGCTCTCAGATCCGCAATGGGCAGCCAATTAATCTGTATTTGCCGTCAAGTAGAATGAGGTCGCTTTTGAAAGGGTGGGCTAAATATGAAATCTAAAATTGAGGCATTACAACGCGGAGAAACGCAGGAGATTATCGATATTATCAAGCACCGGGTCCGTCACATAAATTACTTGAAAGCTGAGCGCGAGGACTCGTTGGACTATATAGCTGCAAAAGTTAAGGGGCAGATTGCGCCCATGCTCAGACTAGCGCGGAAAATTCGCCGTGGGCACTTTCCGAAATGGGTGGAATTTATCGAGCTGCTTGAATATTTCGGGATGAAAGACGTTCTAACGCGCGAAAACAACTATTCGCCGATGCCGGAGGATGTTCTTAATCACTGGGATTCTATGAGGTCGCTAATGCTGGAGGATCACATCTTCTTCTTTAACAAATTGCACGAAATCGAGGACGCAAAAACCGAAAAGATATTCGAAAAGGCTTTTGAAAGATGGGCTAGACCGGCTCTTGTCTATGCGTTCGAGAAAGCGGACACTTCGAAGTCAGAAAAAGAGATCGTAACCTATGTTTGTAAGGCATTTTACACCAAATACATCGAATTAAGAGCCATTTCGCAAGGGTTAAACCGGATTCGCAGGGATGGACAGTGGATTTATTACTATATGAGGGACATTAACGAATTCGATTTTGAACATGACGATGTTATGAAGGTGATTTTTCACGGTGCAAGGTATCAAAATTACAAAGAATGGGAGAAAATGGCTGAATCCTTAACTAAAAATCAAACAAAACTCCTTATTCAATTACACAATTATGTAAGGGAAGATGTTTCGAAACTGACGACCACTCAATTTTATGAAAAATATCCACATGAAAGGATGAATTATAAGAAAACTGCTGAGGAATTAGGCTACTCTTACCCTGCTTTTGTCAAGAATATCGAACGAATGAAGGGGAAAATTGTCTAATACTAACCTATACCTAAGGTTAAGTGAGGAAGAGAATAGGAAGCAAGTAAAATTTAAAAATAAGGCATCGCTCAAGTGGCGGTGCTTTTTTGCTGCAGTTTTTTTAGTGCGGCTTTTTTGCGTTCTAGGAGGTGTTCTCAAAACAAGGAGGTTGACGCAATGAGTTATGAAATTATTCAAGTCAATGAGTATTACGGAAATAACTTTAGCGGATCAAGATTAGCAAAGCTTTATTCGAATGGGCGCCTGGAGTATTTACCGGAGCCAGATCCGCCAGAAGAAAACGAGGAGGAACAATTGTGTACGAGGAGCTAGACCCAGAAGAGATATTTTTCCACGAAGTAATCGAGTTTGTGGAGTCCTACACCGTGTTCAAGAACTATAAACGGATGGACGATGAAAAGAAAACGAAATACATCGAGAAGCTCACGTTAATGATTGTATTTAGTGCGAGCCCTAGAAAAAATTTCGATATCAGCATGGCAACGATCCGAGAGGTCGTTCGGGACATACTCGATAAGAAAGCCGCGGAGGTAGCGGACGATGAATAAACTTCAACGTTTTATTTCTGCCAATTGTGCGACATATGACAGCGAAGGCAAATGCTTCCTTGAAACTGGCGCCAATGGCGACCGAACTTGTGTTTATTTTCGTGAACAAGGTGGGCGCTGTACTTTTGCAGAAAATAGTGTAATACCGGGCGACCATTCAATCGAGGTGCTTTATTGGTCGGAGCGAGGCGTAACCATGTCAGGTAATTTTTGCGAATCTTGCTTGCAACCATTCGAACGAAAAAGCAACAGGCAGCGCTACTGTAAGAAATGCGGAGAGTTTGCCGAAAAAGAAAATCGTCGTCAAAGAGACCGTGAATATAAGGAAAGAAA
>NZ_JAHUWN010000074.1 GCF_019219025.1 Bacillus sp. sid0103 | reverse complement strand
CCAAACAATACAAAACCTTCCAAAAGTTTAGGTTAGGAAGGTTATTTGGCATGCTTATTTTTAGTATATCATGTGATTTTTAGGATTTTTATTGAAAAATATTGACAAACTATTAGCTGGTTTAGTTTAAGTACAATGCTTCACAATCTTGCTTTATTTATAGGGTATTGCATCATTACCAAAATAATTGATACCTCCCATTTATCAACCCGTATAACTTACCTTTAGTACACTTATATTAACTTTGAGGTGTTTACATATACCAAAAAAGAGTATTATTTATATTTGTTTATTCTTCACTACTTTGTGTTTTGTTTTTATGTACACCTGCTATCGAATCAAATATATCAGCGTACTCGTCGTCTTTCGCACATCATATTCTTTGTTATTAAAGGCAAAAGGACAAGGTCTTATTCATACGAAAGAAAGCGATTCTCTGTTTTTGGAGAACCGCTTTTTTCTTATTTGGAAACGGATTTAACACCTAAATATTCTTCAAGTGTAATCCCGCGATTATTAATTGGTTTCGAAATGTTACCAACGTAACGAAGATGCCACGGCTCATGTTTATAACCCGTAATGGATTCTTTTCCTTTTGGGTAACGAACAATAAACCCATAATTCGCACTGTTTTTACTCAACCAATTCGCTTCTTTTCTGTTTCCGAAACAGGACGAAACTGCACATATTCCGTCTGTTCCGCTTACATCAATCGCTAAACCTGTTTGATGCTCACTTGTGCCCGGAATCGCACTGTATGTTACCGCTTTTTCAAATCCATCTCTTTTAACATAATTGTTAAACAATACTTTTTGTGTAGAATAAGAACGATACGCAGATACCCCACTTAAATAAATTCCATCTTTTTTTGCGGCAGCAAACATCTTTTCCAAACTTTTAGCCGCTTCCCATCTCATTTTACGTTTTTCAATTTTTTCTTTGAATAGAAAAGGTACTTCCGGAAATACTAAATTCTTCGGTACATAAGTAACAGGTAAATAATATTTTTTATTTACAACGGTTGCTATCGAAGATGGATAGGGAGTTAAGGCCACAGCGCTTATTCTTGTTTTCCGTTTTTTATTAAGGTTTTTATCGGTTGAATTCGATATGTTCATTTGATTTATTTTGGGCGTCTTAGGTGAAGATGATTCATTTGATTTTTTGTTGCATCCAGTAAGACTAATTATTAAAAAGAACATCAAAAGGACACTGATGTTTTTCTTAATCACGTATCATAACCTCCTTTAAGGTTACTTTTATAATGTCTTATTAAAAGCAGGTTTAATCTTGGAAATTATTGAAGAATCCGTGCCGTTAGTTCAAAAAGAAGAAGCTGCCTCGATGACAGCTCCGTTCTTCAACTATTGCACCCGTTACTTTAAGTATATTTTTTCACAAAGTTGCCTAAGTAATTTTATAATTTTTATGATTGACTATGGTTGTAATTGGTTCGTCTTTTTCTTTATTGTATCCATACTCAACAATAACAGAATTTTCTCTTACAACCTTAACAATTCCTTCATAGCTTTTCCCTTCACGCTTAAATAAAATATTATCCCCAATTTTAGCAGTTGCCATTTTATCACTCTGAACTTATTATTTTCAGCAAAGATAAAAAAATGCAGGAACAATTAAAATACAAGCTGTAATATTACGAATAAAAAAGAAGGCTGCCGCAACCCTTTGTCCAATTGGAATGTTATTCTGCTTAACCAAGTCGGTGTTTCAATTACTTTTATCGGATAAATCGAATAAATATATGAACCGAGAGTAACACTACACATAAAACTAATGTGGGGTATTAATGACATGAAACAGATTATTCTCTGGTCAATCTTGATATTGCCTTGGGCGTCCTTGTTTTTTTTGAAAATGGATACTGTACGCAGGTACATGCCGGTCGCTCTATTTATGACCGTTATTGATACCTTGGCATATCAAGCGGCTTACCATTACGGATGGTGGAAAGAGACAGGTTCCAGTCTGTTCGGGTGGGATAAAGTCGCCCCGGTTCCTTGGGTGTATGGAGCATATTTAGTTATAGTTATCTGGGTATTCCGCTTTACTTTCGGGAAATTTTGGATGTATTTGACTGTCAATATACTTTTGGACGGGTTATTTATGTACTTCGTTTACCCGGTATGGCAACGGATGGGGCTTGTTTCGAGTGAATCGACTTTGTCTACAATAGCCATTGTTGCTATGATGGTCGGTTTTGCGCTTATCATCTATCTGTATCAACTGTGGCAGGACGAAGTGTTCAAACAGCCAAAGCGAAACTCATAAATGACCAAGAACTGACTTGACGTCCCCTTCATTGGAGAAGGAAAGCGAAGTAACCGAAAATATGGAGATTTCCATATCCATTCGGTACAAAGTACGTGTACACAGGACAGGGAATGGTAAAATCTTTATTCTATGGTTTCTTCCAATAGAGACTGTCCTTTTTTATTTTTACTGCACAATTTTGGTCAATGCGACATTGAAGAGTCAAATTACTTCTTCCACTAACCTGCCCCGTAAGTAAAACAAAAAAAGATCGTCACAGCAATCCCCGTTTAACTCTTGCACCCGTTAATTCAAGAACAATTAGATTAAAGAAATGGTTCAATGATTCCGTATACCCCGACAGCCAAACATAAAAGTCCCCCCACCAAAAATTAAAAGAGACAGGTAACGGGGTTATATACCTGATATGGTCATAAGTTTTATTGTGCAAGAAACGTTCCCTTGTGGCATGGAAGAACATATAAATTGCAAGAACTCCAACTATAAAGCTGAAAATACCAGCATAAAAATCTTTTCCCATTCCATTAACCTCTACCTATCTTAAATTTCATCTCTCTAATACGTTTCCCCAACCAATATTGTACCAATGCTTGTTGCACTAACCTGCTCCGTTAGAATTCCTGTAGGCAGCTAATTTTCAACTTTGAAAAAAAATAGGTCCCTCAGTAAGATATGAGTATAGACACCACTCTAACTCAAAACCTTAAGGAGGAACCCTTATATGAATTTTAAGATG
>NZ_JAHUWN010000073.1 GCF_019219025.1 Bacillus sp. sid0103 | reverse complement strand
TGGGGCGAGGTAAGACGTCCTGGGCGCTACAACACATTAACGAGGCGCCAACTGATCGAAAGTTCATTTACATTACGCCATACCTAGACGAGATTCAGCGTGTAATTAAGGCGGTGCCTAATCGCAAGTTCTTAGAGCCCAATAATAACAATCGGGCCGGCCGCAAGCTTCATAGTTTAAAAGAATTGATTGTCGCGGGCTACGATATTTGCGCAACGCATAGCCTTTTTCAGACCGCTGACGACGAACTTATCGAGCTACTTACGGGCTCAGGGTATACGCTTATCTTGGACGAGGTAATGGACGTTATTGAGAAAGCAAATATTAACCGGTCTGATATTCGCGCATTACTCGAGCTCGGTTATATCGAGATTTACGATAACCGAGTTAAGTGGGTTTACGATGACTATCACGACGGCCGATTCGATGATATTAAACTACTTGCGCGGGCTGGAAATCTATTTATTCACCGCGAAAATTTTTTGTTATGGTCTTTTCCGCCAAAAGTGTTCGAGGCCTTTGATAATGTAATGATTCTTACGTACCTATTTGACGGTCAGATTCAGCGCTATTACTATGATTTGCACAAAATTGCTTACGAATACAAAAGCGTTGATAAGGTGGGAGAACGATATGAATTGGCAGAATATAATCGCTCTAATGAAATGAGAGAAAAGCTATTACAATTAATCGAATTGTATGAAGGATCGCTGAATAAGTTTGCAGACCGTCCGAACGCGTTAAGCACAACTTGGCTCGGAAAAGCAAGCGACGATGTGCTCGAGGGAATTCAGAAAAATATATATAACTACTTTCGAAATATCTGTAAGGCAAAGGCGAAAGACATTCTATGGACAACGATAAAAAAGCGGCAGCATGACTTATCAGGCAAAGGTTATGCGAAATCATTTGCAGCAGTTAACCTTCGTGCAACCAACGAATACGCTGACCGTAGCTCACTTGCGTATGTGTATAACCGCTATTTGAATCCGATTGAGCGCGTTTTCTTCGAGGATAATGGCGTAACAATCAATCAGGATTTACTCGCTGTTTCCGATTTGCTGCAATGGGTATGGCGCTCTCAGATCCGCAATGGGCAGAGAATAAATCTGTATTTGCCGTCAAGTAGAATGAGGTCGCTTTTGAAGGGATGGGCAAAGTATGAAATCTAAAATCGAGGCATTGCAACGCGGAGAATCGCTGGAGATTATCGAAGAAATTAAGGTTAGAGTACGTAATGTGAATTACCTTGAAAAGCGCGGAAGGGATGATTCCCTCGACTATATTTGCGCAAAGGTTAAGGCTCAGATATCACCAATACTCCGACTAGCGCGGAAAATTCGCCGCGGATACTATATGAAATGGGTGGAATTTAACGAACTGCTTGAATATTTCGGGATGAGAGACGTTCTAACGCGAGAAAACAACTATTCGCCAATGCCGGTGGATGTTGCTAACCATTGGGATTCTATGAGGTTGTTAATGCTTGAGGATCACATCTTCTTTTTTAACAAATTACACGAAATCGAGAATGCCAGGACCGAGAAGTTATTCGAAAAGGCATTCGAAAATTGGGCTCGTCCTGCTCTTATTTATGCGTTCAATAAAGCTGACACCTCGAAATCGGAAAAAGAAATTGTAAATTATGTTTGTAAGGCTTTTTACACCAAATATATTGAAATCCGGGCAAAGTCGCAGGGAATAAACAGAATGCGTCGAAATGGACAATGGGTATATTATTACGTTTATGATATTAATGAATTTGATTTCTTGCATGATGACGTAATGAGAGTGATTTTTCACGGTGAAAAGTATCAAAAGTACAAAGAATTGGGGCAAATGGCTGAATCCTTAACTAAAAATCAAACAAAACTCCTTATTCAGCTGCACAATTATGTAAGGGAAGACGTTGCGAAACTGACGACCACTCAATTTTATGAAAAATATCCGCATGAAAGGATGAATTATAAGAAAACTGCTGAGGAATTAGGCTACTCTTACCATGCTTTTATTAAGAATGTCGAACGAATGAAGGGTAAAATTGTCTAATATTAACCTATACTTAAGGTTATGTGAGGAAGAGAATAGGAAGCAAGTAAAATTTAAAAATAAGGCATCGCTCAAGTGGCGGTGCTTTTTTGCTGCAGTTTTTTATCTGCGGCTTTTTTGCGTTCTAGGAGGTGTTCTCAAAACAAGGAGGTTGACGCAATGAGTTATGAAATTATTCAAGTCAATGATTATTACGGAAATAACTTTAGCGGATCAAGATTAGCAAAGGTTTATTCGAATGGGCGCCTGGAGTATTTACCGGAGCCAGATCCGCCAGAAGAAATTGAGGAGGAGAAAGAAGAGTGGATGGAGAGTTAGACCCTATTGATGTGTTTTTTCATCAAGTAATTGAGTTCGTGGAAAGTTACACTGTTTTCCGCAACTACAAGAATATGGACGAGGAAAAGAAAACGAAGTACATCGAGAAATTAACGCTATTAATTGTATTTGAGACGTCACCGCGCAAAAACTTTGATATCGGCATGGACACAATACGGCTGGTTGTTCGGGATATTCTCGACAAGAAAGCTGCGGAGGTAGCGGACGATGAATAAACTTCAACGTTTTATTTCTGCCAATTGTGCGACATATGACGGCGAAGGCAAATGCTACCTTGAAACTGGCGTCAATGGCGACCGAACTTGTGTTTATTTTCGTGAACATGGTGGGCGCTGTACTTATGCAGAAAATAGTGTAATACCGGGCGACCATTCAATCGAGGTGCTTTATTGGTCGGAGCGAGGCGTAAGCATGTCAGGTGATTTTTGCGAATCTTGCTTGCAACCATTCGAACGAAAAAGCAACAGGCAGCGCTACTGTAAGAAATGCGGAGAGTTTGCCGAAAAAGAAAATCGTCGTCAAAGAGACCGTGAATATAAGGAAAGAAAACGACGGTTTAAGGACTAAAATACGTGTTTTAAGCGTCGAGACAGCCTATTTTAGCGGATTTATAAAGAAGGTAATGCAATAAGTCTATGGTACTACTTTTTGTGTTCTAAATGGTGACATGGAGGGGATTAAAGATGACACGGTTTTTAGAGTTTTGCCGGAACTGCAACTACATGGTTTAAGCAAGAAAACAAAAAAGGGAGCGATTAAACCGATGGCAGCGCTTATCTATGACTTGCTACCTGCCGATGTGCAGACGGCATTGTATTACTTGACCATTAAAACAAAAAACAAAAAAGGGGATCGAAATAAATGAGCAAAATGAGCAAAGCACATGAACTTGTTGGTA
>NZ_JAHUWN010000072.1 GCF_019219025.1 Bacillus sp. sid0103 | reverse complement strand
TCTGAAATTCTCTCAATTAGTTGATTTTGTTTGTCTTGCATCTTAAAATTCATATAAGGGTTCCTCCTTAAGGTTTTGAGTTAGAGTGGTGTCTATACTCATATCTTACTGAGGGACCTATTTTTTTTCAAAGTTGAAAATTAGCTGCCTACAGGAATTCTAACGAAGCAGTTTAGTTGAAGAAGGAAAATGATTATTTAGTAAAAAAAATGAGGATTATCACTTTTTGTTGATATAATTGAAATAGATGAATAAAAGGTAAATAGGAGATTTTTTATGAAATTAACGACCTTTTTTGAGCCTGTTTCTAATCTTTCTAAAAAGCAAAAAATATTGTGGTCGATTTTCTTTATTGTTTTATTTTCTGATATTATCACTCGTATCCTAAAAATTGATTCAATCTTAGTTCAAAATATAATTGATTCAGTGATGGTACTATGTCTATTTGCTTTCATCTTTGAATTATTCTATTTAAAGAAAAAAAGAAAATGATTACAAGTTTATGTACTTCAACTTAAGGGTGCTTATTTTTTACAAAGGGTTGCTGCGGCGGCTCTTTTTCTTGTTCCACTAACGAAGCAGGTTAGTGAAAGAACAACATAATAATAACACTACATTGGAAAATACTAATTACTAAATACTTTTCATTCTGGGTGGTTCAAATGACAAAAAGGTATAAGACTTTTTTAATTACGATAATTACAATAATAATTTTATTTATGGCTGGAAAGTATCTATTGAATTTTTTATTTGAGGATTTGTGTGGAAATGATATTAAACAAAAAATCCCTTCTCCCAATGGTGAGAATATCGCATATATTTTCGATAGAAGTTGCGGTGCAACAACGGGGTTTTCACCTCAATTATCCATTTTATATAAAGATGATGAATTAGAAAATGAATCGGGAAATACATTTGGGTCAGAAAAAGATTTTTCGATAGAATGGCTTGATGAAAAGAACTTAAAAGTTACTTATGATATATCCTCTGAAACATACGAGATGAAAAAAAAGGTAAATGGTATTACGATTGAATATATAGGTAAGTAAAAACCTTTTTATTCTTTCACTAACGGGGGCAAGAGTCGAAGGTCCAGTTCATTTTTGGTGGCTTTTTTTATTATTGAGCTAAAGGGGCAGGATAGTTTATGAAATGGTGCATAGAAAGGAAAATCAATTATGACTCAATACATTTATCTTGCTTCACCTATGAGATTACCTAAAGGTTCCTTTGGTTCAAAACCCGTGTCTCCTAAAAAACCGAATGTCTTTAAAAATGAATTAGATTTCACTCATATATATTTTGAAAATAATTACGATAGCAAATTAAAACGAAGATTTTCATACAGTCCCCAGCTCTCTTTCAATCACCAAGTAGCGGCTTACTCTAATCACATCCCTTTAAAATATGAATTAAAAGGAACAGCAGAAGAAGAAAAGTGTTTAACAATACTATATTCTTACCTAGAAGAAGCCATTCAAACTAGTGGCGTCGTAGAGTATTTTACTTGTTTGAGTAGTAAAGAAGAGCTAGCAATATCAAAAAAACAAAACATTCGCAGGAAAGAAATAAAAAAACCTTATGACCTGGTGTTGGAAGATATGGAGTTTTGGGAGATAAGACTTGATGTATATTAAGGGAATCCTAATATAAGAAGGCATTGTTGTAATTAAATTAGGGGGATTGGGTTATGGTTCAATGGAGATTTGATAATGGAACTAAAAAGAAAGTTAGGGGTTTAAAGAGAAGGTACAAGACGTTTGTAGAGGATTTAACTGAATTAACAAAAATTATTCCTAATCCTAATGAATATGGTTTAGGTTATTGGCACCTACATTTACCATTCAGCCAAGAATACATAGATTCGAAAAAAACTCCGAACAAATTAAGACGAGATATTATGCAAAAATTAATTGAACGGGTTAATTATTTAATCAGCATAAAGACGAAGGTACAGAGTGATTATTACATATGCCATTATTTCGTTGCCCAATTTATTTGACTCACAAATTGTAGTATTACCAGATAAAAGTTGGTTTGTTGGTTTTTTGGAGAGAAACTCACAAGAACAAAAATGGGTACCTCTAGATAGCGATAGAAATATAATCAAAGAGTGGAACCTTGTTTTATCTTCTGATTTAAAATTACGGGGTTTCAAGGAAATAATTTCAGACGAAGACATAAACCACGTTGGCGAAATCTGGTTTATTGGTGAGTTAAATTAGATAAGTCATTTCTGCAAATAGTTGCAATTTCCTCAAATCAAGCTAGTATTTTACTTTTTGGTAATAACAAGATTGTGAAGAAATGTACTTACACTAACGGGTGCAAGAGTTAAAGATGGGGATCGCTGCGGCGTTCCTTTTTTGTTATTGAGCAAACGGAGCAGATTAGTGGAATAAGAAAAAAGGAACTATCATAAGAAAAAAGAAAAGATATATTATGAAAGGGGAGAATAAGCTGCTAAAGATTACTCCCATCTGTTCGTTATGTAGTCTTTTCTAAAAGGGTTACTAAACAGAGAGGATTGATAGTGAATGAAGGATGTTTTGAAGCAACAATACAGTTTCATTAGGTCCACTAGACAAACATTGTTTGCGTTTTTGGAAGGGATTCCGTTGCAAAAGTTGCACAAAACAGTTCCAAACTTCGGGAACGCGTCTATTATTAGAACCCATATTCACGTTGCTGATTGCTATTTGGGCTGGCTTGGGAAATTCGCACTTAAACAGAATGATTTTTCGTTCGCTACAGTTTATGATATCGAACACTCAGATGTCAAAAAGGTTCGAAATAGATTTGAGTTAGTAGATGAAGTAGTACAACAGTTTTTAGATGAATTCAATTCTCGTTGGTTCGATAATATAGCGAATCAGGTGAAGTGGCAGAAAGAACCATGGAGTACGACTCCTCTATGGCTTTTAACTCATACCGAAACACATGAGTTTCATCATAAGGGACAAATCGTATCTATGGCTCGTCATTTAGGTTACAATCCTCCTGATACAGACCTTGTTGCTCCTTAGTCAATACTTAGTTCTTCTTGTTCAATTAACGGTCTGCAAGGGTTAAAGACGAGGATCGCTACTGCGGTCTTTTTTATTATTAGACACTAACGGGCAGGATAGCTGAAGAAGGAAGTCCCTTCTTTATAGCTGAATTATAGTGTTAGCAACTTTATGAGGAGAATGTTATGAAAAAAAATGTTCAAGTAATTGACGGTGCAATTAACAGTGCCTTTGAGATTTATGAAGTGGATGTTGAACTGTTTGATATTCTATTTCCAAATGGCAATGATATTGCATTTGCAAGTGATTTCCCAAACCTTGAGGATACTGATTTCTATATAAGATTTTACTCGAAAATGGTGGATAAGAAAAAAGTTAATGGCATACACGGAACACTTCATCTTGATGACATAGCAAAGGAAAGTTTTCCGAATAGAAGAGAAACGGACGCTGGCAATTTTTAATAAATTTCATTTGTGCTTATTCAGTTAACGGGTGCCTTAGTTTAATAAGAAGTATAAAAGGATCTTCCAATCGAAGATTCTTTTTCATTGCCTATAAATCCGCTTCTATGTAAATTGCTTACTATTTTTACTAAGGTTTTGTCTTATAGTAGAACTACTTTTCTTCTTTTAAACCATTTTTATCAAAAATAACTAAGTTTTTTAGGATTTTAAAAAAAACCTTCGGCCAAAATAGGAACTTTTTCGTCTAAAAGGTATACGCAAAAAACAAAAGAAGGTGAACAACATAATTGAGTCTAATCACAGATCCAGGGGATAAAGAAAAAGCGTTTTTAGGGCTATTCCGGCATTATGAGATTGAGTCCATATAATTGTGTAAAAAGAAAATGAGTCAAATTAATTCCTCATGGTTACAATGTTAACGGCGAAGAAAACAATGTGGAGGAATTAATTATGACTCAAATACAGTTTAACCTAAAT
>NZ_JAHUWN010000071.1 GCF_019219025.1 Bacillus sp. sid0103 | reverse complement strand
AGCTACATCTTGTGAATGATAACTAGGAGGAGCCGTGTGCGTGAATAGCGCAAGCACGGTTCTGCGAGGGGGGAGAAACACAATCTACCGCGAGGTAGAGAGGTTCTCTTCTACTCAACTAGTTGAACAATCGTCATTAGCTTTTATTCAACAATCGGGCCATTTAACGGAATAAATCTACCCGTTTCCTTAAGAAACGGGTAGATTTACGAGAGAAAGTTTATTCATTCGTATTTCCTTAAAACAATTGCTGCATTATGACCTCCGAAACCGAATGAGTTAGACAGACCCGTATTTATTTTCACTTGGCGAGCAATAGATGGTACATAATCGAGATCACATAATGGATCAGGATTTTCTAAGTTAATTGTTGGAGGAATCATACCTTCCTTTAAACTCATTGCTAAAGCAATTGCTTCAACCCCGCCTGCTGCCCCTAACATATGACCGATCATAGATTTATTAGCTGTTACTGGAATCTGATAAGCTTGTTTACCGAACAGCTGCTTAATAGCCATCGTTTCGGAGATGTCTCCCACTTTTGTACTTGTTGCATGGGCACTAATAACATCAATTTCTTCAGGCGATATATTTGCATTTTTTAAAGCTGATCTCATTGCAAGATAGGCCCCTTTACCTTCCGGATGTGTAGCTACGATATGGTGTGCGTCTGAACTTGCACCATATCCAATGACTTCTGCATAAATCTTTGCCTCTCTACGTAAAGCATGAGATAAAGATTCTAGGATTAGAATTCCAGCTCCTTCTGACATGACAAATCCATCTCGATTTTCATCAAATGGACGACTAGCTTTAGTGGGATCATCGTTTCTTGTTGATAATGCTGTAGCATTACCAAAGCTTGCTATTGATAAGTCTGTTATAGCTGCCTCTGTGCCACCTGCGAACACAACGTCAACTTCTCCAGAACGAATTAGTCTAAAGGCTTCACCAATAGCTGTATTTCCAATTGCACAAGCAGAAACGGGCGACAAAGAAGGTCCCATTGCGTTCCACTTGATACTAATTTGTGCTGCAGCAGCATTAGAAATCATGGCAGGTACTAGGGTCGGGCTAACTCTTCTTGGCCCCTTCTGTCTAAGCACATCAATATTTTCAATCAAGGTTTCAATTCCCCCTATCCCTGAACCTACATATACGCCTAACCTTTCTACATCTATACGATCGAGGTCTAACTTAGAATCTACCCAAGCTTGTTCAGCTGCAGCCAAAGCAAATTGAGAAAAACGATCTAAACGCCTAGCTTCGTTCTTTCCTAAAACTTCATCTGCATCAAAATCTTGGACGATACCTGCAATTTTTGTCTTATGATTAGTAACATCAAATGTATCGATAGTGGATATACCAGATTCCCCGTTAATCAAATTGTTCCAAAATGTTTGGATGTTGTTTCCTATAGGAGACACTATCCCCATACCGGTAATCACAACTCTTTCCACTTTTCATCCCTCCAAATAAGTAATTTACTTGTATTTTACATCTCTTCTATCCTATTACAAGAGATAGTTTATCCTGGTATAATTACTAATAGGTTAAATTGATAAGTTGAGGAGTTTTAAAAATGAATGATAAAACTAGGCTTGAAGCTTTGTCGACATTCTTAAAAGCTAAGCGTGCCCAAATTAAGCCAGAGTCTGTTGGTATGCCTGCCGGAACCCGGAGAAGGACACCTGGATTACGAAGAGAAGAGGTTGCACAATTAGCAGGTGTAAGTACCACTTGGTATACATGGCTAGAGCAAGGAAGAGATATAAAAGTTTCTTCAATCGTACTTGATTGTATTTCTACAGCTCTACAATTAAATAATGATGAAAGAGACTACTTATATGACCTGGCATTAGAGACAAAATCAGAAATTACAAATCAAAAAAAGAATCAATCAGAGCTTAGCCCTTCTTTAAAGCGAATACTAACTGAATTAACATATTGTCCGACTATCATTACGGATCGACATTGCCATATAGTGGGCTGGAATCCTGCAGCTGCTCATGTTTTTTTAGATTTTGAACAAATACCGAATGATCAAAGAAATTTGATTCGTTTAGTGTTCACTAGAAAAGAATTAAAAGCATTGGCCGTCAATTGGGAACATTTTGCGAAAGGTTTTCTTGCTATTTTCCGTACCTATTATGGACACTATTTAGGCGATGAATGGTACAACCAATTTATTAAAGAAATGAGTTATTCACATTCAGAATTTCAGGATTTATGGCAAGAAAGTCAAGTAAGTAAGGCTCCAGAAATGATAATTGAATTCAGACATGCTAAAGCAGGCAAAATGTTGTTTAATTTAACTTCTCTTCAGGTTCAAGGTGATATGGATTTACGGTGCAGTATCTATACACCAGTAGAGGAAACAGATACAGAAATTAAATTAAAGCGATTAATGAAGAGGGTTTCGGTTGAAAATTAATAAAGTAATTTCGTTATTCTATTATAGGGCGCTTTCTTTAGTAAGAAGGCGTCTTTTTGATATTCCCCTACACATTAAGGTATTAGATTTTGTTATGGCAAAAAAAGATTGTGAAGATTATCACTTAAACTAACGGGTGCTTGTGCGGCCGAGCCTAGGTCGTATCATATAGCGGGTGGGATTCCATACTTTGCCCTCCCCATAAGTAGTAGCTATAATATTCTTTCATGTTAAAATTCCAATTTTAAGGAAATTCAATTTTTTTAAAACAATGTACCAGAAAGTAGCTTAGAGGTATTTTCGCATTTTTAAAATTTTGTTATTTATGGATTTATCTTTCAATTTATACTAGCAAAGTAGAACGATAAATAAAAATACTAAAATAGAGGGGGCTTGTGTAGTGAATGAAGAATTCCAGGAATTATTAAAGCAAAATGAGATTAGTAATATTGAAAATCCAACTGAAAGTGACATAAAGAAAATATTTGAGCAGTTACCATTGCTAGAACTTAAAGCAAATAATGAACTAGATAAAACTATGATTCAGGAATACTATAAATATGTGGCAACGATACTTCCTAATGTGTTAAAAACAGTAAATGACTTAGCTTCACAAAATTTAGGTAAAGAAGTAATAAACTCATTCAATAAAAGAATAGATGCACTAAACAAAAGATATGAAATTGAAAAGGATCCGGAAGAATTAAAAAGAATTCAGCAAGAGATTTCTAATATATTTGATAGGATTGAAAAAGTATCTGATAAACAAACAACTTTCTTAAAGCAATTAGCATTTGGGGCGATGGGAACAATTGCGATTCTAGGAGGAATTGCAATTGGTATTAAAAATAAAGAAGCAGGAAAAAAAATCGTGGAAGAAGGAATAAAAGTAATAAAAGGGTAAAGAAGATAGTTATAGAAAAGACCATCTATATTTTTAAGGTCTTTTTCTTTTGTTATTTTCCCAATCTGAAATAACTGCCATATAGTAGATTCATTGTAAGATTCATATTGAAAGGGGCAACAACGGTCACGGTACCCATGTTGCCGGAACCATTGTAGCATTGGACAATGGGTGCTTTTAAAAACTTCTTTATATGTTTAAACTTTTTTGCAAAAAGAAGTTGACTTACATGCAGATTATTTGTTATATTATTATTCGTCGCTGAGGCGGCGAAGTTAATTTTAAAAAGAAGTTGGCTTCTACGAGGCGAAGTGTTAAAATAGACTTCGCTGTCGCTAAATAAAGTGATATATTGTTCTTTGAAAACTAAACAAACAAAATCGTGCAAACAAACAATAAATATCATGTTTCTTCTATTATAAATGAAGAACATGAGCCAACGTAACAAAATGAGCTAATCAACTTTCTTGGAGAGTTTGATCCTGGCTCAGGACGAACGCTGGCGGCGTGCCTAATACATGCAAGTCGAGCGAATCAACAGGAGCTTGCTCCTGTTGGTTAGCGGCGGACGGGTGAGTAACACGTGGGCAACCTGCCTGTAAGACTGGGATAACACCGGGAAACCGGTGCTAATACCGGATAATCCTTTTCCTCTCATGAGGAAAA
>NZ_JAHUWN010000070.1 GCF_019219025.1 Bacillus sp. sid0103 | reverse complement strand
ATTAGCTACATCTTGTGAATGATAACTAGGAGGAGCCGTGTGCGTGAATAGCGCAAGCACGGTTCTGCGAGGGGGGAGAAACACAATCTACCGCGAGGTAGAGAGGTTCTCTTCTACTCAACTAGTTGAAGAAGGAAATAGACGAGTTTGCATCTTTTATTGGCTGAAACATTAACCTAAAAAGGTTTCTTAAGAACATACTTAAACAAATGTGGCAGCTTATTAAAATCAAACGATGACTGCAAGTGCAAGTCAGGAGGGTATTTATATGTCTTTATGTGCGTGTGAGTTATTAACTTCACTTCAGATCCATAAGAAATCCGATAAGTCATTCTGTCCTTCCCTACTCGAACAAGGTGTCCGCCATCGTCAGGCTCGATTTCAAATGTAATCTCCAATATTAAGCCACGGAAGCCATTTACTCTTCTTGTTTCAATCACTTCAATTAACCATGGACTTACTTGAGTTCCAAAATCCTTTATGAAGGAATTAAGGTGATTTTCAAGACATATGAATATTTTTCTAAACTTTTGTACCATTTATTTCCTTTAAACGAAATAGATACCGCATCAATTTGTGAAGGTGTTTCATCGCCGTTAATATTGGTATCGAAATATTTTTAAGAAAAATAGTTGACATCCCCGCTACTCGGTGTTACGATGTACTTGTAATAAGCAATACTGAATAGCGTGATTTCCCAAACGTTATTCAGTAAAAATTTACCTTAGTACTAAGTTATACTGAATATAAGTCAGACAAAATAGAGGTGAACATGGAAAATTTAACTGAAATGCTGAAGGGTTCGCTGGAAGGCTGTGTGCTGGAAATCATCAGCCGCCATGAAACCTATGGCTACGAGATTACTCGCCGCCTGAACGAGCTTGGGTTTACCGAAGTCGTGGAAGGGACGGTCTACACCATCCTCGTGCGATTAGAAAAGAAAAAACTGGTGAGTATAGAAAAAAAACCGTCAGATATGGGGCCGCCCCGCAAGTTTTACTCACTTAATGAGGCTGGCCGCCAGGAACTTGAATTGTTTTGGAAAAAATGGGATTTTGTATCATCAAAAATCAACGTCTTGAAGTCAATCTAACTTCATAAGATATTACGTCTGATATTTTTGAAGTGTCTTGTTCAGCTTTATAAAAAAGGAGGAAAAATAACATGATGGAAATGTTCAAAAAAATGATTGGTGATAAAAAAGAGTACAAGATGATGATGGCACGGGTTGAAGCCCTGCCAGAGGACTACCAGTTTGTATTTAAGAAAATTCAAAGCTACATGTGGAATTTTTCAGCGGGCAACGGGATGGATATGCTGCACATACAGTATGAATTAATCGATTTGTTCGAAGCCGGTGCAGCAGAAGGCAGACAAGTGCTGGAAATTACTGGGGACGACGTGGCGTCCTTTGCCGACGAACTAGTGGCAAACGCTAAAACCTATGTCGCCAAGTATCGTGAAGATTTGAATCAGAGTATCTTAAAGCGATTGGGAAAAAAATAAACTCATTAAATAATACGACTGAATAGCTGGTTACAAAAATGAATTGCCACCTTCGTTATTCAGTTATATTTTTAACCTGGTAATAAGTGATACAGATTATCAGTCAGACTAAATAGTAGAGGATAAGCAATCTAGCTCCGCAAAGCACATTTTATAAGGAGGAAAAAAGTATGAGCAATGCAGCGATTTTTGTAAAAGGGTTAAAAAAATCCTTTAAAGATAAGGAAGTCTTAAAGGGGGTGGATTTTGAGGTGCAGCGTGGCGAAATTTTCGCACTGCTGGGCTCAAATGGAGCGGGCAAGACGACGACGGTCAACATCCTCTCGACGCTGATGAAGCCTGATGGCGGCGAAGTAGGTATTTGCGGCTTTGACATCCAGCGTCAACCGGATCATGTTCGTCAGAGCATCAGCCTGACAGGGCAGTTCGCAGCCTTAGACGGCATGCTCACCGGGCGGGAAAACCTGACGATGATCGCCCAGTTGAGGGGAGTTTCCAATCCTGCTAAAGTCGCCGACAATCTACTTGCAAGATTCGGACTGACCGATGCGGCCAACCGCCGGGCAGACAAATATTCCGGAGGGATGAAGCGCCGGCTTGACATCGCCATGAGCCTGATCGGTACGCCAGCAGTCATTTTTCTCGACGAACCGACCACAGGGCTTGACCCCGAAGCGCGGATTGAAGTCTGGGATACCGTCAAGGAGCTTGCTGGCGGCGGCACGACCATCTTGCTGACGACCCAGTACCTGGAGGAAGCCGAACAACTGGCGGACCGTATCGCCATCTTGCATGGCGGAAAAATCATCACGACCGGTACCCTTACCGAACTCAAGGAGATGTTCCCGCCAGCGAAAGTGGAGTACATTGAGAAGCAGCCGACATTGGAGGAAATTTTCCTCGCAATCATTGGCAAAAAGGAGGAGATGTAAATGAAAAGCAAAACAGGGGTATTACTAGGACGTTTGATGCGCAACATCATGCGAAGCCCGGATACGATTATCACGGTGGCGATTACGCCGATTATGATGATGCTGCTGTTTGTCTACGTATTTGGCGGCGCTATAGAGACCGGCACGGACAACTACGTCAATTATTTATTGCCGGGAATCTTGCTGATGGCTATCGCATCCGGCGTCGCTTATACTTCCTTGCGGCTGTTTACGGATGTAAAGAGCGGGCTGATGGCGCGTTTCATTACCATGCCCATCAAGCGCTCATCGGTATTGTGGGCTCACGTGTTGACTTCGCTTGTTTCCAATGCGCTTACTGTCGTTGTGGTTATCCTCGTCGCGCTCTTGATGGGCTTCCGTTCCAGTGCTGGTATCCTGGATTGGCTCGCGGTAGCTGGGATACTCGGGCTGTTTACGCTGGCGCTGACATGGCTGGCGGTCATTCCCGGATTGAGAGCGGGGTCCATGGAAGGGGCGACAGCCTACTCGTACCCGCTGATTTTCCTGCCGTTTATCAGTTCGGCCTTTGTCCCCACCGAAACCATGCCTAAAATTGTCCGTGCGTTCGCTGAGAACCAGCCCGTGACTTCAATCGTGAATACGATTCGTGCCCTCTTGTATGGAGGGTCTGTTGGCAACGGTATCTGGATCGCGCTTGCCTGGTGCGTCGGCATCATGGTCATAGCCTACTTCTTCGCCAGTAAACAATTTAAACGCCAGTTAGGGTAAGTACACCATTATGGGATTAGCCATATCAATAGTCAGCCGATCTTACCATAATAAAACTAACGCATGCGTTAATAAATAACGAATATTAACATAGCCTGTATCAATGATTACTTGGTAATCATTGATACAGGCTTTATATTTTGGTGACTATTTGTTCTTACATATATTTAACCTAAGGTGCGTTTTTTTATTTGGTTATGTTAAAGTTAATTGTTGATTTTGGCACCCTGTTGATTGGAGGGGAAGGCGCGAAGACTCCTGCGGGAGACCCCGCAGGATCGCAGCGACGAGGAGGCTCCCCGGACCGCCCGCGGAAAGCGAAGTGCCTGGAGCGGAAATCAACAGGCAAGTTTAACAGAGCCTTTTATTTAAGTGAAAACTCTAAAAACATAAATTGTATTCGAAAAGAAGATTGAAATTTATTGTTAAAAAAGATAATTAAACTAAAGTGTGGAAGACTAAAATTTATTTTAATATGATGTTATTTAGAAGCGAGCATCATGAAGTGGAAATCACAATCACATTCTTAAATTAAGAAAACAGCCTTTGAATTAAAAAATCGAAAAGCATTCTCTTGACAGAGCATCTCAGATTAAATACAATATTTCTAGAAATGCTGAAATAAGAATTGCTGAAAGGAGGTTTTTAGCGGTGAATGATGATATTGCAGTAAAAGTCTATAAGGCACTAGGTGAATCGACTCGTTTACAAATCGTAAAATTACTTGCAGGGCAATCAGAGTTAGCTTGCCTGGAAATGGCCAATCAATTAAAAGTCCCTGCCAATTCAACATTGACGCATCATTTAAAACCATTACTCGATTGCGGATTATTAGCCGTTCGCAGAGAGGGAACCTTCAGATATTACAGTTTACAACGAGAAGTCCTTGCACAATATGCTCCCGCTTTACTTTAAAGTAAAAGCGGAATAATTGTAGTGTTTATTTCAGTATTTATAGAAATACGGAATAATTAAAATGAACGGGGGAAAATATATGGGTCAAATTAGCGAAGAAACAAATTCTAGGGGAAATTTAAAAAATGGTTTAGAAAGTAAATTGTTTGAACCGATAAAAATCGGAGCTTGGAATTTACGCTCTCGTATCGCAATGGCACCGTTAACAAGATCCTTTGCAGATGATCAGACGGGCGTAGTAGGAGAGGATATTGTTGAATATTACCGAAAACGTGCTGCCGATGGAGTTGGTTTAATCATTTCAGAAGGAACGGTCATTAGTCCTCGTGGAAAAGGCTATCCTGGAATTCCAGGCATTTATTCAGACGAACAAATTAAGGGATGGAAAAAAGTAACGGATGCTGTGCATAAAGAGGGAGGAACAATGATCGCTCAAATATGGCATGTTGGTCGTTTATCTCATCACGAGCTTGCTGGAAATCTGCCTCCTCAAGCACCATCGGCT
>NZ_JAHUWN010000006.1 GCF_019219025.1 Bacillus sp. sid0103 | reverse complement strand
ATATTTAGGTTAAACTGTATTTGAGTCATAATTAATTCCTCCACATTGTTTTCTTCGCCGTTAACATTGTAACCATGAGGAATTAATTTGACTCATTTTCTTTTTACACAATTATATGGACTCAATCATGTTGTCTGAATGCGGGGCCTATTCAGACAAGTTTACCTGGAAATTGCTTCATGTTGTCTGAATGTGGGGCCTATTCAGACAGGTTTACCTGGAAATTGCTTCATGTTGTCTGAATGTGGGGCCTATTCAGACATGATTACCGGAAATCCGTTCAGCCTGTCTGAATACGATACCTATTCGGATACCGCTTTATCCTGACTGAATATGATACCAATTCGGACACGTTCTCCTCAAAATCGTTTCATCCTGTCCGAATTCAATGCCGATTCAGACACGACTACCTGGAATTTTCCCATAACAGGCCGAATTCCCCAGCAACGATAGGATACTTCTCAAATAGAAAAATCCATCCCAAAACAGCAAAAAAAGAATGGCTTGAAGTAATCTTCGAGCCATTCTTTCCGTTTAGATTATTGACTAAGCTTCTCCGCATATATCTGCATTGCAAGAAGTTAGTTATTTTATATATGATTTAGATACATAACCTGTTGTTTTACCATATTTGATTTTATACCATGATCCGCTTGTTGAGACAATTGTTACTGTTTGATTTTTCTTTAATGAACCAATCACTTTGCTTTTGGTAGAAGCTGATGAACGTACATTCAGTCTTGACACGGTCACTTTTCCGGTTTTTGTTTTAACAACTTTTTTCACATTGAAAGTAGTTGTTACGCTTGAACGGTTTTTACTTGTGTCTGTGGCAGATATCACAACCGTATACTTACCATTTCCTAGTGATGTTGTTTTGTATTCTTGGTTGATAGTCCCTGCTTTGGTTAACACATCTTTTTTCAAGTAACTTAGGATTTTACCGGAGCTGTTTTTAATATATACAGTTACTTTTGCCGTCTCGTTAGTTTTAAAAGAAATAACTGCTTTATTTTTGATGTTATCTACGCTTGCCTTAACGCTGCTGAATTTGGGAGCAGTCTTGTCTTTTTTTATTTCAAAGGATGGCAATGTCGAAGATTTGTTATTACTCATATCGACGGTGATGATCCCTGCATAATATTTTCCGTTAGATAAAGAATAACTGTTGTATTCTTTGGAAATCGTGCCTGCTCCTGTTACTGCATCTTTTAATAAATAGGTGAAGATTTTGCCGTTGCTGTCCTTAAGATAAATAGTAACTTTTGCTTTCTCATTCATCTTAAAGCTTACAATTGCTTTATTTTTCAAATTATCAACATTTACTTTGACTTCACTTAATGTAGGAGCGGTTTTATCTACAACCGGGGTTGGTACAGCAGGTTCTACTGCAACAGGTTCTTCTACTTTAGCATCTCCTGCTGATGGCTCAACTGTTGACGGTTGATCTGTGAGTCCTGCTGTTGTTTGTTCACCTGATTCCGGTTGTGCCTGTTCTGTAGTTCCTGCAGTCGTTTGTTCGCTCGTTTCCGGTTGTGCCTGTTCCGTAGTTCCTGCAGTCGTTTGTTCGCTCGTTTCCGGTTGTGCCTGTTCCGTAGTTCCATCCGTTGTTTGTTCAGTTGTATCTTGAACCACCGGCTGTGGTCTGACACCATATTCCTTTACAATAGATGCCCCATTATAATAAAAGGCAAGAATCTCGTTGTATTTTTGATGTCCGTCTTCGGCACGGTTCTGCGCACCCCATTGACTTAAACCGACACCATGGCCATCACCCAAGCCTGATACCGTTATGGTTTCGTTCGTATCAGTGATGTTTGAAACCAGGTAGCTCAACATCATCCGATTGCCAACCATGGCACGAATCTGTGATGCTGCTACATTATTGTATTCTACTTTTTGCGGGATAAAAGCGCCATCTTCGTCCACTTTATCCTTTGTGAAAAAGTCAACCGTAATATTCCCTTTTGATACACGTCCGCCCGATGTCGGGGTGTGTAAGTTTAAGACAGGAATGGCCGTTATTTTTATTTCTTTTCCGGCAAAGCCATGAGTGGACATCCACGCCTTAATCGTATTGGTAATGGTCGTATCTTTCTCTTTCATTTGACTCCATGACAAGTTGGCTGGATTAAATTGTTGTTTATTCACGGAGAATTTCCAAGCTGTTTTGGCATCAAAGGGATCTTCTTTAATTGTTAAGTATGAAACGGGTGACGATCCCCAAACATTGGCATTCGATTCTGTTTTTCCACCATTACTTGCAGAAAAAACAGCACTAATTAGTCGTCCATTTACTTTGAGGACTTCACCTCTTGTTTCATCCACTGCCGCTGAGCTATTTGCATTCCAATTATAACCACCGTAGACTTGATAATTAATCGTATCATCAATGATTACTGATTTATAAGATAGTGCATAGGTTCGAGCCGCTACTGCTTGCGTTTTTAAGGCTTCGCGATTCCAGCTGGCATACATTTCAGAAGGGACAACACCTTTTAAATAATCTTCTATATAGATTTCGTTAATAGGCCGAACATACTTTGAATTCTCAGGAACAAATTGAAATGAACCTAGATATTTCAGATTGTTAATAGATACATAGTCCGTTTCTTTAGCTGGGATTATTTTTACGTTTTCTGAGGAAAATAACGGTGTGGTTCCATCTAGTATCGTTATTTTTGTACTATCATATTTTACGAGATATGACTTGCCAGTAGTTAACTGGACTGTTGAATCCTCAACCAAATAATTACCTGATGGCTTTATCGTAATCTCGGTTTTATTTCCAAGATAATTAACCAATTTGACTTTGATTTTAGGTTCAATATTATCAGCTGAAACACCTAAATTCAGCATGTTAAATAGTAATAAAAGGGTCAGTAACCCTGCAAGCAATTTTTTCAAAATGATTCTCCATTCATAAGCGTATGAGGTTTTTATATAAAAATAATACTTTATGAAGCTATTAATTAACAACTTGATAATAATGGTAAGTCATAAGTCCTAGATTAAACGTAAAAAAACTCACCAAATTGGTGAATTTTTATTAGCGGGCAGTAATTTTAACCCATTTAGCACCCGAAGTTGTTGAAATTTGATACCAGCCATCGCCCCTGTCAACTAAAACCTTAACTTTTCGAGGTGTAATCTGACCGTTTGATTTAGTAGAAGTGGACGGCTTACTGTACAATTTTTCTACTTTGTTTAGTTGAAGATATTTCAATGGTCTAGGATTAATAAAAATCCATTTCGCCCCTGATGTTGTATTGATAAAGTACCAGCCATTTCCGTTTTTCTTCATTACATTTACGGTTTGTGGGACAATCATTCCGGTTTGTTTGAATGCTATGGCAGGCTCGTCAAATAAATTAACTTCATATTTAATCACTAGATTTGATATGATTGGCAAATAAGGAAGCAAAGAAAGGTTTTCATTTCCACTTTTAATCCATCCATACCCTTTTCCAAATTTAATTTTATACCAATTACCCGATTTTGCGGCTATCACGACATTGTCCTTTATCATCACCCTGCCTATTTTTGGTGCGGCATTATAGGGGAAGTTTTTTACTTCAAGTCCTGTTTTATAAGTTATCTTCCCTTTTACTAGATAGGTAGTTTGTACAGGTGATGGAACCCTGGCATTGAGTTTTGACATAGAAGTATTTATTAGTTCATGATGAACGCCATCTCTGCTTGTACTAATAAATTTAAGACCAGCTTGCTTTGCTACCTTTACAAGTGAACTGCTTACATAGTGCATTCCATTTAACGGCCTTCCCTTTTTATCAAAGATAATGGCATCAAATGCAATCCCTCTCGTATGCGGTGCTTTTGTACTAGGTTTCGCCACCAAAGACCCCAGCTCGTGCTTGCTTCTTTCAGACCGTTTACACTTTGATGAAACACCTGTGATAATTTCATAAAAGTGTTTTTGATATTGATAGGGTCGATAAGCAGAATTATATTTAATCTTCCAGCCTTTGGATTTAAGCAATTGTTCATATTTTATTTTTGCCGAAAGTAAATTTGGATGAACATCCTCCCAAATAACCATTTCTCCCTTTTCCATCCTAAGTGCAACAGGATCTGTTATGGGACTTAAGCCTATACATGTTGCTGCTAGGGCTTTTTCACTAGGAATAATCAATGGGAAAAATAGTGCTAATACCATAGTGTAAACAAAAATTCTAACAAAAAATCTCATTTTTCCTCCTTTAAAGTTATATTCTGATTAAATATGACTATATCATTATATCAAAATTTACATAATAATCTATAATTTTACAAGGAGAAAATACCCACTCCTTTTCTCACCTCTATATTTTCCGACAAATTTCTACAAGTATCGAGGAAAGTCAGCAACTAAAATGAATATATGATATAATAAAACTACATGCGGTATTCTGCGAGTGACCGGATGGGAAAAATTCCTTATCAGTTTAAAAGACCTCACATTTCTTCAACAATGATCCGTAAGAGAATTTATTAAGTAGGAAGGGTGTTTTCATGGAAGATTTTATCGAAACGGTTTATTTCTTAGAAAATCCTGAAAAGAATATTATTAAATTCGCAACTGGCACCCAGCTGCGCTATGAGGATGTAATTAAAGAGGTTTTTGGTGTGGCGAGCATAAATGATTTGCACATGATGCTCCAGTACAATAAAAGCTTTCAGACAAGCATATGTAACAGCCATGGGATTAGTGAAAAGAAGTTGACTCTTGATAAAATCATACGTGTTGCTTCAAAACTAGATATGCTTCATCTTAAGAAGCAATTAATCGATCAAAACTATAGCAGCATTGACGAAATTCCTCAAGACGGTAATTTACCGATTACCCGCCCTTTTGACGTAACAATCAAACTTCAAGAAGGAATCTTTCAATGGGATGACAGTAATTTCTCCTATAATGCAGTTAAGCCAGGTGCCTAACACCTTTGTTGTTAATAAACTTACTAACAAAGGCTAGGTGCCTTTTTTCTTTAAAGGCGAAGTCCTTTTCCCAAAAAACAAAAAGCACCATTCAAAGAGTTTGAACAGTACTTTTTAAATAGTGTAGTTAGTAATCAATATACTTCGGTTCGGATTAAAACAAGCTAAGTAGTTGTTACTCTATTCAAAAAGGTCAAAGTCCTTGCAAATGCATCTCTTGCATAATTAGAATTAAAGGTCGGGTTTGTATCATTAAAAAAGGCATGGTGCGCATTAGGATAGACAATTGCTTCAAATGTTTTACCTTTTTTCTTCATTTCTGCTTCGAAAGCAGGAATCAAGTTAGTTATATTCTTATCTTCCCCGCCATAAAGTCCGAGCACAGGACATTCGATGTTATCAATATTTTGTTGTGGCGGACGTCCGTAAAATACAACTGATCCCGCATGATTAGGATCCTGTGTTGCTAGTGCAGCCGAGAGTGCTCCACCTAAACAAAAGCCAACAGAAGTAACCGGCATTCCTTTTGTCTTTTCGAATGAATTCCGTGCATAGTCTGCTGTATCCTTTAGGACTCGGATGAATCTCTCAGATTTACTAGGATCTAACATTCCAAACAGTGTTGTTAGCGTGGTGCGAAGTGTCTCCTGTTTTTCAGAAGGCTGCTGTAATATTGCACTTTCACGGTCATTTGGATTGAACCATGATGTATGTGGGATGGAATGTAAAAAGCTTTTCGCTTCAACCATCCTCTCCACACTAAGTTCCTCTGGTCGCACGCCATTATCTGCAAATAAATCTGGTGCGATGGCAACGTAACCTGCTCCCGCAAACCGCTCGACAACATCTTGAATATGCGAATCTACTCCCCATACTTCTTGGATAACGAGTATGGTTGGTCTGGGTTCAGTTACCGGCTCTATTGAAGAAATATATGCACGAATCTCCCCATTTGTTCCCTTTACAGATTGCCATTCAGATTGTAACGACATAGTACACCCCATTGCTTAATAGTTTCTGAACCGATAATAATAACAATTCCTTCATAATTTAACATATTCAGTATCCAAATTAAAATAAAAAGGACTATACAAATTAATAAAGAAGAAGTCCAATGGCTATTTTTTGTGGCGTTGTCCTTATAAAAATCGCTCTGTTAAACTTGCCTGTTGATTTCCGTTCCAGGCGCGTGCGGTTCGCGGGCGGTTCACGGGCGGTCCGTGGAGCCTCCTCGTCGCTGCGCTTCTGCGGGGTCTCCCCTGCCCCGTCCTCCCGCAGGAGTCTTCGCGCCTTCCTCTCCAATCAACAGGGTGCCAAAATCAACAATATGCTCTAACATAGCCATAAAAATAAAACCTCCCATCTATTTGGATGGAAGGTTGAGAGTTTTCTAAATAAAAGTTTGTATGCGCTTTAAATCATTAGCGGTGTTTTTTCTTGTCAGCCTTTGTCAATCTTCCTAATAAAAATGCCCCTGCTGCGACACCAAGCACCGTGTTCGTTTTTTTGTTAAAGACTTGCTTAGCAACAAGATTTAGGTTTTGAGGTCGTTCAGCTAGACGTCTCATGAAATAACCGTACCAGTCATTGCCGAAAGGAACATAGGTACAGAAGTTGTAGCCTTCACTTGCCAATTGTAACTGCATGTCTTTTCTAAAACCATATAGCATTTGAAATTCGAATTTATCATTCGGAATATCATGTCTCTTTACAAATTCTTTCACATGATTAATGATTCGATGGTCATGTGTTGCAATGGAAGTGAATTTTCCATTTAATAGATGCCATTCAACAATTTTAATAAAGTTCGCATCAATATCCTTCTTATCTTGATAAGCAATTTCTGCTGACTCTTTATAGGCACCTTTAACAAGACGAATACGGAAGTTCTCATATCTTTCAAGATATTCTTGTGCTTTATGAAAATAAGATTGAATCACGGTACCTACATTTTGATACTCCAACGAAAGGTCATCTAATAAATTAAAAGTAGGCTCTAAATGTTTGAAATCCTCCATATCAATATTCACAAAAATATCATATCGATGTGCTTTATCAACAATTTCTCTAATATTATTTAAACAGAATTGATAATCAATATCTAAACCTATCTGCGTCGGTTTTAAAGAAATATGTGCATCCACTTTATGCTCATGAATGGCGTCGATAACCTTCAAAATTTGTTCTTTTGCCTCAGTGGCCTCTTCTTCTTTAAAAACGAATTCCCCTAAGTTATCTACCGTACATGAAATTCCATGTGCGTTGAGTTCTTTTATACTTTGGATTACTTCAGGTATATTAGTACCAGCTACGACAGTTTGTGCACCTAATTTTAAACCGTATTTTTTAGCTGTACTATTCAAAAATTGATTTTGTGATAAACCCATAAAAATGTCTTTCAACATAGTGATTATCCCCTTGCTGTTGTTTTTACCATCATTATAGCATACGCTTTCAATAAAAATTATTTTGCGAATTTTCCAACATAAAGTGCCTGACACCGGATTACAAAAAAAGGTAATTCCGTGTTAGAGATTTTGTTTTAATACTTTTTCACGAACATAATTAAGGTGTACATACATCGCATGAAATGCTTGATAGGGATCCCTTTTAACTAAGGCATCGTATATGGCCAAATGATGCTCAAGGGTTCTTTCCCGTTCTCGTACTTTAATTTGGCTGTCAATTTTTCTAAGTGTGATATGTAAGGAATCAATCATTCCTTCCACGATCGGATTATTTGCACTAAAGGCAATAATTCGGTGAAATTCATTATCCGCTTCCCCGTAGTTGTCATCTGTACAGTTTGCAATAAAATCAATCGTTTGTTTTAATTCGCTAAGTTGCTCATTATTAATCTTTTCCGCGGCCATCGTTACTAAGCCTAATTCTAAGGCCATTCGTGCTTCCACCATAGCTGGAATATTATCATGCGCTAGTGCTAGCATAACGGAAAAAGGATGACTGCCGATTTTATTGTTAAAAAAAGTACCTTCACGCGTTTTACGGGAAATAACACCTAGTGAATGGAGTGAGCTAAGAGCCTCTCGTAAAACAGGCCGGCTCACCTCAAGCTTTTCCATCAGTTCCATTTCAGTCGGGAGTTTGTCTCCTGGTTTCATCTGCCCACTAATTAATAATTGGATAATACTTTCGACAACTTGCTTGGATAGAGTATTTCGATTTACTGATTCAACAGTTATATTTTTGGGAGAACCAACCATCTTCTCGCTCCTTGGATTTTAATCTTTTTGTAGAACTACTGATATTATACCTGTTATCGACAGCTTTCTACAATTGATATAAAAAATAGCTGCCGAAATTTCGACAGCTGCTTTTGTTTTTATAGGAAATTATAGTCGAAAACAATGAAAATGTTGTCTGAATCCAGCTCCAGGGCCATTTATTTTAGTTTTATCACTCGGCATATATTTTCCGCAGCGAAGGCTAAATTGGTTTCCCCTTTTTCCAAAGCTTCTGTTAAATTGGTCACACCTGGCAAGATCCCAATAATGGCATTAAATCCATGATCATATAATGGTTCGACACCATTTCCGATTCGGCCTGCAAATGCTATGACAGGAACCGAATGTTTTAAAGCAATGCATGCAACCCCATAGGGTGTTTTCCCATATAAAGTCTGGCCGTCAATACTTCCCTCGCCTGTAAAAACATAGTCTGCACCCTTGACTCGCTCTTCAAGACCGGTATATTCAATAACTAGTTCGACACCCTTTTTTAACTGAGCATTTAGAAAAGCAACTAACCCGGCACCTAATCCGCCAGCCGCTCCGGCCCCTTCCATAAAGGCAATTTCTTTACCTAGTTTTTGTTTGATTAAGTTTGCATAAAGAGATAAATTCCGATCAAGTAGTTTTACTATCTCAGGGCTTGCCCCTTTTTGCGGGCCAAAAATAGCAGATGCCCCATTAACCCCAATGAGAGGATTGGTGACATCACAGGCTACATCAATTTTGACTGCGAATATTCGTTCATCCAATCCACTGACATCGATGGAGTGCAATCGACCTAAAGCCCCGCCGCCATAAGAAAGTTCTTCACCATTCTGATCTTTAAGTGAGACGCCAAGTGCTTGGAGCATCCCAGCCCCGCCGTCATTGGTTGCACTCCCGCCGATGCCAATTAAGATGCGGCTAACCCCCTTATCAAGGGCATGTTTAATTAATTGACCCGTTCCAAAAGTGGTGGTTACTAATGGATTACGATCTCTAGGATGGATCAATTCTAAGCCACTTGCTGTTGCCATTTCTATCACAGCTGTTTGCCCTTCTCCTAATAGACCATATTCAGCGATTCTTTTTTCCCCTAATGGTCCTATGACTTCTGTTTTAATCATTTCCCCATTCGACATACTTACAAGTGACTCGACAGTTCCTTCTCCACCGTCCGCCATAGGAACAATCACGCATTCGGCATCAGGGAACACCTTAAGGATTCCTTTTTCCATGGCAAGGGCAGCTTTTTTCGCCGTCATACTTTCCTTAAATGAATCAGGCGCTAACACAAACTTCATACCCATCTGTCCTTTATATTTAAAGTAGAAAAACATTTTTTTATAAAATTGTAACATGACTCCGATACACAAATTTTATGGTTTTCTTACTGTATTCTCAACTTTTATTTGTATGAAAAAACGAGGGTGACCTCACAGCCACCCTAATTATGTTATCGAACTAAACAAGGACGTTTATTATCGAATTTCCAGCCAGGAATTAAGAATTGCATACCGACAGCATCGTCACGTGAGCCTAGACCCATATTGTTATACAATTCACTAGCTTTGATAATTTGATTCATATCTATTTCCACCCCTAGGCCTGGCTTGTCCGGAAGTGTGATATCCCCATCAACAATTTGGAATGGCTCTTTTGTTAGGCGCTCTGTCCCTTCTTGCCAAATCCAGTGGGTATCAATCGCAGTAATCTCACCAGGTGCTGCTGCAGCAACATGTGTAAACATCGCAAGTGAGATATCAAAATGATTGTTAGAGTGGGAACCCCATGTTAGTCCCCAATCATTGCACATTTGTGCTACGCGGACCGATCCCTGCATGGTCCAAAAGTGTGGGTCAGCAAGTGGAATATCAACGGATTGCAAGGAAATCGTATGACCCATTTGTCTCCAATCAGTGGATATCATATTTGTTGCTGTTGGAAGACCTGTTTGTCTTCTAAATTCGGCCATAATCTCTCGGCCTGAGTAGCCATTTTCGGCACCACATGGATCTTCTGCATAGGTAAGAATTCCATGCATATCTTTACAAAGATCCACTGCCTCTTTTAAAGACCATGCCCCATTCGGATCTAGGGTGATTCTAGCATCTGGGAAACGTTCTTTTAATGCTATGATTGCTTTTATTTCTTCTTTGCCTTCAAGCACACCGCCTTTTAGTTTAAAATCTTTAAATCCATAGCGCTTATTAGAGGCTTCTGCAAGCCGGACAACAGCCTCAGGTGTTAAAGCTTCTTCATGACGAATACGGTGCCACTCATCTTCCGCCTCCGTATTACCATAATAAGGTAAATCCGTCTTATTACGGTCTCCAATGTAGAACAGATAACCGAGTGTTTTTACTTTATCACGCTGTTGACCTTCACCTAAAAGGGCTGCAACTGGTACATTTAAATGCTTTCCTAAAAGGTCTAATAGTGCAGCTTCAATTGCTGTTACCGCATGAATGGTGATGCGTAAATCGAAAGTTTGCAATCCGCGTCCGCTGGCATCACGACCAGCAAACGTTTTTCTTACCTGATTTAAGATATTATTATAGTTACCAATTGATGATCCCAGAACTATTGGTTTGGCATCTTCTAATGTTTTACGAATCCCTTCACCACCAGGGACTTCTCCAACACCAACATTCCCGTTGCTGTCTTTAAGGATAACAATATTACGTGTAAAATAAGCACTGTGTGCACCACTTAAGTTTAATAGCATACTATCACGGCCAGCAACCGCATAAACAGACATATCAGTTACAACTGGAGTAACATTTACTAACTTCTGAACAGTATTCATCGGGATGTCTCCAATCTATAGTTTAATAGTTTTTTTATTGGTAAGAGAAGGTCCTTATTTAAACTCTTCCCTCACCTTCGGTAATAACTAGCGGCTTACTTCAACATTAGCTAACTTTTCATAAAATTTCACTAGACTGCTGTGATCCTCGAACTCATGGCCATCTACTTTAAGGGCATACATCATTTCAAGAACAGATGATGTTAATGGCAGTGGGACCCCAAAGTCATGTGAAGTTTCAAGTGCATTGGTAAGGTCTTTAATATGAAGGTTAATTCTAAAACCAGGGTCAAAATTGCGATCTAACATCATTGGACCCTTTGCATCCAGAACGGTACTCCCAGCTAAACCGCCACGGATAGCCTCATATACAGCTGCTGGATCTACACCCGCTTTTTGTGCTAAAACGAATGCTTCGGAAACTGCTGCGATATTAAGGGCAACAATGACTTGGTTTGCTAGTTTGGTAATATTTCCAGCCCCAATTTCACCAACCAAGACCACTGAACCAGCCATCTCACTTAAAACCTCTTTGCATTTTTCAAAAACTTCTACTTTACCGCCAACCATGACAGACATCGTACCATCAATGGCCTTAGGTTCTCCGCCGCTCACAGGAGCATCCAGCATATCCACGCCTTTTTCAGCTAAGACATGATACACTTCACGGGATACACCAGGGGAAATCGAACTCATATCAATATAAACTAATCCTGCGTGAGCCCCTTCAATTAATCCGTTTTCTCCCAATGCAACTTCTTTTACATGCGGAGAGTTGGGCAGCATTGTGATAACGATATCAGATTTTTCAGCGATCTCTTTCGGAGTAAACCCGATTTCCGCTCCTAATGCTTCTAGTTCTTTTACAGCCGTTTTATTAAAATCACTTACTATTAATTGATAGCCTGCATTGATCAAATTTTTACTCATCGGTTTCCCCATAATTCCAAGACCAATAAATCCAATTTTCATCATTTATTCCTCCGGGTATAGAATTTGTGAGGAAGTAAAAATTAGGTTTTTACTTCCAAGTTATACTTAATTAATTTTTAGCCAACAAACATATTAAGAATTAATACACCTATTAAACCAAGGATTGCGAGTGCAGTTGTATACGTTGTTCTTGTTTTAATTGCTTCACCAACAGACAAGTTTAGATATTCTTTATACATCCAGAAACCAGGATCGTTTACGTGAGAGAAAGCGATACTACCACAAGTTACTGCAAGCGTCATTAATTCCATACTAATACCGGAAGCTTGAGCAATTGGGAGAACCACTCCAGCTGCTGTCATAACAGCAACGGTTGCTGAACCAAGTGCGATACGTAATAGTGCTGCAATCAACCATGCAAGTATAATTGGTGAAATATCCCATCCATTGGTTAATTCCTTGATATAGTCAGCGATTCCGCTATCAACAAGAACTTGTTTGAAGGCACCACCAGCCCCGATAACAAGGATAATCATTGCCATCGGTTTCACACTATTTGCACAAGATTGCATGACATCTTTTAACGGACGTCCAACTCTCGTTCCAAGAAGATAGAAAGAAAGTAAAAGTGCAATCATTAATGCGATTGGGGCTGAGCCAAAGAATTCCATTGCATGTCTGAACCTGTTTTCTTCGGGTAAAGCGATTTCACATACTGCTAATATTGCCATAAGAATTACTGGAACCAGTGCAGCTGTAATGCTTGATATGAAGGTTGGCATTTCTTCTTCTTTAAAAATTTTAGAACTTCCAAGACCTTCTGGTATACTTGGATTTAAGTTTTTAACAAAAGGTAACCTTGGCCACATCAAGGCGATGAAAGAACCTACTGGAATGGCAATGATAAGACCATATAATAATGTTAGACCCATGCTTGATCCGAAAACCCCTACTACTGCTGCTGGTCCTGGATGTGGTGGCAGGAAACTATGTGTTGTCGATAAACCAACCGATGTTGGAATAGCAACCCAAAGTAAATTTAATTTTGTTTGACGTGCAATGGTGAATACTAATGGAATCAATAGAACAAATGCAACTTCAAAGAACATTGTGATCCCGAGGATATAAGCTGCAATCAGCATCGCGATTTGTACTCGTTTAATTCCCATTTTCCCAATTAATGTATTTGCAATTCGTTGAGCGGCACCGGCATCAGCCATAACCGATCCTAACATTGCACCAAATCCTAAAATCAAAATCAGATCATCCAGTTGTCCGCCAATTCCACCGGCGATGGATTCCATCATTTTGTCCATTGGCATCCCTTGGAGAAAACCTACGAATATAGCAGCGATGATTAAGGCAATAAATCCATTTATTTTGAGTGGGATCATTAAAATAAGTATGAGGGCAACGGCTAATGCAACATATACTAATGGCATAGTCTTTTCTTCCTTCCGCTAGGAATTAATAGTTTGATATAATTCTAAATCTTTCAATACACTTGCTAGTAATTGTTTACTTTCAGGACTCATCTCACCAGCGGGTGCTAATGCATAACCAACATCAATGCCGACCATTTTCAATCCTTCTTTTAACACAACAGGGAAGGTCGCTTTATCGACACATAATCGTAATGGAGAGAGCTTTAATTGCAGTTCTAGTGATTTTTGTTGGTCACCCGCGATAAAGGTATTATAAATCTCTGATACTAATTTTGGAGCAATGTTTCCTGTGCTAGCAATAGCGCCCGTTCCTCCGTGACAAAGACCTGAGTAAATAAGAGTGTCGCGGCCGGCCAGAACCGAAAATGTCTCCCGGTCTGTTACGCGAAGATATTCAGCCATTTTCGTCATATCTCCGCTGCTGTCTTTGATCCCGATAATGTTTTCAATCTTGCTTAAAATCTCGCAAGACTTAACATCAATTTTCACCTGTGTGCGTGCATCATTTCCATACAGGATAATAGGTAAGTCCGTTGCCTTTGCAATCGCTGTAAAATGGTCAACCAACTCACTTTGATTCGGTGTCAAGAAATAGGGAGTAAGGACAGATAATGCGGACACCCCTCCTATTTCCTTTACCATGTTTGCAGTTTGGATACAATCTCGAGTCGTAATTTCACTTGCTCCGCAATAAATTGGAACTCTTTTAGCTGTGTGTTCAACCGTTAGTTCTACAACACGGCGTTTTTGTTCATGTGTTAATCCATAAATCTCCCCGCTGCTTCCTAAAATAAACAGCCCATGGACACCGCCTGAAATGGTGTAATCGATTAATTGTCTTAAAGCATCTTCCATTAAATTTCCGGACTTGTCCAATGGTGTGACTAAGGCAGGTATAACTCCTTTTGGCTTAAACATCGTACCCCTCCAAATCTTCATTGTAATACACCGTTTTTTTCCAAATTCTTTCATGATGCGAACGTGACTAATTTGTTACAAAAACTCTAGCAATTTTAAATTTTCTTCCTTCTTTCAAGTAACCGTTTACATTTATATTGTATAATTGTCTTACAAATAAATCATCATTCAAATTAATGATTTATTCAATAATTTTTTGTGCAAATAACTAAAGTTTTGTTCGATTTCAATTCCACGTTACATAATTGCGGAGGTACAATATGAAAATTAATAAGGCGCTAGCTCAAGAGATTGCTAATAAAGTAATGAAGGTAATTCCCTATAACGTAAATATCATGGACGAGATTGGGTTAATTATTGGCAGCGGTGATCAAGGTCGAATTGGCACCTATCACCATGGAGCTGTTGCTGCCATCGAACAAGGGAAACTTGTTTCGGTCTATAGTTCAGATGGAGCAGCAAAACCTGGCGTCAACATTCCCATCCAATTTAGAAATAAGATTATTGGCGTCATCGGTCTCAGCGGCGAGCCTATGATTGTTGAGCCATTTGCTGACTTAGTTCGTGTGACAGCTGAGTTATTAATCAACCAAGAATTTTTATATAAAGAGCGGAGAATTCAAGAGCAAATGAAAGAGGAGTTTATGTATCATTGGATTTTTCGAACGGATGACTATGACCAAGCATTTATTAATAGCGGAGAAGCTGTGGGGATTAAACTCGATATTGATAGAATAGCAGTCATTGTAAAAGGAAACAGTCTTAAAGAGCCGTATTTACTAGATCAGGAATTCTGTTTCCGGCTAAGTCCAAATGCAATGTTATTTATTGTTCCTGTTACTAGTGATATTCTAAAGAGACTCGAAGATTTTATCTCAAAAAATAATACGAGGATTGGAATAGGTACAAGTCATTTACACATCGGTAAATCTGTCCATGAAGCCAAAAGAGCAATTGAGATTGCCGAGAAACTAAGACTGACTGAATACCACTGTTTTTATCATAACTTAAAATTTATTGACTACTTAACTAATAAGGATATCGAATTTGAAGAAATCAGCAACTTTTATCGTGAACTTGAGTCAAGTCCAAAAGGTATAGAACTAATAGAGACTTTGATTAGCTTTATTGAGAATAGTGGTGATATGAATGCTATTTCAGCAGAACTCCATATTCATCGCAACAGTTTAGCTTATCGTTTGCAAAAAATCGAGTTGTTAACCAACAAAAATCCCAAAAATTTTATTGATTTATTCCAACTCTTCACAGGATATGTGCTTCATAAAATAAAATATTCAACTATTGACTAAAAACCATCAGATGGAAAAATGTAATGAAATTTTATTTTCTGAGCGATATTGATATTAATGCTAGATATTTGTTATAATAAAGTGGTTTTAACATTATTGAGGAGGAACATTTTTTTATGTCAATCGAGGTAGGTACTAAGGTTCAAGGTAAAGTAACAGGCATCACTAGTTTTGGAGCATTCGTAGAATTGCCAGGTGGAACAACAGGGCTAGTTCATATCAGTGAGGTAGCAGACAGCTATGTAAAAGACGTAAACGACCATTTAAAGGTTGGCGACCTAATTGAAGTTAAAGTAATTAGTGAGAAGGACGGAAAGACTGCCTTATCCATCAAAAAAGCTATAGATAAGCCCGAAGGACAAACCTCGTCTTATTCCCAACGTCCACCACGTCAGGGAAGAGTAGATAACCGTTCTAAAGATTTCCGTTCAAAGAGCAATTTTAAACCAAAGGAAAATTTCGAAGATAAAATCGCGAAATTTTTGAAGTCTAGTGAAGAAAATTTATCTACCTTAAAACGCAGCACTGAAACTAAACGGGGCGGCAGAGGCGGAAGACGCGGATAACGCATCGTTTTAAATACTACTAATAGATACGAAAAGGCAAACATGGCATATGTCACCGTGTTTGCTTTTTTTATGCAGATGTTCTTCATTGGACACCTTTTACCATGACAAAAAAGACAGGAATACCTCCCTGCCTTTTTGTGATTATTTATTAATTGTGAAAATTGATACCGTCCGTGGTAGCTTTAATAATCTCGGCACGAATGACAAAATCACCGAAGTGCTCGCCCACTTCACGTTCTTTCGCATATCGAGAAAGTAAAACGCGTAGTTCGCTTAAGATTTCTTCTTCGCCAATGTTTTCAAGGTACATCTTGTTTAAACGGCTGCCATCATGAGCAGCGCCAAGATACATGTTGTATTTTCCTGGTGCTTTCCCGATAAAACCAATTTCCCCAAGGGCATGTCGAGCACAGCCATTCGGACACCCTGTCATACGGATCGTAATTTCCTTATCGCCTAGTCCATTTTCATCCACGATCGTATCAATTTTATCAATTAATGATGGTAAATAGCGCTCTGCCTCTGCCATCGCCAAGCCACAGGTTGGGAGCGCAACGCATGCCATGGAACTGCGGCGCAGTGCTGAATAATGCTTACCATCAGTTAAACCGTACTGCTCAATAAGGTCGTTTATTTTTTTCTTCTTCTGAGTGGAGACATTTGAAATAATAACGTTCTGATTTCCCGTCAGATGAAAATCGCCGGTATGGACCTTTGCGATTTCACGCAAGCCGGTCTTAAGCTTGTAATTATCAAAATCAGCGACACGTCCGCCCTCAATAAACAGCGTGAAATGCCATTTTCCTTTTACTCCCTTGACCCATCCATAACGGTCACCATTATGGTCAAAATGGTACGGCTTTGCTTCATCTAAATTCCAACCAAGGCGATGTTCGAGCTCAGCCTTAACAGTTTCTAAACCTAATCTATCGACTGTGTACTTAAAACGAGCGTTTTTACGGACAGATCGGTTTCCGTAGTCCCTTTGAATCGTAATCGTTTTTTCGGCTATATCATATAATTGTTCAGGTTTACAGAAGCCAATCACTTTTGCAAGCTGTGGATAAGTAGCAGTATCCCCGTGCGACATTCCCATTCCGCCACCAATTGCTACGTTAAAACCGATTAGTTTTCCATCTTCCACAATCGCAATAAAGCCAAGGTCCTGTGAAAAAACATCAATATCATTTCCTGGCGGCACAGCGATTCCGATTTTGAACTTCCGTGGCAAGTACAGCGGACCATACATTGGTTCGACTTCGTCGAATTCCGGTGTTCCTGCTACTTTTTCTTCATCCAGCCAAATTTCATGATACGCTCTTGTGCGCGGCAGTAATTCATTGCTCAGCTTTTTAGACCATTCATATACTTCTTCATGAATCTCAGACTGATCTGGATTTGAAGAACACATAACATTACGATTGACGTCGCCGCAAGCAGCAATGGTATCCATAAGGGCATGATGAATCCCCTGAATTGTGCTTTTCATATTCCATTTTAAAATTCCATGCATTTGGAACGTTTCACGAGTGGTCAGTTTCAAAGTTCCATTTCCATATTTATCAGCAAGATCATCCATTACGAGCCATTGATCAGGAGAAGCAACCCCTCCAGGCAAACGGACACGTAACATAAACTGATACGCAGGTTCAAGTTTTTGTTTGGCACGCTCATTACGGAGGTCGCGATCATCCTGTAAGTAACTGCCATGATGTTTCATTAGCCGGTTATCATCATCAGGAATTCCGGCACTTATCCGGTCTTGCATTACTTCTTTAAGAGTCCCGCGCAAATAATTACTTCTTTCTTTAATACCTTCTACATCACTTGGCAGGCCTTCAGGCGCTTTTAAAATTTGATTAACCATGGTGAAACTCCTTTCCATCCCAAATCAGTATACGTCACGCTGATAACGTTTTTGCTGCTGCATCTCGGCTAGATATTCTACCGCTTTTTCACGGCTTAAGCTGCCTTCTTTTTCAATAATATCAATTAATGTCTTATGAACATCATGGGCCATATTTTTTTCATCCCCACAAATGTATAGGTGCGCACCTTCTTCAAGCCATTCATATAACTCTTTACTATGCTCAAGCATGCGGTGCTGGACATACACTTTTTCAGCCGTATCACGTGAAAAGGCAACATCCATTTTCGTCAATACGCCGTTTTGCAGCCATTTTTGCCATTCTGTTTGATAAAGGAAGTCTGTCACAAAATGCTGATCCCCGAAGAAAAACCAAGATTTCCCTTCAGCGCCGATTTCTTCGCGCTCTTGCATAAAGGAACGAAACGGTGCTGTACCAGTCCCTGGACCAACCATAATTATTGGGGCATCTGGATTCTTTGGCAGTTTAAAGTTGTCGTTATGTTGGATATACACTGGCACAGTATCACCTGGCTGCAGACGCTCCGCTGTCTGAATCGAACAAACGCCTTTTCGTTCACGTCCGTGTGCTTCATAACGTACAGCTCCGATTGTTAAATGCACTTCATCAGGGTTAGCTGCTAAACTGCTCGAGATCGAATATAGTCGGGACGGCATTTTCCGAAGAATGTCGACAAACTCTTGCGCCGATCCAATCCATGGAGTGAAATCTCGGGATAAATCAAGTAAATCACGGCCATCAATGTACGTTTTTAATTTTTCTTCATTACCTGGAGAGAGAAGTTCCTGTAAATTTTGATTAGCAGAAAGGCGAGCAGCCTTCTCAATCAACGGTTTTGTTAATGTCGTAATTTCAAAGTGAGAGATAAGTGCGTCTTTAAGTGGGAGACTTTCTCCCTTTTTATTCACAGTTACCAGTTGTTCTGGATCCCAGTTCATTTCCTCCAAGAGTAAGGTAACAAGCGCAGGATCATTTTCTGGATAGATACCTAGACTATCACCAGGTTCAAAAGTAAGACCTGACCCTTCAAGCGACAACTCGAGGTGATGCGTTTCTTTATTCGAGCCACGGCCGTTCAGATTAATATTTTCAAGTACTTCTGCTCTAAATGGATTAGATCTGGAGTAGGTAGATTCTACAATCTGAGTTACCTGTTCTTGTAATGGAACTTGGCTGCCTCCGTCTCCTTCTTTTAAGTTACTAAGAACTCCCGCAAGCCATTCAGCTGCTGGTTCATCGTAATCAAGGTCACAGTCAAAGCGCGGGTAAAGTCTTAAACCGCCTAGTTCCTCTAAACGTTTATCAAAATCTTTTCCTGTTTGACAAAAGAACTCATACGAACTGTCACCCAGTGCCAAAACAGAGAAGCGTAGATGATCTAGTTTAGGAGCCCGTTTACCATGTAGAAATTCATGAAAGGACAGGGCATTATCAGGCGGTGTACCTTCTCCATGGGTACTTGCGACGATCAGTAAATTCTCGACCTTTTTTAAATTGTTAGGTTTAAAATCGCTCATCGCTAAGACAGTTACTTGAAAACCATCTGCCTCAAGCTTCTTGGCAGCCTTCTTTGCAAGTCCTTGAGCATTTCCTGTCTGTGAACCAAAAAGGATGGTCACATCTTTTGAAATAGTCGGAGCCGTGTTAGCACTAGATAGTTCTGCTACCTGTACATTCCCTGCCCCTGTAACCGAAGAGAATTGGGCTGCTGCCAAAAAACCGCTCAGCCAAACTTTTTGTGATTCTGTCAACGTAGGCAGAATGCGGTTTAGAAGCTCTGCCTGCTCCTGATTAAAAGGACTGTTCAATACTTGAAGTTGCACCAAAATCCACCTCACTAAGGATTAATAACTTATCGTGATCATTTATTTATCATGACTTGTTTCAACAATTCTTATAATACAAACTTTTCAGTCAAAAAATGATTAATATAATAATAGTTTTACTATTCCTATAAGTCAAGTCGGTTTTAACGAATTAAACGATTAAAATCTAATTCCTTGTTTAGGATGATTGATTATATAACCGTAACATTTAAATAAAAGGCTCTGTTAATGGATAGTGGATATTCATGCGAAATTCACCCTCAACAGAACCTATTAAAAAAATGGCGAAATGTTGCAGCGAGCTGGGACATTTTCCAATTCTTTGGATGTTGTCACGTACTTAGTCATCAAAGCGCCGAATTAAAGAAAATGCTATCGATTTCTTCTGTTTCGGTTACGCAAAAACGTGGGGATGTCGATAGATTCCTCTACATCTTCTCCGTAGCTTCCATTATCATGCGAAGGTTCAACTTGACTTACCGGTTCCTGTATAGGTTGGGTTTGGAATTGGATTCTTGATGGTCCATCCTTTTGGATTGGGGCAGAAGGACTTTTAGATCGTGCCAGTTTATCAACAAAGCCAGTCGCAATTACCGTTATCATGATCTCGTTTTTAAAATTCTCGTTAATTATCGAACCAAAAATCATATTTAAATCTTTATCTGCCGCAGAGGCGACAAGATCTGCTGCCTCTTGCACTTCATATAGACTTAAATCTTTCCCACCCGTAATATTCATGAGGATCCCTTGGGCTCCGTCAATTGACGTTTCTAATAATGGACTGGAAATAGCTTTTTTGGCTGCCTCTACTGCTCGTCCATCCCCTTTAGCAACCCCAATACCCATTAGTGCTGTTCCTTGATTACTCATAATGGTCTTTACGTCAGCGAAATCCAGATTAATTAAGCCAGGGACAGCGATTAAGTCAGAAATTCCTTGAACACCTTGACGTAGAACATTATCTGCCTCACGGAACGCTTCAATCATCGGCGTTCTTTTATCAACAATCTGCAATAGACGATCATTAGGAACAATGATTAAGGTGTCAACCGCTTGACTCATTAACTCAATTCCGTTTGCAGCATTTGAGGCGCGTTTACGGCCTTCAAATCCAAACGGACGAGTCACAACCCCAATCGTCAACGCGCCAAGCGCGCGGGATATTTCTGCAATCGCAGGTGCAGCACCCGTTCCTGTACCTCCGCCCATTCCAGCTGTGACGAAAACCATGTCTGCTCCTTTTAGTACATCTTCCAGTTGCCTTCTGCTCTCTTCAACCGCTTTTCTACCTACTTCTGGATTAGCGCCAGCCCCTAATCCTCGTGTTAATTGTGCGCCAATTTGCATTTTAATCTCTGCTTTTGATAGGTTTAGTGCTTGCGCGTCTGTATTGACTGCAATAAATTCGACACCTTGAACGCCGCCCTCAATCATCCGATTGACAGCGTTATTCCCGCCGCCGCCAACACCAATTACTTTTATTCTAGCTACTTGATCTATATCCATGTCAAAATCCCACATATTAATCCTCCTGCACATCCGTTTAATATTTGCCTCACTATTTAAAAAAATCTTAGATTTATATAGTCTAGCAATCGATTAACTAACAAATGCTCTTTTGTTTTATGTATTATTTTTTTTCTTATTCGTATTTTACCAAAATAATAGCGGATTTAATATAGTAAGCTAACACTCAATTCAGATAAATTTGTTGAATTTTGTAGAAAATTTTAACATAAATGTTAAATTAATAAAACTATTTTGAAAAGCAGTACTTTTGAATTACATCCTTTGATTGATATCAAGTCAATTGATAGAATAGCGTAACCCACTTCTATCTGAATGCTAGCACAATGATATCATCAAGCTATTTTGATTCAAAATGAAAGAAGTATTCGTAATGTCAGCATTTAGAGGAATGACCTGTTCAAATACACTAGGAGAAACTATGACATACAAAAAGCACACTTGTGAAGTGTGCTTTTTACAGGATCAGTATGTACGTTTATAAGGCGGGAGCTTCCATCCCCATTTGACTCCATTCTTCGCGTGCTGGCCCATATACTCCTGGCACAGTTAATCCAGCTTGGCGCATGAGGACGGTCATTTGACCGCGATGATGGATGATGTGCTTAATCAACAGAGAGAGTGTAACTCCTTTTGGCATATCCATACCGAACACATTCTTCATTTCTTTTAAGGATGCATCTGTCCATTGCTGCTTGACTGCGTCAATTGTGTCAGCACTAACCTTGCGGAAAGTATCAGCAATTACTGTTGCTGAAGATGGTACGTCATTTCCATTTTCAACTTTTTCTATAGATATGCCAAACTCGTTGAGCATTTCTTGTGTGCTAGCTACAACATGCCACACAATTCTCCCTAACGTACGGTCATTTGGGGATACCTCTTGTTGCAGGGATTGGTCAGTCAGAACATCTAACACTTTTTGCGTAGAGGATGCTTCTTGATTCCATTCCCCGATAAATTCAGATATAGAAGTATACATGATTCTTTCCTCCATCATTCATAAGTTTTTACAATAAAAGTATACCGTTTATGTTAAAAATAGAGAAATTTTCCACTAAAATTAATAAACTGATTAATACTCCTCTACCGTTGAAATATATGGTAGATTTCGATACTTTTGTGCATAATCAATCCCATAGCCGACGATGAATTCATCTGGGATGACAAAGCCAACATAATCAACCGGCAAGTCTACTCTCCTTCTTTCAGGCTTATCTAACAGCGTGCAAATTTTTATTTGTTTCGGATTATGTGATTTCAAATGGCCGCGCAAGAAATGCAAGGTCAGGCCACTGTCTATTATATCCTCAACAACTAAAACATTCTGACCGGTAATATTCGCATCAAGATCCTTTAGTAATCTTACTTTTCCCGTTGTTGCTGTTTCATCTCCATAGCTGGATACTGAGATGAAATCAATTTTGATATCCCCCTTCATCTCACGAATCAAATCGGCAGCGAAGATAAATGATCCTTTAAGAACAACGATTAGAACAATGGCTTCATTATTAAAATCACTTTCAATTTGCTCTGCTAATTTCTTTACTCTGTCTTTAATTTCGGTTTCGGAAATCATCACATCTTTTATTCTGTATGCCACGAAATACACCCTCTTCTAAAAAAATAAAAGCCAATACGAAAAACCAATTAGTTTGATTTTTCGTATTGGCGATGATTATTATACACCTTTATATGCTTGACGGTAAATTTCGGCTAATTCTATTACTAATGGCAGCTTTGGATTGGCTGTGGTGCATTGATCTTCAAATGCCCGATCTGCTAAATAGTCTACCTTGTTTTCAAACTCAACTTTATTAATATTATTTGCTTCAAGACTCATTGGAATTTCAAGTTCTTTTGCTAGTTTGATAATAGCTTGAATAAGACTCTCTACACCTTCCTCAGTGGTGTTTGCAGATAAACCTAGTATTCTGGCAATTTCAGCATAACGTTTGTCAGCCTTAAAATGGTTGTACTTCGGAAAAGCTGTAAATTTTTTCGGTTTGGTTGCATTATAGCGAATAACATGCGGCATCAGGATTGCATTCGCCCGTCCATGTGCAATATGGAATTCGGCACCAAGTTTATGAGCTAAACTATGGTTAATACCCAAAAAAGCGTTAGCAAAGGCCATGCCGGCAATGGTTGAAGCATTATGAACCTTTTCACGCGCTTCTTCATCCTGTCCGTTTTTGTAGGCTCTTGGCAGGTACTCGAATACGAGTTGGATTGCTTTAATTGCTAGGCCATCTGTAAAGTCATTCGCCATACACGAAACATAAGCTTCAATCGCGTGTGTCAAGACGTCCAATCCCGTATCGGCAGTAATATGTTTAGGTACGGTCATCACAAATTGCGGATCAATAATCGCCACGTCAGGAGTCAATTCATAATCAGCAAGCGGATATTTAATATTTGCTTCTTTATCTGTAATCACTGAGAAGGAAGTTACTTCCGAACCTGTTCCAGAGGTCGTCGGAATAGCCACGAATTGTGCCCTTTGGCCGAGATGTGGATATTTAACAATTCGTTTTCGAATATCTAAGAATTTTTGTTTTAAGCCAAAGAATTCAGTATCTGGATGTTCGTAAAATAACCACATTCCTTTGGCTGCATCCATGGCAGACCCGCCGCCTAATGCGATGATTACATCAGGCTGGAAATTAGCCATCATTTCGGCACCCTTCATCACTGTTTCAATGGATGGATCCGGTTCAACATCTGAAAAGATTTCGCAATGCACATAATCTTGACGTTTTCTTAAATAGTATAGCACTTTATCTACATAGCCTAATTTCACCATTCCAGGGTCTGTGACAATAAATGCTTTTGAAATCTTCGGCATTTTTGCTAAGTACTGTGTAGAGTTTTTCTCGAAATAAATTTTAGATGGAACTTTAAACCACTGCATATTTATATTCCTTTTGGCTACTTTTTTAATGTTGATCAAATGAATGGTGCCCACGTTTGTAGAAACTGAGTTTCCGCCATACGTTCCACAGCCAAGGGTCAAGGACGGCATATAGGCATTATATATATCACCAATCGCACCTTGTGAAGATGGGGCGTTGACAATAATTCGGCCTGCTCTCATCCGTAAGCCAAACTTTTGAATTACCGTTTGGTCAGTGGTGTGAATTACAGCTGAGTGACCTAACCCACCGAACTCCAGCATTTCTTCTGCTCGTTTTAGTCCTTCCTCGAGACAGCCTACCTTGTAACATGCGAGCACTGGGCTTAATTTTTCCCTTGAAAGCGGGTAGTCTGGTCCAACACCTTTTATTTCAGCAACAAGAATCTTCGTATGGTCTGGAACCTTTACTCCTGCCATTTCAGCGATTTGAGAAGCGGCCATCCCTACAATTGCGGCGTTAACAGCACATGACTGTTCATTAATGACTAATTTTTCCACCTTTGATTTTTCTTCCTCATTTAAAAAATAACAATTATTTGCCATCATTTCTTGTTTTACATCATCGTAAATTTCTTTATCTATAATAACTGCTTGTTCAGATGCACAAATCATTCCATTATCAAACGTCTTTGATAAAATTAAGTCATTTACTGCTTGATGAAGATTCGCCGTTTTTTCAATATAGCAAGGGACATTTCCTGGTCCTACACCTAGAGCTGGCTTCCCTGAACTGTACGCTGATTTAACCATGCCCGCACCGCCAGTGGCAAGAATTAATGAAATTTTGGAGTGGTTCATTAAAGCTTGGGTTGCTTCGAGCGATGGTATTTCGATCCATTGGATGCAATTTTCTGGAGCTCCCGCCTTGATTGCTGCATCTCTAAGAACCCTTGCCGCTTCGCTGCTGCATTTTTGAGCTGATGGGTGGAAGGCAAAAATAATTGGATTTCTGGTCTTTATCGAAATAAGTGCTTTAAACATAGTGGTCGATGTTGGGTTAGTTACTGGTGTTACTCCCGCAATAACTCCCACGGGTTCCGCAATTTCAATCATTCCTTCAAGTTCATTTTCGTTAATGATACCAACGGTTTTATCGTATTTGATATTATGATAAACATATTCTGTAGCAAACATGTTTTTGATGATTTTATCTTCGTAAACCCCTCTCCCTGTTTCGTCAACCGCTAATTTCGCAAGCGGCATGTGTTGGTCAAGACCAGCCAAGGCCATTTCTTTGACAATTTCATTAATCATTTCTTGGTCAAAGTTACGGAATTCATCCAAGGCTTTTAGACCCTTCTCAACCAAAACATTAACCATCTTTGTTACATTTTGCTTTTCTTTAACTGCCGTTTCTACCACTGTCATCGTAATACCTCCGTTTGATTTAGTTTTTGTGAAATTTTTCACAAATGTTTATAAAAAATATAAACAATCAAGTTGGTATTTTCTTTGGGTGTCTTATTTGTGAAGTTTTTCACATTATCTGTTAAAAATAAAAACATTCCACTTGATTTTTACGCAATTTGTTATTCACACACAGGATTACGCGGTATCTTTTCGAATAAAATGTCGGTTAGAACTTTCGAATACTTTTTAACAATGATCACGTAATTTACGGTCCAAATATAGGCAGGAACATCTTCATTTTCTTTGAAATACATTGCCTCAAATTCGTCACCAACTGATTCTTCGAATGTTTCCATTGTATAAGTTTCAGAATCGGTCGAGAAGGTTTTCCATTCACAAACCATCATGTCTTATCACTCCTTGTTTGTTTATGAATTGATCATAACATGAAATTTGGAAAATAGTTTGTGAAATGTTGAACAAAGTGTGAATCATGGTAAATTATAGTTTTTGGGAACGACCTCATAGTGACCGTTTCATTAATTAATCAGGGTTTCGGGCACTAAAGAACTCTCTTACTTACCGTATCCCCATGCGAAATCAGCTTTCGGGCATTTAAGAGGACTCTTTCTTACCGTATCCACCTTGGAGAACAGATTTCGGGAAATAAGAGGCTCTCTTTTTTACCCGAACCCTTTGCGAATCCGATCTTTGGGAATTTAAGAGGCCTCTTTCTTACCCGAATCCTTTGCGAATCCGATCTTTGGGAATTTAAGAGGCCTCTTTCTTACCCGAATCCTTTGTGAATCAGATCTATGGGAATTTAAGAGGCCTCTTTCTTACCCGAATCCTTTGTGAATCCGATCTTTGGGAATTTAAGAGGCCTCTTTCTTACCGTAACTCTTCCCTAAAACTGTTTTCGGGCGTTTAACCACCTTTTACATCAACACAATCCCTTCTGGAAGTTTAATAGAAGTTAGAATGTCCGTCTCTTTCACGCGATTAACAGAATAGGAAGAACCATTCAATATCTCATGATCCAGATACCCGGGGGGCACATCAATTTCACCAAATCACACTGCTTTTAACATGAAAATTAAAATCTCTATCCAATTGGAGAGTAGGTTTTTGCTAATATTACACTCTATAATAATCTGCTTTCCAATTAGTAATCTGTTTCTTAATTTCATCTGGGCTTAAATTTTGTGAAACTGCCTTTTCGCTTAGTTCCGGTAATTCATCATCACTAGCAAACCTGAGAGCTATAATTTGACCCATTGTAAGTCTGGCATCAAGTAATTTTCCTGTCAAAACATAATGGCGAAGATTTTCTTCTGCTCGTATCGCTCGGTCCTGTGCTTTTAAAGGATACTGTCTAATTAATAAAAACATGATGGCCAAGATAAAAACGATGGCTAAAAAAAGGATGGCAGATAGACTAATTCCGTTTCTAATAATTAACCAAATAGCACCTACCAATGTAAGTAATAATAAGAGCGATAAGATATAATGAAACAATGGGTGAAATCTACGGTGATTCTGGTAATTTTGATTCATTGTTTTTCCTCCTATATTGTTTTTTTACTCCCATTTAAATGTATAACTAGCTATCACAAATGCAGCAATTAGCCAACCGCCTAAAATAGCTGTTTCCATCCCCAAACTCGTCCAGCTTGCCCCAACATTCATGATTTCTCGCAATGCCGTGCTTAAATGTGAAATCGGCAGGATCTTTACGATAGGTTGAAGAAACTCCGGCATATTTTTTATTGGGAAGAAAACTCCCCCTAAAAATAACATTGGGAATGATAGCACACCTGCGATCGGTGCGGCACTTTCAGGTGTTTTTGCAATTCCCGCAATGATGAACCCGATTGCCATAAAAGCTAGTGTTCCAAGAACTATAAAACATATCAAGGTAAACCAAGAACCGCGGACTTCAACGCCAAATAAGAGATGGGCAACTAGTAATACTATCAGCGCTTGCAATCCATTCATTACCAACCTAGCTGTAATTTGTGCTGCTATGAAAGTAGAGGCTTTGAGGGTAGTCCCCTGCATCCTGCGTAAAATCCCACGCTCTCTCCATGCTGCTATTTGACCAGCTACCCCATTCATGTTATTACTCATAATCATCATAGCAACAATACCGGGTACCAAGAAATCAATATATTGCAATTGAAGAGCTTGTATTCCGTGCGAATCCATCACAACGACTGGCTCATAAGAAACAATACGTTTACTAATTTCATCGATTACTCCATTAACAAGAGCTAAGCCTACCTGTGAAACAGCAAAATTCGTATCATTAAAATAAACCGGGATGTTGAATGGCTTTACTTGTGATCCACTATTTTTCAAACTAGATTCATAGCCTTTAGGAATGAGGACGACAAGTTGTAAATCACCATTTTTCAAACTGGTTTGTGCTGACTCTTCATCTTTTCTCATCTCTAGATGAATTGCTTCATTTTTTTTAAGAGCTTTTACAAACTCACTTGAAAACGTTGTGTGATCTTCATCAATCAGTCCGATTGACAGGGATAGTCCATTTCCTTTACCTAAAAATAAACCTAGCATGGTCATGAGGAGGATCGGGAAGATCAAAGTCCACATCAGCACCTGGCGATTCCGTAGAAAAATGCGCAGCTGTGCGAGAGTTAACTGCCAGTAAGCTTTCATGCTTCTCTTAATCTCCTTCCCGTCATGTGAATAAATACATCTTCTAGTGTCGCTGTCCTTGTTTGCAGATCAATTATTTGCAGATTGTTTTCAGTTGCAAATTGGATTAAGCTTGTCAATGTGTTCTGTAAATGATCCGTATAAAGTACATGGATATCTGTTTGATTTCCAACTTTCTTTACACAGTCAATACTAGAGAAATCAATGAAGTCTACTTGTTCTAAGACTCTAAACTCTAAGGCGCTATCTGACTGGAGACTTTTCACTAATTGAGTAGGGGCATCCAAAGCAATCAGTTCCCCTTGATCCATGATGGCAATTCGATCGCATAGATTGTGTGCTTCATCCATGTAATGAGTGGTTAACACGATTGTTTTGCCTTTATTTTTCAATTGAAGAACAATATCCCATAATGATCGTCTAGCTTGAGGATCTAAACCCGTGGTCGGTTCATCTAAGAAAACAACCTGTGGATCGTGAACCAATGCTAGAGCAATCGCTAAACGCTGCTTTTGACCACCTGAAAGACCTTTTATTCGGCTTTTGCTTTTCTCAGTAAGCAACACATCTTCTATGAGTTGAGAAATAGAAATATGTGATGGATAAAAGCTTGCGTACATTTGCAGAATTTCCTCAACAGTCAGCAGTTCAAAAAGCGAAGTTGATTGTAACTGTACCCCGATGATTTCCTTTATTTTTGAAAGCTCACGTAAGATATCGTGTGAACCAATTATGGCTGTTCCTTCATCTGGTTTACGCAGGCCTACCAGCATTTCAAGCGTAGTCGTTTTCCCTGCGCCATTAGGACCCAAGAGACCGAATATCTCACCCTTTCGTACTTGAAAATGGACACCACTCACCGCTTTAAATGATCCATAGTTCTTTACAAGTCCTTTTACATCAATAATAGTATCTTGAGAAAAATTCATGTAGGTGCTTCCTCCTCTCAATTAGAATTGAATAGAATGGTCAGTCCTTCCTGTTAACCCAATTTATTGTTAAAATACTTTCCTCCATAGGAAAACCTTACCATTACAAATGTGTTACGTCTACAAAATAAAGAATGGCTTAAATAACTAGTACAAGAATTACAAAATAATCCTTCTTCCTTTTTTTATTTCAATCCCTTAATTTTTTCTAATAGCCTGTTATGTACTTTTGATAATATGAGTAAGGCGAGGATAGAACCAATAAAGGTTAAAAACATATCCCACTGTGCATCCCAAATATCACCTTGTGCTCCTAAAAACTCAGTGGAAGTCTTTCTGTTCTTTGTTAATTTAGTCGATAACCATTCGATTATTTCATACATAGCTCCAATTGCGAGTGAAAAACTTAATATCACCGAAATTAACCAAGGACCTTTTTTAGTCACTCTTTTTCGGATTAATACTTCTCTTATTACAATGGCAAACAATCCTTTTAAGAAATGCCCAAAGCGGTCATAGTGGTTTCGATTTAATTCAAAATAATCTTTTATCCAAGTAAAAAGTGGAACCTTTGAGTAAGTATAATGACCACCAATGAAGGTAAGAATCGAAAGAATGGCAATTATGAGATAGGCTAGCGAAGTAAGACGAAACTTATTATAGGTAAAAAGTACAATCATACATATTACAATGGCAGGAACTACTTCCATCGCCCATATTAAATATCCTGCTGGCTTATAGATTGACCAACTAAAAACGGCAATTACAATCAAGATAAGTAGTAAATGAAAGTAAGCACTTTTATCTCTTATCACTTAACTCACTCCTAATGATATTACAGTTGTAAAGTTAAAAACTAACTAACTTGCTCTCCGTTGCAAAATGAAAAAATAACTTTTATAGGTTGTCCATCCTAACTGTTATTAAACAACATAGCTTTTTAAATTTCTGTTCAAAATAAATATCAAAAGCGGTGGGTTTTAAATCAATGGAGTTATCTAGGAGGAGAACGAAATAGGAATATATAAATCGCAGGTATTTTTCCAACATCACAGGTATCCTCTCCAACAAGGACCACTAAAATAGTAAATAAAAATAAGCCATCAAATACTAGAGTCATTTAAACTCTAGTATTTAATGGCTTGAATATGCTACGCCTCAAATAATAAAATATATTAACAGGTAATTTGCTAACATGTTTTCCTTATTCAGGTAGGAAACCATGTTGTAGTTTAAAGTACCTTGCTTAAGAACGCTTGGGTTCGTTCGTGCTGAGGGTTACTGAATAACTCATTCGGTTTATTTTCTTCAACAATGTAACCTCCGTCCATGAAGATGACCCGATCGCCGACTTCCCTGGCAAAACCCATTTCATGGGTAACCACAACCATTGTCATACCTTCTATAGCAAGCTGTTTCATAACTTCTAAAACATCACCAACCATTTCAGGGTCAAGTGCAGATGTCGGCTCGTCAAATAGCATAATTTTTGGATTCATGGCTAATGCCCTGGCAATCGCAACCCTCTGTTTTTGCCCCCCAGATAGTTCTCCAGGAAAGCTATTCGCTTTTTCTCTAAGACCTACTTTGTCTAATAGCTCAAATGCCAATTTTTCAGCTGCTGCTTTATCAATCCCGTGAATTTTAATAGGTCCCATGGTGATGTTCTCTAAAACAGTTTTATGAGGAAATAGATTAAATTGCTGAAACACCATTCCTACTTCTTGTCTAACTTTGTTTATATTGATTTTTGGGTCTGTTATATCCTGTCCGTTAATGACTACCTCTCCACCTGAAATTTCTTCAAGGCGATTTAAACAGCGAAGGAACGTACTCTTTCCTGAGCCAGAAGGACCAATAACGCAAACTACCTCTTTTTCTTTTATTTCTGCATTGATATCTTTTAATACCTCTACCTTACCAAACGATTTTCTTAGGTTTTTAACAGTGATCATGCTCATCTAATCTGAATCCTCCTTTCTATGAAATTAGCAAGCAGTGTTAATAAATAAATAATAATAAAATAAATGATTCCTACAGCCAGCCAAATCTTAAATGCTTCGAAGGTGGCAGAGGCTTGAATTTGTCCTTGCTGAGTTAAATCTGCAATCCCAATAACAGATAAAAGAGACGTATCCTTTAAACTTATAATTGATTGGTTTGTAATTGTAGGTAGCATTCTTCTAAAGGCCTGTGGAAGCACCACATATCTCATGGTTTGTGCGCCTGTAAAACCAATCGATCTCGCTGCTTCAGTCTGTCCTTTATCAATCGATTGAATTCCCGCTCTGATAATCTCAGCAAAATAGGCCCCCGCATTTATGGCAACAGTGATGATCCCAGCGGTTGTGCTGTTTAAGGAAACCAATTGGAGAGAGTTTACACCGAAATAGATAAAAAACAATTGTACAATAAATGGTGTCCCACGAATGGCATCAACATAAACCTTAGCAATCCAGTTTAAGAACTTGATTGGTGCTAATCGCAATAACGCTATTACTAAACCAATTAAAAAACCTAGAATAATGGCAATTACAAATATATATAGGGTTACTTGAAGCCCTTTTAATAACATTGGCAATGCTGCAGAAATAATATCCATCTTGTTCATCCCCTTTCAAAAAAGAAAGCGCGCATTAAGCGCGCCTAATCATCACATATTCTCTATTCACCTAGATACGATTTAATAATTTTATCATACGTTCCATCTTTCTTTAACTCATCAAGGCCTTTGTTAATTTTTTTCAAAATATCCGCGTTTTGTCCTTTTAGTACAGCAATTCCATATTGATCTCCATTTAAGCGATCGCCCACGATTTTTAATCCAAGGTCTTTTTGGGCAATTGCATACGAAATTACAGGATAATCTTCAATAAGAGCATCTGCATTTCCGTTAGCTACCTCTTGGAACATGGCAGGGCTATCATTAAATTGAGTAACGGTAATCCCTAATTTTGCAGCATTATCTTGTGCATATTTAGCACCAGTTGTTCCTTTTTTAACTGCAACCTTTTTTCCTTTAAGGTCATCTACTGATTTAATACTAGAATTATCTTTTTTAACAACGACTGTTAACCCAGCATCAAAATATGGTGTTGAGAAATCTACTACCTTTTTTCTATCATCCGTAATACTCATTCCTGCAATGGCCACATCTAGCTGATTTGCTTGCATTGCTGGAATAATTCCACCGAAATCCATTGGTGAAAGTTCGATTTTAATGCCTTGGTTTTTCGCTATTGCATTGATTAATTCGATATCAATTCCCTTATACTCGTTACCTTCTTTAAATTCAAACGGCGGATAAGTGGTATCAACACCGACTTTATATACTTTTCCACCTTTTTCTTTCTCGCCTGCTGTTTCTTTGCTTCCACAAGCAGCGATAAAGATAGAAAGGATTAATAACAAACTTAATAGACCTAATTTCTTCATTTCATTCTCCCCTTTAATTATCAGATTGTTCTCCACTTGCTGAATATAGTGAATTTACTTATCTAATATAGCACACATAGTTAACAAAAAAAAAGAATTAAACTATATGAATATACAAAAAAATTAACTATAAAAATATAATAATATAATTTTGTTGTTTGTGATTTCTAGTCCTTTCTTTATTCATACTTACGTAAGCCTGCACTTAATGAAAAATTTATTTTTCTTTTTTTAATTAATTTGTATTTCAATATTTAAAAATCCTATAACTTGCCCTCACTTTTTTTCACAAAACAAAACCGCTTGAAAGGTAAGTTCCAAGCGTTTTTGTCTATATTCCACCCATTAATTGACATCTTCAAATTCTCTTGCAATTCTTTCAAACGCTTCCTGGATGAGTGGTCTTGGTGACGGGATACAAATTCTTTGCCACTGTACCCCTTCTTTGCCAAACATCTTCCCATCTTCAAGAAGAACATTCGCTTTATTGTAAATCCGATCATGGATTTCTTCCGGCGAGAGCCCATAACCGCTAAAATCCATCCACATAATATAGGTCCCCTCTGGGATCCTCACTTTAACTTTCGGCATTTTCTCCGCTAAAAATTGGACAGCCCATTCCATTGTCCCATCAATATAGTCCTTCAGTTGCTCTAACCAATCTTCTCCTTCATTATAGACGGCAATCAGTGCAGAAACGGTAAAGGGTGAGGGCAAGTGCATCCCCATCACCTTATTATAGGTATTGCGAAGTTCTGGATTTGAGATAATCACATTCGTACAATGAAGTCCAGCGACATTGAATGTCTTATTAATCGCTGTAAAAGTAATAATCCGATCACGATGTTCGGAAACTTTGGCGATTGGAGTAAAGGTCTGATTGCGGCGAATTAAATCGCCGTGGATTTCATCCGCAACGATAAGGACATCATGTTGTGCACAAATATCGGCTAATCTTCTTAATTCCTCCTGAGTAAACACTCTTCCAGTTGGATTATGAGGATTACATAAAATGAACATTTTCGTCGTTTCTTCTTTTGCCTTCGCTTCAAAATCGTCAAAATCAATTTGAAAATAGCCTTCACTATTGGCTTTTAGTGGACTATTTACAACTTTTCTTCCGTTCGATTGAATCGCCGAAGTAAATGGCGGATACACTGGGCGTTGGATAATAATGCCATCACCTGGGTTGGTTAATGCTTTGACAGCAACATTTAAGGCATGAACCGTTCCGGGGCTAAAGCTAATTTCTTCCTGCGCGAAATCCCAATCATGTCTCTTTTTAAACCAATGCTGAATGGCTTCAAAATATTCTTTTGGAAAAATGGTATAACCGAAAATCCTATGATCGACTGTCTTATGTAAGGCATCTACTAACGGCTGGGGTACAGGTAAATCCATATCTGCTGTAAACAACGGGATGGTCTCTTCATCATAGCGATCAGTCAGACCAATCTGTTTAATTAACTCTCCTCCATCCCACTTAATTGAATAAGTTCCCCTGCGATTAACCAATTCATCAAAGTTATACTTCATTTACATCCACCTTTCCTCGTCTTATTTCTGTTAATAATTTATTGGCTATATCTAATTATAGCGATAATGCGAAGTGATTAAAAATTTGAAAGAAACATTCATCTAAATGTTTCCTCTGATAAGAAAAAAGAGCCAGGCCTGTTAGCCTTGCTCCATCCTGCGTGTTTATTACTGCCAAAACCTTATCATTTCATTTTAAAATGAGAATTGATTTGACCAATAATCATCTTATGCTTTTCCTTTTTCGCTAGATCTCTGCGAATTTCATGTGTTTGTACGCCTTCTTCTATTTTTTCAGCAATTTCTATGAGTCTTTCAATATCCGCAAATGAATACTTGCGCGTCCCATTTGGAGTCCTGTCAGGAAAAATAAGCTTTCGTGTTTCATAATAATGGATTTGCCTGCTGGATAGACCTGTTAATTCCATCACAATTCCTATTGTGATGACCTTTTGATCACGATAGGATGGATTTTCGTTGCCCAAGATACCACCTGCCCTATTTATTTTGGTTTATTTTAAAAAGTGTGAATTTTATAATAATAACTGATGTTATATATTCTAACATAACATGTAATAAACTAAAACAATAAATTCCTTTCCTACAAAAATTTTCATTTAAAGTTAACACAACTATTATCCTAATAAAAGTAATCGTCAAGAATGTAAGCGAATTCAAGACTTCCCTTCATTTTTGCTGAAAAAACCTTGCAATTACGTTTTTTATACAAAAGGGAATAATAATGAGAAATTTAGAAAACGCTTACTAAAAATCTTCTTTTTTTATATTCTACTATAATTTAAAAAATACAAAAAAATTTCACCAGATGTGGGTGCAGCAAACATAGTTCGCATTTTATATGGTTGACTCTTTAAAAATTGTATGTCACTTTAGAGATATATTCATACATACAGAAGGAGAAGGACTCATTCCCTTATGAAAAGAAAAATACTTGCCTACAACTTTGAATTCTCTGAAACACTAGATCGTTTTAGAGACCAATTTAACGTCGAAATTTTTGAAAAAATCAATCCCAAAACAGACCCGGCTTTTTTGCAAGCTCTAACGGAGGCGGAAGGAATTGTTGGTCTCGCGCTCCCCGTTGATAAAGAATTGTTGGATCGTGCTCCAAATTTAAAAATTGTTTCCAATAACTCAACAGGATTTAATAATCTATCCCTTGAGGAGATGACCAAGCGCGGCGTAATGGGAACAAACACTCCAGGCGTACTTGAGGATACCACGGCCGATGCGATTTTCGGCATACTGCTTGCTGCGGCAAGACGCATCCCGGAGTTGGACCAATTCGTCAAAACAGGAAATTGGAAGCAGCATTTAACCAGAAAAGAATATGCCATCGATGTTCACCATAAAACGTTAGGCATTATTGGAATGGGTAAAATTGGCTCATTAATTGCGAAACGTGGGCATTTTGGTTTTGACATGGATATTCTTTATCATAATCGAACCCCTAACCATGAGGTTGAGGAAAAATATAATGCTGTCTATTGTTCACTTGATACCTTACTAAAGGAATCCGATTTTGTTTGTTTAATGACTCCGCTCACACCTCAAACCGAGAATTTAATGGGGGAACGAGAATTTAAATTGATGAAAAAATCGGCCATATTTGTCAATGGTTCGCGTGGAAAAACAGTCGATGAACAGGCACTAATTGAAGCATTACTAACGCAGAAAATCCATGGAGCGGCATTAGATGTGTTCCAAAATGAACCGGTCGGTGTGAATCATCCTCTGCTGCAATTTCCGAATGTCGTGACGACCCCTCATATTGGATCATCTACCCACGAAACGGAACTAAAAATGGCCAAACTTGCTGTCGAGAATTTAGTAGCAGGATTATCTGGTATGCGCCCTAAGAACCTTGTTAATCCTGAGGTATTGCATTAATTTTACAAAGGAGATTGTACTATGAATTCACCGAAAACCATTGTCGAAAAACTTAATTTGAATAAATATCAGCGGAAATTGGTTCTAAACAAACCGGAAGAATTGGATGAATTGAATGGATTAGATTATGAATCAGCTCTTAAAAATGAAAAATATGATCTGATCTTTATTTTTGTATTTAGTTTAGAAGAATTTGCACGGCAGCTTCAGTCAATAATTGATAACCAATTACTCGAGAAAAATGGTTATGTCTATTTTGCCTATCCAAAAAAGAATAATCCAAAATATAAAGAATACATAGAACGAGACAGTTTGTTTGAGGCTGTAGCAATGGATGAAGAAGGCTATACACTTGGAAGTGACATTAAGTTTTCGAGAATGGTCAGTTTAAACGATGTGTTTACCGTGGTTGGGTTGAAATCAGCCCCTAAAAAGGCAAAAAAGGCTGATAGCAGTAAGGCTAGTCAATGTGTGGACGACTATATTGTTCATGTGGACGATATTAAACAGTATTTAAGCAAAAATGAAGATTTATTAGACATATATAATCAATTAACGTTTGGTTATCAAAAGGATTGGGCCCGCTATGTGTACAGTGCGAAACGAAAAGAAACCCAAGAAAAGCGCTTGTTAGAAATGGACACAGTTCTTGGCGATGGCTATAAATCAATGGATTTATATCGAAGGCAACAAAAATAAACGTACCCCCTTCTTTTAAGTGAAGGGGGTTTTTGTTATTAGTGTGGCCGAGCATCATGCTCGAGGACTTCTTTGATACTAAGCGGCTCATTCGAACAGGGTCACGACCAATAACCGAGACATGAAAACCGTCATTTACCTACCACATAGAGACACTAGCTAACATTCCAGTGCCCCCAATGACAAGCTCATGTTTCATTCCAGTTACTCCTTTTTGGTAATGATAGATTTACTTTACCATTAAAAGGAACTAGGCCTCAACTGAAGGGTGTTGGTTTTGTATGGTATTTATATTAGTTTACATAATATTATTATTGTTTCCAACATTTGATGTCTAGCACGAATATTCTGGAATCATAGACAAAATCCTGCTAAATCATCAGAAAAAAGTGAACTTTATCGAGTAAATAGTACTCGCGCGAGTAAATGCCGCTTATCCGCCAGTTAACTCACCTTATCCGCCAGTTAACTCACCTTATCCGCCAGTTAACTCCCTATCCGCCAGTTAACTCACCTTATCCGCCAGTTAACTCACCTTATCCGCCAGTTAACTCAACCTATCCGCCAGTTAACTCACCTTATCCGCCAGTTAACTCCCTATCCCGTTCAATTACATAGGCAGGAATTAGATTATGAAAGAATATAATAAAATACATTTTCGAATCATTTTTATAAAAATCCAACCTGTTTCCTCCTTAATAATTGTAATTTGCACTTACAACCATTAAGGAGGCGGCCGGATGTTTACTTGAATTGATTAACAAGGCGGTCTTATCATTTTCTTACCGTCATCTCCCATCTGCTTCTATTTATTTACATTTATATAGTGCCCACAAGAAAATGGATGGTGATCATGTTTCAAAAAAAATAGAACCCACAACTATGGATTCTGGACTTAAAAAGTTTAATCTCCGATTGTATTCTCTTTAATAAGATAATAACACACAAGTTTCAAAGCATTTTCCCCGTGTATTATTGTTAGGTTTCTCAATAGTACACTTTTACTCGTCCCCTTTAACCCCATAAGAAGGAGCCAATTCAGGCACAACTGCTCTTACCTTATAATCATTAGCCTGTGGTTTGTATAATTCCCATAATTTTTTTAAATCCTGAAGAGGATTATCACTATAATCAACTCGTAAGTCAACAAAAGGGAATGGTTCATCAGTGAATACCAGAAGTCCGATCGAATGCTCCTGGTCGAGCTCTCCCCCCATTTGGAAGCCTTTTTCTATCGCCAAAATTAATCGATCTGTCAAGGACTTTCCTTCTGTCCGTAAAAATTCTCTGCCCATAGCTTCCGGGATTGTGCAATCACTGAGCAGATTACCGATACAGGCAACATTTTTATCACAAAATTCTCCATGAACCCCCAGCGCCTTGCTTCCAGTAAAGGCAGCCGAGTTTCCTTTTGAATCGACTACTGCGATTTGGCGAAACTCTGGATAAGGTGATGCCTCCTTCATCGCGCGAATAGCCGATTGCGCATCAAAGCCGTTTTCCAACACTGAAAATCCAATTGCAGCTAATCTCGGGTCCGTTACATTTTGTGTTAATATGGCACCTACATCCGTTTTTGCCCATGGGCACCTTGCCCCAACGGATGGACTGCTGGATGTAACAATGACACCGAACGCACCCGTGGCTGAACAGCGACCTGCTACCGAAAATGTCATTACATTCCCCCCCTTGCTGAAAATAATTTCATTCAAGAAATTACTTTCTATTTTATTAAAGGCTCTTTTCGTAAACTTTGTTGCTTTTGGATCTTAATAAGGATCATGTACCATGTTTCTAGGCAATTTTCGCAAATGTTCCTAAGAAAAGATGCCACGAAGCATCTAGTTATACGGGTTGATTAACTTATACGAAAAACAACATTCTATGCGAAAATAGCCTTATTAAAAGAAACCCTTACTCGCTGATAACAGCCTCAACATCAATCTCCATCAGCATTTCCGGCAACGCAAAGCCGCTGACTAACAATCCAGTACTACATGGATACACATCCTTAAAATGTTTGCCAATAACAGGATACACCTTACTGCGATCTTCACGATTCATCAAATACACCGTAATTTTACATATATCCTGTATGGTGCCCCCAGCCTCTTCAATCAATTGCTTTACACAGGTACATGCCATTTCTGCCTGAGCTTCTACATCACCAATTCCGTGAAAGTTTCCATCTAAGTCAAAGCCTGTTTGACCTCTTAAAAAAATACGATTTCCTGCTCTAACTGCCATACTCAACTCATTGACGATGTGGTGTTCCTGTTTTCCTAAATTTTTAGGATAAAACTGTTCTGTTTTAAACTTTCTAAATCTCTGAATCTCTACTTTTTTGGCCTCACCATGTATTGACATATATTTTTTCCTCCCTAAGGTAGAATTTTATATTTAAGGAATTTCTCCTTAATTATTCTCAAAATTCACAATTATATTTATTCTAGAAATCTTGAAACATACCACTACTCGCCCAATTATCCTAGATAGGAACGCTGGACAAGTTCGCTTTCCTTTAGTTCTTTTTGCGTCCCTTGACCTACTAACCGTCCTGCCATCAGTACATAACCTCGACTGCAAAAGTCGATGGCCATTTCTGCATTTTGATCCACTAATAAAATGGTCGTACCCTGCCGATATAAATCCATAATTTTGTCATATACCTCATATACTAGTTTCGGGGACAAACCCATAGAAGGCTCATCTAGTAATAAAAGCTTAGGCTTTGTCATCATAGCACGGGCAATGGCCAACATTTGCTGCTCACCTCCGGAAAGTAAGCCAGCAAGTTGATCTTTCCTCTCGCGGAGGATGGGAAACGGCTCTGTTACTTCCAGAGCTCTCTGCTGACGTTCTTTAGCAGAAAGTGTATAACCGCCTAACAGCAAATTATCCCACACAGATAGTAACGGAAAGACATGGCGGCCTTCAGGTACAAGTGTCATACCACGGCTGACAAGCTTAAACGTTTTTTCTTTAATGATAGATTGACCAGAAAGTACAATATTCCCGCTTTTGGGGCGGAGTTCGCCGATAATAGTTTTTAAGAGAGTGCTTTTTCCTGCACCATTGGCACCGATCACCGAAACAGCTTCCTTCTCCTCTACCATCAAACTTACATTGTCTAATGCGCATATTTGACCATAATAGGTACTAACATTTTCAACCTTAAGCATTGGCTTCAGCCCTCCCCATATAGGCTTCCAATACCGCTGGATGACTCTGAATCATTTCAGGAGGACCTTCAACCAACTTTTCTCCAAAATTAATCACTGTAATTTGGTCGGATAACGTATTCACAAGATGCATGTCGTGAGCAATAATTAAAATGGTGATACCTTGATTATTAACCTGTGAAAATAGTTGCTTCAGCTCTTTTGTTTCATTCTGATTCATTCCAGCAGTCGGTTCATCAAGTAATAATAAACGCGGATTTGTTGCTAAAGCACGGGCAATTTCTACCCGTCTTTGATTTCCATAGGATAACCGCGCAGCATACTCATGGCGCATATCCCATAGCCCCACGAATTTTAAAATTTCTGCAATTCGTTCTTTTGCTTCTCTTTCCTTGTTACGGAATCGTTTAGTACGGAATACTGCAGGCAGTAATTTTCCACCTGTCAGCAGATAGGTCCCAATTAGTACCGTTTCAAAAACGGTCATATCCGGAAATAGTCTAATATTTTGGAAGGTTCGTGAAACCCCTTGCTCCGCGATTTTATCAGGTCTCAACGAGGTAATATTTTGATTCAATAACTGAATCTCCCCTTCATCAGGAGTAATGACACCCGTAATCAAATTAAAAAGTGTACTTTTCCCAGCCCCATTTGGACCGATGATCGCATGGATAGTATTATGCTTTACAGAAAACGATAAATTGTTAACTGCCTTAACGCCCCCAAAGGATTTAGAGAGAGATTTGACGGTTAAGATGGCTGAATCATCAACAAACTTACTGCTCATAACTCAACCCCTCTTTCTCAATAACGTTTTTTTCAATTTGTAGACTTTTCTTTAGCATACGGCGCTTTGATAGTTGAAACAATCCCATGATTCCTTTTGGAAAAAACATGATCATAATGACGATTAGAAAACCATAAATTAACATTCTTAATTCAGGTGTTTCCCTTAATGCCTCGGAAGAAACGGTGAGAATCGCCGCTCCAATAATCGATCCTGCAATCGATCCTTGTCCGCCGATCATGACCATCGTTAAAATAGTCACAGACATACCGAAGGCAAAGGTTTCAGGACTGACCACATGAAGAAAATGGGCATATAAAGCACCGGCAGCACCACAGAATGCGGACGAAATAGTAAACATAATCACTTTTGTTTTAAAAACTGGAATTCCCATCGCTTGTGCCGCAAGTTCATCATCACGGATGGCTTTGCATGCACGGCCAAACCCGGACTTGATTATTAATCTCGTTATTAAGATACCTAGATATACAAAGATTAATAGCAATGGGTAGTAGTCGTGGTATTGTATAAACGGAAATTGCAAACCTCCCAATGTTATCGTGGGAGGAGCAGAAATTCCTGCAATCCCCATTGGACCTCCCGTTAAGTCCGTCCAGTTTAAAAAAACTAGCCAGATAATTGTTCCAAACGCGAGTGTTGCCATTACCAAATATTCTTCGATTAATTTCAAACCAATAAATCCAATGATGAACCCAATTATCGCAGTGATGATAATCGAAAAAGGAAGTGTTAACCAAAATGAAAACCCTAGATTTTTAGCAAGAATCGCAGCTACATAGGCACCAATTCCAAAGAATGCTCCATGACCGACAGAAACTTGACCCGTATAACCTACAATTAAATCGAGGCCTAAAGCTAGAATGGCATAAATTAAAATTAAATTTATAACATACATAAAGTACGTATTTACAATTCCAAGCGGAAGAAGAAATAATGCAATCCCCCCAAATATAAGCACGATTTTTCGGATAGCCGGCTTTTTGATGTGATCCATTTCATCTCCTCCCTTACACTTTTTGTTGGATAATTTTTCCGAATATTCCTTGCGGACGAACTAATAAAATAAATAACAATATCACCATTGCGACTGCATCACGATAACCGGAGGAGATAAATCCAGCCGCAAAGCTTTCAATGACTCCAAGTAATAACCCCGCAATCATGGCGCCAGGAATATTTCCCATGCCGCCCATTACGGAAGCTGTAAATCCTTTTAATCCTGCAAATACCCCCATTGTTGGATATACTAAGAATACGGGTCCTACTAAAATACCTGCGAGCGCACCAACCGCTGATCCAATAGCAAACGTGATTGATATAATCTTATTTGCATTAATCCCCATTAGTTGTGTTGCTTTTATATTCTGTGAGGCTGCTTGAACTGCTTTCCCCATAAGTGTTCGATTAATAAATAACTCCAAAACAATCATGACAAGGATGGTCAAGATTATGATAAAGATATAATGTTGATTGATCAGCATATCTCCAACAGTAATGTTTTTTGATAAAAAGGGGGAGGTTAGTCGCTCTGGTGTCGCCCCCCAAATATATTGAGCTAAATTTTGGAGAACAATCGATATTCCTATCGCTGCAATCAGCAGATTTAATTTGGGTGCATTTCTCATCCTCATATAAACCATTTTTTCCATTAAATAACCAAGTAAAGCTCCTGCGCACACTCCCCCAAGATAGGCGATCCAGATTGGAGTATCCAATAAAAGAAGATAAAGGGACACGAATGCCCCTCCCATATAAACCTCACCATGTGCAAAATTAATAAAACGTAAAACATTCCATACCATGGTGTATCCGATTGCCATTAATGCATATATACTGCCGAGGACTATTCCATTTATGAGTTGATCAATGAACACAAGTAATCACCCTATTCTGAATCTTTTATAACCACGAAGTTACCTTTTTGCACTTGCATAATCATTGGTGTGTTGGAACGGTCACCGTTTTTGTCAAACTTAATCGGACCAGTAATACCTTGAAAATCGAGGTTCGCTAATGCGTCACGTGATTTATCAGAGTCCCCGTCTCCATCAGTCAGGGCCTTTGCCAATGCCATAGCTGCATCATAAGCAATAGCGGTATTTGCTTGTGCCGGTATATCATTTTCTTCTGCTAATTTCTTAAACTCTTTCATTTCTTCTGTATCTGCATTTAAATCAATCATAGATGCAAAAATATGATTCTCTACCGCATCCCCTCCTAATTTGATGAGTTGCTCAGAATACATAGAATCATCCGGTGAGAAGAATTGAATATTTAATCCAGCCTGCTTTGCTTGCTGTTCAATTAAGGCCACTTCATTGTATAGCCCGACAACCATTACCGCATCTGCATTAAGTGTTTTAATCTTTGATAATTGAGAAGAAAAGTTTTTATCACCAGGGTTATATTTCTCAGCTGCAATGAATTTTACGCCTAATTCTTTGGTTGACGCTTTCGCTGCATCATACATGGTGATTCCATAATCTGTATTTTCAAAGAGTGCTGCGATTTTCGTTACCTTTTTCTCTTCTGCCATATATTTCATAACGGCAGGAACGTAAACGGAACCTGTTAAAATCACGCGGAATAGATATTTGTTACCGGTTTTAGAAAGGTCTGGGCTGGCCCCCATGTTTAAATGAAGGACTTTCGCAGGTCCTGAAACATCCTGTGCAGCTAATGTTGGTGATGAATTATAACCTCCAATAATTGCCTTTACTCCATCATTCATAATCATTTTATTCACTACTGCAACAGCCTCAGTCGGGGTGGCTTTATCGTCACCGACGATTAAGTCAAGCTTCTTCCCTTTGATGCCTCCATCACTATTAATCTTTTTAAAAGCAAGTTCGACTCCATTTTTCATATCCTGTCCATACTGGGCATTATCACCAGTCATTGGTGCCTGTAATCCAACCTTTATTGTGTCGCTGCCCTTGGAAGATGAATTGCTGTTTCCTGAAGAAGAATTCGTTGCCGAACACCCAACCAACAATATGGCTAGCATCAAAAACATCACCAATTTTTTAGGAATTGACCTTTTAGAGAATACCAACTTCATTCCTCCTCTTTCTTTTTACATTTTTAAAACTTTTTTAAATTTTCATATCTCCCTTTTGATGAAAGTTTTTCTATGGGTGTATGTAAAGACAGATAAACGGTGAAGTTTAGAATGGATTTTGGCGGCAGATTCTAAGGAGTGAGGGAAATGACATTTTTCCCATGGAATTAAGACATGATCAAAAATAAGTAAGGTATTTGTTTTCCTGTCAATTTATTCCTCACAGGTTCCTCCTTCCAATAATGGATGAACAATATCCTTACTTTTTATTTACGGATTTTTTCTTTAATTATTCTTTAATTAAAAATAACAAATTCATAGTGATAATGTCAATTTAATTTTCTAAAAATTCTTACTTTTATAAGTATCTTATTTTTTACATACTATATCATATTTTTTAGAACTGCTTGTACGACCATTAACAGAAAATTAGAACTTATTAAAAAAATATATGGTTTACATTCTATTAAAATAATAATTCTACTGCTCCATTTTCCATCGTAGAAAAAGGCTGTCTACATTACTTACAACAGCCTTAATGAAAAAATTTGAAGGGATCTACCATATTCAAATTCAATTTGTCTTTTTGATTGGTATACTAAACTCTGATTCAGAAAGCGTACGATCTAAGTTAATGATTCCCTGCAGAATTAAATTTCCTGCTTTTTCAATATCGTCGGGATGGCTGTACTCACCTGGACAATGACTTTTTCCATTTATACTTTTAACAAAAACCATAGCCGACTTCGTAATGCTTGCCATATGGGCTGCATCATGGACAGCCATACTAGGTAAAATTAAGAAAGGCTCTTTCATTTCGCTAGCCGTGTTTACAAGGCAAGTAACAATCTCGTGATCTAATACCTCAGGTTTTTGATCTAAAAATACTTCCTGTTGAATGGACACTTGTCTTTTTGTGGCAATTTCCTGCCAAACCGCTTTAATTGCCTCAACTGCCTGATAGATCGATTCTGATGTTTCGGCTCTTACTTCCAAGATAAAATCAATTTGACCTGGAATAATATTGGCAGCATTCGGATTGACTTTTAACTTTCCGACTGTACCGACGACATCTCCCCGGGTCGAACAGTATCTTTCCACTTCAAGAATCATTTCTGAGGCAGCAGTCAACGCATCTTTTCGATCCCTCATCATCGTTGTACCCGAGTGATTTGACTCGCCCTTCACTTTGACAATACAACGGTACGTCCCGACAACACTGTTAATCACTGCCATCGGAATATTTGCATTTTCTAAGCGCTGTCCCTGCTCTATATGAAGTTCAATAAAAGCTTTTTTATCACGATGCATATCTTTCATCATTGAGAATTTATCCAGGCCACCGCTAACCTTTATTAATTCATCACTAAGACGGGTCCCTTTTAAATCGTGTACATCTTGCACCATTTCCGCTGTTAAACGGCCAACAAATGAACGGCTGCCAAACGTGGATAAATTAAAATCATTTGATTCCTCTGCAGTGAAGGAGACAATTTCGATATCATGATCTAAGCGAATATTTGATTCTATTAATCTTTTAACAATTTCTTTCGCCATTAATACCCCTAATGGCCCATCGTATTTCCCTCCATTCGGAACAGAATCCAAATGAGAGCCTATTACAATGCTTCCCCCTTTTTTTCCTGTACCTTCATATTTCCCCCATATGTTTGCAGCACCATCAATGGTCACTTCTAGCCCCATTTCCTTTATTTCTTCAATAAATAATTGACGAACTTCATGATCTGCTGGAGAAAAACTAGGCCTAGTTACACCTCCATGTTCATTTTTCCCGTAGGCTCCATATTTCTCGATATCCCTTAATAGTCGATTTAAATTGATTCTCAAAAATTGCCCCCCTCTTTCCTGCCATCTATTTCAGTTCCAGTTAGTAACCATAAAAATAAATCGAAGCAACAATGTGAAATAAATCCAGCATTGTTGCTCCAAGTATTAGTTTTGTTCCACTACTATTTATACATTAATTACTAGAAACTGGCTCAGACTTATTAAGCCCTGCTGCTTTTCGCACTAAATCACGCTGTGGCTCCATATCAAAATTGCTAAATACGGCCATTTGTTGAGCAAAAGGAGGACTTTGTGCAAATAATTCAAAAGTAGTTTTGTGTCCTGCATAAGAGGAATTTAACAAATCTCTCGCGAAATATAATAATTTCCCTCGATCTTCAGGGGTCCACTCCCCAACAGAATAATATTGGTCGAAATACTGCTTGATTTCAGGATCTGCCATTGTTGTAGAATCAGGAGTCACCGCTAATTGGCCGCCAACGAGTTCTCTAGTTAAATGAGCCATAGCTGGGAAATTAGCTAAAGCAAAGACTCGACCGGTATACAAAAGTGACGGATTCGGCATCATTAAACCGCCGGGGCTTCTTTTCGCATCAGCTACGGCTGCAGTTAAATGGGCATTGATTCCTTCACGATAATTGATCAACTCAGAGATTTTTTCTTTAACAGCTTGGAGATGGGTTAAACCTGTTTGCTCAACATTTAGTAGTGCTGTACCAATTAAATAATCAGCTCTGCGTAACATTCTTAGGGTGTAATTAAAGGCAGAATAACGGTGTAGAGTAGAACGAATATAAGCGGCAGAATCTAAGGAGCGGTGGAAAAGGACATTTTCCCATGGAATAAGGACGTGATCAAAAATTAGCAGGGTATCAATTTCTTCAAATTTTGTGGCAATAGGATAATCTTGTGGATTTCGGTCTGTACCTAGTGATGTTCTGCAAATATGCTTTAATCCTGGTGCACCCATATCGCAAATGAATCCGCAAGCGAACGGTGCCATCTTTTCTGATCCAGCATTCCAGTCTAGTATGGTTGGTTTTACAAAGGCCTGGTGCGCATAGGCAGCAGCTGTTTCAAACTTTGCTCCTTTTACAACGATTCCTTGGTCATTTTCCTCGACCACATGGAGAAGGGTTCCTCCATCTTTCCCACTGAACAATTTGCTTCGATCACCTTTTGGATCTGTATTCGCTGAGACATGAAATAAATCTTCTCGCGCTACACGGTCAATATGATACCTGATATTTTTCGCGTAGGTTGGATCAATTTCATTTAATTTATCTTGTGCGTCATATAAGGACCACATTTCACCAATTGTTTCATCTCCTACCCGATAAACTACCCCGCCAAGATCGTCTAGTACCGTCTCGACATGTTTGCGAATAGCAATTAGATCTTCTTTTGTTTCAGGCATTTTATAAGCCCGTGAAACAACTTCGCCGTCAGGCAGTGTGGTTGTTAAGGTATCAGCATATTTTGCTTCGAGTGCCATATCATACATACGAGCCTTAACATCAATAATTGGCTTAAAGGATGGGTGTTCGGCAACATTCTTTACCTTTTCCCCATCAATATAAACCTCTCGTCCATCATTCAGCGACTCCCGATATTGCTTACCTGTCATTAATGCCATTCCATTACCTCCCATTTCATTCATTTAACTTACAAATCAAATGATTGTTATTTTGCTTCTTCAAATTTTCCAAACTTTCCACGGTAGTAAACTAAAGGCTCTCCATCAGCTGCATAGGCTGTTTGCACCCTGCCCAAAAAGACGGAATGAGTACCACCTGTTACTTCTTCAACAACGCGGCATTCGAGTGTAGCAAGTGATTGACCTAAAACTGGATTGCCTAACTCGCCATATGAAAAGTCAGTCCCATCAAATTTATCCGAATTAGCCCTTGCAAATTTTAATGCTAACTCTTTTTGGGTTTCATTGACGATATTTACCGTAAAGGACTCTGCAGCTGAGATTGCATGACAAGTTCCTGTGTTTTTATTCACGCAAACCAGCAGCATTGGTGGGTCAACAGAAACAGAACAGACCGCACTTGCCGTGATCCCAAAATCAACCCCATTATTTCTAACGGTTATGATCGTTACCCCACTAGCAAAGTGGCCAATAACCTGTTTAAATTGTTCTTGGTCAACCAACGGGAATAACTCATGGTTCTGCTTCGATTTATTCATTCATAACACCCCTAGTTATTTTATTTACGGAATATTTCTTAATATGTTCCTTAAATAAGACTATACAACCCGTTAAAACTATTGTCAACAGAATTTTCTAAAAATTCACTACAATCAATTTGAGGGTGTTAATATGAAATTGGTTAAACTCTTAAAATATGAAAACTTTTTTACGAAGGGTTTTATTATGGTTATAATGAAATAACCAACCATATCAATTAGGAGGGAAATTTTTGAAACTAAGAGCCGGAATCATCGGACCAACTGACTCTGTCCAACTAATTACTGAAATAGCCAATGAATATCGTGACCGGCTGCAGCCAGTACCATATATTTATCAGTTACCCGAAGAAGCAACAAATATCGTATTAAACAATCAACAAGTAATTGATCTATGGATCCTTGCTGGGCCTGCCCTTTTTAATCCGTTTCAAAAGAGCGCTGTAAAACAACCATTTTTTTTACTTCAATTAGATGGTGCTAGCTTAACCAAGACCTTATTTGACATTGGTTATAATGATCAAAGAAGTTTAGAACGAATAAGTATTGATACATTGTCCGAAAGAGACGTTTATGAAACCTATCGTGACCTTGGTATACCAAGTGACCAGATTTATGTTCATGAGTATACCAATGAAACTCCTCTTGAGAATCTACTAGCTTTTCATCAAAAACTTATTCAAGATGGAAAAGTGGATATTAGTATAACAAGTTTACGTTCTATCTATGATCAGTTGAGTTCACAAAATATAACAACCTATTGGGTTGCACCGACTAGAAGTAACATTCGTAGAACATTGTCATCTGCTGTCCAACAATGGGAAACGATTCATTTTAAACAATCACAAATTGCGGCTATCCTTGTGAAGGTGCAAGGAATGGAAAAAAAAGCTGATCATAATATGGTTTCATATGATATTCATCGCTTAAGTTTAGAGATACAGGCAGCTATTTTAAATTTTGCTGAATCCATTTCGGGATCTTTTGTAACGATTGGAATCGGAATCTTTGTTATTTTTTCAACTAGGGGTTCTTTAGAAGAACCGGAGAATTCGGTTACCTCACTTTTGGAAAGATTGGCGTTAATTGCAGATTTACCATCCAACATTGGAATTGGCTACGGTGATACTGCCCTCACAGCAGAAGAAAATGCTAGGCTTGCGCTAAACCATGCTCAAAATTATGATTCTTTTTGTGCTTTCTTGGTGGATAATAATGGAACAATCGAAGGTCCATTAAAAGAACAAGAAACCATCTCCTTTCAATATCGGACTGAAAATAAGGAAATAAGTGAAAAACTTAAAAATAGCGGGATAACGATTACAACGTTTAATAAAATATTATCGGTTCAGAATAGAATGGGAAATGGTTCAATTACTTCAACTCAAGTAGCCGAATGGCTAAAAATGACCCCAAGAAATGCTCGTCGAATCCTTACAGGATTAGTAGAAGAAGGTATGGCAGAAATTATTGGAGATGAGGCACCTTCCTCCAAGGGACGCCCGAGGAAAATCTATCGAGTCTCCAATACTTCCGAATTGACTAAAAAGTAGGAATGACAAAGGAATCTGCCTATATAATCTAAGAAGTAAAGGCGCTATCGACTTAAAGATAGTGCCTTTGTGATATTCTTCCGAATTCTGACTTGGCGAATGCAGTTCTCTATTCCCCACAAGCATATTACTTATACATTCGACCAAAATTGGCTACAATTCTAATAGAAATGGAGGAAAAAGAACATGATACGATTTCTCGCGATTATCTCATTTATTCTTTTATTTAAATTTTCACTACCTGTTATTGACAAGCAATTGGAAAAAAATAATATCAACCAAACGATTGATTCTATTCAATCTGAAATAAATGTAAAAGATAATCCTGAAATAGTAGAAACACTGAACAGTTTTTATGAAAAAGTTCAACAATTAGTGAAACAGATTGGAGCACAAGTAAGAGAACTCCCTCTTCCTAAACAAAATCCACAACAGCAGGAAAAAGAGACAGATAAAGTTGACTTAACAGTCCCTACTGAACAAGTATTCTCGATTCATAATGTTGAAATTGGCAATCTAAAAGAAGATATTGAACATAATTTAGGAAAGGCAAATCGTTCATCCCTTAATGAATATGGGACTGATTGGAATACCTATCATCAAGATTATCATGATTTCTTTATGGTTATGTATGACGAAAACAACAAAGCTGCTGGAATATATACGAATCAGGATTTAATTTCTTCAACGAACGGAATCAAGCTTGGAAGTTCGAGGAAAACTGTACGGGAAAAACTTGGGGAGCCATTAACCAAAATTCAAAAAGGATTCACTGTGTATCAACTAGAGGAAAATAGCGACAATGATTTGTTCCTGGTCGATGGAACGTATGTAACTGTCTTTTATGATAAACATGAAAATAATACGGTGACGGCAATGCAGTTGGTGGGCAAAGATTTTGAAGAGGAGAAAACAGATTTTTACACGAAAGGAAATGCAGCTTTAAAAGAAGGCTTTGAATATCAGTTATTTGATTTGACCAATGCGGCACGGGTCAATCATAAACTTCCTGTCCTGACATGGGATGAACATGTTCGGGAAACGGCTCGTAAACATAGCACTGATATGGCTGTCCATCAGTTCTTTGATCATACCAACTTGAAAGGCCAATCCCCGTTTGACCGGATGAAAGCAGATGATATTAGTTTTCATTTGGCAGGTGAGAACCTTGCCTATGGACAATTTAGCAGCATTTTTGCCCATGAAGGTTTAATGAATTCACTTGGGCATCGGGAAAATATCTTGCGGGCAGGTTATGAGTATTTAGGAGTCGGCGTCGCTTTTAATAATGAATCACAGCCCTACTATACGGAAAACTTCTTTGCAAAGTAGATATACGCACAAAACCTTCCTATAGGAAGGTTTCGTTTTTTCCGTTAAGACTCCCTGGCAGAGATAACTGTCATTAATTCATCAGTCGAATAGAAATCCTTTACGCCAGGTTTGTTTTGAAGATAAAGATAGATTTCTTCATTCGTATACAATGTTTTTAAGCCTTTAATAATGGTTGCTAAATAGTAATGGGAAGGCTTCGTAATTTCCACTTCAGCCCGATTCCACGGAGCAGTGAAGGTGAAAATAGGGTATCCATTGTATTCACCAAGATAAATAATATTTCCATACCAAGAACTGTCTCTAAATATTTTTGACCCAGTCTTTTTTACTTCGTTTAAATCAATCTTGAAAAATTCTCCGCTGTTCTCTTGTTGGACCACATCTAAAAACTGTTCGATCGTGATTAAATATTTTTTGCTATAGGTTACAGTATCCTTTTCGTGGTTTAATCCAATAAAGGCCACTCCTTGTGATTGCCATCCTGCTGCCTCTTTTGCAAAGTAAAGCGGATAATTGATTGTAAAAGAAGACTCCGCAATTGGCAGTGAAGAATCTTTACAGCCTGTCTCCACCCTTGTGGAACCCGCGGGACTCCCGCCCTTGATATAACACAAAAATCGATCCTTATTAAGATTTGAACCATAACTCGCATACCACACATACTGATTGCTCTCACTCACGACTACCACCAACCTTAATCTGTATAGTAAATTAACATTACTTTTTTATATAAACCTATCTACTTGCCATCAAGATTCTTGGTTATCATCCAACAACGCCAAGGATTTCCCGATGGACTCAGGTAAGACAAAAGTATTCCTGTCAGTGTCATAAGGTGTTTCTCCTAAATTAATAATGATCATTGGTATGTGCTGCCGTCTATATTGAGGAAATGTAGAAAATGGCGTTACTTTCATACTCGACCCTAACACCAATAGACAATCAGCATCACGAATCGAATTTAAAATTTGGTCAAACCCCTCAACCGTAAACCACTTGCCTGTATCACCAAACAAAACAACGTCAGGCTTAATGAAACGCTCTTGTTTATAGCGGGTATTACACTGGTCACAGACATAGAATTCATCTACAGTCTGGAGACGATTTACCATTTCTTCGGTCGTATAGCTATTCCCGCAATTTAAACACGAAGCACTTTTCATAGTGCCATGGAATTCAATCACGTTTCCACTGCCAGCTTTTTGATGAAGTCCATCTATATTTTGGGTAATGATACTTGACACTTTCCCTTCCCTTTCCCACTTTGCGAGGATTTCATGCCCAAGATTCGGAACTGCATCGGGATGGTATAGATTCTCGAAGGCAAACTGATAAAACTCTCGTGGATAATGATAAAAATAATCCAGGGAAAGGATATATTCGGGTGCCATTTGATAAACACCGTTTCTCGAGCGAAAGTCTTTAATGCCTGATTCTGTGCTAATTCCAGCACCTGTGAGTACTACGATGTTCTTTGAGTTCCTGATAATACTGGTACAGTTTTGGATCACGTTATTTTTCATCGGTTATTACTCCTTTTAAACCTCTTTCTCAAGCACTATCTATTATATCGAGAAAAAAGCGATGAGTCATAAAAACTCATCGCTTTGTCTGTTTTCGGTACATGTACCCCACTACTTTATACCTTTAAAGCACTGGGGGGCAGGTATTATTGATACTAAGCAAAGGCACGTAATTTTTTATTCTTTTTAAACTGTAATGGTTTATGTGTGTAATAGATTTTTGCTAGTGCATGATTATCGCATAGTGAACATTTTATTTGATAGGAAGCTTTGCTAATATGGGGAGTATCTAAGAAGGTTAGTATTTCTTTCATATGTCGATTACAGGCCCACATGTTCTCACCCCGAATTTATATTTTTCATTTTCACGTTCCTAAATGGTAGAAACTTCTTTTTGAATTTTATCCGGCTTTCTCTTTTTCACTACTTCTGTAAATGCATCATCCCAAGAAATCGAAATATCTCCATTTGTCACAAAGGTTTGACAGCCGAGGCGATATCCTTCTTTTAACCATTCTTCGCCTAATTTTCTTCTTTCCTGGACCTTAACTTTATCTAAGAACTCTGCGCCTTCCTCCGTTTTAAAAACGCAGCTGCCGCAAATTCCTCCGCCACATCGGTTCGGGAGTTCGCCATCGTAACGAAGGGACATCCTCAAAATATTCGAATCCTCTGGTACCTCTAATTGTTTATTGCTATTAATGAAATTTATTTTTGGCATGCCTCGTATCCTCCCTTTAATTTATCTTCTTGGTATACAATATACCATATTTAAAATTATCAGACAATATAATATTTTAAATCTTTTGATTTTTTTAAAAGATAAATAGAAGACCACATCCGCAGGACAGGTGTGGTCATCATCTATGGGTACCAAATCGCTCCGAGATCGCTTTGAGTAATCGATCAAGTGGACATCAGTTTTTCTTTTTTAGAAAGCTTTTGTTTTAAATTTTTGATATAGGTGATATAAGCTTTTTTCGAGTTTTCAATATGAATTCTCATTAAATACTCAGCCATTTCCGCTTCTTTATCCCGCAAGGCTTTCATGATATCGATATGTTCCTTTAATGATTCTTCTCTTCTACCTGGTGTCTCATATCCCATATTTGCAGCCATATGTATATAGTCAATCAGGCCAGAGAGAATCTCAAATAGTTTAGGGCTTTTCGATGCTTTATTAATGAGACGATTCATTTGAATATGTTCAAAATTAAAGTTTTCTTCCGCTTGATCTTTTAACTCCATCAACTCTTCGATCTTTTGATCCAATTCTAGTTGTGTTTCTTTATCCATCCGTCCCGCGGCCAATTTAACGGCAAGGACTTCTAATGAAGCAAGGATTGTAAATACCTCGATGACTTCATTCTCGGAAATATTCGAGACGACGACACCTTTACGGGGTACTGTTTTTACAAAACCCTGGGATTCCAAGCGGAACAATGCTTCTCGAATTGGGGTACGGCTGATGCCTAATTTCCCAGCCAGCTCCCGTTCAATTAACCGATCGCCTGCTTTTAATTCGCCCTCGAGAATCATTTCCTTTAAATAGTTATATGCATGCTCACGAATCGATAAAAGATTGTTTTCCTCCCATCTTAAGTCCATAACTTCCACCCGCTCATTTTATATTATTTTTTAACATTCCGGCTTACGAGAGAAAAACTCCACCATAGACTAAGCAGCAAACAATTAACAGGGATGGGTGCATTTTGATTTTAATTAAAGCAAAATAACTAACCACAGCCAATAAGATTAAGTGAAAAAGACCACTTTTTTCATAGGCAGTTAAAAAGAACTGATAGGCCATCACAGCGAGTAAAATGAAAATAATCGGCTGAACAGACTTTGTCATAAGCGCTACTTTTGGAGACCCTTTAAATAGATTAATAAACTTAAATAGTAAAATAACAGCAAGTGCAGAAGGAAGAACGGTTGCAATTAGCGCAATGGTTGCACCGAGAACTCCTCCTAGTTGGTAACCGATATAGCCGCCCATTTTGGTGGCAATCGGACCAGGCAGGGCATTTGCAATCGCTAATACATCCCCAAACTCGGATAGACTCATCCAGTGGTAATGGTTAACCACTTCATTTTGAATTAATGGAATGGTTGCAGGACCGCCTCCGTAACCTAATAAATTCGCAATAAAAAACGACCAAAAGATATGCAAATAGATCATGAACTTTTTTCCTTTCTCTGAAGAACCATCTCAGCAGCAGTTTTTGCCGCTTTTTCCTTTCGATCCGCAATGATAAAGGCAGCGATCAGAAATACAGCAATTAAGATTCCGGGATGTAATCCAAGGAACTGAACAACAATTAAAGAAACGATCGATAGCGTGAGCATGATCGGAAAACCTAAGCCTTTCCGGCCATTTTGGAAAAAACGATAAGCCATCTCCAAGAGCATAAAGCCAATCACAGGTGTAACCCCTTGAACCATCCCACTTACAATCGGTGATTCCTTATAGGAATAAAGCACACCCAATAAGGCAATCATGGCAATAATGGAAGGCAGAATATGAGTTAGAATGGCAACAGTAGCCCCTAAATATCCCTTCACTTTATAACCGATATACGCCGCCATTTTGGTGGCAATTGGTCCAGGTAATGTGTTGGCTAATGCCAGGATTTCTACAAATTCTTCTTCGTTCATCCACTTGTATTTTTTAACAGCTTCAAATTCAATCAACGGTATAGTCGAGGGTCCGCCCCCATAACCAGTCACACCGGTGCGGGCAAATCCAATAGCTAACTCAAGATATGTTTTCAGTTGATTCTCCCCCTTTTTATACCAATATAACATTTTTACTCTTTTTTTAATAGAACGCCAGATTAAGATAGACCCCATCCTGTTAAAAACAATTCAGGAATGAGGTCCGGATCTAATTATTTTTTTATATCGGCTTCAGTAATTACCTCCAGCCCATCTCTTTCTAGATAGGTCTGTAGTGCCTGCAGTGCAGCTGTACCCACGGCCGTGTCTTGCTCGCCGTTTCCGCCGCTTACTCCAATTCCACCTACTACTTCGCCATTGACAACAATCGGAAACCCGCCAACAAAAATAGCAAACTTTCCTGGCAGCATTTGCTGAATTCCAAAGGCTTCATTTCCAGGAAGTGCAGGTCCATTCGGCTCCTTGTTAAATAAATGGGTCGAGCGTTTATGGCCCGCTGCCGTGTAGGCTTTAGCAATCGAAATTTCTGGTCCAGTGATGCGTGCTCCGTTCATGCGTTCTAATGCAATCAGGTTTCCGCCATCATCAACAATAGCGATTGTTTCAAGGACATTGATCTCTTCTGATTTTTTCTTAGCCGCCTCAATCATTAACTTTGCTTCTTCTAGTTCAATTTTCAACACAGATTTCATACATGTTCTCCTTTATCTATCGAATGTTATTAATAGCCCATATAAACCGTTTTTAATTGTGTAAAGAACTCTAAGCCCACTCTGCCCGATTCACGGAAGGTTGACGTACTTGATTTTTTAAGGCCACCAAATGGCGCATTCATTAAGTTTCCTGTTGTTGTACGATTAACCTTAACTGTTCCCGCTTGGATATCCTTGGTAAATTGGTTAGCAATTTTGAGATTATTGGTAACAATCGAAGCAGACAAACCATATTCGACATCATTCGCAACGGCGATGGCTTCTTCATATGTATCTACTTCAATCACAGCCACAACCGGCCCAAAGATCTCTTCTTTCGCAATTCGCGAATTTGCTTTTACATTAGTAAAAATGGCCGGCTGGACATAGTATCCTTTTTCGAATTCTCCAGTCAATAATGCCTCACCACCATAGACCAATTCAGCACCATCTTCCTTACCGAATTCGATATACTTTAAGACATTTTTCAATTGATTTTCGTTCGCAAGCGGGCCAATTTTCACGCCTGCTTCAAAACCATTACCTATTTTTAGTGCACTCGTTTTTTCAACCAGTTTTTGAACAAATGCCTCTTTTACATTTTTCAAGACGATAACACGGCTTGTTCCGGTACAAGCTTGCCCTGTTAACGAAAAGCCCCCGTTAACCGTTAAAGTGGCTGCTAAATCGAGATCTGCATCATCCATAACAATAAGAGGATTCTTCCCGCCCAGTTCCATTTGCGTCCTTGTCGTAAAGCCTGCTTTTTTATGAATATCTTCTCCTGCAGCAGTTGAACCTGTAAATGTGACGGCCCTAACAGCAGGATGGGTTACCAATAGATCCCCCACGTCTGATGCTTTTCCTGTAACAAAGTTAATCACGCCTTTAGGAATTCCTGCCTTATCAAGTGCTTCAACTAGACGAAAAGCGATTAGTGGCGTATCGGAGGAAGGTTTAAAAACCACCGTATTACCCGTGATTAAAGCGGGAGCGATTTTTCGGGCTGGTATAGAAAGTGGAAAGTTCCAAGGAGTAATGACACTTACTACTCCGAGTGGTTCTCTTTCCGTTGAAACTTTCATGTTAGCATCATCGTTTGGAAAGGTTTCCCCTGTAAAACTTTGTCCTTCTATTGCATAATAGCGGAGCGTTTGCGCAGAACGTAATACCTCATTCTTAGCATCATCTACATGCTTGCCTTCTTCCCTTGTTAACTCTTCAGCAAGGGCAGAAACATTTTGCTCGAGAATGCTGGCAGCTTGATTTAAGATAGCCGCGCGTTTAGATGGTGCAGTTTGGGACCAACTAGGAAAAGCATTCTTGGCCGCTTCAATCGCATTTTGAACATCATGTTCGTTTGAAGCCTGGAATTCTCCAACGAGATCTTCGGTATTTGCCGGGTTCACACTAAAAAATGTTTTCTTGCTTACCGATTCCTGCCATTCTCCATTAATATAATTATTGAATGTCTCTACTTTTGTAGTAATCACTACTATCACCTTTTTTCATTTATTAAGTTCCAACTATTATTTGAAAACTATGATCCTATAAAAATGGCCGTCACTTAAACCTTAAATTATAAGATTAATATGACGGCCGGTACACAGGCGCTTCCGCTTATCTATTTATTTCGTTTCTACTAATGCACCTAAATCCTTTTCAATATACTCTTTCCAAAGGCCATCCATGTACATACGGCGCATTTTTGCTCCTGTACGAACAACTTCTAAGCAACGTTGCTGTAACTCAGGCGTATCGGCGTGATCAAGAACAATTTTGTATCCGCGCTCACCATGGATCTCATCTGAAACAATGTGTAAGTCAAAGAATTCAATTTCTTCATCCGTAAACCCATACTTTTCACGTAAAGCAGGAGTTTGTTTTCGGTAGATATCAGGAACTTGTGATTCTAATCCAACAACCAGAGCTGCTGTTGCTACGACGAAATTCTCACGTGCAGCCACCGCGAAACACCAGCTTTGAAGACCTAAAGTAGTTGGAGCCATATTGTTTGGATCAATAATTCTTTCTGCAGTCGTACCACATGCTTCCGCAAATCGAATCAATAAGTCTGTGTGACGATCCGCTGCGATTTCTTCTTCATACATATTTTGTAGAGTAAAATCTTTTGCAGCAGCAAACTTTGGATCTTGTGGAGTATTGTGGTAAATATACGCTAAGTAATCAGCGAATGGTCCTACATAATGGTAGTGATTTTCAGCCCAACTAGCAAAGTGTTTTCTTTCAAGTTTGCCCTCTGCCCAAGCTACTGTAAATGCAGCTTTCTGGCTATGGTTACCTTTAATTGCTTCCTCTAATTGTCTGCGAAATTCATCTTTAGATAATAATTCTGTCAACTGAAACTCCTCCTCTAATTTTATGTAGGTACCCAACCTTTGATTGGTATTTGATATTTTGTATACCAAATTAGTTTAAAAATAAAAAGATTGTGGATATTCTCTCTTTCCAGCACTCTTTTATTAGGTAAAACTATTGTTTTGGTATACCTTACGTTTATACTACCAATATATTGTTTATTTGTAAATATAATTTTTAGAATTTTTGAAAGATTGTTTTTCTTTTTTTCTAGTACGTCGATTATTGCTGGACATTCACATTCAAATCCAACAATTTGAAAAGTTCGTTGGAAAGATTATCAAGAGATTCCTCGACGATCTGCTGGCCAATTTCCCAACTTGCTTTTGTACCATCACCGATACAGCCATTATTAGTCATTTCTTCATAATAATAAAATCCTTGAATTGCTTTACCAGGTCGAAGTTGCTTCCATCTTCCCTCTTCTTGAATATCACCTTTTTCTAGTTTTTCAAGACGGACAAGTTCGGGAGCTAAATACAATGCTTCCGAAACTTCGCGTTCACAACTATGACCAAATAAGGTGGAAGTGACATTTTCCTTAATTGCCTTTTTAGCAGAGGCAGTCGTTTTTGCATAATAGATTTCTACATCCAGTTCTTTGGTTAACATCATCGAGGCTACATTAAGCGTCGACTGGTTTCCGCCATGGGAATTTAAAAACAAAAACTTTTCAATTCCGTGATGCTTTAATGATGAAACCATATCCTTTAATACCGCAATTAATGTGGTTGGCTGCAAGGAAATCGTGCCCGGAAAATTCAAATGGTGCGGCGAAACACCCATATTAACAGATGGTGTGACCAATGCATAAGGGAACATCCTTTGACCAAGTTTCTTGGCCATCCTTTCAGCTAAGACCGCATCACAGCTTTCTACCATGTGGGGGCCGTGCTGTTCATGAGCGCCTATAGGAATTATAGCAAGTTGAACTGACTTAAGCGCTCCTTCTACTTCTTTCCATGTCATCCTCGTTAAATCATAACAATCCATTCCTACTCACCTACTTAGCCTTGTTGTATTTTGTATACCATTTTTCAAATTAAAAAAATTGCTTATATCGATTGAATAGCCGATTGTTTCTTAGGTGCCTGAATAGAAATATTTTCTTGAGAAATTTCAATATCCTCTTTAATGGTTAATTGGCACGTTAAGCGGTACCCTTCGTTTACCTTATCGCCAAGCATTTTTTCTTCTTTCCAATTCGGTGGTGCCAACCCTTCAGCCCCATTCACTACGACGCAGGTGCATTTCGTGCAGCGTCCCATTCCACAGCCATACTTCAATTTAGGTAATTGGCGCGTGCCAGCTAAGACAACTAAATTGGCATTGTCTTTGACCTCTTGTTCTATTGTCGTTCCATCTACATGAAGGATCACTTTTGGCATACTGTTACCCCTTTCAGTTTATTCTAAAAATTTTGATTCTTCTCTGCAGTATACAATCTTTTGGATAGAGAAGCAAACTAGAATTTAAAAATGGCCAGATTTTTTAATTAAATTCTCTTAGTCTAGCAACGATTCTTGTAATTATTTTAATATTTAGAATATAACCTTGAACATTTTAACAACTTAAGATAAAATACAAAATAAGAGTTTGGTATACAATATTCCTTTGGAGGTGTGTTGAGAAAACTTTCTGTCATAGTTTCCGATCCTTTGAGCCATGAAAATCAATACTTACCTGAAACGATTTTATTAATAGGATTTCAAAATTACCTTAAGGAGTGTTCTGCATGGGGAAATATATTGTGTTAACGAATAAGGATACCTTCCAAACGATTCTTGAAAATGATGGATTAAAACCGGTAGAAACCTATGATTTCTATTTCTTTGACAATCTAAAGGCGAAATACACAATTGCCGAAGTCCTGGATGAAACCATTAAAATTCAATTATTTGAGAATTATGAAGGAAAAGAATATGTCAATCAGATCGCGGTAAAGTTTTTTGAAAAGTTCGACACAATCGAAGCAGCTCGTGAGGAATTAAATGAGATCGTCAAAGCGTCTGGAAACAGTCAAGATTCTGTAAACTCCAAACTGGTAAAATCAACAGAGGTAACCGTTTAAGAATTCATTGCTGCCAACAGTTTATTCCATATAGCTGAAATCCGGAGAGAAAAAAAGTCTCCGGATTTTTATACTTTAATAGCCCGACAAAAAACCGCCACTTGGTAGTGACGGTTGAATAAATATCGTTAGAATTTAAGTGTTTTTCTAAGTGAAGCAAGTTTTTTTTCTGCCTTTTCTGCAGCTTTTTTGGATCCAAATAGAAAGTTTAACATCGATAAGCCCCCTATGAATTGAGTTATTTGATACTGTCATTGTATAATGGGCGGAACAAGAAAACAAGTTTTTTGTATACCAAATACCAAAAAAGTTCGGAATAAATGGCAAATTTGTGACTAATCTACGTTCTTAAGATTTGTTTGGTATACAATTTTTAAAAAGATTGGGTGTTGATGACATGCTGAGGTATTTGTTTTTTCTTGTAATTTTATTGTATTTATTCTCTGTGCTCTTTCCCGGCCTTCATCTTAGTGGACTGATTTCCTGCCTTAGCCTTTTGATTGTCCTTATGACCTTATATCAAGCCAAGCGATTTGTTCAAGTTTTAGGAGGTACATTTTTGCTTTTTGGTGTGGTCTTACTAATTTCCAGTGGAGCTCCGTGGCAGCAATACATCCTCTCTTTCGGCTCAATGCTTGACTTGCTAACCATGTTTACGCTTATTCCAATATTAGGGATTCCGATAAGATTAGGGGGATATAGCGGGGGCATACAAAGCATTATTCAAAAGAGGGTAAAAACCTCTGGTCACCTGTATATGATCACGTCTGGTATTTCGTATTTTTTTAGTATTTTTATGAATCTGGCCACCCTGCCAATGACATATTACTCGATTAGGCCTGCTTTAGACGTTATACCCGTTGAGAATAAGGAGCGGTTCATGAGTAGAGCAATCACGCGCGGGTTTGCGATGCCTTTACTGTGGGCACCAGTTACTCCGATTGTCGGGATTGTAATCACGATGACGGATGTAAGCTGGGTCTCCATTCTTCCATATGTAATTCCTTTAAGCATTGTGGGCATTGGTGTGGATTGGTATATTGGCTCACGCAGGGCAAATATTATGATCCAAAACAAAAAGAGCCTGTCCGTCCACGAAACTGCTGCAACCGTTGAACCAGTGGATCAGATGAATCGAGCAGGTAGAGTCTTTCAAATACTATTGGCCATCATTATTTTTAACCTGGTCATTTCGTTCGTAGAATCAAAGTTTCCTTATCCATTTTTAATTTTGGTCTCCTTGCTGGTCATACCATTTGCCTTAGTTTGGTCCCTTTTCTTAAAGCAGGGTAAGGAGTTCGGTGCCCATTTGGTCAATCATTTTCAAACCTTCTCTATAAGTATGAAGGATCAATTCTTTATTTATTTATCGGCAGGTTTTTTTATTTCAACGATTAATGTTACTCATGCGAATGTCTTTCTGGATGCCTGGGTTAACAAGTTTATTCAATTTGCAGGTGTAGAGATCTTTTTAATTTTACTACCGTTAATCCCACTGGCTTTAGCCTTTTTAGGATTGCATCCTGCCGTGTCATTAGCATTAATGACCGAAGGCTTGAATCCAACGGTGGTTGGAATCTCCCCTCATATCTTGACAGTGGCGATGTTAGCCGGTGCTGTATCTGCTTTTCTAGTAGGTCCCTATAATGCCACATTAGGTCTAATGTCAAGTATCGTCAAGGAAAGCTCCTATAAAGTGTCGAACTGGAACCTTTCCTTCGCAAGTATTTATATCGGCTGTGTCATGGTGTATCTATTTATATTACAAATGTTTTTATCCTAATTATTGGTGCAGAACAAAAGGTGTCAGCCCATTTGGTTGACACCTTTTTCCATTTCATCGGGTATTACGTCCATCACTATCACTAGAACTCTCTGCTTTAATTTTCGCGGCTATTTCCTTCGCAAAGTGTCCAAGACTCCCCTCGCTATACGAGCGAATCACTTCAGGTGCTAAAGATGTTAATGCTCTTTTCAGGTAATCTGGTGACAATCCTCTTTTCATACATTCCGTTTCTATTGTTACTGCTGTTTTGATAGCGAAATACGTGGCTAATTTGTTTACCTCTGATAAAACATTCTCACTATCAATATTTATCTTGCCAAGTGCATGAAAAAGTTCGCCAATCGTGGGTGGTAACTCAGTTTCGGTAATAAATAGGCCATTTCCATGTTCCAATAAATCCTTTGAATGTCCCATATATTTGACCCCATGTACCTTTAAGTCAGGAAAATTGACCTTTATTTCATTGGTAGGAAGATTTGTTGCCATATTAATGATCCTTGGTGTAGATAGGACATTACCTTGTAGTTTTATAGAAGCAATAAATGGAATAACTTCTGTTGCTGGCAATGCTAGAACTAAGAGATCAACATCCCTCAATTCACTTTCTGTTTGGAGGTAGCCATTTTGGAACCCTTGCAGAAAGTGTTCTGCTTTCGTTTGTACCGGATGATAAACGCCAATGGCAATCCCTTTTTTGTCCCAATGTGTCATCATCGCAGTCCCTAATTTACCAAGCCCTACTAAACCGATCCTGTGGTCTTTCATTTTCCATCCCCTCTCTTCCTTTCATCCTATGACTCTTGTCAATTTAAGATAACGATTTTGCAATCCAAAAATAATAAGGCTACCCCAAAAATCAGTTCGCTGCTGACTTTTGAGATAGCCCTTTTATTTATTTATGACCCCTAATTTGTATCTAGTCTAATGAAATAGCTTAGTACAAGGAAACTGTTTATCTACCAGATGATTACTGCCAAAAGAGTGGCAAGGAAAAGTCCGGTTATTACTGGGAAGAAATTCTTTCTGGCCAGCTCTAACGGTGACACTTGTAAGAAGCCGGCAACTGCAACAAGTGACGACCAAGCAATCAGCGTGCCTCCTCCGCTCCAAACTGCACCCATTTGTCCAATAGCTGCAAGAACAGAAGGATCGATGTTACTTCCAGGTCCAATTGCTCCTGACAAAGCACCAGTTAACGGAAGACCAGCAAATCCAGATCCATCTAAACCGGTAATAATACCAACGATTAAGATACTAAATGCTGCAATAAATGGGCTGTGTGGAATATAATTTTGAGCTGCTTGGATCAAATCAAATAGGAATCCTGGCTTAGCTGCATCTTCACCTAACGAAAGGATAGATGCTGAAAAGTCTCCACTTCCCATAAAGAAGTAACCTGCAATCGGAATGACGGGAGCCATTGCTCTAAAAGCGAAAACAAACCCTTCAGTAATATGTTCGCTGATTTTATCAAGTGCATGAATGCGGTTAAACGCGATTGTCGCCAATACTAAGAGAATCGTAGCAACCCCGCCGATAAAAGCAGCACCGTCGCCTCCCTCGAATCCAGCTCCACCGCCAATTTTAGTCTGGAACATAAAAATCATAACAGCCAGCATCGCTAACGGCACAATGATAGCAAAGATTTTTCCCCATTTTTCTTTTACCTTAATAACTTCGGCAGTTTCTTCTACTGTAGCAGCAAGTTCTTCGCTAACTTGGAAGAATGCTTTTCCTTCTTTATTAATCTCATTAACAGATTTTTTTGTAATCGCTTTTCGATGTGTTGCATATACAATCGTAAGAGAAGTTAATCCAGTAATAAGAGAAAGAATGAAGGCCTTATCTGAAACTAAGGATTTATCAATTCCTGCGGCTTTCGCACTTAACATTGGGGCTACTTGCATAATATAGTCTGATGAAAGGGCCATACCTTGTCCTGCAATAACAATAACCATTGCTGAGGTCATGACTGGCAATCCTGCACTAACTGCAGCAGGTACTAATAAAGCACAAATTAATGGAACAGCTGGGGTTGGCCAGAAAAAGAGTGAAATCACAAACGTCGTGACCATTAAGACTAAATAAGAAACGTGTCCGTTTACCATTATTTTTTGAATCGGTACAACCATCCGTTTATCCGCCCCTAGATCCTTCAAGGAATTAAGGAGACCGATCATGATGGATATGATTAGGAAAATACTAAATAGCTCCTTTGCCGCAACAAGGTTAGCATTAAAGACGGCTTGAAATCCGGCAATCACGCTGCCTTTATACACGGCTGCCACTAAAAAGGTTCCAATAATAAGTGGTAAAACAACACCTTTTCTAAAAAGCATGATAATAATAACGGCTACAGTGACAACTAGATAGACCCAATGAGCTGCTGTTAATTCCATATTTCCCCTCCGTAGTTTTAAAATAGTTTAAAACGTTTGTAGCGAAGATTCCCTTAACTATTGGAAAAGATCGTAGGAGAGGAATACCGTTTTATGTAGAATATTTTCATGGTGTAAATCCTCTACTTCTAATTTTCTTTTCATACTCACTAAAAAGATGAACAATGGCAAGTTTCATTAAAAGAATAAATTTTCGAGAGAGAATATTTTGCATACTGTAGATTGTATACCATGGTTAAATAAATTTTTTACGGAATTACTGATGGCAACTAAATCCTGAATCAAAAGAAACTTTATAGCCAGACGTATTTTAATCCTAATTAATCAATCTACATAAAATTTCAATGAATGCGCTTACACTCTTTTTTACTGGATTTTATGTAGTTTGTTGTTAAGGATTAATCTAGATCAACCCCCTCTTTTTCACTATGTACACCTTGTTTTCAATAAGGTTGAACATAATATACCATTATTCTTTTATCTTTGCAAACTATTTTGAAAATTTAGAAGTTTACCTATATTTATCTTATTGATATTGATTTTGTGGGTGCAATCGGCTAAAATGTAGAAAATTAATGGTATACGGTATACGAAATTTTGTACATAGATTGATAGCTTTCTATTAGAATGGTTCCAAAAAAATTTAATCTCGAGGAGAGAATGAATATGCTTAAAGCAGGTATCATTGGATATGGAACACTAGGAAAGAGTATAAGTAAATTAATTGAGTCAGGAAAAGCTGGCGATGTTGTTCTTCAAGCCATTTTGGTTCGAACCCCGCTCGGCACTTTTGACAAATTACCAGATCAATGTACAGTAACTAGGAATGAAGAAGTTTTTTTTAACCAAGATTTAGATATTATCATTGAAGCAGCTGGACATCAGGCCCTCCAACTTTACGGGGAAAAAGCCCTTTCCTTTGGAAGTCATTTAGTCATCCTTTCGGTAGGTGCTTTAGCGGATAGAAATTTCTATGAGTCTTTAAAAGCGGCCGCAGCGAATTCCAAGAAACAATTGATTATCCCTTCAGCAGCCATTGCTGGTTTGGACCGAATCGCTGCTGGGGTATTAGGGGAAATTGATGAAATCACACTGATTACAAGGAAACCACCAAAAAGTTGGTATGGTACGATTGCGGAGGAAAAAGTCAATTTAGACACGATTACTGATCCTGTTTGTATCTTTGATGGCAATGCCAGAAATGCGGCAACATTATTTCCTCAAAATGTAAACGTATCGGCAGCGTTAAGCCTCGCTGGTATCGGTTTTGAAAAAACGAAGGTTCAAGTCTATGTAGACCCGACCATTCAAATGAATACCCACACCATAGTAGCAAAGGGTTATTTCGGTCAAATGGAAACCACTATTCAAAACAATCCTTTTCAGGAAAATCCTAAATCCAGTCCGATTGTTGCTATGAGTGTAGCAAAAGTATTGCAAAACCTAACTTCATCCGTAGTGATCGGCGTTTAATTTGTTGTAATAGAAAAAGAGAAACTCCACCTAATTGGGATGGAGTTTCCTTTTATTTCTTCTTTTTTCCTTGATTGACTGCCTCAGTATACGCTTTTCGTGAATTTTCAATATGAATCTTGGTCAAATATTCGGCCATTTCTGCCTCTTGATTAATAATAGCCTCCATAATTCGTAAGTGCTCTTCCATCGATTGTACAGGCCGGCCCGGATTTTTATATCCTGTCTTGGCAAAAGCTCGAATATAATCCGATAAGCCGCTTAATATTTCATAAAGTTTGGCATTTTTTGCTGAACTGTATAAGAGATGATTCAAGTCACCATGTAAATTAGAGAAATCGTGATCATCCTTATTCCTTAAACAATCCTCTACTTTTTTACTGTATTCAATAAACTTACTTTTGGTTTCATCGTCTAACTTTTGAACAGTTAGTTTAGCTGCTAAAACTTCAAGCGAGGACAGAATCGTAAATACTTCAATAATTTCCTTTTCCGAAATATCTGCGACAATTACACCTTTTCTTGGAACGGTTTTTACAAATCCTTGAGATTCTAGTCTAAATAACGCTTCGCGAATCGGAGTCCTGCTAATATTTAATCGTTCGGCTAGTTCCCGTTCTACTAAACGATCACCCGTTTTAAATTCACCTTCTAAAATAAGATCTTTAATATGAATAAAGACCCTTTCACGTAAAGAAATTAAATCTTCCTCGGCCCAATTATTCCCCACAGTTTCTCCTTCTTTCTAGGTATACATTGTACCAATTATACCTCACACTATTTAAAAACTTCAAATTCTTTGGTTGGAATTACCAAAAAAAAAAATAGTTCATACGTAACTTTACTATCTATGGAGATGTTCACTTGGTCTTTTGTAAGATAACACTTCTCCAAATACAGCTTGCGCTATAATCTTTGTCATCACTTCGGCAATCATCATGACCGTAAATAATCGCGTGTTATTTAAGGATTGTACCGGTGAAAGTGGATCCAGGTAATTAACAACTGCCTTCATATGGTATTCCCCCACTTGTGGCAGCTTTTTATTGACAGCGATCCCAGGAATTAATGAACCTTCTTTTAAGAATATGAACCCAATTTGCCGTTCATCTCCCAAACAAGCATCGATGCCTAAAATAAACGGATTATTGTGTGTTTGATTAATTTCTTTCAGGATTATATGCATATTTAAGGCATGAACTGGTTTTTCTAAGGTTCCGTACACAGGGAATGGGATGTTAGTTTCTTTCAGCATCGTCCCCAAGATGGGACCGAGTGAGTCTCCTGTTGAACGGTCGGAACCCACACACAAAAATATGACTTCCCTAGAGGTATTGGTTAGGACTTCCTTCAGTTTATTAACAAATTCATTAAACTCATTTCCTTCTGTGGTCTCTTTTACGGAAAAATAGCATGATTTTCCTGCCTTCTCAATGGTCTTTTTCTTGCTGTCAAAAGGCCACATTAGCATCAACCCTCTTCTCAAGTTGTAGTTCCCTATTTCTATCCATTTGCCCACTGTCATGTTCCCTACACTTCTCTCGAGAATTTTTCCACGTCTACCTATATTTTATGATAGCGATGCTAAAACCTTCCATATCCATTCATATAAAAATCATAAAAAAGAATAGGCGAGTTCACATTTCTGTAACAAAATAGTGCCTGACACCAAATGGGTGTCAGGCACTATTTTATTTGTACTGACTTTCAATGAATTGAATCCGTTTGTACAATTCTTTATTTACTGGTGTTGGAATACGGTATTGATCAGCTAAGTTTAAGACAGTTCCAGCAAACAATTCCACTTCACTCGGGCGGCTGGCTTCGACATCTTGAGCCATGGACGGTTTTCCGTCTGGACTTAAGGTTGCCAATACACTTAACCAATAGTCTAAGTCAGCTTCGGTTAAATTAATCCCTGCTTTTTCTGAAAGCGCGATAACCTCTTTCATCGCTGCAATCATCATTTCTCTAGATTTTCCTTCCCGTTGTACCTCGCCATAATTACTCTGAAAGACGGCAACGGTTTGATTGACCCCCACATTTAACATAAACTTCCCCCATTGCCGTTTCACCATATTCGTATCGATTTCATAGGGAAGACCTACTTTCTCAAAAAATGCTGCCACACTCTTTACCTTGTCAGATATCAAGTCTGGTTCACGTTCCCCAATAACAAGGATACCCCTATGGTCATAGGTCAACTGATTTCCAACTTTAACTGCATCCATTCCTTGGGCCACACAATATAAAATATGGTCATCTCCATAAGTCTCTCCAATTACTGCCTCACTGGAAATCCCATTTAGGGCAGATAATATAATTGTGTGCTCACCTACATGATGCAGAACGGACTGAATCGCATCTTTTAGCCCATCATATTTTACCGTGAATATTAGCAAATCAGCTGCCTCACATATTTCATCAGGTGTCAGAAATGTAAATTCACAGCGTTCACCATTACAGTAGACATGTTCCTTCTCATATCTTTCGATTCGCTTCCGGTCCGCAATGATCCGTAAATCGGCTTTTGGCATTCTCCTCGAAAAATAATGTCCATACATGATTCCTAATGCCCCTAAACCAATGATTGATACCTTTTTTATCTCCATAACCAATTACCATCCCTTTCTCCTGCTCATCTACTAAAATGGCAGATTTTTTGTATGTATTTTGATTGCAGAATCGATTATCTCCTACTATTTTATCATCTTATTATTTTTTAAATAAAGGCACTATTAAACTTGCCTGTTGATTGGTGCTTAAGAAGCTTCGCCTTCTTCTCCAATCAACATTGCTAAACTATCAACAATAACCATTAACACAGCTTTTAAATAAAATATAAAAACTCTGTTGAATAGCTTCCAACAGAGTTTTTCATTTATATTCCACCACCATCATCATGAATGGTGCTGTTCTCCTTGCGGATGGTCGCTGAAAGACTTAATGCTCCCAAAGTTGCAATTAATGTGCTTAAAATGATGAAAATATTATAAATATTAATCTCCACTAAAAGATTAATCAGGATATAAGAAATAACAAGTGAAGCTAACGGGGAGATAAGCCAAACTTTAAGGATTCTTTGAATGACAGATTTTTGCCAAATGCCTAAGCCCTTTTGTGAAGCACCTATACCTAAAATTCCACAAGTAGTTACCTGTGTCAGCGGAATTGGGAGTCCAAATATTGATGCCACAATAACGAGGGTTCCTCCCGTAAAGGAAACAGCGCTTCCTTCTAGTAAAGACAGTCTAGTAATCTTCTTCCCATTTGTTTCAAGAACCCTGTTCCCTAGTAAAATAGCGCCAATTGAGACGAATAGCCCGCCAATCCAGATTCCTTTAGTCGTGGAAATCATTCCGGCCCCAACCAGCGGCCCAACTGCATTTGCGACATTATTCATCCCTGCTGAAAAGGCCTCTAAACAGCCCCCCACGACAAGTAAAACTGCCAGCCATTTTTTCCATTTTCCATTTTTAGTTAAACCAACCCATCTTTTCTCAGCCGCAGCAATGATTTTCCCGAGGATAAGGGTAATGAGAAAAGAGACGATTGGGACTAACACCCAAAATAAAACAATCACCAACAGGTTATTTATGTACAAACTTTTAAACGCGATCCCAGCTCCTACAATTGAGCCAACGGTAACTTCACTAGTTGATAAAGGAATCCCTATTATATTTGCAATAAATAACGTCAAGGTAGCACCAGCAAGGATTAGTACGACTAATTTAATCGATAGGAGACTAGAAGGAATAATTCCCTCGCCAATTGTTTTCACAACCTCTCCTCCCCCAAGCACAGCCCCAAGAAATGCTGCCACAGCCACTAACAACATTGCCATTCGCTTACTCTTAATGGCATCTGCACCGTAAGCGGACCCCATCGATGCTGCCGTACCACTTGCTCCAATATTCATTGCGAAGAAGAAAGCAATAATAAAAGCAATTGACGTCCAAACCATGTAGAATCTCCCCTTATGTCACCTATCTATTATACCGGTAAACTATTAGCTCATGTTTCAACTTAAATAATCCACACTATTCAGGTAGGAATAATTTAATATGTTGATAATTATACAATTCTATACCTCATTAATCAATTAATTATTACGAAGGTCTTTGAATTTTCTAAAAAAATTTAAAAATTGCTTCATAAAACTAACTTGCTTAAAATCAACAGTAACCATTAACACAGCCAACAAAAAAAAGAGTCCGAAGACTCTTTTTTTCAAAGATTATTTGTTCCTGTAACCTATTAACGGGTTGCTGCCTGAGATGATGACATTAATGAAAAGCCCTCATATCCATTGACAGCAATCTCAGTACATTTTTGGCGATAAGCACCGACTCCGCCTAAATAAATCAGAAATCCACGTGGTTTTCCAGGAATATTGGCACCAGTGTACCATGAATCCGTTTTAGTAAAGAGCGTTGATTCAGCTACCTCTCGGCAATGCTTACTCCAAGCTTCTTCCGCTTCGACCTTCGCTTCAATTGTATCCACACCCTGACTACGCATATATTCGATACAATCGGCGATCCATTCGACATGCTGCTCAATAGAGACAGGCATATTACTTAGAACGGATGGACTTTCTGGACCAGTAATCATGAACATGTTTGGAAACCCAGCATTTGCAATTCCAAGGTACGTCCTTGTTTGTGCTCCTCCTGCCCATTTCTCCTTCAGTGACACCCCATCTTTCCCACGAATATCGATCTTCAACAATGGCCCTGTCATACCATCATATCCCGTCGCAAAAACAAGCGTATCCAGTTCATACTCACCATCCGTGGTCCGGAGTCCATTTGGAGTAATTTCTACAATTGGCGCTTTTTTTACATCTACTAAAGTGACATTGTCTCGGTTATAAGTTTCGTAATAATTCGTGTCAATGATTGGACGTTTTGTCCCATAAAAATAGCTTGGCAAAAGCTTTTCGGCTACTTTAGGTTCCTTAACAATCTGACGGATTTTGGTACGGATAAATTCGGCCACCGTTTCGTTGGCAGCTTCATTTATCGTTATATCGTAATAGGCCGAGAAAAGTCCTAGTCCACCCTGCTCCCATGCCTCCTCATAGACTTGCTCTCTCTCCTCTGGTGTAACTTCTAGTGCTGACTTAGTAGGTGGTGTGACTGGCTGGCCGCCCTGTGATTCACGCATTTGTCGTTTAATCTCGCTGAAATTTTCTTTAGCCTGCCAGATATATTCCGGATCGTAGGGATGATTTCTCGCAGGGGCGCAATACTGTGGTGTTCGCTGGAAGACAGTAAGATGGTCTGCCTCTTGAGCAATGACCGGGATGGCCTGAACCCCAGTCGACCCAGTCCCTATTATTCCAACACGCTTGCCCTTAAAATCAACCTTTTCGTGCGGCCAGTGTCCGGTGTGGTACCACTTACCCTTAAAATTATTGATTCCTTTAAAGTTTGGTACATTGGCCGCAGATAGACAGCCTACACCAGTGATAAAGTACTTTGCTGATACACTTGTCCCATCATTTAAATAAACCAGCCATCTATTTGTCTCTTCGTTATAATGTGCAGCCGTAATCCGCGTCTTAAACTGAATGTCACGACGGAGATCAAATTTGGTTGCCACGAAGTTAAGGTAACTTAGTATCTCTGGCTGCTCAGGATATCTTGAAGTCCATGTCCATTCCTTGTATAGTTCTTCAGAAAAAGTATAGTTATAATAGATGCTTTCCGAGTCACAGCGCGCTCCAGGATAACGGTTCCAATACCATGTACCGCCAACCCCCTCACCTGCCTCGAATACTCGGGTAGAGAAACCAGCCTCACGTAAGCGATGAAGCGTATACAACCCTGAAAACCCTGCCCCGATAACAACAGCGTCATAATTAGCAACATGATTCGATTGTTTCGTCGATTTCATCCTACTCCTCCTCCCGCATCTAATTTATCCGTTAAACTCTGCCAACCTTTTGGTCTATTTCACTCAGAAACTTCGAGAATTTTAAAATAGATCCTTCAATTCGTTCTGGAAATACCGCCATATTCGTAAAATAACCATGCACTAATCCTTGTTCAATAATCGATTCAACCTTGACCCCAGCTTGCTTTAAGCGGTCTGCATAGGCTAATCCTTCATCCCTCAGAACATCATTTTCTGCAGTTAGCACGTAAGCTGGCGGAAGATTACCTAAATCCTCTGCTAATAATGGTGCAATATATTTATTTTTTGTATCTTCTTCACTATTAATATAGTAATTGCCAAACCATTTCATTAAATCTCTATCAAGCCCATAGCCCTGTTGAAACTCTTCATATGATTTAGTGTCATATCCGAGGGCTGTCACTGGGTAAATAAGGACTTGTGCAGCAATGTCTGGACCATTCTGTTCCTTGGCGATTAACGAAACGACGGCAGATAGATTTCCACCTGCACTGTCACCGCCAACCACAAGATTGGAAGCGTTTCCATTTAATGCCGCAGCATTCTCACTAACCCATTTTAATGCTGCATAGGAGTCTTCTACAGGGATAGGGAATTTATATTCAGGTGCAAGCCTATAATCTACAGAAACGACCACTCTTCCTGTGCGATTCGCAATCATTCTACAGCTAGGATCAGCTGTCTCAAGATCACCAATTACCCAGCCGCCGCCATGGTAATAAACAAACAGTGGAAATGGTCCTTGACCTTCAGGAGTGTAAATTCTAACCTTAATTTCAGCATCATCGGCAACAGGAATCATTCTGTCCTCTACCTTCGCAAGATGTGCCAACTCTACCTCAACAGGAGGGGCTAATGCAAACATCTCTCTAACGGTCTGTGCATCTAATGTCTGGATTAATGGCATCTGACTGAACAATTCTAAATAAACTTTTGCTTGCGGATCTAAATTGGCCAAAGAACATCTTCCTTTCGTAAATGAGGATTTTTCAACTTTCATAGAAAAAGAATTTTCCTAAAAGTCTATCTTAAGCTTATAATTTTTTGTATAATTTGAATATTCCCAATTTTAGACGTGTTATATCCCAAAAAAGGAGATGATAATTTGACATCTCAGTATACCTTTTTGCAACAGCTTCAAAAATTAGAGGACGCTACCTGCCATGAAGAAAGATTATATAAAATTCTTGAGGTTTACATGGGGCTTTATCCCGTCATGAATGCCTATTTATTTAGATTTTCTCCGTTAGGTTTTCTAGGTGAAGGAATTATCTTATTGACCTCTGATGGGATAATACATATTGGTGATATTCGGGATGATATCCGTTCCCTATCGATTATTTATTCTGCAATTAATGAAAAGAAAGCGAAGTATTGTTCAGGAATTGAATTTTTAAAGCAAACAAGTAGTAAATACATCACCACATCGAGTGTAAATTCCATTCTCGTGGTACCAATTTGTTTCCGGTCTGTTATTATTGGATACATTTGCACCACGGAGTTCAAGAAAGAATCAAGGATAGATGATAAACTCCTCTCCACCTTAACTCTTTATGGCAAAGAAATAGGAAAGTTCTTGGAGAAATTTGATAGTGTGGAGGATCCACAAAGCTTAAGTAAGCGCGAACTAGAGGTAATGCGAAGAATTGCTTGGGGAGAAAGTACAAAGGAAATGGCAGATTTGATGGAAATCAGCGAATTAACGGTAAAACAATATGTAAAAACAGCTATTAAAAAGCTAGGCGTTCAGAATCGTTCCCATGCGATTGGAGAACTTTTTCGAAGAGGAATCATTTCGTAGTTTTTTTAGAAAGCGCTTTATTCCCTGAGAAAATATGACCTGATTAGAACAATAAAGGCTCAGCACCCAAATGGGTGCTTTGACTTTTTATGCTTCTGGTGAAAGTGCTCCTTCCACATTATAGTTGATTGGGTCTATTTCTGTATGGTTCCCCAAGACAAATTTGGCCAGTTCTGCACCCAGATACGGCCCACTCGTTAACCCTGATGCCCCTAAACCATTGGCAACATAGATTCCTTCAAATCCTTGCAACGCCCCGATGACTGGCAAAAATCCTGGCGTAAATGGCCGAAAACCGACTCTTGTTTCAAGGTATGTACATGCAGATAGCCCTGGAGCCACTTCAAGTGCTTTGCTTAATATCTCATTCATTCCACCAGCCGTTACACGAGTGTCAAATCCAGCCTCATTTTCATGAGTCGAACCGACAACGACTCGGCCATTATCAAAGGTAAGGATATAATGATTTTGAGGAGGCATGACCACCGGCCAATGGCTCGTATCTGTTCCAGGCAATTCAAGGTGAACGATTTGCGCTTTTTGGGGCTTAACTAAAAACTGAACACCTAATGGCTGTAAAAGCTCTCTCGACCACGCTCCTGCCGTAACAATTACCTGATCTGCGCAATACATTTTATCCTCAGTTTTAATCCCCAGCACTTGGTTTCCTTCCATTACGAGGGACGCATTCCCGTTTACAACTGTTACTCCATTCTTTTTCGCAGCACGAATTAACGAGTCACGTAATGCACTACCCTTTACACGTGCTCCCCCACTCACATGAACGGAACCATATTGCTCAGACAATGGTGGAAATAATTGCTTTGTTTCAGTGGGCGATAGAATCGTTATTTCTCCAATTTCAGGTGCATCCTCTCGACGTTTCCGTGCTCGTTCCGCCATTTGTTCGAGTTTATTCATTTCCGTATGTAGACTAATTGCTCCTACCTGTTGATAGCCTGTATCTCTCTCTCCATCTGCTTCTAATTGAGCAATTAATTCTGGGTAGTAACGAGCTCCGCCTTTAGCTAATTGATACCATGCTTTGTTTCGCCGCTGCGAAAGCCAAGGACATACAATCCCTGCTGCAGCATCCGTCGCCTGTCCGGTGTCGCTTCGATCTACTAAAGTCACCACTGCACCTAATTTCGCAGAGTGATAGGCAGTAGATGCACCCAGAATCCCTGCTCCAATTATAATTATTTTCTGCATATAACACCTATTTCTTTATTTTTAGACTCTGTTACACTTGCCTGTTGATTTCCGCTCCAGGCGCGTGCGGTTCGCGGGCGGTCCGGGGAGACTCCCGCAGGAGTCTTCGCGCCTTCTACTCCAGTCAACAGGGTGCCAAAATCAATAATAAGCTATAACATAGCCTATTTTTAAAAAAAGGATTTAATAATCTCTTGTTCATTTTTACACTCATTACAAATATACTCTATTTCTAATGCATCTTCACGTACTATATGTTCAGTTTCCTTGCCGCACTTTTCACAATATAGATTCTTTGGGAATTCTATCATACCTGTCATCACTCACTTTTCTAAATAAATGTTTACCAACAATAAGTATAATATCCCCGATCATTGGAACACTATTCCCTTGGGTAAACCAACGACACCTCCTTCCTCTTTTTCATTCTCACATTTTAGCAAAAGTTGGAACCATTTACTTTAAAAAAGTACAATCGCATTTTCCGCAGATAATGAAATGAACCAAAACCGGTTAAATTATATACGAGCGATTCCTAATTGCTCAACAAAAAACCTTCGTCGGGAGTGATGTATCATGGCTAGAAACAAACTATTGGTTCCTGGAGCAGATAATGCTTTAGATCAAATGAAAGAAGAGATTGCCAACGAGTTTGGAGTTCAACTTGGTGCTGATACGACCGCACGAGCTAACGGTTCAGTCGGCGGTGAAATGACGAAACGTCTTGTTGCCTATGCTGAACAAACCCTCCGAAATCACCAAAATCAATAACGGTTGATTTCAAAAAGAGGCTGTCCCTCGTAATTTGGGACAGCCTTTTTCCATTTTGGGTATACAAACTTCTCCCTTTTACGATTAAATAGAAGAAAAGGCAGTTAAGGAGGTAATCATGAAGCAGAGAACAGCAATTGTTACAGGGTCTTCAAGCGGGTTCGGGATGTTAACCGTGATTGAATTAGCATTAAAGGGCTTTACCGTGCTCGCAACCATGAGAGATATCTCGAAAGCAGAGCGATTATTAGCTCTTGCTAAAGAAAACAAAGTCGAGGATTTCATCAATGTTCAACCGCTTGATGTAACTTCTAGTGATTCGATTCAACGTTTTCGAAGCATTCTCGTTGCTTACACCACAGTCGACTTGTTAGTGAACAATGCAGGGTTTGCCCTTGGTGGTTTTAGTGAAGAATTATCAGTTGATGATTATCGGAGGCAATTCGAAACAAACCTATTCGGAGTAATTGCGGTCACTCAAGCGGTTCTGCCAATAATGCGGGAAAAGAAACAAGGTAGAATAATCAATATCAGCAGTATTAGCGGGAGATTAGGATTCCCAGGCTTATCTGCTTATGTTGCATCCAAATATGCTCTTGAGGGTTATAGCGAAAGCTTACGCCTCGAACTGAAACCATTTGGGATTGATGTTTCCTTAATTGAGCCGGGTTCTTATCAAACCAACATCTGGGCAAGTGTGAACGGAATGGAGGTCAATCCTCAGTCCCCGTACACCTCCTATATGGAGAGTTTACTTAATGAAATTGAAGGCGGAAAACCCCATCATGGCAATCCCATCGAGGTTGCGAAATTGGCTGCACAAATTGCCTCGCAACCAAAATTACCTGACCTTAGATATCCCATCGGGGCCGGTGTAAAGAATATGATAAGGTTAAAAAATTTACTGCCGTGGAAATTGTTGGAAACAATCATTCTTAAGCGCCTTAAACCTTAATTATTTGTCGCATCAATCATGATCAAGTTATTTTTACGAAGGGCTTGTTTATCTCGAATTCTCGTCAGTCTTTTCGTTTTTTCTTTTTCATAAAAATAATGAACAAGGAAGTAAGAGATGATCCCAAGGATGATCCCAAAGATTGTCATCCCAATTAACACATGGACCCCGCCATGAAGAAGACCAACCACACCACGGAAATCGCCATGCATGAATGGTCCAAAAGAAAACGGTGACTTTTGACCAATTCTCCCGTCAATGGGATAAATCAGTTTACCGATTTTTTTTGCAAAGGGAAGGAGCAGAACAGGTAAAAAGGATAGCTTTCCAATCACATTTCCGATGATAGCTGCAGGCAAGGAACCTCTTGCAATCCGAACCATTGGTACAAATACGATATAAATAAGGGAAGCAGAAGAAAGAACAATCATTTCTAGGCCAAAGCCAATCGCAAATCCTAAAGAAACTTTTTTGGCTCCACCAGGAGAACGAAGCAATTTAATAAAATTCAACTTAAAAGCTCGTCCAAGTCGTTTAAAAAAAGGATGTTTTTTAGGTTTTATGTTCATACGAATACTTCCTTTTTATATCAGATTTTCAAAACCATCGGCAATTAGTTCCATATTCCTATTACAAATATCATAACATTAAAAATAGAATAATTAAGGGCAAATTTGTGAAATGTAAGCGAAATCATATATTACCAAGGATAATTTTTCCTTTATCCTCCTAGAAGCAGCGATTAAATAAAGAATGATTATTATTATTCCTTAGTTCATTAAAATAAGCCGTGAAAAAGTGATAAAATATCATTATTCACGGCTTTTCTTTTCCCTTTATGATGGAAATATTCGATCGATTTCTTGAATCTCTTCAGCTGTTAACTGAACCTCTAAGGTTTTAAGATTATGTAGCACTTGGTCCGCTCGCTTTGCACCTGGAATGATCACGTCGATACATGGACGAGACAGATACCAAGCCAAAATGATTTGGGCAACCTCCGCCCCCTTTGCTGATGCAATTTTACGAACAAGCTCTATTTTTTCCAAATTTTGTTCGTATACGCCTTCCTGAAATTGTGGTCTTTTGCGATTCTTTTCACTTATTTCAGTTTCGCTCGCATACTTTCCCGTTAATAATCCAGAAGCTAGCGGATAAAATGGGACAAAAGAAATTTGCTGTTTGGTCACGTATGGAAATAATTCTCGCTCGGCACTGCGGCTTAATAAGTTGTATTCGCCTTGGTAGACATCTACGTAACCATCCTTATTCGCTTCTTTCAATTGATCAAAAGTAAAATTAGAAACCCCAATCGATCTGATTTTCCCTTCATCCTTCAATTGTTTTAATGCCCCTACCGCTTCGGCTTTTGGTGTATCTTGGTCGGGAAAATGAATATAAAATAGATCGATATAATCTGTTTGAAGCCGTTTTAAACTCTCTTCGACGGCTTGTTTTAAAAAAGCGGGTGAGTTATCTAGGTGCATTTCATTTCCACTTAATTTATGGGCTGCTTTAGATGCAATGACAATTTCTGAACGATTTCCGCTTTCTTTCACGACTTCCCCAATGATTTCTTCTGATCGCCCCAATCCATAGACATAGGCTGTGTCTAAGAAATTAATCCCATTAGCCAGACCTGTACGAACTAACTCTCTCCCGGCTTCTTCATCAAGGTTTGGAAAAAGATTATGTCCTCCAACGGCATTGGTTCCAAGACCAATTGGATTGACCAATAACTCTGTTTTCCCGATTTGAATCAGTTTCGTTGTCATGTACATTCAGCTCCCTTATTTTACTAATTTAATGATAACAAACGATTAAATGAGAAAACAAAGTTAATGCTTTTATTTTCCTTATTAAAATAAAATCGGATTTAGGAAAGAATATGGGTAGGAAACATATGGTCACCGGAAAGGTGAAAAATGGTTGTTAGCGGTAACCATACGAGAAGTATGATGCCCAAAACGGTTAAAAATTTTAGGCATCGGTAATCATAGGTAATTAACATGATATGGAGGACATGATGAAAGTAACGGATGTACTTGTTCATTGTTTAGAAAACGAAGGCGTGGAATATGTGTTTGGAATTGTCGGCACGGAAATATTGGACCTCGTTGATTCCCTATCAAACTCGTCCCAAATTCAGTATGTAAATGTTAGGCACGAGCAAGGTGCAGCATTTATGGCCGATGTTTATGGAAGACTGTCAGGAAAAGTGGGGGTATGTTTATCAACCCTAGGTCCTGGCGCTGCCAATTTATTGACGGGAATTGCAAGCGCCCAGCTCGATCATTCCTCCTTAGTGGCCTTAATTGGGCAGGCTGGTTTGGAACGTCACCATAAAGAATCCCATCAATACATCGATATCGTAAAAATGTTCGAACCTGTATCAAAATGGAGCACACAAATCAATGAATCACAAACAGTCCCGGCGATCATCCGAAAAGCATTTAGGATAGCAAAAATGGAAAAAACGGGTTCCGTCACCATTAGTTTACCAGAGAACTTTGCCACTCAAATGATTCCAGGTGAGCCACTACCCGTGACATCATTGCCAGAATGTATTCCTGTTAACGAGTCAATCGAAGCAGCAAATACCCTGATCAAAAAAAGTCTGAAACCCTTTATCATTGTTGGTAACGGGGTCATTAGGCAGGAGGCTGTCTCTGAACTTCTACCCTTTATTGAGACCCTTCAATCCCCTGTTACACATAGTTTTATGGCAAAAGGGGTGCTTTTTAAAGAACATCCCCTTAATTTCTTTACCTTCGGATTTAAGGAAAACGATGAAGTAGGACCTGGTTTAAATGAGGCTGATCTCTTGATTGTCATCGGATTTGACTTTGTTGAAAAACTGCCAAAAGATTGGAATGGAAGGAAACTTCCTGTTTTACATATCGATACATTACCTGCAGAAATCAATGAATATTACCCTGTTAAGGTGGAATTGGTTGGGAATATAAGGAAAACCTTGCAGCGCCTAAATCAATCCGTCCTCCCAACGAAATCCTGGGTTCCAACAGATAAACTCAAGGAAAACATAAAAACTGTTTATCAAATTGACCCGTATCAACCCAATACTCTTTCCTTTGCGATTGAGAATGTTCTCCACAGTATTGAAGCTCATACTTCAGAGGAAACGATCGTGATATCTGATGTCGGTTCCCATAAGGTTTCAATTGCGCGAACATTTCAGCCGAAAGGTCCTAATCGGTTAATTATCTCAAACGGGCTCGCATCAATGGGAATTGCCGTACCGGGAGCCATCGGGGCGAAGCTAGCTTGTCCCGATGCTCCGGTTATTTGTATCACCGGTGATGGCGGGGCCCTAATGAATTTTGCTGAAATAGAGACGGCCAAACGGCTTGGTCTCTCCTTCATTATCCTTGTTTTAAACGACTCGATGTTAAAACTTGAGGTGGAGCAAATGAACCAAAAGTTCGGCGAGAGCCAAGGAGCAACCTTCCAAAACCCAGATTTTGTTAAATTGGCTGCCAGTTTCGGAATTTCTGGAAAACGGGCACGTAACCTTGTCGAATTTGATAACATCCTCAAAGATGCACTCCTGTATAAGGAGAATATCGTTTTAATCGACGTTGTCTTGGAAAATTGACACCCAGCCTCAAGAAACAGGTGTGATTTGGAAAGTAACTAAGAGATAGCCCTTTTTAAAAAGAATATTCCCATATCGACCCAGATCCAGTTATAAATGAAAGAAAATAAAAAAATTACGCCAGTGGTTAACAAGGAAAAGGAAGTAGAAACGGCGGGCCCTAAAACGGGGAAGTTAAAAACACTAAGAAGGATCAGAATACCTAAAGTTAAAAAAGCCGCACCTACTGCGATGATCGTTAATCTTTTTTTGAAAAAGTAAAAAGCGAAACCGGTGCCTAGTCCTAGTAAGCCAGTTGTAAATGGAAAGACAAACAATTCGCTAGGCTGGAGGATAACTAGCAATAAGTTGGTAAGAAAATAGGCCATAGCTCCAAGCGGAAGTGAAAGCATCGAACAGAGAAGGATTGGGGCTGTTGCAAATGGACTGATAAAATACCCAAGGACAGGAATAAAACCGCCTGCAGCTTGGAGAACTGCCGCAATGCTGGCAAAAAGAGCAGCTAAAACCAGACGTTTTGTTTTTGTTTGATGTTTAAAGACTTGCTTTGCTGATTTAATTTCACCCGAAATTGATTTGAATAAATACATCGGTTCCACCCCTGTCTTAACTAGTTAATACATTACAATATATTAACTAGTTAATCGGAATGGAACCGATCCCTGCATTTGTTACACACTCAATTGTATCAAGCAATAAATTTCCCAACTCCACTTCACCAAAATGGTCCAACATCATTTTGGCCGTCCAGATCTGGCCAATCGGATTCGCGATGCCTTTCCCAATAATATCAGGTGCCGTTACTTAGAAACCTTGACTTCACTTTGAAGCGATCTTTGCAGGTGGATAATTTCATTTTTAATGCTAGAAAAACCTTCGATTTCAGGGACATTTTTTAAATAAGGTGGACGTTGCCGCTCGGCAGCATTGGCCATCGTCTCAAATACATAGAGCAACTTGGACAGTTTTTCATCCGAAAGAAATGGCCGCTCTTCAGTTTTTGAACATTTTTCTAGTAAATATCCTAAATGCTCAATCGCAAAAATAACAGACCAATAATTTTCCACAGCCTTTTGATTAACTGGAATCTCTCCCGCCGCTGTATTATAGAGAGTTATTAAATTTATAATATTCGTGCGCATTTTTTTCAATTCCCTACTCTCAGAAGCAATAAAACCATCCCCTTGTTCTGAAAAGAGGATGAACAAAAAATGCGCCTGACTTCGAATGGTTGTGGTAATTAAATGCGGCAGTCGACTAGAGGCGGACCGTCTTCCAACCAACCATATACCGATGATACCTATACAAATTCCGATCACAACATCGATTAATCTAGCCGAAGCAAAATAAGCAAAGCTAAGGCTTTCCTGACTTGTGCTTTCTGCCATTAGTAATGCATTCGGTGTAAAAAATAGGGCCGCTAATCCATAATTTTTCACAATAAAAAGTTCGGTAATAAACGTCAATAGTAAGATAAAAAAAGCAATTATATAGCCATCAGGGTGTGTAGCTAGAATGAAACTAGCTATTAAGATACCAAGTATGGTGCCAAATCCTCTTTGAATCGCACGATGATAAGTGGCTACAATCGTCGAACCTGACAAAACAGCTACACAAGATAATGGCACCCAATAGGAGCGGACCAATCCAAACTGAAAGGCAATAATAGCAGCAATGATTGTGATAACCCCAAGTTGTATCGCCGTAATAAAAACAATCGAGTCTTTATGAAAGGCTCCCATAAAAACTGTCTTATAAGATGGTTTGAAGATTTGAATGGTTTGATTTATTTTGGAAATTGGTTCATTCATAATCGCATCGGCATCATAAACTTTTGTAAATAAATGAACCACTTTTTCGTCCACCTCAACAGGCTGGAGAATTTTTTTGGTCCCGCCTTCACTCTTATCCTTCTTCCCCAATGAATGAGCCATTTCCCGGACAGTCTGACCTAATTCAGGTGGAAGGATAACATAACGTTCTGAAAAATTTTCAAGGACACATAAAAAGATTTTATTAGCATGATTATTTAGCACGTATAAACGATTAAATAGGTCTGTGGTTCGCCAAGGTATATATCCCGCAGCAAGTGTTTCCTCTGCTTCTTTTAGTACCGACATCAAGCGATTTCTGGACTCATTAAATTTCTTTGTACCAACCGAATCCAGAAACGCAGCCAATTCCAGATAACCTCTTTTAACGACCTCTGTTTCCGGGCCATGGGGATTAAAGAACCAGCCTGCCATGGCAATAAACCATGATAAGGTACCACCAAGAAACACAAGTCCAGCGCGCAACGGAGCAAGTTCTGGTTGAATCGGCATCCCTGTTGTCATCGCAAAAACCAACACAAAAAAAATGGCAGAGGGTCCCGCTATTCGTAGTGCTCCAAAAATAAAAATAGCGACAGCTCCAATAAATCCCATTAAAATGGAGATGGCAAGCGGATAAGGAGCAGCAAGTGTCCCTAATACGGTGACCGAGCACATGCCAAGGATGACAAAAAATAGCTTTTTTGCACGCTGCGCATATGGAATATTAAATACATAAAGGTAGGTAAAGCCACCCATCCCAGCCAACAACCCATATTCAAAGTTATCCAATAATAAGCCAATTATTACAGGAAGAGCAGCAGCAACACCTGCACAAAGGGCCTTAAGCCACGGAAACGGCTTTTTGTTAACTGCCATTGCTTGCTTCATAATTATTAGGACTTTATAGTTAGATGCTTTTGATTTGTGGCTATCAACCATGCAATCGCTTCTTTCCAAAATTAGTCATTTTTTTGAACATTATAATACTAATTTTAGTGAAATGCCATTAGGCTTCTCTTGTTTGCTGGTGGCTGGCTCATTGATAACGACTTGCTGCAATAATGGAATTTCTCTTTGTAAAAAGAAACCCGGTTTCCACATGAGAGCAAACCATTGTCTTCGGTGATCCCAAGAACCGTATGATTATCAAAAAATACGAGGGTGAAAGGTTTGGTTATTTCATAGATTAATAGATAGCTGAAAACATTTAGGGCCAGTTTTCTCGGTGCTTTAAAGCAGCGAAAAACTGACCCCATTTTTCTTAAGGAATAGAAATGTAACCGTCTTTCATTGACCGAAAGGATAATTTTTTACCACTTTCGGTCAATGATTCAGGCAATATCAATTCTGCACACCTAAGCGAGCCCCAACGCAATTTCCATCATATTAGTAAATGCTATTTGTCTTTCCTCTGGTGTCGTTTGTTCATTCCTTATAATATGGTCGCTCACTGTCAAAATGGTCAACGCATTAACCCCTGCATACGCGGCATTCATATAAAGGCCCGCGGTTTCCATTTCTACACAAAGAATTCCCATTTTGCGCCACTTTTCTATAGCAGTCGGGTCAGCATTGTAAAAAATATCACTGGTAAGTACATTGCCGACATGAACAGGAAGACTTTTTGCATCTGCTCCTTTCTTTGCTTTTTCCAACAAAGAAAAGGAAGCAATATTTGAAAACTCTCCAGGAAGGTTGTATTGATGAACATAGCGAGAATCCGTCGATGCCCCCATCGCCAAAACAATATCATACAAATTCATTTGGTCTTGGATGGCGCCACAAGTACCGATCCGAATCAAATTTTTCACACCAAAAACATGAATCAGCTCCCAGGAATAGAGACTCATACTGGGCATCCCCATGCCTGTTCCCATAACAGATATTTTCTTCCCTTGATAGGATCCTGTATATCCAAACATATTTCGGACTGAATTAAATTGGATCGGGTTCTCTAAATAGGTTTCTGCAATAAATTTTGCCCGTAAAGGATCCCCAGGCAAAAGTATTGTATCGGCAATTTCAACCCCGTTTGGTTTAATATGAGGTGTTTCCTTTTGTTCCGTGTTGCTCATACTTTTCACTCCCTTAATCAATTACTATCAAAAGTATTTTCCCATAAGTTTACAGTTTCATTCATCATAAAAAGCAACTACATCTATTGCATGTAGTTGCTTTTACGATTAGTTTGGATTCTTGACTCCCCATTTGGCTTTTGCTTCAATACGACGGCGATGCAAAATCGGCTCTGTGTAACCGTTTGGCTGATCGTACCCTTTAAAAACTAGATCGCATGCAGCTTGAAACGCTACAGATTGATTGTAATCACAAGCCATTGGGCGATATGCTGGATCACCTGCATTTTGCTGGTCCACCACCTTGGCCATCCTCTCTAAGGTTTCCATTACCTGTTCCTTTGAACAAATCCCATGGTGAAGCCAGTTAGCGATATGCTGACTCGAAATACGAAGGGTCGCACGGTCTTCCATCAACCCAATATGATTAATATCGGGTACCTTTGAGCAGCCAACACCCATTTCCACCCAGCGAACAACATAACCTAGGATACCCTGTGCATTATTATCAAGCTCCTGCTGAATTTCCTCCGCGGACCAGTTAGTATTTTCGGCAGCAGGGATTGATAAGATCTGATCTCTCAGATCCTGGATATCCTTTGCTAACTCTTCTTGCACCTTTGAAACATCCAATTGATGATAATGCAGTGCATGAAGGGTTGCAGCTGTTGGGGAAGGAACCCATGCTGTTGTGCCGCCCGCTTGTAAGTGGCTGATTTTTTGCTTCAGCATTTCGGCCATCAGGTCTGGCATCGCCCACATTCCTTTGCCGATCTGGGCTCGGCCTTTTAAACCCGCAGCAAGTCCGACAAACACATTCGATTTTTCATAGCTTTGCAACCATGTCGAAAATTTCATATCATTTTTCCGAATCACGGCACCGATCTCCATCGATGTATGGATTTCATCTCCCGTCCGATCTAAGAACCCCGTATTAATGAATACGATTCGATCCTTTACTTCACGGATACAATTTTTCAGGTTTAATGACGTCCGGCGCTCTTCGTCCATAACACCAATCTTTAGGGTATTCCGCTCTAGTCCAAGCATATCTTCCACGCGATTAAATGTTTCGTTTGCAAAAGCCGCTTCTTCTGAACCATGCATTTTGGGTTTAACGATATAAATCGATCCCCTAGAAGAGTTTTGATATTTACCAATTGCCAAAAGAGAATGTTTGGCTATTAAACTTGTAAGGACCGTATCCATTAATCCTTCTGGTACCTCGTTTCCATCCTTATCAAGGATCGCCTGACTTTTCATTAAATGCCCGACAATGCGGACAAACATGAGGGAACGGCCTTTTAAGGCAAATTCCTCACCTGTCGGGGAGATATACTCTCGGTCAGACAGAAGCGATCGAGTAATCGTCTTATTATTTTTTGTAATTGCAGCCGTCAGATCACCTTTCATTAACCCGAGCCAATTGGTGTAAACTTTAACCTTATCCTCTGCATCCACCGCAGCAACAGAATCTTCGCAATCCATAATCGTTGTCAAGGCTGACTCTATGAAAATATCTTTTACTCCAGCTAAATCCGTCTTTCCAATTGGATGGCTGTGATCAAATTGAATTTCAAAATAGAGTCCATTGTTTTTCAGCAAAATGGCAGATGGTTCTTCTGGATTCCCTTGATACCCACAAAATTTGGATTCATCCAGAAGTCCTATAGTTGCGCCGCTTCGAAGTAAAACCGCTAATTTCTCATCCACAACAGAATATTTGACAGCTTCCTTATGAGAAAATTGTTTCAACGGAACGGCTTGATCTAGAAACTCTCTTGCAAAAGCAATAACTTTTTCTCCGCGGATTGGATTGTAAGCCCCTTTTCGTTGGGCACCATCCACTTCACTAATCGCATCCGTTCCATATAAGGCATCATAAAGACTTCCCCAACGGGCATTGGCTGCATTCAACGCATAGCGGGCATTATCAACTGGGACAACGAGCTGAGGCCCAGCTTTTACCGCTACTTCTTCATCAACATTTTCCGTACTAATCTGAAAATCAGCAGTCTCCGGTTCTAAATAACCAATTTCTTTCAAGAATGATTGATAATTTTCAAAGTGGAAGGTTTTATTGATCCTGTGCCAGGCATTGATTTTATGTTGAATGTTATCCCTTCGTTCAAGAAGTTGATTATTAATCGGTGTTAATTCATCAAAGAGTGCTTCAAAATCAGTCCAAAACTGCTCACGGTCCAAGCCTGTTCCAGGCAGTGCGTTGTCGTTAATAAAATGGTAAAGTACATCCGCTACTTGAAGATTACCTATTTTCACATAGTTTGACATCTATCAATTTCCTCCTTATGTAGCTTAAACTTTTACATCCGTTAAGAACTTATAAATCTGCGAATCTCTTTGATGTTTCTTCACCTGCTCCTCCCTTCACTACTTGACAACTGAAACAACTACATTCTTATTTATAAATTTAAACGCTTCCTATATTATACAATACTTAAAACGAGAAAAAACCTTGCAATTTGCAAAGTTCATTTTAAAATATGATAAAAATATTCATAAAGGCAGCAACTGCTGCCATTAGGATAAATGCCTTCAAAAAATTACTTAGCCGAAAGGATTCTGATCTCATTTTCTGCCTCAACCATCCTGCCAAATCGATAGCCTTCAATAAGTACATGTCGCTCGTGATCACTTAGTCGACGGTTCCATTTCGTTTCTAAAAAATAGATGACTTCGTTATAGAAAATATCCGGGTATCCAAAAGGTTTATTCATAAATATGTCTCCTTCCTTATCTTAATTGCCCTCTACTTATCAGTCTTGACAATTTGCAGAGAAATTAAAAATAGGATTTTAAACAAATTTAAGCCATCAACTTAAAAGACAAATTCAATGGACAGGTTGTGTCACGGCATCCTTTCAACATATATTTATGCTCATCCTCCAATGGGAGTTCCGATAGACCAAGCCTTATGTAACCCTTTCGTCACCTAACATAGTTAAATAATAATTTACCAACTTCGGATATTTCTTTATATCAGCTTTCCCCTTCTCTGTTATTACATAGGTCCCTCGTTTGATTCTTTCAAACCAACCATAATAGTTTTTCGTAAGAATCGATGAGGTATTTTTTCCCGATCCTAAATGAATTAACTTTTTCGGAGATAATGGACCTAAATTTTCAAGATAACAAGCAATTTGGATACAATTTTCTTTATAAGCAGTCATAATCTTGGTCCGATTACTGCCGCCCACATTATAGTCCGCACTGCGACCATTAATTTCCTTCAGAATAGACTCGCGCTTGAGTTTGTTTTTCCGACGCAAAAAGGGAGTAGGATCAAAAATAATTTCAGCTTTGCCCTGTTTTCCCGGGCTCGAAACAACGATTAACCCGAGTTCCAGCCTGCGAATTAAATGGCATTTCTCTGTCCACTGTTTTGAATTCAAACGATGTTTTGGTTTAGGTATCGCCACATAAACCTTATCCGTAATCCGCTGCCGTTTGGCCGCCTGGATCAATAAATCCACAGTCAAATTGAGCTTCAATTCGATGACAACTAACTCCTCATCTTTAACCGCCACGATATCGCAGTCTTTCACTTCACCATAAACCTCATAACCTTCATGGACAAAATAGGTCTGAATGGGTTTATATAAATCTATTTCTTGCAGCTTTTTGTTTCCTTCATCCAGTTTCACCATCTCCATGCAAACCATAATGAACCAACCTAGCCAAAGTGACTGCTGTTTATATTTCGAATGTGTCAGTCGCTTACTAAGTACCGTCTGAGTTCTTCTGACGGAAATGCACCGACACTAATCTTTGATTATTTAGACTCTTGTTTTTCCCAATATTCATAGATCATGTTTTGAAAAATTTCATTTAACGTTTTCTTTTTTTGTTTTTTAATCCATTCTACCTGATCAATTGGTAGATTTAGTTTAATATTTACATCCTCATTTGGCATTTCGATTTTTCTTATTTCTTCTATAGTAATGCCATCCTCGATATTAGGAAACCAAGACTCATTTTCATTTACCCGATCGAAATCTTCGTATTCTTGAATATCGTCGAGTTCACAGAATAAATTAAGCTGTGGTAACCCCCCAGATAGAATTTTTACATGCATAATAGAATTGATAATTCTACCATCTTCTAATTCTATCTCTACGATAAGGTTATCCACGGACTTATATTTTTTTAGAACCACCTCACTGACAATCAGATCCAATTCTAAGGTTAAACCTGAACTCGATTCAAAGATGTAGACCGCGTTTCTAAAAACATGGATACTCTCACCATCAATTGTGACTGATTTTACAACTACCATTAATCCTTCCTCCATACATTTGTTTCATCTATTTTAAAGGCAAACTTATTTTTTCATGTTGTTATTGATGTTTACTCTTTAAATTTACCATAGAAATTGGGAGTCCGTTGTGTTTTTCATTTAAGTTTTAATCCACAATAATTTATATACCTTTTGGGAATATTAGAAGTGGTAATATTTTGGAAAGAGGTGATCGGTTCGATGAATCAAGATTTTACGATTGAACAAGCGCAGCTGCCTAAATTCACTAGTCATGAGGAAGCTAGGGAGTGGTTTAAAGGGCAATTTGGTGATCGGTTCCTACTTAGGATGACGGATATGAAAGATGGAAGAAGAGTAAATTTCTATCATCTCGTAAAAGATCCTGAAGTGTACAAGCCATATATGGAGAGCTTTGCCAGTGTGGTTACGCATGAAATAACTAACACGGATGTCTTTAAAAGCTATACGACCATCGAGATTGATGATCATGGAAACGTAGAAATCAAGGATTAAATGGTGGTGTCGGGCCCCTGGTGAGAATAAATCTGCAAAACCGTTGGCATAATGACAATGAAATGATCAATCAAATAGTTTTGGTTTAAAAAAATGCTGTCGCCTATTTTCGGCTACAGCATTTTTCAATTTTTCTAAATATCTACAATACACATTTTATTTATATGTCAAACCAAAATCTAATCCGTAAGCATCTCCATTTTTATTTTTATAAACATAAGAAGGATCTTCTACATACCCAGGGATGTCCCCAACCTCATGGTCAACTGCTTCTTTACTAGCAGGTATTGTGAAGGGAAGTTTTCCAGTTGGATTGTATTTGCCGCGAATAACATCGACGATGGCCTCCGCCTTTACCCCAAATGTGCTGATTACGGCTGCTGCATTTGGCTCAATTTGATCAATCAACCATGGGTTTGTGAAGTTGATCGCCGTAATCGTCGGTACTTTTTTCTGAATCTCAATAATTCTATCGACATTATTGATTCCTGTTTCAGGGCCTACTGTAATCCGTGGATTATTATCCCAATTGGATTGAACAGGGCGAACCCATACAAACGCATGTGTAGCTTCCGAAAGATTATCTGTGATGGTGATCGATTTATCGTATGTTTGAATGGTTTCTTTTAATTTCTTGGTAGCTGCTCCATCATTTCCACCTGGGAACATTTCAACATATAGCTTTACATTTTTTATTATCCCATCATATAAAGGTAATAAATTTTCACCATTGATATTGTCATTACGCAATAGAACGAGTGACTTCCGGTGCGCTTCATCTGCTTTTTCCTGTGATTTAGGATTATTGACAACATCAAGTGCATTTTGACCATCCACGTAAGGGTTTTCGAACAGACCTAATTTCATCATCTCAGTTAGTAAGAAAGTGACAGATTCATCCACTTTATCTTCATTAAGCAAACCGTTTTTAACGGCATTGATAATCGGAGTCGGATCCGAAGCACCAGAAATAATATTGGTCCCTGCTTCGATTGCTTTGGCAAATTTTTGTTCTGATGTTAACCCTTCCGCACCCCAAGCATTATTACCAACTGCACCAGTATCGGAGTTAACATATCCTTTAAAACCAAGCTGCCCGCGTAAAAGGTCGGTGATGATCGCTTTGTTTAAGGCAAAGCCAACTTCTTCAAATTGCTGATTTTCGCTATACCATGGCAATCCTTGGTCGGCACTCGTATTGCTAGGATAGGCGTAATAAGGCATCACCGACGAAACACCAGCGGCAATTGCTGCTTTAAAAGTCGGAATATGATATTTAAGTAGGCTTCCTTCTGTCGGGTAGGGGTTGAATTTCCCTTCCACAAAGTGTGGATCCAAGCCAATATCACGTGCTCCGCCGCCAGGGAAATGCTTCACGGTGATCGATACACTGTCTTTTCCAAGTTCATCGCCTTGAAACCCTTTTATGACATTATAAATCATATTTGAAGCTAGTTCAGGCTCCTCTCCAAATGTATCTTCAATCCTTGCCCAAAGTGGATCGGTAGCGATGTCGGCAGTATACTCGTAAACTTTACGTATACCGGCTGATCTCCATTCCTTTGCTGCGATTTCAGCAAACCCCTTTACTAGACTGGCATCGCGCGTTGCCGCTAAACCTAAAGGACCCGGCCAAAAAGAATGCAATCCCGCCCCCTCACTACTATTCGTATAATCCGTGGAAGCATGATTCCGCGGATTTGACGTGATAACAATAGGGATACCTAACCTTGAACCTTCTGCTGCTTCCTGCAGTTGATTATTATAGTCTGCTATGATATCTGCAGTTGGGGTTTGACGAAAAATGTAGTATCGTGTGTTTTGATTAATTAATTTATTCGGTAGGACTAACTTATTATTTTTAAATGATGGGAATTCCGTAATAAGCATCATACCTGCTTTTTCCTCAAGAGTCATCTTTTTCACGAGATCCTTAACGCGTACTTCAGTAGGGATCTGCCAATTTTCATAAGGGTCAAGTCTTCCATTATTATTTAAATCTCTGAATTTCTTCTCTCCTTTAACGAGAATGTGTTTGGCTCTCGCTTCAACATCCGGTGCATTTTGCTTATTACCATTTGATTTGCCAGTTTCCGCACTTGCAAATGGTATAACAAGCGATGATACCATCATGGCCGCAATCGATAAGGTTGCTGCTTTTTTTGAGAATCGTTTCATAATTTATTCCTCCCCCTATTTCTACTAAACCACTGACAAAAAAGTAAAAATAATAACATCCTAAACGAATTACGACATTCCTATCATCCCCTTAAAAAGAAAACGCTTTCACTTAATAAGTGTATAATTTAGAAGCAACTTGATAATAGTGAGTATTTTTAGGTGTATTTGTGTTTTTTTAAGATTATAAATATTCAGCAATTTATACCCGTGACTTTAGACCTAGTGATTGTTCCTAGCAGACTCAAAATTTCCTTAATAGGGAAGATTCTTCTTATGCACAAAAAAGAAGCCAAAACCTAGATTCTTGGCTCCTTCAATCGTCTTTAAAGGATCTTTCCTGAGCGTTTTCAAATGGCTGATTTCCGAAATGCTGATGGAGAGCAACCCATAATCCGCTTAAAATTATTACTAAAATACGCTAAATCAGAATAACCGACTCTCTCAGCAATCTCGGACATTCGTAGGGTTGTCAGCAGTAACAAACGTTTACTTTCCTCAATTCGAAGATCAGTGATATAATCAACAAACTTTTTGTTCAGTTGTTGTTTGAACAATTGGCTGAGGTAACTAGGATTCATATGGACGTTTTCTGCCGCATCTTTTAGGGTAATTTGATCTAATGGTGTTTTTTCTATATACTGTAAAACCTTTTCAATCGTTGAGGAAGGAAAAGTTTCATCGCCCATGCAGGGAGTGTTAACTTTTGATTTTTCTTTGGATTCATTATCCAACCACTTTTCAAGACAAACTTTTAATTCGTTCTCCTCCACTGGTTTTAGGAGGTAATCCGTTACACCAGTTCGAAGGGCTTGTTGAACAAATTGAAACTCGTCATGAACGCTGATCACAATGACATCCTGTTCTTTCTTTAATTGACTCAATTCTTTTACAAACGAGAGCCCGTCCATTATGGGCATTCGAATATCCGTTAATACAAGATCTACATCATTTTGTTTGATCCAGTCGAGTGCTTCCAATCCGTTTTCAGATTCGTGTACTACTTGCAATGGAAGATTCAACCTGTTTAGGGTCCATTTAAGAGCTGTGCGAACCCATCGCTCATCATCAACCAACAAGATATTTTTTTTCACTCTCTCTCCCCTTCCGCATGATTGTCAAGGATGGGTAAATGGATCAATACCTCTGTTCCGGACCCGTGTTTATTTTGAATGGTGATCCCATACTCAGATCCAAACAAATAATGAATCCGTTGGTGAACATTTAGTATTCCAATATTTTTTCCATCCATAGTAGTCGTTTTTTGATCCATTCTTTTCTTGATTTCTTTTAATATACTTTCCTGTATTCCCTTACCGTTATCCACAATGCTCATAACAAAGGAAGATTCAGAATGACGAAACACCGATATCACAATTTTTATCTTCCTAGTGTTCGGACCATAACCGTGTACAAAACAATTTTCAACGAGCGGCTGCAGTGAAAATTTTACCACCTTAAGGTCCATGGCCCATTTCGGGATATCAAACAGGTACTCAACACGATCCTCGAAGCGAAACTTTTGAATACTCAGGTACTCTTCGCAAAAATTAATTTCTTCCCTAAGACACACGGTAGAGGAATGATGATTCAGATTATACCGGAGTAATTTTCCTAACGAGTAAGACATAGTTGCAATATTTTCCTGATTTTCTTCTAATGCCATTCCTCTAATCGTTTCAAGAGAATTGTATAAAAAATGGGGATTCATTTGTGATTGCAGCATCTTTAATTCGACTTCTTTTTGTTTAAGTGACATTTCTGCTTCTTTTAATTTAGAGACGTATACTTCTTCAAGTAGATCGGATAATTTTTCAACGGTATTATTAAAACCAGCAGTCAATTGTCCGATTTCATCATTGGAATCCACTTGAACTCTGCCTTCTAGATTTCCAATTTCAACTTCCTTCATAAAATGTTGGAGGCGACGGATAGGTCGAATGATGCTTATAGCGAATCCGAAACCGATCATATAGGCAATAATTAAAGAGACTAAAATCGTTAAGAAAATGGTTTTTTCAATTTGAATCATTCCTCCCGTTAAATCCCGGTATGGGACAGCTGTTAAAAACCTCCAGCCAAGATTCCGTGAGAAAGTATAGGTAACAAAATCTTTTCGTTCATTTTCTAAAATTTCTGTCCTGCTTCCTTCTGATTTTAATTTGGAAAGTTGTTTGAATTCCACCAATTTTCCAAGTTTCGAATAATCGGGATGGTATACATAATGTCCGTTTGCATCCAAAATAAAAAAATAACCATTTTCACTAATTGTTACTTTGTTAGAAATTTCTTCGATTCGTCTGAAATTGATATCAATAATCAGCAGGCCAACTGGCAGGAGAGTCCGAGGGTTATACAACCGCCGTACGAGTGAAATGACAGGCTGTTCATTATTTTCTAAAGTAAGCTTCCTCGTAACTAACATACTCATCCCATTAAGAGGTACGGACGAATACCAATATTCCTCTTTCATTTTCGTTGCCGGATAAAAATTTCTCATTCCGAGCGTATCAATGACTTGATTGTTACCTAGCAGGATGGTGATATTAGATATATCAGCTCTTGAGTATTCAGCCGCTTTTAGGGTGTTACGAGTGGATTCAATCAATTTCTTTTTATCATCATTTTCCACCGATTGCGATTTCAAAAGGCTGGACAATTCAGGAGAATTGATAATTTTAAGGCTGGTAATCTCAAAATCCTGTAAATAATATTCAATATGTGTCTCGACTTGATCTATTACTTGTCTGCTCGATTGCCTAAGTTCATTTTCTAACTCAACAGATGAACGATTGTAGGAAATAATTCCAACAGAAAGGACAGGAAATATGACTAGAAAACTGGCGAAAACGCAGAGCTTAATCATCAGTGATTGATTTCTTAATAGAATGTATCTTTCAATTAATTCTGCTGATTTTCTCCAGCACATTTTCATAAGAATTCATTCCTTACCTTTGATCATTTTTTAAACAGAAAATACCTAGCTGGTAGATGAAAATTTTTACCAGCTAGGCTTTCCGCCAACTATCGATTATGGTCGTGCTTTTTCAATCGCATCCATTACTTCTTTGTAATCTGTTGAATATTTATCCACCATGGATTTAACTGCTTCTTTCCAAGGTGTTATATCATCAACCTCTGTAAATGTCACTCCAGCATCTTTCAATTTCTTTGTAGAACGTTCTTCCCACTTATCCCATTCTTCTCTCTGAGCATTAACAGAATCAAGTGCGGCTTGTTTTACAATTTTTTGATCTTTTTCTGAAAGTTTATCCCAAGCTGCTTTACTAATAAGCAGGACTTCTGGGATCCGCTGATGGTGGTCTAATATAAAGTTTTTAGCTTCCTGATAATGGTTGGAAGAGTCTAAGCTTGGAATATTATTTTCTGCACCGTCAATAATTCCTGTTTGGAGGGCGCTAAAGACCTCACCATATGGCATTGGCGTGGCACTTGCCCCAAGTGCTTTCATGAAATCAATATTGATTTTACTTTGTTGAACACGAATCTTTTGCCCTTTTAAATCCTTTACACCTTTTAATGGTTTGGTAGAATAAAAGCTACGTGAACCAGAATCGTAATAAGCAAGCCCTTTCATTTTTGACTGTTCTAAACCATCTAACAACTTGGTTCCCATCTCACCATTAAGGAAATTCCATAAATGCTCTTCGCTTTCGAATACATATGGGAGTCCAAGTGCGGTGAACTGGTCATTAAACTCGGCAAGTGGACTGGAATTGATTCTCGTAAACTCAATTGCTCCAAGCTGAACCTGTTCGAGCACGGATTTTTCATCCCCTAATTGGGCAGATGGAAATACTTCAATTTTAATGCGGCCGTTAGTTCTTTCTTCTACCAATTCGGCAAACTTTTTATCTCCAACAACCGTTGGATAATCTGGCGGCTGATTATCAGCCAGGCGGAAGGTATATTTAGGCTCCTCTGCTTTCGATCCCCCGTCTTTTGTTGTACTCGCTTCCTCTTTTCCGCAGGCAGCCAGGATGGTACCCATTAATAGCGTTGCGGCAAGAATTCCTGTAAATTTTTTTCTCTTCATTCTTGAAACCCTCCTTAAAAAATGATTGATTTATTTTCACCTTACCTTCGGTTACTCGGCTATCATATTTGGAAGCCACATGACTACCTCAGGTATATAGGTAATAACTAACAGAACAATGAGTAATGCGTAGAAAAATGGCATCATCGCTTTTGTCCCCTGCTGGATCGTAACCTTCCCGATCGCACATCCGACGAACAGAACCGTTCCTACCGGCGGCGTTAATAGGCCAATCCCTGCATTTAATATGAGGACGATACCAAAATGCACTGGATCCATTCCAAAACTCGTTACTACGGGAAGGAGAATAGGTGTCATAATTAAAATCATTGGTGCCATGTCCATTGGTGCCCCTAGAAGCAGCAATAAAATATTAATAATTAATAGAATAATAAGTGGATTATCAGAAATACTTAAAAATAAATTGGTTACCATGGAAGGTATTTTCAAATAGGCTAATATCCAGCCAAAGGAAGCAGAAGCGGCGATTAAGAAAAACACCATCGAAACGGTTCTCATCGTTCGAGTTAAAATTTTCCATACATTCGTAAACTTAGCTTCTTTGTAGACAACAAATGCTAGAATAAAAGAATACAAACAGGCTAATGCTCCTGATTCCGTTGCCGTAAACCATCCACTCATAATCCCGCCCAAGATAATGACTGCTGGGCTAAGAGATAGAAGTCCGTGGAGAAGAATACCACCAATTTCTGACTTTGGAACAGGGTCAGCTTTTTGATAGCCTCGTTTTCTGGCAATAATATACCCAGTGATCATTAAGGAAATTAACATAATAAATCCAGGAACAATCCCAGCCATAAATAAACTTGCGATCGACACACCACCGGCGGCTAAGGAATATAAAACAAGATTATGACTTGGCGGGACGACAACCCCTTGAATGGCAGAGGCGATGGTTACACCCACAGCGTAATCTGCTTCATACCCCTTCTTTTTCATCATCGGAATCATCACTGACCCAACAGAGGAAACGTCCGCTACGGCAGAACCGGAGATATTTCCAAAGAACAAGGCAGCGACGCTGTTCACCATAGCGAGGCCCCCGTGGATTCGACCGACCATTAAACTGGCAAGATTCACAATTCGAGTAGCAAGTCCGCCTTCACTCATAATTTGCCCAGTCAATATAAAGAACGGAATCGCCAGTAAAGAAAAGGAATTCATCCCTTGGATCATCTGCTGTCCTATTACAGGAAGAGGTATCCCTAGATAGATTACCGTTAGTAATGACGATGCAATCAGAGTAAGGGCAATGGGAAAACGAAGTAAGATTAAGATTACAAAGCTTGAAAGTAAGATGATGATTCCAATTGTATTGTTGTCCACGTTACATACCCTCCTCTATCTCTTTGTGGCGAGTGGTGTTAATGTTAAAGAATTGTAGAAGCGAATATACACAAATCATAACTCCGGTGATTGGCATGACTGCATATGTGACACTGCTTGGCAGTTTTGTAGCCGGCAGAGTGGATTCCATCATCAAAACCGTAAAGTCCCATCCCTGTATTACCAGGTACAAACCGAAAGCAAAAATAGAGGCACTGATGATTTTATCTAAGACCTTATTAAAACTCTTCGGAAATAGATTCGTGAAAGAATCAATTCCTAAATGGATATACTCACGAAATCCAATAGCGATGGCCATAAAGGCAAACCATGCTAGTAACAAGAGAGTGATTTCCTCTGACCAAAAGAAAACAAAATTAAATAATTTCCGTGTCATTACTTGAGTGGTTACGACAAAAATTAAGGCAAGTAACGCAAGTAGAGTGAATTTTTCAAAAATGGAATCGATGATTAGACCCACTTTTCTAATTACATTCATATGATTTCCTCCAAACTGAAAACGTTTTCTTGTATTTATTTTAAGAATCTTTAGACTTTTATTGAATGTTCTTTTTTTAGAATAATTTGTGATTTTTTTAGATAAACTTTGAAATTTTTTTCATATTGAAAGCGTTTGCTCTTTTTGTTAGTTTAATAAACGAATAAATTATATTTACAATTTAACATTTTTTCTCTTTTCCATCAACTTTGTATTGGATCGTTTAAGTCGCAAGCTCTAATATATTTACTAGACACCATTTTCTAGTCTGAATTTAGCAACTTGGCAATAAGGTTAGAATGAAGGATGAAAATAAAATAGTCGCCAATCGAGTGAATTGGCGACCAAAATTAGCTTTCCATTCTATCTATTATTTTACTGGTTGCATCAACGTTGCTTCATACTCCGTTAATGCTTCATCAAACATACGAAGACCTTCATCGATTTGTTCCTTTGTCACGATTAATGGTGGAATCATTCGAATGACTTCGCCATGATTTCCGCAAAGATAGAATAGTACACCTTTTTCAAGGGCAAGATCAAGGATTTTTAACAATCCTGCACCATTAGGTCCGCCGGTGACTGGATCAATGATTTCAATCCCAATCATCAAACCCACTGCGCGGATGCTCCCAATAACAGGGTGTCGTTCCTTAATCTTTTCTAGTTGCTGAACAGCATAACTCCCCATATTCCTTGTGTTTTCAAGGAGGTGTTCTTCTTTCATCACTTCCAATGTCGCGAGTGCAACAGAACAAGCAATAGGGTTGCCCCCAAAGGTCGTACCATGACTTCCAAGTGGCCATTGTTTCATTAATTCACTGGAAGAAACCGTCGCGCTGAGCGGAAGACCATTGGCAATTCCTTTAGCAATCGCCATAATATCCGGTGTTACGTCAAAAGTTTGGGCGGCGAACCATTGACCTGTGCGGCCAAATCCTGTTTGAACTTCATCAAAAATAAGTAAAATATTATGTCGATCACAAATTTCACGAACCTTTTTTAACCAGCCTTTTGGTGGAACCACATATCCGCCTTCACCAAGCACCGGCTCTAAAATAACACATGCAACCTCTTCCGGTGTTACTTGATGGCTAAATAATGACGCGAAATCTTTTTCTAACTTCTCAATCACGTAGATCTCTGGATCCATACCTTCTGGACATTCTTTTACATTTGCATATGGAACTTGATAGGTAAGACCAGATGGCTGGATGAATTTCCTATATTTACTTTTGGATGTTGTCACACTTAGTGCCCCTAACGAACGACCGTGGAAACATCCGGTAAAGGAAATAACATAAGGACGTTTCGTTACATATTTTGCTAGTTTAAGAGCTCCTTCGATTGCTTCCGTCCCACTATTGGCAAAGAAAAAGCAATCAAGGTCTCCTGGTAAAATATTAGCAAGTTCATCGGCTAAACGTAAAATGGACTCATACATAATCACGCCTGAGGGACCGTGCATCAATCCATCGGCAGCATCTTTAATGGCTTGGACAACCTTGGGATGACGATGGCCTACATTTGTTACAGCAATCCCTGACGTAAAATCAAGATATTTCTTTCCATCCACACCAAAGTAATAGCAGCCTTCCTCTTTAACCACTGGAAGATTTGGATGATCCTTTGCCATGCTAGGTGCAAGTCGATTTGGCATATTTTTCACCAGGTGATCCCATTTGTTCTCCATACTTTGACCTCCGTATTCGTATACTTAACTCTCGAAATTGTCTTAACTTAGTAACCTCTATTTATTTAATCGCTTTTAATGTTTCATCACGAATTAGTGACAATAATTCTTCTTTATATTCGGCAAATTCCACTGTAGCCTTCACACTGAAATCTCTTGGCCTCTCTAAGGTAATTGGAATCTTCTTCTTTAAACGCCCTGGTCTTGCAGTCATCACATAAACGGAATCAGCTAAAAAGATCGATTCATCCACATCATGCGTGATAAATAAAATCGTCTTTTTGGACTCTTCCCATGCTTTCAGGAGAACTTCTTGCATAATGTTCCGTGTTTGGGCATCCAAAGCTCCAAATGGTTCATCCATTAATAATATTTTGGGATCGTTTGCCAATGCCCGTGCAATCGCGACACGCTGTTTCATCCCGCCGGATAATTGAATCGGGAAATGGTTTTCAAATCCTTCTAAACCGATTACTTGTAAGTAGTGCCTGGCTATATCGTCTCTTTCTCTTTGAGAAACACCCTTTAGCTTTAGCCCAAAGGTAATATTGTCTTTCACGGATAACCATGGAAATAACGTATACGATTGAAATACCATACCGCGATCAGGTCCAGGTCCATTGACCTCCTGTCCATCAAGGAGCACTTGACCGGAAGTGGCTTCTTCTAACCCTGCAACAATCCGCAATACGGTTGACTTACCACAACCCGAAGGACCTAAAATTGTCACGAATTCCCCTTCCTCAATCGAAAAGGAGGTTTTTTCTAATGCAGTCGTTTCCCCTTTTTTTGTTTTAAAGACCTTTCCTACCTCTTTAATTTCTAACTTTGGAGTTCCCGTTATTTTTACAAGAGATTCTCTCTGTTTTGGTACAACTATTTTTTCGACTTCTTTTACTTTCAATCCAGGTGTAACCATCTAGAAACCATCCTTTCTCATCCAAGAAAACGAAGCCTTGTATATGGCTTTAAAGAGAATATCTGTAATCAGCCCCAGTAAACCAATAATCAAGATTCCAACAATGATTTTATCTGGCTGTAGAAAACGCGATGCTTGCATGATCATATAACCTAAACCACTAGATGCGCCAACGATTTCGGCGACCACTAAATATGTCCACGCCCAGCCGAACGTAATCCGAAGCGTATCAACAATTCCCGGTAATGAAGCCGGCAAAATAACCTTTGTGAATACCTGGGCCTTCCTTGCCCCTAGAGTGTAGGAAACATCAACTAAATCATTTTGAACATTCTTGGTGACGTCCATGATCATCAAGGTAAGTTGAAAAAACGTTCCAAGGAAAATGACACTCATTTTTTCAGTTTCGCCAAGACCAATCCATAGAATAAGTAATGGAATGAAGGCAGATGCTGGCATATAACGAATGAATCCAATAATTGGTTCAAAAGCTCCCTCCATAATCCTAAGTGATCCCATTAAGATCCCTAAAGGTATCCCGATTATGGCAGCGGCAAGAAACCCGAAAAGGACCCTTGTAAAACTGATCCCAATATCAGAAAGAATCTCTCCATTTACGAACATATCAACGGCTGTTGCTAATACAGCAGTAGGAGTTGGTAGGAATAAAGGATTAACAATTTGTCCGTAACTGAGTACAGACCAAATTAATAGAAAAATAATAAATGTTAAAAAGCCTGCCGACGTATAAAACATTTTTGGTATTTCCTTATTAGGAGTAAACAATTTTGCTATCATTTTTTCTCACCTATTTTCTTATGCGTTCTATTTTGTAAAAAAGCCTAACTGATGAGGGCAAAAACACATCTCATTAGTCAGGCTGATCAAAGTGAATCCTAAAACTAACTTAAAAGTTATTACTTTTGGAAACTTGGATTAATGACATCTTCTGCTTTTGGCTCGGTTTTAAGTAGTTTTTGATCCTTGTAAAACGAAATCGCATTTTCTGTTGATTGATAGATCGAACCTTTTGCGCTTTCTGTTCCAAATAACTTTTCATTATCCTGTTTAGAGAAGAATTTCAAACCAGTAACTGTTCCTTCAAATTCCTTGACATCAATATTCAAACCTTTAGCCATAATTTCGTTCGCTTCTTTTTCATGTTCTTTCCAGTAAGTCATTGCTTCGCCCATCGCCTTAACAAAAGCTTTCACATCTTTCGGACGGTTTTTAATAACATCTTCTTTAAAGCTGACCGTATCAACAATGATTCCTGATAAATCTTTGGTTGTTAACAATACTTTACCATTTGCTTGTGCACCTTTTGATAACCATGGCTCCCATGTAACAGCTGCATCCACTTTACCAGCCGCAAAAGCAGCACCTGCATCGCCGGCAGACATTTGCACCACTTGTACATCTTTTTCTGTTAATCCGCCTTGTTTTAATGCTTGCAGTGCTAACATATGGCTAGTTGAACCAACTTCAAAGGCTACTTGTTTCCCTTTTAAATCTTTAACACTATTAATTCCTTTTTTTACGAGGATTCCATCTCCGCCGTAAGAATCATCCAATAACCAAACTACTTGAACTGGGATTTCTGATGCCGCTAAGGAAACTTGTACATCCAGCGCCGTTGCCATCCCATCAATTTTCCCACTGGCTAACGCTTGTTTACGTTCTCCCAAACCTTCTACAATGGAAAGTTCAACATCAATCCCATTCTTTTTGAAAAAGCCCTTTTCTTTTGCTAAAAATAACGGACCATATCCTGTCCAGGTTGGCAGTGTCACTTTCAATGGTTCAGAAGACTTCCCATCCTGTGCACTACTTGCCGCATCCTTTTTACCACATGCTGCTAGTGCGAATAACAACACCAGCGAACAAATAACCAATAACCACTTTTTCACTCCAAATTCCCCCTTGTTTTTTTAAAATATAGATATTTTAATAGAATGGCATTTTTTACATCTGTTGCTCCTTAAAACGGAATCAAGGATGAAGAACACCTGGCAACATTCGATTCCCTATTTCATCGGCTTGGCGAACGGCGTCAATTACCATTTCAGGAGAGACTTCAAATGGCATATTTGCCATATCCTCGATGGTAACGGTAATATTACCAAACTTCAGCCACTGACTTTCTGTTAAGTTCGTTATTCCCATTTGCTTTAAGGTAAAGGGAAGTCCTACCTCCTGGTAATAACTTATTAACTTTTTCAGTTCATCCTCGCTTGTATTCTCCATACACAGCTGTGCAAGGATCCCAAAGGCAACAATTTCACCATGATAGGTGTGGTGAACTTCAGGAAAAATCGTTAACCCAGAATAAATCGCATGGGCTCCAGCTGTTCGGCAGTCATCCCCGCCATACCCACTAACACTGCCACTGACCAAAATAATGGTATCAATGACATCTTCTAACTCTTTTGTCACAGTTCGGTTTCTAACCGATGTGACAGCCTCTTTCCCAATATGAAGCAGCGTTTGATATACTTGACCCGCTATTGCAACGGCTGTCTGATTTAATACGTTTGGTGTCGCTTTTTTCACAGAGGATTTGGTCTCAAACCATTTAGCCAATGTATCTCCAATACCAGCTATTAAAAAACGAACCGGTGCCTTTATAATGATTTCTGAATCGACTAAGACTAAATCTGGAGCTTTTGCCCTTCGTTCAATCCCAATAAATTCACCTTCATTGCTATAAAGAATTGAAATCGGCGTAGCAGCTGCACACGTAGCTGCGATGGTTGGGATGGCAATTAACGGTTTGTTAAGTTGGTAAGCAACCGCCTTTACCGTATCAATTGCTTTACCTCCACCAGTGGCAATAAGAACATCGATATTTTTATCCATTAATTCGGCTACTAATCTATCGATATTCGTTTGAGAAGATTCTCCCCCATACCAAAGGGACTGCTTCAGAAACATCCCATGCTCTGGCAAACTCTTTCTTAATGAATCTTCTACAATTTCTCTACTAGTATGGCCTCCAATAAGCGCGGCAGTTTTTCCGAAGTTTTTTATGTATGTTCCCGCTTCTTCTAGTAAACCCTTATTTCTAATATATTGAGCTGGTCCAACTGTGACTTTCATAATCCACCTCTTTTTAAAATGTTGTTTTAGAAACGAATAATATTCTTTTAATATAAATATTCATTTATTTTATGTCAATATATTTTCTTAATATTCTATTATCAATTGAATATGCAAAAACGAATATAAAAATACAGTTAAAACGTTATTTAGAAATATTTCTGTTTATTATACTTGTATAAATATAATTAACTACCCATTTTTTCTCTTTGATACTTCCCCCCTTTTTTAAGAATTTCGATGAAGTATTAGTCTCCTTGTTTGTCGTCTTATCACTTAAAAATAGTGCAAGTTTCGTGCCAATTTTAATCTATTCCGTATTTTCTGATTTTTCTAAACACAGATGGTTGACTAATTCCTAATGCTTTTGCCATGTCTATCGTTGTTTTGTATTGTTTCCTAGCCTTCATTAGCACTTGCTTTTCCACACTATCAAGAATCTCATTCAATGGACGATTTCTATCATCCACAGACGTCTCATCAGGATAAGATCTTCGAAAATGAGGTGGTAAGTTTTCGATTTCAATCAGTTGTTTCGGTGAAGTGACCACTAGTCTTTCAATTAAATTGATTAATTCACGGACATTTCCTTTCCACTCTTGTGTAAATAACAAATGCAAGACACCTTCATCAAGGTTCCGTTCACGACCATACTTTTGGGAAAAATACTTTAAAAAGTGTTCAATTAACGGAATAATATCAGTGGAACGCTTCCTCAATGGCGGGATGGTAATGGGTACAACATTTAAACGGAAAAAGAGGTCATGTCTAAACGTTTTTTCTTCAACTGCTTTCTCTAAGTCTCTATTTGTTGCGGAAAGGATACGGAAATCAACGGTTCGCAACTTCGTTCCACCGACCCGATAAAATTGCTTTTCTTGAATGAATTTGAGGATTTTCACTTGATTGACTAACGACAACTCACCAATTTCATCTAAAAATAAGGTTCCGCCTTCTGCAAGTTCCGCTAACCCGATCTTGCCTTTTGAATTGGCTCCAGTAAATGCCCCTGACTCATATCCAAAAAACTCTGCCTCAAACAGGGCTTCGGGGATTGCGCCGCAGTTTACCTCGATAAAAGGTCCATCTTTCCGCGAACTTTTTTTATGTATGAATTTAGCAATATGTGATTTCCCTACACCTGTTTCGCCCAGCAGCAACACATTGACATCGATTTCTGCCACTTGTAAGGCGAGTTGGAGTACTTTTTTCATTTCCGTACTCGTTGCAATCATTCCATCTGAATCAAACTGAAGATTCCTCAGCATTTCAAGTTCACTTTTCACCCGTTCCATTTCGTCTTCGATGTCAGTTAAGTATTTTTTCATGTTAAGTAACTCAGTAACATCATGAGAATAACTGACAATCCGCACCAAATGATTGTTATGATCGAATACAGGAATCCCCGTTACCAGTAACTTCTCCCCATTATTAGTTGTTTGGACAAGGGTGATTTTCTTTTTTTCTTTAATAACCAATGGCGTCAAAATCGGTGTAAAAACCCCTTCTTTTTCAAGTTCATAAACGGATCGACCGACCATTTCATTGGACTTCATATTATAAATTCCTTCGGTTGCTTCGCTTACCTTCAATATAATCCCATTTGTATCGGTGACTAAAATATCGTCTTGTAATGAATGAAGAATCGCTTCACTTTCATTCCAAACTTTTTTTTCAGTACTCACAATTTACCCTCCCTTCTCGAACTCTAAAAAGCAGTGCTTTATTCATTTTTGAATAGAATACGAGACAAACACCTTTATAATTTAGTTATATCAGATAATTATTAAAATTTATACTTTTTTAAATAATTTATTCAGTTTTGTATACTAAAAATTTTTCATCTGACATTCAAGAGGCAATAAGGACTGAATTAAAAGTATGTAGTGGATTCACATTCGAAGTGATAATTTCATAAGAGATATACTATTACCCTATGAGTACCGCTAAGACCGAAAATTCGGTGTAACGGGCATCATACGCTCTCTATGGTTACCGCTAAGACCAAAAATTTGGCGTAACGGGCATCATACACTCTCTATGGTTACCGCTAAGACCGATAATTCGGTGTAACGGGCATCATACGCTCTCTATGGTTACCGCTAAGACCAAAAATTTGGCGTAACGGGCATCATACACTTTCTATGGTTACCGCTAAGACCGAAAATTTGGCGTAACGGGCATTATACACTCTCTATGGTTTTTTGGATTAGACTGTTCGGGCTCAGTTGCTTTTTTTTATGATAAAATAGCAATATAACAAACAATGAAAATATCTTAAATGGGGATGATGAATCTTGAAAAAAAGATTGGCTTTATCTTGGAGTGGTGGAAAGGATTGTTGCATGGCCTTGGACACTTTACATTCGCAAGGATATGAGGTGGCTTTCATGGTTACAACGGTTCCCAAAGAACTAGGCCGGACATTTGGCCATGGAGAGCGAATGGAAATGATTAAACTACAAGGCGAGGCTTTAAACTTACCTGTTCATTTTATCGAATGTACATACGAAAACTATACAAGTCAATTTGTCAAAGCCGTACAATCCTTGAAAAATCAATTTAATATAACGGGAATTGCTTACGGAGATCTATATCTAGATGAACACCGGGAATGGGGAGAAAAAGTCGCTATCGCTGCAGGTGTAGATTCTCTGTATCCACTATGGATGAAAAAGGAAGCAGCGCTACAATCCCTGGATAAGTTTGTTGATTCTGGCTATAAAGCAATCGTGATTCGTGTACGGGAAGATCTATTAGATGACACATGGCTCGGTAGAATCATCGATGAATCGTTCCTTCAAGATGTCCAAAAGACTTCTATTTGTCCAATGGGAGAATCGGGTGAATATCATACTTTTGTCTATGATGGACCTCTATTTTCTAAAAGAATTCATTTGGAACATGGAGAATTAATCCAGCTGGAAACGACAAAAAAGCTAGAATTTGCAAGTTATCGTCTAATTGAGCGTAATCATTAAGACTATAGGTTGGTCTATTGTTGTGATTATTGAAAATAACAGGCGAGGGTGACTACCCCCGCCTTCATAATCTCGATTCTTTTTAATACGGATCGGAAGGTTCCCCCATATCCTGTGCTTGTTTCACTGCTTCTTCCATTTTTGAATCTGCAGTTTTTCCAGCATTTTCAATCCCTTCAGCAATCCTCTTTCCATAATCAGGATCACATTGTGTCAGCATATCCACCATTCGGTCTTGAATTTCTTTTCGACAAGCAGCAAGTGCTCCCGATAAATTTGAAATTAATTCATCCTTCTCCCAGTCGTTAAATCGCCGGTACGTTTCACCAGCTTGAACAAAGTTATTTTCGCGCGAGATTCTCTCTCTCACTAGGTTGCCTTCTACATATGGCTGATGTTCTTTACCGGGGTTTTTGACTTCTTTTAATCCCCCAATTAGGGATGGTTCATAATTGACATGAGGATTTTTCAACTTGCCGAAATCCTGTCTATAATCCATTTGTCCGCCGTCTTGGTTTGTCGCAACATGAGTTTTTGGTCGATTGATCGGAAGCTGCAAGTAGTTGGTTCCCACACGGTACCTCTGTGTATCAGAATAAGAGTAGGTCCGCCCCTGTAATAATTTATCATCGGAGAAATCAAGACCATCCACGAGGACACCCGTGCCAAAAGCTACTTGTTCCACGTCAGCAAAGTAATTTTCCGGGTTTTTATTTAAGACCATTCTCCCAACCTTATGCCATTGGAAATCTTCCTTATACCATAGCTTTGTCGGATCCAATGGATCGAAATCCAGTTCCGGATGCTCACCATCTTCCATAATTTGAACATACAGTTCCCATTCTGGATAGTCACCTTTTTCAATGGCTTCATATAAGTCTTGAGTGGCATGACTATAATTCTTACTTTGAATTTCATCTGCCTCTTGTTGAGAAAGATTTTTTATGCCCTGTTTTGGCTCCCAATGATATTTTACGAGAACAGCCTTCCCATCTTCATTCACCCATTTATACGCATGAACACCTGACCCTTGCATTTGCCGGTAGTTGGAAGGAATACCCCAAGGCGAAAAGACAAAGGTGATCATATGCATAGATTCCGGTGTTTGACATAAGAAATCAAACATTCTCTCCGGATCTGACAGGTTGGTGACCGGACTTGGCTTAAACGAATGCACCATATCAGGAAATTTTAATGGGTCTCTGATAAAGAATATCTTTAAATTGTTCCCTACTAAATCCCAATTACCATCTTCTGTATAAAACTTAATGGCAAATCCTCTTGGGTCACGTAATGTTTCTGGTGAATGCCCGCCGTGAACCACTGAAGAAAAACGGACAAATACAGGTGTTTGTTTTTCGGTGTTCGTAAATACTTTCGCCCTGGTATATTTCGAAATCGGTTCTCCATTTATGGTTCCATAAGATTCAAAATATCCATGAGCACCAGCACCCCGCGCATGGACAACACGTTCAGGAATTTTTTCACGGTCAAAATGGCTAATTTTTTCTAAGAAATCATAATTCTCTAGCGTTATAGGTCCACGGTTTCCAACGGTGCGGACATTTTGGTTATCCGTTACGGGGTGTCCCTGTTGATTCGTCAGTATTTCTTCAGAATGTTCATTCTCTCCATTTACTTGATTGACCATTAATAACCCTCCTTTTTTTCACCTTTGTAAGTATTTCCAAAAGCTGATGGACTATGCAAAAATTGCCAGTATTCACTAGAAATTAGATACTTTTAAATTTTAATTTAATAGTGTGCTTTGATATGATAAATAGTAAGTTAAATCCTTACAATAATAGGAGAACCAAGATTTATTTTAAAAATACGAACATAAAGGTGCCATCTATGAAAAAATATACACTAGTATTCCAGGGAACTGCTTTTTCCAGCAAGTCACCAAAAGAAATCCAACTATTAAAAGATAATCTTTTCTGTATTAACGAGAACGGAATGATTGAAAAAGTCGTTTCCCCAGAAGAGACTGACTACCAGCCTTTACTAGATGCTTATCAAGAGAAAGAAAACTTTCATCGCTTAGCTGAAGGTCAATATTTCTTACCTGGTTTTGTCGATTTGCATGTACATGCTCCGCAATGGGCACAAGCTGGAACGGCATTAGATATTCCACTCTATGATTGGTTAAACACCTATACTTTTCCACTTGAGTCAAAATTTTCGGATTTAGATTTCGCGAAAGATGTTTACCAAGATGTCGTTAGCACCTTACTCGCAAATGGAACAACTACAGCACTTTATTTCGCCACTGTACATAAAGAAGCAAGTTTATTACTAGCAGAAATATGCGCTGAAAAAGGGCAGCGCGGTCTAGTTGGAAAAGTTGTGATGGATAATCCTGAACAAAATCCAGATTATTATCGTGACGCAGATACACAAACAGCCTTAGCTGACACTGAGGAATTTATTTTAGCTGTAAATAAATTAACAAAGAGCGCGAAACAGGGTGTTTATCCTGTCGTAACCCCACGTTTTATTCCAAGCTGCACGGATGATGCGTTAAAAGGGTTAGGAGAATTAGCTGCAAAGTACCAAACGTATGTCCAATCGCACTGTAGTGAAAGTGATTGGGAACATGGTTATGTAAAGAAGCGCTTCGGTAAGAATGATGCGTTTGCTTTACATCAATTTGGTTTATTGAGCGAAAAGTCGGTTATGGCACATTGTAATTTCTTAACTGATGAAGACGCCGATTTATTTGCTGCAACAGGTACTGCTGTTTGCCATTGTCCCGTCTCAAATGCTTACTTTGCCAATAGCGTCATACCTATCGCACATTTGCTTTCCAAAGGGGTTGAAATTGGTTTAGGAACCGACATTTCTGGCGGTTTTTCACCGAGCCTTTTTAATAATATTAGACAAGCGGTGATTGTCTCTAGAATGTTAGAAGATGGCGTGAACAGCACGCTTCCAACTGAGGAGCGCGGTGTAGCTAATTCACGCATCACTATAAATGAAGCATTCTATATCGCAACGGCCGGTGGCGGAGAAAGTTTAAATTTGCCGATCGGTCGCTTGGAGGAAAACTATGCATGGGATGTACAAATCATTGATACGTCAGTTGCATATTCAAAACTTCCTATTTATCATGCAAATGAAGATTTACATGATATCTTCCAAAAGATTATGTATCTAGTCAACCCAGAAAACATTCGTGAAGTTTGGGTACAAGGAGTAAAAGTTCATTCCCGTTTTTAATGACCAAATTGCCAACAAACATCCCTGAAACCAAAAGAGAGAATCAGCTTTATACTGATTCTCTCCCTTTTTTGAAGCATGAAAATTGAAAAAAATCTTTTCAATTTGTTTATTGCTCTACATATTTTTTAAAGTTATCTAAAATTGCCTGCCATCCTGCTTGTTGCATTTCAATTGGATTGGTGGTTTCCGCATCAAAAGTTTCGATTACCTGGGTTTCGTTTCCTTGACCTTTAAAAGTAATAGTAACCTTTCTTCCATCTCCTAAGGTATAAGAAATAACCTCATTTAATTTCACTTCATCATATATCCCACCAAAATCAAAGCCAAAACTGCCATCCTTTGCTTCCATTCTTGTTAGGAATTTTCCTCCAACCGTTAAATCATTTTCAGCAATAGGCGTGTGCCAGTCATCTGAAGCATTGTTCCATTGGGTTATATGTTTTGGCTCTGTCCAATATTCCCATACTTTTTCTACTGGAGCATTAACTGTTGTTTCTACTGTAATTTTTACATTATTACCCGTTGTCATTTTAATACCGCCTCTCATCTTCTACTTAGTTTATTATATATCGTAATTTAAGTTGAAATTTCTTCATGGTGGCACATACCTGATACTATCTTATCAAGCCTTCACTGTAACCGCAATAAAGAGTCTTAGAAATTAAAACAGCCAGGTTGGGTTTGCCCATCCTGGCTGCAAGTAAATGATTCAAAAATACCACAATACCACATACAAAAAGAAACAAATTACAAGAGTGGTGCCTGACACCCCTTTCATCCTTTTCTATTAATCAGATGCTCTAGGACTGCTTTGAAATCCTCCTTTTTTATGTGAACCATCACAAAAAGGTTTTTTGTTGGACTGACCACAACGGCATAGATAAGCTTTCCCCTTCTTTGGATATTCATTTCCCTCTGCATCCATGATTTGAAACTCACCACTTACAACTAGTGGACCATTATCGTTAATCTTAATTTGATTTTCCATTCCTATCACAACTCCTTAGTTCTTTATTAATGTGAAAAATTCGGAACGTAAATCCGCGTTTGTTTCAAATACTCCATGAATACTGGAAGTGGTTGTTGACGTGGTGGACTTTTTCGTTCCCCTGCTGCACATACACATGTGCTTTGCTTCAATGACTGCCATGGTTCCTTGCGGTTCCAAAACCTCTTCCATAGCTCCGGCAATCTGGGATGTAAGTCTCTCTTGCACTTGAAATCTTTTTGCATACCCATCAACCATTCGGCCAATTTTCGATAAACCAGTGATTTTTTCTTTCGGGATATAACCAACGTGGGCGACACCAAAGAAAGGCGAGAAATGATGCTCACACATCGAAAAGAATTCAATTTCCTTTACTAAAATTAGTCCTCTATGTTGAATATCAAACATCTTTTCGAGGTGAAGTTTGGGATCCTCCTGATAACCTTCGGTGTACTCAAGGAATGCTTTAAGGACTCTAAAAGGAGTATCTTGTAGTCCATCTCGATCAGGATCCTCCCCACACAGTTTAATTAACTGTCTAATTGCCGAGGTAAAATTGGTAACATCCATTACATTTCGATGATTCTCCTCTGTATATGGTTTAAACAAGCTTGGGAACTTCTCAGCTAATAAAAGAAACTGATCACTTGTCATGACATATCATTCCTTTGACATGGTATTAGAAGATTCATTCTCAATGATTAAACATGTGGTGTTTTCATCCACTTGTTCATTTAGATGAACACGAAAAGCGCAACAACCATCACCATTTTGAAGACGTTGTTCTCTATGCACCTTGCATCCAAGCAACTGTGTAAGAACGGAAACAGTAACACTGCACAAGATGGGACGTCGGAGAGCAACATTATGAAAGGGACAATTTCGCTCAATCAGGTAATAATCCTTACCCTTTTTGACTACTTCCATAAAAAAGTCATCTTTTGCATAATAATTAGTAAGAACATTTAATCTCTCGATTGTACTAAGCCCCCGCAATTTCGGTTCCCAGTCACGCACCCTTTCATCAATCATTGCGGTAAGCACCTCTTTAAGTGCATTCATTCCGAGATGATTGACCAACGTGTCAAGTACTTCAATCGTTAAGTGATCGTAATTTTTTTCAAAGAGATGTTCGCCAGCAGAGGTTAATCGATATCGTATGTGAGGCCGGCCAATGCCATTCCTCGTTTCGGCAATTCGAATAATCCAGCCGTCCTTTTCTAAATGGAGGAGATGCTGACGGACAGCCTCACCGGACATTTCCAAATATGAAGCAAGTTCGCTCATGGACGAAGCACCGCTTGTTTTAATCGCACGAACGATTCTTCTTCTTGGTTCCGACAAATGATCGGCCTGAAAACTCAATCTCTCCCCTCCCTGCTCTTTCTTAAATGTATATTCAGCTAACTTTCGAATAGTTCAAGATTTTTATTGAAAAAATGGAAAAATTCACGTTTTCAAAATCTAAAAAAAAAAATCCCTCGGAAAGGGATTTTAGAAAACAATGGTTTTATTTTGATGGACGATAATACGGTCTTCAATATGCCATTTAACAGCTCGTGCTAAGACACTTCTTTCAATTCTACGGCCAATTTTTTTAAGACTATCAACATTATCATGATGATCAACCCGACTAATATCCTGTTCAATGATAGGTCCTTCATCCAGGTCATTGGTCACATAATGAGAAGTCGCACCAATCAATTTCACTCCACGGTCAAATGCCCGCTCATAGGGTCTTGCACCCACAAAGGCTGGTAAGAATGAATGATGAATATTAATGATTTTGTTAGGATTTTCTTCTACAAATTTCGGAGATAAGATTTGCATATAGCGGGCCAATACAACGAAATCAATATCATACTCCTTTAGTAGTTTAAGTTGAGCGGCTTCAGCTTGTCCGCGGATATCCTTATTGGCTGGAACGTAATAAAACGGGATGTTTAGTCCTTCAACAACCTCTCTTGCGGTTTCATGATTGCTGATAACTAGGGCAATATCAGCCATTAGATCTCCACTTTGCCATTCCCATAAAAGCTCATGCAAACAATGAAGCTCTTTTGATACAAAGATTGCTGCTTTTTTCACATGATAAACATGGGTAAAGTTCCACTCCATCGAAAACTGTTCCACAATTTCAGCAAACTTATTCTCCATGTCTATCGCTTTTTCCTTTAGACCCGGACATTCAAATTCAATCCGAATGAAAAAAGTTCCGCCCTCGGGATTAGTAGAGTATTGGCTGGATTCGATAATATTTGCATTATAGGAATACAAAAATTTCGAAATGGCTGCAACAATTCCAGGTTGGTCCGGGCAGCTAACCAAAAGACATCCCCGGTTCTTATTCTTTTCTTGAAATTGTTCAATTTGATCTTTTATATATGAGTTCATGTTGAAAAAACCTCTCCCTATCATTGTTTAAAACATTATACATTAGTTGTACGCATTAGGTAATCATTATTTTGAAAATTCCCTAACTTCAAAAACATTTAGTATACGTGCACAACATCTTATGCTGATTCCAATTGAAAAACCTGAGCCCATATGAATGTTAGACCCAGGTTTCCAGTTAGATTTTTTTATCAACATTTACGGTCAGAGAGCCGATTTCTGTTGTCGCGGCAGCTCCTATTTTATTTGCATATTGAAGGTACTCTTTGATTTGGGATAGTTTGGCCGGCAGCCCTTTTTCGTGAAAGCAATACAAAAGAGCGGACATAAAGGCATCCCCTGCCCCTGTTGTATCGATAGCCTGTACGGCCGGAGCTGGTGCGAAAACTTGTTGACCATCAATAACAGCACATGCGCCCTTGCTTCCCATCGTGATAAACAGATAAGGAATCTTCCATTTAGATAATTGACCTAAACCTGCCTCTAATGAATCTGTTTCCGATAAAAAATGTAGTTCATCTTCAGCAAGTTTGACGATATCAGCATGTTTAAGGAAGGAAGAGACTGTTTGACGACAATGGTCCTCACTTTCCCAACGCTTGAGCCGAAGGTTAGCGTCAAAAGCAATGATGTTGCCAGTGTCCTTGGCATATTTCAGTGCTGTTTTTGTTGTTTTCTTTGCTTTCTCATGAAAAAGCGTTCCTGAACCAAAATAAAAAATCTTCGCCCTCTCAAAAACTTCCCTCCGCAATTCATTCTCAGATAATACTTCATCTGGAGTATGGTTTATGTATGAATGAAAATAACGCTCACCGATTTCATTTAAATGAACATACACACCACAAATTTTCTTGCTCGCGGTATGAACCGAAAATGAACTATCCACTCGTTCTTTCTCTAATTCTTGTTCAACAAATTGACTTATTTCATCGCTCCCTAGTTTACATAAATAATATGCAGGAAGTCCGAGTCTCCTTATCCCCACTGCTAAGTTTACGGTAGCTCCCCCCAACAGCTTTTGGTATTTAGTATTGGTTTGGTCCATTGAAATAAAGTCTACAAATGCTTCCCCTAGTGAAATGACTCCTTTTTGCTCCAAGATAGTCCTCCTTCTATGATGTATCTATGATGATTATATGAAAAATCCTCCTCAATTGAAAATTGTTGAGGAGGATCCTTCAAGATGATTAAACCAGTTTATGTGCATACCATTTTTTCCCTTTGAACCGCCATCCAAAGATGATTCCTCGAGTACCCCATTCTACAATCATTGCAACCCAGACGCCAACAATCCCAAAGCCTAAGGTAATACCTAAAACATAGCCTAGGATTACCCGTAACAGCCACATTGACAGCAAGGAGGCGATCGAAGTAAAATTCGAATCCCCCGCTGCCCGTAAAGCTGATGGCATAATAAAGCTGGGTGACCACAGAAGTGGTTGGGCAATGGCACCAATTAACACTAGTGTAAAGATTGTGGGAACAATTTCTTCCGGTGGATTAAACATTTTTATCAACAACGGAAACAATGGTAATAACAAGAAAGCGGCGATGACAAAAATAATCGAGGAAAGGCCAATTAACGAAAAGATAAATTTCCTCGCGTCCGCAATATTCCTTCGCCCAATACACTGCCCCACAATGGTGACGATGGCGATTCCGATAGAATTAGGTCCGATTTGATATACCATCATTATTGCATTTCCGATCGCATAAACGGTAAGTGAAAGGGTGCCTAACTGAACAATAAATGTTTGCGTAAGCAGCTTTCCACCATTGAAAAAGATTTGTTCCGCAGCGAAAGGCAGCCCAATATACATTACCTTTTTTAAAATAGACAGGTCAATTCTAACCGCATTTTTCATCTTGAAACGGATGGTCTCATTATATTTTAAGACATAAACCAAAGAAGCGGCCATTCCTAAAAATCTAGCCAAAAGCGTGGATATGACGAGCCCTTCCACACCCATGTTAAAGAATGTAATCAATAATAGATTTAGAATCGTATTGGTTAAATTCATTAATAACGATAAATTTAGGCAGGGTTTCGTCTCTCCCACACCTCTTAAAGCGCCAGTCACCGCCTGAAAGATAGCGATAAATGGAAAAGAAAGACAGCTGCCGATAAGATAGATCCTTGCGTTTTGAAATACATCTGCTTCCGCTTTACCAAATAAAAGATTTAAGGTTGGCGTATGAAAAATGATAACTAGGGTGCTGATTAGGACTGAAAATAGGGTAACTGCAGTTATCGCTTGTGTGGCAGTTTTGGACACCATTTCCCCATTCCCGCTCCCTTTATATTGGGCCACAATCACGGTTCCGCCTGTTGCGACAGCTATAAAGACATTGGCTAGGAAAATATTCAATGAATCTACCATACTCACGGCACTAACCGCTGCCACTCCAGCCGAACTAATCATCGCTGTGTTTAATAAACTCATGATAATTAAAAAGGCCTGGTCTACGAAAATGGGCAAGATAATTGCAAATATTTTCTTGTAATCTATGGATTCGCCAGAAAAATACTTATCTAACAAAGAAACCGTTCGGTGCCTAATATTCAGTTCTAATTTATTCATTACTCAACACTTCTTTGATGGAATTTTTGGACTGGTACCTACCATATTTGTAAATTTTAATACGGATAATTATACCACAATTTGGAAGTGTGTAAAGGTTTATAGCTAATGGAATAAATGTCCAATTCCTTATTCATTATCGTTGCGTTCGCAGTTCTACACGACGAATTTTTCCTGAATCTGTTTTAGGCAGTACCTCAATATATTCGATCACCCGTGGATACTTATAAGGCGCTGTTAATTTTTTTACAAACCCCTGTAATTCCTTGGACAACTCTGCTGTACCTAGAGTCCCGTCTTTCAACACAACAAATGCTTTTACAACGTTTCCTCTAATTGGATCTGGCAATGCAACTACCGCGCACTCTTTTACCGATTTATGTTTCATTAATGCATCTTCTACTTCAAAAGGTCCAATCGTATAACCAGAGCTGATGATCACATCATCTTTTCTACCCTGGAACCAATAATAGTTATCCTCGTCTTTCATTGCACGGTCACCGGTCAAAAAATATTGCCCTTGATAGGAAGAAGCGGTGGTCACTGGATTTTTGTAATATTGTTTAAATAAGGCGGGGAAATCGCTTCTAATCGCAATCGTCCCTACTTGGTTGATCGGTGCCGGTTCGCCGTTTTCATCGATTACATCAATAAATTCTTCTAACAGCGGCTGTCCCATTGATCCTAATTTTTTTTCATCCACATTTAAATTAGCAATCAATAACGTACTTTCTGTCTGGCCATAACCATCGCGAATCAGGATCTGAAAATGTTCTTTAAACACATCGATGACTTCCCGATTCAGTGCCTCACCTGCAGAAACAGCCGTGTGTAAGTGGGATAGGTCGAAGGTAGATAGATCATCTAATTTAGCCATCATCCGGTATTCGGTAGGTGTGCAGCACAAAACATTTACTTTGTGATCTTGAAGAAGACGTAAATATTTGTGCGGATTAAACCTGCCATGATAGATAAATCCTGTTGCTCCAGATCCGAGAATTGATAAAAATGGACTCCAAACCCATTTTTGCCATCCTGGGGAAGCCGTAGCCCAAACCAGATCGTCCTCACTTATATTCAGCCATTTGGAAGCCGCAATTCGTAAATGAGCGTAGCCCCAGCCATGGCTATGTACAACCCCTTTAGGCTGTCCGGTTGTCCCGGAAGTATAAGCTAAAAAGGCAGTATCTTCACTTCGCGTATCGACATCATTGAAAATGTCTGATTCCTCTTCTACTAAAACTTCTAACGAAAGCCAATTTGGTACTTCCTGACCAAAGGCAATCTTAAATTGTAAAAATGGTGTTTCTTCACTTATATTTTCGAATTCTTCAATTAACTCGGAATAAGAAATGACGGCTTTCGCTTCTGAATGATTCAAGCGATACACTAAATCCTTTGCCCTTAAAAGTTCTGATGATGGGCTAATGACTAATCCTGCTTTTAAACAAGCTAAATAGATGACATATGATTCAATGAGTCGTGTACTCATGACAACAATCCGGTCACCTTTCTCTAGTCCTAATTTAGTTAACCCATTGGCAAGTTTATTGGCTTTTGTGATTAACTGAGCATAAGAGATCGTTATCGTTTCTCCGAGTTCATTTTGCCAGCGTAAAGCGATTTTTTCGGAGTGATGCTTAGAAATTTCACTTGCTAAATTAAAGTGCTCTGGTGCGATCAATGATTTCAAATCCACAATTTTCAATCTCCATTCTTGGTAGTTTAGAATTTGGGTTCCCCATGTAACTTAGCTTGATTCCAAATAGTTAGTACCTGGTGGTAACATAAGATATCAAAATAATATTTACTCTTACAATAATATCACTTTAAAAATCTATGTAAATTATTTAGACTTAGGAATTAAATCTAATACTAAGCCTTATTATCTAGTCCTAACCCACTTTTTTTCCTCTATAAAAAAAGCCAACTATAATAATTAGTTGGCTTCGCAAGATAACTTATTCAAATAAAGGACTTACTGCTTTCTCATTATGAATTCGATCAATTGCCTCGACAAGCAGTGGGGCAACAGATATCGATTTTATTTTATTGATGATTTTCTCTTCTGGTAACTGGATGGTATTGGTTACGACTAATTCTTTAATCGGTGACGATGCAATTTTTTCAATCGCTTTGTCTGTAAAAACAGGATGGGTGCATCCGGCATAAATTGCTTTTGCCCCGTTTTCTTCTAGAGCCTTTGCTGCTAAAGTGATGGTTTCACCTGTATCAATTAAATCATCAATAATAACCACATTTTTTCCATCAACATTACCAATAACATTAACGGATTCGGGACCGTTTTCTTCAAATTTTCTTTTATCAATCAGGGCAATTGGAGCGTGTAAGAGGTTGGCCACTTTTCTTGCTCTGCCAATGCTGCCATTATGAGGCGCTACAATAACAATATCTTCTAGGCCTTTTTCCTGAAAATACTGTCCAAGGATCGGAACACCATATAAATGTTCAACAGGAATATCAAAGAAACCTTGTATTTGGGAAGTATGGAGGTCCATTGTAAGAATTCTACTTGCACCAGTCGTTTCTAAAAGGTTCGCAACTAGTTTCGCTGTAATTGGCTCCCGCGAACGTGCCTTTCGATCTTGTCGACCATAGCCATAGTATGGAATGACCACATTAATGATGCTTGCAGATGCTCTTTTTAGAGCATCAATCATGATTAGGAGTTCTAAAATATTGTCATTGACAGGGTAGGAAGTGGATTGAACTACAAACACCTCACTGCCGCGTACACTTTCTTCAATATGAATTTGAATCTCCCCATCACTAAAATGAGATACAGAACATTTACCTAACTCGCAGCCCAAGAGTTCTGCCATCTCTGTTGAGAGCTTTTGATTGGAATTCAATGAAAACAGTTTAAATCGTTTGTTTTGTTGATATGTCACCTTAGATCCTCCACACGTTTGAATTTCTTCTTTTACTTCATATCGATCCATCTTATTTTACTATATTAATCAACATAGTGGTAGGAAATACACCCTAGAAGAAACTTTTAAAACAAAATGATACACCCTCCGCCCATATTGGTTCGAACATTCACCTCCCTCATCCACCCATGAATATACTGTATGAGCCATTAGGAGGTGATTAAAATAAAAACACTCTTTCATGATACCCCTTTACTACGCCCCCAACTCCAACAATGGGAACGAACAGCTCTAGAGAAATTTAAAGCGAAAATAACGGATGAAAAAAGGCCCTTCCCCTGTATACCCGCCACGATAGGATTTACAAAGAACCACATCCGTTACGGGTTTGCAGGGGATCCCAAGCTTCCTTCTACCATAGAAGAGGTTGCTGCTTTACTTAGTGACTACACGAAAACTTCTAGAGATTATGGGAACTATACCTCGCTTATTATTTTTTATGAAACACCACCAGACTTGAAAGACACGTATACGGTAGAAATGTTTGAGCAATTATTCTGGCAGCAGTTAAGTGATCTATCCAAAAAGGACGGGATGGATTGGCCGAATCACATACCACTCGACCCGCACAATCCGATTTGGGAGTTCTGTTTTCATGGCGAGCAGTACTTTATGTATTGCGCGACACCTGCCCACCAAAATAGGAAAAGCAGACACTTTGACAACTTTATGCTAGCGATCACACCTAGATGGGTATTACAAGAATTCAATAGAAATGAAACGTTTGCAAAAAGTATAAAAGCTAAGGTTCGAAAAAGACTAGAAAATTATGATTCGATTCGTATACATCCTGATTTAAATAGTTATGGGAATAATGACAATTACGAGTGGAGGCAATATTTTTTACGTGATGATGATGCCTCATTATCGAAGTGTCCCTTTCATTCATTATTAAAAAAGAATGTTGATTAACCACACGCAAAAAAGCGCAGGAATCTGCGCTTTTTTAACCATAAGTATATTCTTTGTGTTTATTCAGTAATTAATTGGAAGATAGTAACCGTTTGGCCCCTTCCATTACATCATGAATAAGTTTACCTGCTGGTATTTCGTTTTGTAATAGTCTTGTAGCCTGCCCTGCCCATAGTGACATATATTCGGGATTATTTTGCAAAGCTGCATGTCTACGGATATCATTGGTCATGGTATTTTGTGTTGGGAAATCCGCTGGGGAGATTTTGGCGTCATAATAGGCTTGTATAAATGTATTTTTAATTCCCCTTGCCGGACGTCCGGAAAAAACTTTCGTTATCACGGTACTTTCTTCCGTACTATTCAGTAGAGCTTGTTTGTATACGGGGTGAGCCCCCGACTCAGTCGTCGTTAAGAAAGCGGTCCCCATTTGTACCCCTTGGGCACCTAAAGCTATGGCAGCAACTAGACCTCGGCTATCCATGATGCCCCCTGCAGCAACAACAGGCACTGATGCAGCATCGACAATCTGAGGGACTAGCGAAAAGGTACCGACTGTTGCCCCATAGGTGTTTTTTTCAATTTCAAATGTCCCGCGGTGTCCTCCTGCGTCACTTCCCTGGGCAATGATAATATCTGTTCCATTTTCCTCAGCAAACAGTGCTTCCTGAACAGTTGTTACCATGGAAGTAATGATGATGTTATACTGCTTTGCTACAGTCATTTTATCTTTAGGAAGGACACCGAACGCAGTAGAAATGACAGGTACTTTTTCTTCTATTAATATTTTAAACTGTTCTTCAAAAAAGTTGTTCGTCACTACGTGGTGTTCCGAAGTTTCCATACCTAACTTTCCTCTAATGGCATTAAGTACTTTTTGTGACTTTTCCACCCCCTCATATTGATCGCTCCAATTGGTACAAAACAAGTTTACTGCAAAAGGTTTCGTTGTCCGCTTCTTAATTTCTCTGATGGCCATTCTAATTTCCTCAGGCTTCATATACGCCGCACCCAAAGTCCCTAAAGCTCCAGCGTTCGAAACATTGGCAACAAGGTCCACGGTCGTTGGACCTCCAGCCATACCCGCTTGAATGATCGGATAAGTAATATCAAGTATTTCACATAAATTCGTATGTAATTTCATAAAGATCCTCCTCTCTACCAATTATGATTCGATATTTGTGAAGGGAAAATATTCTTTTGAACCAATAAAGAATGACTCACTTAAATATTAACAAATAATGGTTATATTTGAAACCTGCACGTCCTTTCATTCTATGAAAAAGAACGATACTTCAATCTTGAAGTATCGCTTCCCGATTAATATTAAATTCAGTTAAGCAAAACGATAGTAAATTAATAAAAAGGTTGCTAGAACAAAAATGAAGTTTAAAAATACGAAGATAAATTGATCTGATTTCGTTTTATGCATTTTGATTGGCGGATTATAGAATGATACACCTTCTATAATGAAGATAATCAATACAATATGAATCATGAAATGGCCTATGACTTCTGTCATTCCAAAGAGCATTGTGGTTGAGATAAAAATGCCTGTTACCACAAAACCTAACACACGATTTAAGATACCGACAACTAACAAATAGCCCACGACAAACTCAATAAATGCTGCCATCACTACAAACAAACCTGGTTCGAAGCCAAATGTAGGCACATGATGGTTTGTGACTATATCTAAAGCCATTCCTGGATATACCCATTTTTCAACGGCTACCCAGCTGAGTGATAACCCTGTCCCTAAATAAAGAAATGGGAACCCTGCCTTCTCCAGTTTTGTATTTCCTACCATTAAAACACCGATAATGGCTACGTAAAACCCGTAATCTAACATATAGAAAATGCCATGATGAATCGTTACATAAATAAATAATCCGAATAAAATGGAAGCACCAATTTTTGTTGAGATATGATGCGGAATCAATAAAAATCCAATCGTAACCCATGTTAATACAGTAATGATCGTACTACCAACATGGAACTCAGGAGCAAATAGAGTTCCATTCAGCATTTGAATCATCAACGCAACGGCAGTCCCATATTTTAATAAATACCTAGAGTACTTTCTTAACCCGGAGAGCCAGTTCTCCATTTTTTTCACTGGTTCCCATTCAGCCATTTTTGGAATGATCAATGTTAATGTGGCTAAAACAATAGCCGCAACTAAAGTTAAATATATAAACATGGGTGATAATATATGTTCAATGGACTCCTTATGCGGCACTACTTTTGTGAACCATTTCACATGTGCTTGCGCAAAAAAAGGTGTCATAATAAGCCCAAATGTTAGTAAAATCTGTAATATCTTTTTCATTCGTAATCCCCCTAGCAATATAAACAATATAACTATAGTGATAATATACAACGATATTACGCACGGTAACCATCCTAATCTTGAACATTTTGTGAAATACATCACAATGTGATATATGTATCCCAACTGCTGAAATAGCTTTGAGCCAACGATTCTTCATCTGGAACTTCATCCCCATTTCACATAATATTTTTTACACTATATTTAAATCAATCAAACATTTTCACTCCTTGTGCAATGTTTGTTATTTTATTGTACAAACCTACAATTTTATGTATTTCAAGCAAACAATTAATACAAAACACGAATTATAATAATATTTTTATAATTATTGTTCATATTTTTTCAAAAAGGACGGCTTTAGGACAATCGCCTCTTTTTCTATTTTCATAAAACATTTTTTAAAAAAACCGCATACAATGTTGGTGAACAAACTAGGACAGGGGGTGAAATCAGATGGGTACTAACCATTCTTCCAGTGGCATTTTTGGGATTTTTCTTGGATTTTTAACAGGTGCCATTTGGATATTGTTTGTAGCATTGGGCTGGGTGACTCTCTTGCTTGGAATAATCGGACTAAGTGGTTTAATTGTTACCGTTTTAAAATTCCTTATCGCTTTAATTGGATTCCTTGCATTCCTTATCTTCGGATTATGCGTATTCAAGAAGGCATGGCATCACTGTAAGTGAAATAGCATGCAGGATTAATCAAGCTTGGAATATTAAATTTTGTGCAAGGAACCACTACTGGAGGACAGTCTCTTATTAGAGCCTGTCCTTTTCATTAAAAAAAGCGGGCAACTAGGACTGTTATCAGCCCTGCTGTCCCGCTTATTAAATTAGAATTTAGAATGATAGTTATCAATTTCCCATGTGTGAACAGCTGTACGGTAGCTGTCCCATTCTGATTTCTTCAATGAAACGTACTCGCCGTATACGTGCTCACCTAGTGTTTTAGCAGCAATCTCTCCTGCTTCTAATTCTTTAATTGATTCTGCTAAACTACCAGGCAGGTTATCAATGCCTAAGAAGGCTCTTTCCTCTTCCGTCATATGGAAGATATCTTCATTGATTGGTGCTGGCGCTTGTAGTCCTTGTTCGATTCCATCTAAACCTGCAGAGGCAATAACTGCAAACGTTAAGTAAGGGTTAGCTGATGGATCTGGACAGCGTAATTCTACACGTGTCGCTAGACCTTTTTTTGCAGGAATACGAATTAGCGCTGAACGGTTAGATGCTGACCATGCAATATAACAAGGAGCTTCATAGCCTGGCACTAAACGCTTATAAGAGTTTACTAGCGGGTTTGTTACTGCCGTAAAGCTCTTCACGTTTTCTAGGACACCTGCAATGAAATGATACGCTTTTTCAGATAATTGTAACTCATCGGATGGATCAAAAAATGCATTTTCGCTTCCTTTAAAGAATGACATATTCACGTGCATACCTGAACCGTTGATTCCGAATACCGGCTTTGGCATAAATGTAGCATGCATTCCGAATTTCTTCGCAACCGTCTTCACGACCCATTTATATGTAGTGGATAGATCAGCTGCAGTTAATACATCCGCATATTTAAAGTTAATTTCATGTTGTCCTTCAGCCACTTCATGGTGTGAAGCTTCAATTGTGAAGCCCATTGCTTTTAAGGCTCTGTAAATTTCTAAACGAACACGCTCGCCAAGGTCATGTGGAGATGGTTCAAAATAGCCTGCTTTATCACCAAGTTCTTGTGTTGCATATCCATTTTCATCCGTTTTAAAAAGGAAAAATTCTAACTCAGGACCAACTGAAATCGTGTACCCATGATTAGCAGCACGCTCCACTGTTTTCTTGAGAACATTTCTTGTATCTCCTTCAAATAGTGATCCGTCTGCGTTCTTTACAGAACATAGGAATCTAGCTTCAGCATAACCCTCTTCTACGGTCCAAGGAAGAACCGCAAAGGTAGCTAAATCTGGTTGCAGATAAAGGTCCGATTTATGAATAGGTGAAAAACCTTTAATAGACGAGCCATCAAACATCATTTTTCCTTCTACTACATCTTCTAATTGCTCGCTTGTAACCGTAACGTGCTTTAAGATCCCTTCAATATCAACAAATTGCAAGTGTAATAGTTCAACACTTTTTTCTTTGATCGTTTCTTTAATTTGTTCAAGAGTAGTTGCGGCTACAGTCGCATTTGAAACTAGTGTATTTGTCATGTTACATTACCTCGCAATTTCATGTTATATTTTGTTACATCAATAAATAGATTATAATAAAAAAAGAATAGTTTGACAATCTTTTTTAGTGATTTTTTTGAATATTTATGCTGATTTTTTAGTAAGCGTTTTCATAATTTGTTTGATTAAATCTACTACTTTCAATAAATTTGGATGTATTTGTATTTATTTTTATACAAAACTTTGTATATTTTTTGCAACTTCAAAACCTAAGCAAGTAATCATAGTAATATAACCAGCAAGAAAAAAATGAGTGTTTCATGGTGCCTGACACCGATGAAACACTCATTTTTTAACTCAGTCCTAGTTTTACATAGTATTGGTGGCTTTTATTCGTCTTCCCTTAATGTAGGACTGGTTTACCTACACTCATCTCTTAAAAGTAATAAAGTCTACGTTAACAGGCTCGGTATCATTGGCCCTTAGAAGAAGATTGATTTGTCCTCGGTGATATTGACCATGTAGTGCAACATGGGTCAAGATGTCCCTTACTGAATTATTAAACTCTATACCTTTACTATTTCTATAGGACACGATCTTTTCGAGAGCTGGGTTAGTTAAACCCGTAAGGAATCCTTTAAAGTTTTGATTATTTCGGTTAGCCAATTCTGAACAAGTTTCTAAATGGACTTCTGCCCAGATAGGTAAGTTTGAACTATCTGAACCTATTAACCTAGTAAACCACACCTGTTCTGCCAGAAGGATATGTGAGAATAGATTGGTAACCTGTTTGTTCTCCCCTTCCATATTTTCCAAGGTTTCTAAAATTCGTTGATTAGACCAATTTAAATGTTCATACATATTTCGGATTGTTTCCAAGTGAACACCTCCATGGTTTAATCCATATTCGACTAGAGTTTTTTTATGTATACAGTTGGGGATCACCCCTATCCAACTAACTCCCGCCAAACAAAAGAAACTAATTTTTTATCTTAAATCATTATTAATCTTGCTTAATAACACCTTATTGGGATCTTGGCTTAGTTCCCACATCATGGCTCCTCCCAGCCCCATCGACTTAATCAAAGAGGTTTTATATCCAATCGATTCGGTATCATCATAACTAATAAATTGAGAACCATTAAACAGCCAAGGCACTTTGGAATCAGGCTCCCAAAAACGAGTAAATGCGTTTTTGTTAAGGTAACTTGCTTCTATTTGTCCATAACTGACAGCCGATCCTCCACCCGTAAACGACTGATATAAACCATTATTCGTATTGGTTACTTGGTTGTAAACTCTTCCGTAGAAAGGAATACCCATAACGAGTTTATTCGCAGGCACCCCACTATTGATATACATCTGTACAGCATCTTGAACACTAAATTCTGAAAATCTAGACTCCGGATCCCGATATAACGGAGCATTTATCCCTGTCAATGTATCCCAAGATCCATGAAAATCATAAGTCATGAGCTGGATGTAATCCACATACTGTTGAAGCAGGTTTAATTCCGTATTTGCTACGTAGCCTTTGTTTGCCCCACCAGCTATCGTTAATAAATACGTGTTTCCATCCTTTAAACTTTGAGCATCTAACGTTTCTCTGATTTTCTTGATTAAAAGTGTAAAATTTTGCTTATCCTCAGGACGATTACTATTTCCCGCTTCTCCTCCAGCAACTGGATATTCCCAATCCAAATCGATTCCATCAAATCCATATTTTAAGATAAATTGCAGACAACTATCTGCAAAGATGGTTCGGGATTGATCGGTTAATGCAACATCCGAAAAGTTGTCCGACCATGACCAGCCGCCGACTGAGATTAAGGTTTTTAAATGTGGATATTGTTGTTTAAGTTTCGTTAATTGATAGAAATTCCCTTTATAAGGCTGATCTGCTGTATCACCGGGAAATGATTGTTCAATATCGGCCCATGGGTCGCCCACTTCTATTTTTCCATCAGCAGAAATATTAGCAAATGCATAATTCAAATGAGTGAGTTTACTAGCATCAATATCGGTAACTTGATAATTCGAGTAGGTAGCCCAACCTGCAAAATAACCCACTGTTTTATATTCTGTTGGTACTGGAGTAACGGAATTATTTACTAGAATCGTTCTAGAAACTTGAGCTGTTTGATTTGCAGTGTCGTAAGCAACGACTTTTACTATTTGTTCTCCATCAGCCACCCATGGATTCGTAGCCCAATTCACTGTATAAGGAGCGGTTGATAGCGAGCGGATTAAATAGCCGCCATTATTACTATAAAACTCAACCTTACTAATTCCTTTATCATCGCTCGCATTTACTGACAAAGTAACGGTTCCACTTACTGTCTTCCCATCACTCGCAATAGGAGAAACTTGGATTTCACTGACTTGGGGAGGTTGGTCCATCGATGTCTTAGGATTCGTTGTAACTTGAATGAGATTACTGGGATTCGAAAGATTTCCTCGCGCATCCCTTGCTTTAATAAAAAAACTATAGGAGGTATTCGGAGTCAGATTCTTAGCCACATACTGGGTGGAAGCAACATTCCCTATGTATCTATTATCTTGGTAAATGTCATAACCAGTGACACCTGTATTATCGGTGGAATTATTCCAAACTAACGAAATGGTTGTGTCAGTAATACCAGTTTCATGGAGGTTTGTAGGTGAAGTTGGAGCTATTCGGTCTGGCTTTGCGGCTTCAACGATCTTATCATTTTTAAAACAACTATATAATACTAAAATAACAGTGAAAACAATTAATAATTTGCTAGATAGTAGTTTACGTTTTTGTGGCAGCATCCATACCCTCTCCCATTTCATCTTTTATTTTCATTTTAATATAAAGAATAGTCTGAAAATAGGGACGATAGTAGTGTATATTGGATACGGAGTGTTACGGGTATTTTTGTTTTTACCATAGCAAAAGGAAGGTTTATGTACTCCTTCCTTTTACTAATAAATATTTATTTTGCTGTTTCAGGAACGTACTGATTTGCTATCATTTCTCCAATGGGATGATTGTTTTGTTGAGTGCTATTGTTGCCGTCTCTTTTCTTCAGCGGTAAATGCGGAAATACTAACTCTGCGAATTGATACGCTTCTTCTAAATGTGGATATCCCGATAGCACAAATGTATCAATACCTAAGGCCGAATATTCTTTCATCCTCTCTGCCACTTGTGTAGGATTGCCTACAAGGGCTGTTCCAGCTCCACCTCGAACGAGACCAACCCCTGCCCAAAGGTTCGGACTGATTTCTAGTGTCTCTCTTCCTCCTTTATGGAGCTTCATCATTCTCTGTTGTCCAACAGAATCTTGACGGGCTAATGTACGTTGTGCTGCCTCAATCGTATCATTATCAATATATTTAATTAAGCGATCAGCAGCTTCCCATGCTTCTCCTTCTGTTTCCCTAACAATTACGTGTAAGCGAATACCAAATCGTACTGTTCTTCCTTCTTGCTCAGCTAAACGGCGAACTTCCCTTATTTTTTGTTCCACCTGTGCAGGTGGCTCTCCCCATGTTAAGTAAACATCTGTATGTTTTGCGGCAACAGCTTGCCCTGCTGGCGATGAGCCCCCGAAATAAATAGGAGGATGCGGATGCTGAACAGGAGGAAAGAGCAGTTTTCCCCCCTCTATTTTCACATGCTTCCCATCATATTGAACCTCTTTTCCTTCTAAAAGATTACGCCAGACGGTTAAAAATTCATCTGTAACCTCATAACGTTCATCATGAGCAAGGAATAATCCATCACCAGCTAATTCAACAGGGTCACCACCTGTGACGACATTAATAAGAAGACGTCCATTGGAAATACGATCCACTGTTGAAGCCATTCTTGCTGCAACAGACGGGGACATAATTCCTGGTCGAACAGCAATCAAAAATTTCAATCGTTCTGTAACAGCCGCCAGCGACGAAGCTAATGTCCAAGGATCCTCGCATGATCTTCCTGTTGGTATTAATACCCCTGTATATCCAAGACGATCAGCTGCTTGAGCGACTTGACGAAAATAAGAAAAATCAGCTAGGCGTCCTCCCTTTGTTGTTCCTAAATATCTGCTGTCCCCATGTGTTGGAATAAACCATAAAATTTCCATTAATTTTACACTCCCTACAAAAAGTAATTAAAAGAATAAATATTAATTTTTAGTAAATCGATAGTTTTAATCGGATTTAACGCACCAGTAAACAACTTTAATTTTTGCAAACGCCAATTATTCATTAACTTACATTTTCTCCCTGATAGCTATCTCGCCATTTTAATAATCTGGACTCTAATACACGAACAATAGAATCAGCTAATTTACCGCCAAGTGCAAAGATAATAATTCCAACAAAAACAACATCTGTGCGGGTAAATTGTCTTGCATCCATGATTAAATAGCCGATTCCTTCACTTGCACCCATCAATTCAGAAACAACTAATCCTAGCCAAGCGGCGCCCAATGATAGGCGAACCCCAAGTAAAATATTAGGAAGAGCAGCCGGAAAAATTAGTAGTGTTACTTGCTTCCATCTACTAAATTCCAAAATGCGGGCTACATCAAATAATTTTTTATCCACTCCGCGAATGCCTAATAAGGTATTTACATATAAAGGGAAAAACGCTCCAAGTGCAATTAGCAAATCCTTTGATAATTCTCCCAATCCAAACCATAGAATAAACAGCGGTGCTAATGCTAAATGGGGCACAGTCCGTAACATTTGCAAAGATGGATCAATAAATTGCTCTGTTTTTTTAGAAAGACCGGTTATCGTCCCGAACAGAAGACCCAAACTTGCACCTAATATAAATCCAATTAGAGCACGGGTGACACTGATTTTTAAATGCCCAAATAATTCACCCGATTGTATTAAAACCCGAAACGATTGAAAAATATCTAATGGTGTTGGTAAAATCGTATTAGACACCTGTAAAAGTGATCCTAACAATTGCCACACAACTAAAATGAGGATTGGTAAAACCAAGCCGCGTGCAATTATTAATGAAGGAACCTGGGATTTAGTGCCCTTCACCTGCTTAGCAACTGTTTGTTTCCTAAATTCTCTAATCGTATTATCGGATGGAAAGGCTAGTTTTGCTTTGCTCATCTAAAATCACCTCACTTATTTTGTTCTTCCTTCAATTCCTTTAATGCTTGCTTAATATAAGAATTATCGACTACCTTTGATGTATCGATTTTCTTTGTAATTGCTTTAAGGGAATATTGGAAATCAGCGGTTTCCTGCTGTGCATTAATAATTTCTTCTGATATTGGCAGATTACGAGATTCGTTGTTTTCGAGTACCTTACGTATTACATCCTTATCAATTTTTTTTGCATTTGCATACAAATCGATTGCATCATTACGGTTTTCTTTTTCATAAAGATGCGCTTTTTCGAATATTTTTAGAAAGCGTACAACAAGATCAGGATGCTCTTTTGTAAATTCTTTACGTGCAATTACGAAACCTGGTGAATAAACATTCAATGACTTACCATCCGCCAGTACTCTTGCATTTTTCTTTAATGTTTGAAGCGAAACGAAAGGTTCCCATATAGACCAAGCATCTACGGCTCCTGTTTCAAACGCTGGCTGTGCTTCATCTGGTTGTAATTGAATAATTTTTACATCATCCGGTTTTAATCCAGCCTTTTCTAAAGCACGATACAGTACATTGAACCCACTGCTTCCTTTTGCCACTGCTATTTTTTTCCCTTTTAAATCGTTTAATGTATTAATCGGACTGTCTTTAGGAACAAGAATCGCATTTCCTTTAAGCCCATCACTTACATTTGCAATTTCTTTAAACTGAATATTTGCTGCTTGACCAGCAACTACAGGTGAATTGCCCACTGCACCAAAATCTAATCGATTGGCTGCCATTGCTTCAAAATGGGGCGGACCGCTTTGAAATACTGTCCATTTTACTTTTACGCCAACCTTTTCGAATTCTTCTTCAAACCATCCTTTTTCCTTTGCAATCAATAACGGACCCAAGCTTTGTTGAATTCCTATATTGATTGTTAGATTTTCATTCTTTCCATTCTTCTCATTTACTGTTGTCGTTTTTGATGTGCATCCTGTTAAAATAACCATCATAATTGCTGTAAATAATAAAACAGATACCCTCAACTTCTTAATCATTTTCTCCATCCTCCTCTAAATACCTGAGCCTTCAATCAACTGAAGTTCATCTACTTTTTCAAATTCACTTAATACCTTTTGTCTAAATTCCTGGAATGACCGGCCCGCCCTTTTCCTAGGATGAGGTAAATCGATCGGAATAATGTTGCTGATTTTACCTGGTCTTGAACTCATGATCACGACACGATCAGCAAGATAAATAGATTCATCTAAGTCGTGCGTAACAAGAATCATAGTCGTTTTCTTCTGATGCCATATCTCTAACAGCACATCCTGTAAATGAGTTCGTGTAAATGCATCAAGTGCACCGAATGGTTCATCAAGCAACATCACCTCCGGATCCCGCAATAACGCTCTGGCAATCGCCACCCTTTGAGACATCCCTCCAGACAGTTCCTTAGGATATGCTCTTTCAAACCCTTTTAATCTTACAATTTCAATGAGTTCATCAACCCTTTTACGTACATTAGCATTTTTAAGAGATAAATCAGCTGCTATATTTTTCTCCACCGTCAGCCAAGGAAAGAGTCGGTGTTCTTGAAAAATAAATCCTTGTTTTATGCTTGGACCTGCTATTTCTTGGTCATTGATTTTAATCGTTCCTTCATATTCGTTATCAAGACCAGCAATAAGCTTCAACAGTGTACTCTTACCACATCCGCTCGGTCCGATAATGGTTACGAATTCGCCTTGCTTCACTTGGAAATTTATATCTTGTAATACTTGTGTTTTTCTCTGCTGCTTAATGAATACCTTTTGTAATGACGACACGGAAACACTCACTATCCTTCTCCTCCTTATAAAAATAGAATGAATAAACATTTGACTTCTCTACCAACTAAATAGCGTTTGTAAGTTCCCACACATTTTAAATGCTACCTCCTTATACTACTTATCCCATCCGACAACTTGGTTTATGGTCATCAAAAACCCCTAAACAATAAAACAACTTAGAAATTCTGAATCTTATGTATTAAAAAAACTCCAACTCCTAGATACTAAGAGTTGGAGCCTTCAGTTGTCTGATAGACCCTTATTTATATGGATGTATTGTATATTATGTTGATAATAACTATACTTATCCTACCTGTGACGGATGGGATGGCATACATTTCTTGCCTTTTGCTAGTTCAAAACAAGCTTCCCTACTGTTGGTGAAAAGTCGGGATTGATCACCTGGTTGTTTATTAAATTAAACCAGTCGGGGAATTTTTTGAAAATTCATATCTTAATATGAGCTTAAACAAACTAATCCTATCTGTCAAGTGGGAATTAGACGAAACTTTAATTTTAATTAATTCTACTGAAAGAATACTCCTACTTCAATTATATGGAGTGGATGATTTTGAACCTCAAAAAATAAGATTGGAAAAGTTGATTCACATAGGAGATTTGAAAGTTTTACGGTACTTCACCTAACAAAAATACCTCCCTCAATCCTTTTAATCTACAAAAACTCCCCAACCGTCAGAATAACCACCATGTGGTTTACTTAAGTTATTTAATTGATCCTGTATTTTAATTAGTTCGTTATAATTTAGAAGCATTCTTTTAGAGCAAGAACATGCCCACTCATCAGTTTCGTCGTCTTGCTCTAGGAAACAGTTGAATCCTTCTCCTTTTAATACTTGCGATAATTTTTTACCTGTCTCTTTATCAGGCACGGCAACAAAAAACTCCACTGATTGTTGTTTTTTAAAATCCAATCCATCTTTATATAAACTACGTAGTGCGTCTCCATCAGCATCATTGGGAAATTTCATTCGTTTTTTCCTCCATTTTCTATTCCATTCATTGTTGTCATTATAATTTACTTAATTCTTTTCGACTAACCATAATTATAAATTCCAACACCTCTGATTTACAAATTTTTAACATCATCTTCATTGTCTCTTAAAATACAAACTATATAATGGGTAGTGTATTATCTATTACTAATAAAAGGAGGATATTAATGTATTTGAAAAAACTAACTCAAAATGGCCTGATAACGATTGATTATTACACAAATGGAGCTTTACAAACCTTAAAAGGGCGCGTTTATCGTCTTAATCTAAAAGACCAATTGCTTTCTTTAAAAGATGAAAAACAAATGTTATTCTCAATCCGTTTGTCATCTATTAGACATATTTATTAACACTTTTATGTTTCAACTTTTTAATCATCAATAAAGCTGAATTAAGAAATTCCTCTAAGTCTAGGTTATTTTTTTTGTCTAATTTTTTACTTGAGCAATTTATATTTTTTTAACGACTTATTTCAACTTTTCTTACCCTTCAAGTTACATCCTCTAAAAGACTGTCACTTCATTTGTACTTTACTAATATTTGTAACATTAAGGTTTTGGGTAGCTATACGAAACATTTTTTTTTATACAAAAGAACCCTTTTCAGACACAAATGTTGATCTCCTGGTATGGGATATCCTAAAATGGTACTTCTTAATAATAAAATTCGAGAAAATTGTTTTTGGCAATAAATAATTTAGTTTATTCCTGATAAAAATAAATTCGTTATTTAGATGAAGCACTTTGTAGTATTTCATAAAATAACTTCCTAATGGTTACATTATAATATAAAAACCAGGAGGGTTAGCATGACGACTTCGAGTGGAGCACCTATTACATCATCAGAATTAGCTAATTTGTGGATGGCTTTTCAAGAAAAAACCATGATACTTAGAGTATTGGAACATTTTATAGAGCACTCAGATCATGAAGGAAAACAACTACTACAGTCTCATTATAATGCTGCCGCCAAAAACGTTGAGATAATTACAAGTATTTTTCGACAAGAAGGGGCAGTAATTCCGATTGGTTTTACAGAAAGCGATGTAAATAAAAGTGTTCCTAAGTTATTTGATTTCATGTACGATATTATGTATTTACATTTGATGACTAAAGTGGAAATGAGCCTTTATGCACTTTTCACTGGCATGTCCTATCGAAAGGATATTGAAGATTTTTTTATAAATATGACCACAGAATCCCAATTGATGAACAGCCAATCAACTCAATTCCTTTTAGATAAAGGGGTACTCGTTCGTCCACCTTTTGTATCAATGCCAAAACAGGTTAATTTTGTTCAGGATAAAAATTATATGGATGGTTTTACTTGGTTTAGTGAAACTAGATCCCTGAATACAGTTGAAGTTTCACTTATCCATCATGCAATTGAAACTAACCTTGTAGGGATGCAATTAATGATTGGTTTCGCACAAGTTGCTGTTGATAAAGATGTTCAAAACTATCTAATCAAAGGAATGGAATTGTCAAAGAAAATCGAAATAGATTTAGGTGAATTTTTACGCCATAGTTATATTGAGCCCCCAGCTACTCATGCTGGTAAAGCAACAACGTCAAAAACTTCGCCATTTTCTGACAAATTGATGATGTACAATACCAGTTTGTTAGCTTCATTTGGGCTCGGAAGTAATGCACTAGGCGGTGGATTCAGTTTACGAAGTGACTTGCCGGCAAAAATGGCTTTTCTTGCAAAAGATATTTTCACTTTTGCTCAAGATGGGGGAAAGCTTATGATCAAAAATGGCTGGATGGAAGAACCACCACAGATTGAGGATCGAAATCAATTAACTAAATGATTTTTTATAGAACAGCAAAACTAACCTTATAAAAGGCTAGTTTTTTCTATTTAGAGTGCATTTTTTACATTTTCCCTCTCCAACGGATTTCAGAATTAGAAAAAAGAATCATTCGCCTATTCTTATTTCAATTATACTATAGACCCGAAAAAAGAGACCTGATTCCCAAATCAGGTCTACTTTCCTACTGCAAATTTATTTAGGTAAAAAGGTTTTTCCCATCAAATAACGGTCCACTTCATGAGCTACCTGCCGTCCCTCGTTGATGGCCCAGACGATTAGGCTTTGCCCTCTTCTTGCATCACCTGCTGCAAATACACCTTCTATATTTGTTCGGTAATCACCGTAAGCTGCTTCAATCTTTTGATTAGCTGCTTTTACACCAAATTGGCTCAAAAGCGGCTGCTCTGTGCCCTCAAATCCAATTGCAATAAACACAAATTGAGCAGGCCAAACTTTTTCCGTACCTGGAATCTCTTTAAAATAAAATCGACCTTCATCGTCTCTTATTTTTTCCATTTGGATGGTGTGAAGCTCTTTCAAATTGCCACTTTCATCCGTAACGATTTTCTTCGTTTGAATAGAATACTGACGAGGATCATCACCAAACTTTGCTTCTGCCTCTTTATAAGCATAATCCATTGTAAAAACATTTGGATAGGCAGGCCACATATTTTCTGAGGTACGCATCTCAGGTAACTGTGGATGTTTGCCAAACTGAACTACACTTCGGCAGTTTTGACGAAGGGCTGTTGCCACACAATCTGCTCCTGTGTCGCCTCCGCCAATGACAATAACGTCCTTGTCTTCTACATTAATAAACTGGCCATCTTCAAAGTTTGAATCCAATAGGCTTTTTGTGGATTTGGTCAGGTATTCCATTGCGAAATAAATCCCTTTGGCCTCGCGCCCTTCAATCACTAGGTCCCTCTGTTTTTGAGCGCCTGTACATAGAATTACGGCATCGAATTGCGCCTGTAATTCTTCAGCTGAAATATCTTCTCCAACCTCAGTATTGGTGACAAAATCAATACCTTCTTGACGCAACAAGCTAATTCGGCGTTCCACGACTTCTTTACCAAGTTTCATATTGGGAATCCCATACATAAGTAATCCGCCTGGACGATCTGAACGTTCGAATACGGTTACCGAGTGCCCTGCCTGGTTTAATTGATCAGCGCTTGCCAATCCAGCTGGACCTGAACCAATAATCGCCACCTTTTTCCCAGTTCTGCGTGCGGGAATTCGAGGGGCAATCCAACCATTTTCAAAACCTTTATCTATAATGGCCTGCTCAATATTTTTAATCGTTACCGCTGGATCCGTAATAGCTAACGTACACGAACCTTCACAAGGAGCCGGACAAACCCGACCGGTAAACTCAGGAAAATTATTCGTTTTAAGCAAACGATCCAGGGCTTCTTTCCACCTGCCGCGATAAACTAAATCGTTCCATTCCGGAATGAGATTATGAATTGGGCAACCTGATGTGGCTCCTTGAAGTTCCATTCCGATATGGCAGAAAGGAGTGGCACAATCCATGCACCGCGCTCCCTGTCTGCTTAACGTTTCATCTGAGCAAGGAACCGAATACTCATTCCAGTCGCCTAAACGCGTAAGGGGATTCCGTTCTTGACCTTTTTCTCGATAGTAATCCATAAATCCAGTTGTTTTACCCATCTTCCTCTCCCTTTCTTAGCGTATTACAGCTTCTGGCTGCTTGGGCGTATTTTTTTGTTTGGAAGAATTGGCTAAAAACGCACTCATAATGGCTTCTTCCTCTGTCAAACCTGCATCTTTTTGTTTTTGGATTTGATCCAACATGCGTTTATAGTCCTTCGGAATGACTTTGACAAATTTTCTGACATGATTTTGCCAGTCTTCTAGGATACAACTTGCTTTCACGCTGTTGGTATAATAAAAATGATTGCGAATCAGTTGCTTAAGCTCTTGTTCGTCGTTTTTAGTTATGAACTCAATTTCAATCATCTCTTGGTTACATAAGTTCTTAAAGGCATCTTGATCATCAGCTAGTACGTATGCAATTCCACCTGACATACCGGCAGCAAAGTTTTTGCCTACATCACCTATAATAACGACACGTCCGCCTGTCATATATTCACAGCCATGGTCGCCTATACCTTCAACTACCACGTTTACACCGCTATTGCGGACCGCAAATCGTTCACCAGCACGACCATTTATATACGCTTCACCACTTGTTGCACCATATAAGGCAACATTCCCGGCGATTACATTTTCACTTGCTGCAATTTTTGTTACTTCGTCGGCTTTCACAATCAATTTACCACCCGATAAACCTTTACCAAGAAAATCATTTACATCACCAGTAATGTTAAGTGTTACACCGTTCGGAACAAAAGCACCAAAACTTTGGCCTGCGGAACCAGTAAACCTAAGGGTAATGGTATCTTCAGGAAGCCCTGCCTCCCCATAACGTTTCGATACTTCACTTCCAACAATCGTCCCAACAACACGGTTAACGTTCGTAATCGGAAAGCTAACATCCACTGGAATTTGATCTTGTAATGCTTTTTGCACAATTGGCAAGATTTGTTGCATATCAAGCGAGTCATCAATTTTATGATTTTGTGGATTCTTAAACGTTCGAACTCCATTAGGTTGATGCAGTAATGGAGTTAAGTCCAGATCCTTTGCTTTCCAGTGTGCCTTTGCACGGTCACTCATTTTCAAAACATCCGAACGGCCAACCATTTCGTCAACTGACCTAAATCCAAGCTCGGCCATTAGTTCCCGAACTTCTTGGGCAATAAAACGCATATAGTTGACAATGTAATCAGCTTCTCCTGAGAACTTTCTACGAAGCTCTGGATTTTGTGTTGCGATTCCAACCGGGCAAGTATCTAAATGACAAACGCGCATCATGACACATCCGAGCACGACGAGCGGTGCGGTCGCAAACCCAAACTCTTCGGCCCCAAATAATGCTGCCATTAAAACATCTTTTCCAGTCATTAATTTACCATCTGTTTCGAGAACTACACGATCACGCAAACCATTAAGCATTAACGTTTGGTGAGCTTCTGCAAGTCCAAGCTCCCATGGTAATCCCGTATGCTGGATACTTGTTTTTGGAGAAGCTCCGGTACCGCCATCGTAACCACTTATTACAATGACATCTGCTGCACCTTTTGCCACACCGGCAGCAATCGTTCCAACGCCGCCTTTGGATACAAGCTTAACGCTGATTCGGGCATCCCGATTGGCATTTTTCAAATCGTGAATCAGTTGAGCCAAATCTTCAATCGAGTAAATATCATGGTGCGGTGGTGGTGAAATCAGCCCAACTCCTGGTGTAGACCCACGGACATCGGCAACCCATGGATAAACCTTATTGCCTGGGAGCTGTCCGCCTTCCCCAGGCTTTGCCCCTTGCGCCATCTTAATTTGCAGTTCATCAGCATTGATAAGATAATGACTTTTCACCCCGAAACGACCTGAAGCAATTTGCTTCACTGCACTGCGGCGGTTATCGCCATTTTCATCCAAGATAAAACGGCTTGAATCTTCCCCGCCTTCACCTGAGTTGCTTTTTCCCCCTAAGCGATTCATCGCAATCGCTAATGTTTCATGGGCTTCCTTACTGATTGAACCAAACGACATTGCCCCTGTTTTGAAACGGCGGACAATGGAATCAACTGGTTCTACCTCGTCTATTGATAAAGACTGTCTAGTTTCATCGAATGTGAACAAATTGCGTAAGAATCCAATTCTTTCTTCATTTGCTAATTTGGAATACTTTTTAAATAATTTATAATCGCCATTTCGGCAAGCCCATTGCAAAGTATGAATAGTTCCAGGGTTAAACGCGTGATGTTCACCTGTTTTTCTCCACTGGAAGTTACTTCCTGAATCTAATGTTTGATCATACGAATCTCCATAAGCCTCTGTATGAAGCATTTTTGCTTCTTTGGCAATCGTATCTAAACCGATACCTCCAAGCTGTGATACTGTTCCAGTAAAATAACGTTCAATGACTTCCTCGCTAATTCCCACTGCTTCAAAAATTTGTGCACCGCGATAGCTTTGGACAGTTGAAATTCCCATTTTGGACATGACTTTTACAACGCCTTCAGTCATACCTTTTACATACTTGCTTACTGCTTCTTCATAGGTGAAGGGTAAACTTCCATCTAAAATAGCCTGCATATAGGTTGCGAAAGCAAGATATGGATTAATCGCATCTACACCATAGCCAATTAAGGCGGATAAATGATGAACTTCACGTACTTCCCCAGATTCGATTATGATACTTACTTTCGTTCTGCTGCCCTCACGAATCAGATGCTGGTGAAGGGCACTTACTGCCAATAAAGAAGGAATCGCAACTTCTTGCTTATTCATTTTACGGTCCGATAAGATTAGCAAACTTACACCTTCAGAAATAGCGGAATCCGCCGCTTGGCATAGCCTTACTAGACTGCCTTCTAGATCTTCAGTGAACAGGATGTCAATTACTTTACTTTTAAAATCGACTGAATTTAAAGATTTCAATTGCTCTAGTTGAGCATTCGTAATCACCGGTGTATCAAGCTGTATCCGGCGGCAGTTTAATACAGAAGGATGTAATATATTCCCTTCCGATCCTAATAACGTCATCGTAGACGTGACAATTTCTTCACGAAGAGAGTCAATTGGCGGATTCGTTACTTGAGCAAATAATTGCTTAAAGTAGTTAAACAATGATTGCGAACGGTCAGATAACACCGCTAAAGGCATGTCATTCCCCATTGCTCCTACTGGGTCTTTTCCTTCATTTACTACAGGAACTAAATATTTTGAAATATCTTCGTATGTGTATCCAAATGCTTTCTGACGAACTAGTAAATCCGTTAGAACCTCATATTTGTTTTGTCTATCTTCTTTTAATCGAACAAGCTGTTCGTCGAGCCATTGTTGATACGGAAGTGCCTCAGCCATCTCTGTTTTTACTTCTTCATCAGAAATAATTCTTCCCTCTTCAAAATCAATCAATAGCATTTTCCCTGGGCTTAAACGTTCTTTATATAATACTTTTTCCGGTTTGACATCGATGACGCCAACCTCTGATGAAAAAATAATATAATCATCATCCGTAACGTAATAACGAGCCGGACGAAGGCCGTTCCGATCTAAAATAGCTCCAATTTGTTTACCGTCCGTAAAGGAAATAGCCGTTGGCCCATCCCAAGGTTCCATTAAGCAACTATGATACTCGTAGAACGCTCTCTTTTCTCTTGTCATATGGGGATTTTCTGACCACGGCTCAGGAATCAGCATCATTGCTGCATGAGCAGGTTTCCGGCCCGCCAGTACCAAGAATTCAAGTGCGTTATCTAAAATAGACGAGTCACTTCCATCGGTATCTAAGATGGGCAGCACCTTTTGCAGGTCGTCTCCGAATGCTTCTGACACAAATTGCTTTTCACGTGCCTTCATCCATTGGACATTGCCCCTAAGAGTATTAATTTCTCCATTATGGATTAGGTAACGGTTAGGATGAGCTCGCTCCCAACTTGGGAACGTATTTGTACTAAAGCGGGAATGCACTAAAGCAAAAGCCGATACAAAACTCTCATTCTGTAAATCTAGATAAAAACTGTCTACCTGTTCTGGTGTTAATAACCCTTTATATACAATAGTTTTACTTGAAAGGCTGGCAAAATAAAAATTTAACTCAGATTCCTTAGCCCATTTTTCTGATTGTTTTCTAATGATATATAATTTCCGCTCGAAAGATAATTCATCCAACAGTCCTTCGTTTGCCCCGATAAATACTTGGCGGATGAACGGCTGGCTTTTCTTGGCTGTTTCACCGATTGTCTCCGCATTGACAGGCACAGTCCTCCATCCGAGAACCTTCTGCCCTTCTTGTTCAACCATTTGATTGATATAGGATTCTATTTGTTCTCTCTCTGAATCATTTTTTGAGAAAAATAGCATCCCTACCCCGTAACTGCCTTTCTCTGGTAATTGAACGTTTTGGAGGGCATCGCGGAAAAACGCATCGGGAATCTGGACCATAAGCCCGGCACCATCTCCTGTAAATGGATCACTTCCCTGTCCCCCGCGGTGGTCGAGCTTACAAAGCATACTTAGTCCTTTTGTTACAATCTCATGAGTTGCAATCCCTTTAATGTGGGCATATAACCCAATTCCACATGCATCATGTTCGTATTCTGGGCGGTAGAGACCTTGTGCTTTTGGTAGTTGATGAAATGTCATTTTTATCTCCCCCGTTCTTAATTTTCCGATAAATCAGTATGATAGTAATTTTATGTTTAAATATACATATAAACAATATATAATTCAGATTAAATCAATCTAATTTTAATATGAATGGAGGAAATGAGGGTGGAATTGCGTCAATTACGATATTTTATGGAGGTTGCTGAACGTGAACATGTTACGGAGGCAGCTGAAAATCTAAATGTAGCCCAATCCGCAATCAGTTTCCAGATAGCCAAACTAGAAGATGAACTCGGTGTTCGTTTATTTGAAAGAACTGGAAGGAACATTAAATTAACGCAGATTGGCATGATCTTTTTAACTCAAATAAAAAAGGCAGTAAAATATATTGATGAAGCAAAAGAAAAGGTGGATGAATATTTAGACCCGCAATCCGGCACCATTAAAATTGGATATCCAACTAGTTTAGCAAGCTATTGGCTTCCAACCGTCATTTCCGCTTTCAGAACAAAGCAACCAAATGTAGTTTTCCATTTGCGACAGGGATCTTACCAATACTTAATTGATGCCGTTAAAAATGGTGAAATTGATATAGCGTTTATTGGCCCTGTCCCAACCAAAGATCCTGATATTGAAGCAAAGATTTTATTTACAGAAAATATTTCTGCTTTGCTTCCGGCGAACCATGCACTTGCGGACCGAAAGAGGCTAGACCTCAGTGAGTTACGCACTGAATCCTTCGTGTCATTTCCAAAAGGGTATATTCTCCAAAAAATTGCAGTAGAGGCATGCAAAGAAGCAGGATTTGTACCAAATATCACGTCAGAGGGTGAGGATTTAGATGCCTTAAAGGGACTGGTCTCAGCAGGCATTGGTGTATGCCTCTTACCAGAAAGCACCGTTCATGACTCTATACCGAGATATACAGTAAAAATAGCGATTGATTCCCCTAAAGTAAAACGAACAGTCGGCCTAATCACACCAAAACACAGAGACCTAGCACCCTCCGAAAACCTTTTTTACCAATTTGCGATAGACTTTTTCCGTGTATTAGAGCAGTTCCAATAGACTGGATTTTGGGTGTCATTTATTGGTGTCAGGCACCATAAAAAGACACTTAGGTTCATTTGTCCATATGGGGTGGACTTTATAGGCAGATCTTTATTCTGTGGTCACAGGAATTAGAGATTTAGCAATCATAAGCGGTTTTAAGGACAAAAGGCGCCGCAGGCTCTGGATATTTGTCCTTCATAAGCGGTTTGAAAGACAAAAGGCGCCGCAGGCTCTGGATATTTGTCCTTCATTAGCGGAATGAAGGACAAAAGGCGCCTCAGACTCTGGATATTTGTCATTCATAAGCGGTTTGAAAGACAAAAGGCGCCGTAGGCTCTGGATATTTGTCCTTCATAAGCGGAATGAAGGACAAAAGACGCCGCAGGCTCTGGATATTTGTCCTTCATAAGCGGTCTGAAAGACAAAAGGCGCCGCAGGCTCTGGATATTTGTCCTTCATAAGCGGAATGAAGGACAAAAGGCGCCTCAGACTCTGGATATTTGTCCTTCATAAGCGGTTTGAAAGACAAAAGGCGCCGTAGGCTCTGGATATTTGTCCTTCATAAGCGGTTTGAAAGACAAAAGGCGCCGCAGGCTCTGGATATTTGTCCTTCATAAGCGGAATGAAGGACAAAAGACGCTGTTGGAGCAAGAGATTTATCCTTCATTTGGGCCGCTTATGAAGCCTCTAAAAAATTGTCAACGAAATGCCTTTGATCCTATATCTGTTCGGTAATGAGCACCTATAAAAGATACCTTTTCCACGGATTGGTAAGCCAAATCTCTCGCTTCCTTCAAATGGTCGCCAATGGCAGTGATCCCCAGGACTCGGCCGCCATTTGTTAGAATTTCTCCATCCTTTGCAGTGGTGCCGGCATGGAATACAATAGACGGATAAGTTATATGTTCCAATCCTTTTATCACTTGGCCTTTTTCGTATGGTCCCGGATAGCCAGCAGAAGACATTATCACGCAAACAGCAGACTTGTTCTTCCATTTCACCTCTAGATTTTCTAATTCTCCGGTGAGGCTTGCAAGCAAGATATCAATTAAATCTGTTTCAAGCAATGGAAGAACTACCTGTGTTTCCGGATCGCCAAAGCGAGCATTATATTCAATGACCTTTGGACCTGATTTTGTCAGCATCAAACCAGTATAGAGGATTCCCTCATATGGGCAGCCTTCCTCTACCATAGCTTTTGCCGTTGGTTCGACTATTTCATTAATAATCCGCTCAACCATTGATGGATCAATATGTGGTAACGGCGCGTAAGTTCCCATTCCACCAGTGTTAGGTCCCTTGTCGCCATCATATACCGGCTTATGGTCCTGTGCCGGAACCATTGCCTTTACAGTAGCCCTACTCACAAAAGCGAGCAGGGTCAATTCTTCTCCTTCCAGAAATTCCTCAACAACCACCCTCGCCCCCGCCGAGCCAAAGGAAACTTCTTGCATCATACTATGAAGTGCTTCTTCGGCTTCTTCCAATGTTTTTGCCACAACCACACCTTTTCCTGCAGCCAATCCATCCGCTTTGATCACGATTGGTGCCCCTTCACCGCGGACATAGGAGAGTGCATCCTCATAGTTAGTAAAAGAAGAATATTTAGCTGTTGGAATCTGATACTTCATCATTAATTCTTTAGCGAACGCCTTACTTCCCTCTATCAATGCCGCTTCCTTTGAAGGTCCATATACCGCTAAACCCCGTTCTTTAAAATAATTGACAATACCCAATGAGAGCGGCTCTTCTGGTCCTACAAAAGTAAGATCGATTTGTTCTTTTTCTGCAAAATCCGCTAATTTCTTAATGTCTGAAACAGCGATTGAAACACATTCCGCTAACTCTGCAATCCCTGGATTGCCCGGAGCACAATAAACTTGAGTAACTTTAGAACTTTGAGACAGTTTCCAAACAATCGCATGCTCACGGCCGCCTCCCCCTATGACTAACACCTTCATTTCGTCTTACCTCCTAGTGTTTAAAATGTCTAAAACACCCATTGTCCATGGCTGAACAATTACACGGAAAATAATTATCCTACAATAACATCTATGATGCTGATGCGGCTTCCGGATTTCGCTAATGGGTTTCGATAAAAGGCAGCATTTTGATGAGGGTTCTCTCCATATCGTAAGTCATGTGCCTTTTCAAATGTAACGGTAAATTGATCCGGCCATTCTTCTCCGCTTTGCTTCGTTAAATAATTAGAAATTAAGGAATCATAGGCTGCAGTATGTCGGAACACCTTCGCAGCTAATCGTCTTTTCGTTTCAATGGTTACTTCACCATTTTTCATTTCATTCAGGATGATTGGATAATACAGAGCGTCTACGACTACGGTAACAAAGGCATGATTTTTAGCTGCTAAGCGCAACATGTTCGGACCGCCGATATCAATTTTCGATTGCATCTTCATATGTAACATTGGGTTTCGCAATGGTTTCTCTAAATGGATATAAATTCACGACAACCAAATCAATCAGGTGAATGCCACGCTCCTCGATTTGCTTTCGATGTTCTTCCTTATCCCTAATGGCTAAAAGGCCGCTATGAATATTGGGATGAAGGGTTTTCACTCGGCCATCTAATATTTCCGGAAAACCCAGTTACCTCAGATATACCTGTTACCTGTACACCTTTTTCAGCAAGCAGCTTTTTCATTCCGCAGCCTCCTTATTCGCCAGTCTTTGGATCACTTCTGGTAATAATGTGTGCTCCTGCACCTGAATCTTTTTTATCAATGTTTCTCTGGTCTCTTCCGAATCAATTGTAACGGCTCGCTGGTCGATTATGGGCCCTGTATCCATTCCTTCGTCCACATAATGGACAGTGACACCTGTTACCTTTACCCCGTAATCGAGTGCTTGACCAATAGCATCTTTTCCTGCGAATGCTGGTAATAAGGACGGGTGGACATTGATTATTTTCCGATCGTATGCATGCAGTAAAACATGACCTAACAGTCGCATATATCCTGCCAGTAAGATGAAATCAACCTTCAGTTGTGTTAACTTTTCAAGGATCTCTTCTTCATAGGCTTGTTTGTTTGGATAATCTTTTGCAGTAAAAGAAAAAACCGGGATTGATTCATTAATAGCATTGCGGACTGCAATGGCTTCTGGACGGTCACTCACCAGTAAAACCACTTCAACGTTATTGATTTTTTTTGATTTTATGGATTCTAGAATTGCAGCAAAATTAGAACCCGTACCAGAAGCAAAAACGGCAATCTTCATACTTACTCCTTCTTGAATACGACGTCTTCGTTTCCTTTTTGCACTGTACCGATTACAAAAGCATTTTCACCCAACGTTTCCAAGTGATCCAAAACGCCCCGAGAGTCCGCAATATCGACCACTAAAATCATCCCTATTCCCATATTAAAAGTTCGGAACATATCATAATCAGATATTTTACCTTTTTGTTGGATAAAGGAAAAAACCCCAGGGACCTTCCATGATCCATCCCTAATTTCAGCCTGTAAACCTTTGGGCAAAACTCGTGGAATGTTATCATAAAAACCCCCGCCTGTTACATGTACCATTCCAGTGACATTAAATTTCCGTATCGTTGAAAGGACCGATTTCACATAAATTTTGGTGGGTTCAAGCAACACTTTTCCTAATTCAGTCCCCAATTCCTCCACATAATCACCTAATGAGAGCTTTGCATCCTCCAATAGAACCTTTCGGACAAGTGAAAACCCATTGCTATGTATACCACTTGAAGTTAACCCAATGAGTGCTTGGCCTTCTTTTACTTTTGTTCCATCAATAACATGTTTTTGATCAACCATACCTACCGTGAATCCAGCAATGTCATATTCCTCGTCCTGGTACATTCCCGGCATCTCGGCAGTTTCCCCGCCAATTAGGGAACACCCCGCCTGAACACAGCCATCTGCAATCCCCTTAACAATCGCTTCAATTTTTTCCGGGATGATCTTACCGCAGGCTAAATAATCTAGAAAAAAAAGCGGCTCGGCTCCTTGGACGATGACGTCATTCACACACATGGCAACCGCATCGATTCCAATGGTATCATGCTTGTTCATGGCAAAAGCAATTTTCAATTTGGTCCCTACTCCATCCGTACCTGAAACAAAAACAGGCTCTTCTATCTTCGATAAATCTGGTTTAAATAGGGCCCCAAAGCCTCCTAGTCCTGTTAAAACCTCTGGCCGGAAGGTTTTTTTTACATGTTTTTTCATTCGTTCAACTGCTTCATTTCCCGCATCGATATTTACACCAGCTTGACGGTAAGCATCACTCACTTCGTTTCTCTCCTTTACGGTAAACTTGCAGAGATTTCCTGCATGTTGAGCTTTTTTAATAATCCCGAACACATTATGTTAGGTATAGCATTTCGCCAGGCTTCTGCCAATTTAGTAATCGGTTGAGAAATGATGGTCTTACCATTATGTGTAATTGAAAGTTCCTGACCTTTTACATTACCGATTTCTTTTAGTGGTACCTCCAGCTGTTCCGCCATTTTCTTCATCTTCTCAGCATTTTCCGGAGCAACGGAAAGAATGATTCGAGATTGAGATTCACTAAAAAGGCTAAAGTCTGTTCGAAGTTCTTCGGTTACTTGAATTTCGGCACCCATCTTCCCACTTATACAGCTTTCAGCTAAAGCAACTGCTAAACCGCCTTCCGCTGTATCATGAGCTGACTGCACCAATCCTTCTTGAATCAATTTAAGGGTAAAAGCTTGTATCTTCTTTTCCAAATCAAGGTTTAACTGCGGCGGGCGCCCTTCGATCTTTCCTGTCATTATTTTTTGGTATTCCGACCCGCCTATTTCTGCTTTGGTTTCCCCAATTAAAAAAATTAAATCTCCGTCTTTTTTAAATTCTTGAGTAGTAATATGTTCGGTATCCTTAATTAACCCTACCATGCCAATAGTTGGTGTTGGAAAAATAGCTACTCCTTTTGTCTCGTTATATAAGCTGACATTCCCACCTATAACGGGAGTATTGAGCTGACGGCACGCTTCACTAATTCCATCCGCTGCCTTTTCAAACTGCCAGAAGATTTCCGGCTTTTCCGGACTTCCAAAGTTCAAGTTATCGGTAATAGCTAAAGGCTCCGCACCGGAACAAACTACATTACGGGCTGCCTCGGCTACCGCGATAGCTCCTCCAACAAACGGATCAAGATAAACATACCTTCCGTTGCAATCCGTTGTCATCGCCAAGGCTTTCCGTGTTCCACGGATTGCAACGACAGCCGCATCCGATCCAGGTATGACAGCCGTATTTGTTCTAACCATATAGTCATACTGTTGATATACCCACTCTTTACTGGCAATCGTAGGCGATGCTAGCAGTTGCTGCAGAACAGAATTATAATCCCTTGGTTCTTCAATGGATGCTGTTATGTCTAATGATGAATATTGTTCGTAATACGGCGCCTCTTTCGATGGCTTACAATACACTGGCGCATCTTCTGCAAGCTTGTCTGCGGGGATTTCCGCCACGATCTCTCCCTTGTGAAGTAAACGGAGTTGGTTATCATCAGTTACTTTGCCGATCACAGAAGAGTGGAGTCCCCATTTATCAAATATCTTTTTTACTTCCCCTTCTTTTCCTTTTTTCGCAACGACCAGCATTCTTTCTTGTGATTCGGAGAGCATCATTTCGTAGGCATTCATTCCTTTTTCGCGCTGTGGAACGAGATCAAGATCCAATTCAACGCCATTTCCCGCTTTACTGGCCATTTCAGAACTGGAGCTGGTTAACCCTGCCGCCCCCATATCTTGAATCCCGACCACATTACCAGAGGCGATCAATTCAAGAGTGGCTTCCAGCAGCAATTTTTCCATAAAAGGATCGCCCACTTGGACGGCTGGACGTTTCACTTCGGAATTTTCACTCAACTCTTCTGAAGCAAACGTAGCTCCATGAATTCCATCCCTGCCGGTAGCAGCTCCAACATAAATGACTGGGTTATCAATCCCTTTAGCGACGCCTTTTTGAATTTCATTATGGTTGATTAAACCCACACACATGGCATTCACCAGGGGATTGCCTTCATAGGAAGCATCAAAGTAGATTTCCCCACCAACTGTAGGAATGCCCATACAGTTACCATATCCGGCAATACCCGCAACCACATTTTCAAAGATATATTTGGTTTTTGGGTTATCAAGTTCGCCAAAACGCAGCGAGTTCAATAAGGCGATCGGGCGAGCACCCATGGAAAAAACATCACGAATGATACCGCCTACACCTGTAGCCGCACCTTGATAAGGCTCAATGGCCGAAGGATGATTGTGGCTTTCAATTTTAAACACGACGGCTTGATTATCACCGATATCAACAATACCTGCTCCTTCTCCAGGACCTTGTAAAACGTGTGGTGCCGAAGTCGGAAAACGTTTGAGAACTACTTTTGAATTTTTATAGCTGCAATGCTCGGACCACATGACACTAAATATGCCCGTTTCCGTATAATTTGGTTTCCGCCCAAGAATTTCGATTACTTTATCAAATTCTTCATCGGTTAATCCCATTCCCCGATAGACCTTCTGCTCGGCGATTTGCTCAGGTGTTGGTTCTTTATGCTGTACCATGTTGTTTCCTCCAGTAACTTAAAATAGATGAAAACATACGTTTTCCGTCATCTGTTCCCAGCCATATATGGACCGCACGTTCCGGGTGGGGCATTAATCCTAAAACATTTCCTCTCTCATTGATCACACCTGCAATCTCAGAAATCGACCCATTTGGATTCGTCCCTTTATATCTGAATACGATTTGATTGTTCTTTTCTAATTGATCTAACGTCTCTTGATCACAATAATAATTTCCGTCGCCATGGGCAATGGGAATACGAATCGTTTCACCTTCTTGATAGTCTAATGTGAACGGAGTTTGGTTGTTTTCTACTTTTAAATCAATAATTTCACAATGAAATTTTAAACGTTGATTTCTTCGTAATGCACCAGGCAAAAGATTAGCTTCAGTTAGAATTTGAAATCCATTACAGACACCAAGAATCAATTTCCCCTCTTCAGCGGCTATTTTTACCTGCTCCATGACAGGAGACAAGCTTGCAACAGCCCCTGGCCGCAAATAATCGCCATAGGAAAATCCACCTGGAACAAGGATCGCATCATATTTTGATAGGTCCGTTTCAAGATGCCATACATATTCGACACACTGTTCAATCGAATCTAACACTGCTTTATACATGTCTACATCACAATTTGAACCAGGAAAAACCAGTACTGCAAAGTTCATCTATTTCTCCTCCTATCCTTTCTTCTTGGTAAGATCAAAACGAAAATCTTCAATCACGGTATTGGCTAACAGCTTCTCACACATATCCTTTACTCGTTCTTCTGCCGCCTTTTGATCATCACTATTAATTTCAAGCTCCATATATTTACCTATTCGTACATCTTCAACCTCATCATATCCAAGCGAATGCAGCGACTCATGAACGGCATTACCTTGTGGATCTAACACACTTTCTCTTAAGGTTACATAAACCGTTGCTTTAAACATTGACACTACCCCCAATTCTCCTTAATATTTCTTGATAAGCTTCCTGAACGTTCCCTAAATCACGCCTAAACCGATCCTTATCTAACTTTTCCTCTGTATGGGCATCCCAAAATCGACACGTATCCGGAGAGATTTCATCCGCTAAGATAATAGTGCCTGCTGGGGTTTTTCCAAACTCTAATTTAAAATCAACTAAGATAATATCTTTGTTTAAAAGATACTCTTTTAAAATCTCATTGATTTTCAGGGCTTGTTTTCGAAGTTCAACCAATTCTGGTTCTGATGCGAGCTCAAGAATGGCAATATGATCATTGTTAATCAAAGGGTCCCCCAGCTCATCATTCTTATAGTAGAATTCCACAATTGTTTTTGGGAGTTCCTTCCCTTCCTCCCATCCCAACCTTTTTGCAAGTGAGCCAGCCGCTATATTTCTAACAACAACCTCAATCGGGATAATCTCTACTTGCTGAACAATCTGCTCTGTTAATGAAATCTTTTTAATAAAATGATTTTCCACGCCTTTTTCTTTTAACAAACTTAGGAAAATGGCACTAATCTCATTATTTAGAGTTCCTTTTCCTGCAATTTGCCCTTTTTTCTCGCCATTGAAGGCAGTAGCATCATCTTTATATTCAATCCAATACATTCCTGGTTCTGATGTTTTGTACACTTTTTTTGCTTTTCCTTCATAAAGCTGTTCTAATTTTTCCATTATTTTTTCACTCTTTTCACTCGTTGGTAATGATTTTAGTAGGACGACTCTAATTCACGTTCCCTTATGACCAAATTCCAAGTTTCTGAATTTGCTTGTCTATTTGCTCGAGATTTGAACCTAAAAAATTAATGTGACCCATTTTCCTGTTTTCTACGCTTTCCTTTTTGCCGTATAAATGTAATTTGGCTGTTGGAGGAAGCTGATCTATTTCATCTAGCACTTTACTTAAATGCTGACCTAAAATATTAACCATTATAATCGGACTTAAAAGAGTAGTATCTCCTAAGGGAAGTCCACATATTGCCCGAATATGCTGCTCAAATTGAGAAGTAATACATGCATCCATTGAATAATGCCCGGAATTATGAGGTCTTGGTGCTAACTCATTTACGATAATTTCACCATCATTCGTAAGGAACATTTCGATCGCAATTAATCCTACTACTTGTAAGGAGTCAGCTATTTTTAATGCTTCAGTTTCCGCTTGAAACCTTTGCTCATCGGTAATTCTTGCAGGAACGAAGGACTGATGCAGGATATTATTAATATGGATATTTTCAACTACTGGGAAAGTCTTTGTCTGACCTTGGATATTTCGGGCAACAATCACGGATAATTCTTTGCAGAACGGGATAAATTGCTCGATGATCATGTCCATCCCTGCCTTTTGCCAAGCCTCAATCGCAATTGGTATATCATCCCTGCTTTTTATAACCCATTGCCCTTTCCCATCGTAACCCCCTGTAGCTGTTTTCATTATGTAAGGCAATCCCATACGATCTATAGCCGTTTCAATGTCATTTTCCGAATGTATAACCAAGAAAGGAGCTACTCTCACATTAAAGGACTTTAAGGTGGATTTTTCCAGGATACGATTTTGGGTTATTTTGAGCAGTTCGCTTCCTTGAGGTACAAAGGAGGTAGTTTCTAAAATGGAGGTTATAGTAGAATCTACATTTTCAAATTCATAAGTAATAACATCTGAGGAATCGGCTAGATCTTTAACAGCTTTGAGCTCAGTATATGGAGCTGTGATTTGAAGATCTGCAACTTGTCCACATGGTGAGTCAGGTGTCGGATCCAAAGTAATGAAGCGATATCCCATATTTCTACCAGCAATTGAAATCATTCTTCCTAGCTGGCCTCCCCCTAAGATACCAATCGTTGAGCAGGGTTTAATGACTGTCAAAGCATTTTTCCTCCTTCATCCTTTTTTAAGCTTTTCATCATTTTAGGTTTTCCTGAAATGCACTCATTTACTTTTTTAATCAAAAAAACTTCTATCATTTACAAAACTAATACAATTTCAACTAGACAATCAAAAGGATAAAAATTCTACTTTCGCCAAAAATAATGAAATGAAATCAACGGGAGGAATACACAAATGGATTCAGAAATGAAGGAGAAATGCGGTGTATTTGGCGTTTTTAATCACCCCAAAGCAGCCCATTTAACATATTATGGACTTCATGCACTTCAACACCGCGGCCAGGAGAGTGCAGGAATTGTGGCTAGTGATGGAAAATCATTCAGGCATCACAGGGGAATGGGATTAGTTACCCAAGTATTTTCACGTGAGATCCTTGATGGACTAAGCGGAAATATGGCCATCGGTCATGTACGATATTCTACTTCTGGTGCAAGTTTACTACAAAACGCACAACCTCTTGTTTTTAAGTACAGTGAGGGCGATTTGGCCGTTGCCCATAACGGGAACCTAGTGAATGCCAATATCGAACGGAAGGTTCTCCAGCAACAGGGTGCCATCTTTCAGACAACTACTGATACAGAAATTATTGCTCACCTCATAGCCCGTTCCAGTAAAAAATATTTTAATGAAACTGGACCTGAAGTTCTTAAGCGGATTGACGGTTCCTTTGCTTTGCTGATCATGACAGAAAAACAAATACTGATTGCCCTAGATCGTCATGGCTTACGTCCCCTTAGCCTCGGAAAAATTGGTGAATCCATTATCGCGTCGTCAGAAACATGTGGACTTAATGCGGTTGATGCTAAGTTCTGGAGGGATGTTGAACCGGGAGAATGGCTTCTTGTTGACGAGACGGGAATTAAAACCGGCAGATTTGCTGCAAAGGGTGATGTTTCCCTTTGCTCCTTTGAATTTGTTTACTTTGCTCGTCCAGATAGTGTGATTCATGGAAGAAGTGTTTTATCGATCCGAAAAGAATTAGGCCAAATTTTAGCAAAAGAACATCCTACACCAGCTGATGTTGTCGTTGCTGTTCCAGAATCAAGTGTTCCTGCAGCAATGGGTTTTGCCCAACAATCAGGAATTCCATATGAAATGGGAATTATCAAAAACCCCTATGCCGGTCGTTCATTTATTGAACCAACCCAAGAATTACGGGACTTGGCCGTTCGTCTAAAATTAAGTGCTGTTCGTGAAATTCTCGAGGATAAACGGGTAGTGCTTGTTGATGATTCGATTGTACGTGGAACTACTAGCAAGCGAATTGTTCAGTTGATTCGTCAAGCAGGTGCAAAAGAGGTCCATGTACGAATTAGTTCCCCTATGGTAAGAAATCCTTGTTTTTATGGAGTGGATATGCCAACAAAAGAAGAACTTTTTGCTAACAAACATGAACATGAACGAGCAATGGGAAGTGTGATTGGAGCAGACTCATTAGCATTTTTAAGTACAGATGGATTATTAGAGGCAGTAGATATAGATCTGGCAGATACTAGCAACCGTTGTATTGCCTGTTTTAGTGGAGCATATCCAACTAATTTGTATTTGAAGTGATAAGTTAATTACACTAGGACCTCTATAATAGAAGTCCTAGTCTTTATTTAATAATGGTTTATCACCTAAAATTAGGAATAGTAAGAGTTCTAATAGAGATACTAAAACCTGTTTGATAATTTTTATTTGGAGGGATTTTTTATGATGGATAAAGAAAATCAGTATGTTGCAGCTTCACTATCACCTAATTTAATAAATGAAATTCAATCACTAGAAGAAAAAATAAGTGAGCAAGCACATAAAAAAGTAGTGGTTATCGCGTACGAAAATGATAAAAATTAATTAGGTAGATATCTTCTATAAAAACCAAAAAGGGCTACTCCATTTTGAAGTAAGCCCTTTAATGATGTATTCCATAAATGTCTTTAACAACACTGAAATTGTTTAAATCATAAATAAGAAAAATAAATTCCTATTATTTCAATGTGTTCAAACTAAATCCGTTATTATCTGAATCACTTCAGAACCTTGACAGGGTTGAGGTTATTTGTATCTTACAATACCTGGCATTCGACTTCTTTGAAGCTAGTAAACAGCTACACTCTTAAACTCTTCTATTAATAATGGTACAACTTCAAATAAGTCTCCAACTATTCCATAATCAGCGATGCTGAAAATATTTGCTTCTGGATCTTTGTTAATAGCTACAATCACTTTCGCATTAGACATACCTGCTATGTGTTGAATAGCACCTGATATTCCACAAGCAATATAAAGGTCAGGTGTAACCACTTTACCTGTTTGACCAATTTGAAGCGAGTAATCACAATAGTCCGCATCACAGGCACCACGAGATGCCCCAACTGCGCCACCTAACAATTCTGCCAACTCTTGCAAAGGCTTAAATCCGTCTTTACTTTTAACGCCGCGTCCTCCAGAAACAATAATTTTTGCTTCTGAAAGGTCAACCCCGCTTGTTGCATTACGAACAACATCTTTAACTATGGTGCGTAAATCTTTTATCTCAACTTTAACTGAAGTGACTTCACCAAAACGTGATTCTTCCTTTTCTAGTAATGGAATATTATTTGGACGAATGGTTGCAAAAACCAATCCATCCGTAATCACTTTCTTTTCAAAAGCTTTTCCAGAATATATTGGACGAGTAAATATAACCTGATCTCCAATTACTTCTAGACTGATTGCGTCAGAAATTAATCCTGACTTTAACTTTGCAGCAATTCTTGGTGAAATGTCTTTTCCGATAGAAGTATGCCCTAATATTAAGCCTTGAGGATTTTCTGCCTGTATGACTTGCATAATGGCCTGAGAATATGCATCTGATGTATAGGACTCTAAATCATTATGTTGAGCGATTATAACACGGTCTGCGCCAAACTGAATCATTGTATTTGCAAGGTTGTTCGCATCATTACCAAGCAGTAATCCGACTACTTCCCCACCATCTGAAATTTGCTTTGCAACTGCAATCGCTTCAAAGGATACATTTCGCAATTCACCTTCACGTACCTCACCAAAAACCAAAACCTTTTTCGCCATGTTGTTTCCCCTCCTTAAATTACCTTTGCTTCTGTTTTTAATAGTGAAATAAGTTCTTGTGCTTGCTGTTTCAGATCTCCATCAAGAATTTTCCCTGCCCCTTTACCTGATGGCAAGAAAATCTCAATAGTTTTAGATTTTGCTTCAACATCCTCTTCATCTAAGTCTAAATCATCTAAATCTAATGTCTCGAGAGGCTTTTTCTTGGCCTTCATGATTCCGGGTAAAGAGGGATAGCGAGGTTCATTTAAACCTTGTTGACAAGTCACAAGCAGCGGAAGCTGGGCTTCAACAATTTCGATATCCCCCTCGACATCCCGTTCGATCATTGCTTTATCACCATCAACGGTTAGCTTTGTTATGGTTGTAACGACAGTAATTCCAAGTTCCTCAGCAAGTCTTGGACCTACTTGTCCGGAACTGCCATCTACCGTTACATTTCCTGCTAAAATAATGTCTGCATCTTTGTCTTTAAGGAAAGTAGCCAATATCGTTGCGGTAGAGAATGGATCTCCATCTTCGATATCCTCATCGTTAATAAGTACAGCTTTATCTGCACCCATGGCCAGAGCAGTTCGAAGTTGTTTTTCTGTTTCATCGTTGCCAACTGTAACAACTGTTACTTCTCCACCATGTTCTTCACGCAACTTAATCGCTTCTTCAACTGCATATTCATCATAAGGATTAATAATGAATTCTGCACCGTCTTCAGACACTTTTCCGTTTTTAATAGAAATCTTTTCTTCTGTATCAAAAGTGCGCTTCATGATCACATAAATATTCATTCTTCTTCCTCCTCGAATTATTCCTGTCCTATTAGTCTCTTATGACAACGTTTTCATATAATCCATCCCCTATTAATAAAGAAATGAAGGCATAATTTCCTCATAGTATGAGGTATTATACCTTTTTCTTTAAGGGGACTATTTTTTAAGGTAATTTTACACCAATTTTAAATGAAGCCTCCGTTTTTTCAATAACTTCCTCAACCGATACTCCGTTCTGGGTTTCCACGAGAACCATTCCTTCCGGAGTGAAATCAAATACAGCCAAATCAGTTATTAAACGGTGGACCACTTCTTTTCCAGTAAGGGGAAGTGTACACTCTTTTTTGACCTTTGATTCTCCGAGCTTATTAACATGTTCCATAATAACCACAACACGTTTTGCGCCGTTTACTAAGTCCATGGCTCCGCCCATTCCTTTGACCATCTTCCCTGGAATCATCCAATTAGCCAAATCTCCTGTTTGAGAAACTTCCATTCCCCCTAAGATAGCAAGGTCGATGTGACCACCGCGAATCATTGCAAATGATTCTGCACTATCGAAAAAAGAAGCACCAGGTACAGCAGTTACCGTTTCTTTTCCCGCATTTATTAGGTCGGGGTCTTCTGTACCTTCAACCGGATAAGGCCCAATGCCCAATAAGCCATTTTCTGATTGAAGCAAGACATTGTATTCGCTTGGAATTTCATTGGCAATAAGGGTAGGGATCCCAATCCCTAAATTTACGTTCATTCCATCCTGAATTTCTTGAACCGCACGTTTTACAATGGTTAATCGCGCATCCTTCAATCCACTCACTCCTTGTCTCTTTTAAACTATTAGGCTTGTACTACTTTACGTCTTTCTATCCGTTTTTCATAGTTTTTTCCGAGCAGCACACGTTGAACGTAGATTCCTGGCGTATGGATTTCTTCTGGATTTAAATCTCCTACCCCAACGATTTCCTCGACTTCTACAATTGTAATTTTCCCGGCCATTGCAGCCAATGGATTAAAGTTACGTGATGTTTTTCTGAAAACAAGGTTTCCAAGCGGATCGGCCTTCCAGGCTTTCACGAGAGCGAAATCGCCGACAATTCCCTCTTCTAATAAATAAGTTCTTCCGTTAAACTCCTTGTGCTCTTTTCCTTCAGCGATCGGAGTTCCCACTCCAGTAGCCGTATAAAAACCAGGTATTCCGGCGCCACCGGCACGAATTCGTTCAGCAAGAGTTCCTTGAGGGACTAGTTCTACCTCAAGCTCACCGCTTAAATACTGCTTTTCAAAAATTTTATTTTCACCGACATATGATGAAACCATTTTCTTAATTTGCTTATTTGCAAGCAGCAGACCAAGCCCCCAATCATCAACGCCACAGTTATTACTAACTATTGTTAAATCTTTCGTTCCTTCATCTCTTAAGGCGAGAATTGCTTTTTCCGGAATTCCACACAATCCGAAACCACCGACGATGATTGTATCGCCATCTGAAATATCTTGTATTGCTTCCACGAAGGAGTTCACTATTTTTCCATTGTTCACAGGATCCGCCTCCTTAATATGATTAAGTCTTTTATATTTGAACTTGAGATTGTTAAAAATTAGACCGGATATACAGAGTGCTTTCGTTCTGAGAAAATAAGATATTTTGAAGAATATGCCTCAAAACGATTTACAAGCTCCGAGCGTAATGAGTTTGCTGGAATAATACCGTCAATCACCATTTCGGAAGCTAAACTGTAAATATCAATGTCCTCTTTATATTCCTCACGTTTTTGTTCTATGAATGCGGTACGCTCCTCTTCAGGAAGCGCAGCAATTTTATTAGCATAAACTGCATTAACTGCTGCTTCTGGTCCCATAACCGCAATTTGTGCAGAAGGCAAGGCAAGACAAGCATCTGGTTCAAATGCAGGGCCACACATTGCATAAAGACCAGCGCCATATGCTTTACGTACGATAACAGAGATTTTTGGAACACTTGCTTCAGACATCGCTGAAATCATTTTCGCACCATGGCGAATGATTCCTGCCCGCTCTACCTTTGTACCTATCATAAATCCAGGCACATCAACTAGAAACAAAATTGGAATATGGTAGGCATCACAAAGATTAATAAATTTTGCGGCCTTATCTGCTGAATCGTGGAATAATACCCCGCCTTTAACACGCGGCTGATTGGCAATGATCCCGACAGGTTTCCCATCAATGCGAGCCAGTCCTGTAATAAGTTCGCCAGCAAAAAGTTTTTTGATCTCAAAGAAGGAGCCTTCATCAATAATCCCATTTATTAGATCATGCATATTAAATGGTGAATTCTGATTAACCGGAATCAGCTCTTCCAATGGTTTCTTCAATTGTTTAGGAGCCACAGCCTCACGAACTGGTGGTTTCTCTGAAAAATTAGCAGGGAAATAAGATAGATAGTTTCTAGCCATTGAAATGGCTTCTTCTTCATTTTTCGCAAGAACATCACCGCAGCCTGAAACAGAACAGTGCATGCGAGCGCCGCCCATTTCCTCCAAGGTCACTTTCTCACCAATAACCATTTCTGCCATTCTCGGTGATCCTAGGTACATCGATGCATTTTTGTCCACCATAATCACAATGTCGCAAAAAGCCGGAATATAGGCTCCGCCAGCAGCAGATGGTCCAAACAGAATACAGATTTGAGGAATTTTACCTGAAAGTTTCACTTGATTGTAAAAGATTCTTCCTGCACCACGACGCCCCGGGAACATTTCCACCTGATCCGTTATCCGCGCTCCAGCTGAATCTACCAGGTATAATAATGGCACCCGAAGTTTTTCAGCTGTTTCTTGGATTCGAATTATTTTCTCAACCGTCCGAGCTCCCCAAGAACCGGCTTTGATCGTTGAATCATTGGCCATCACACAGACAAGCTGGCCATTAATCTTGCCCATCCCTGTCACAACACCGTCTGCAGGAAGATCCCCCGCCGTGCAGTTTGCAAATAAAGCATCCTCCAGTTCAAAGCCAGGATCGAATAATAATGATAAACGATCGCGGACGAACATTTTTCCCTGCTCTTGGTTTTTTTCATGATACTTTGGAGCTCCGCCCTTTTTAATCTGTTCGACTCTATCTTGCAGTGTCTGTTGTAGAGGTTTCATATCCACTGTCATTATTTTTCCTCCTCTATTAATCTAGTTTTCTTATTCACCAATGTATATTGGGGTGCGTTTCTCCTTAAAAGCTTGTAATCCTTCTAAACGATCTTTTGTCGGAATCGTCACTTCATAAGCATTTTGCTCAATTGCAAGACCGGTGTTTATATCCAAATCATAGCCTTTATCGATTGCGAACTTTGCTTGTGCGACGGCGATTGGGCCATTCCGAACAATTTGTCCTGCAATTTCTAATGCTTTATCAATTAAGCTTGCACCAGGGACCATATACTCTACTAATCCAATCTCCAGGGCTTCTTCTGCATCAATTCGTCTAGCAGTGAAAATCAGCTCTTTGGCACGTCCCTTTCCTACTAATCTTGGTAAACGCTGTGTTCCGCCCGCACCAGGAATAATTCCCAGTGATGTTTCCGTCAGACCAAGCTTCGCAGTTTCAGAGGCAATGCGGATATCACAAGCAAGCGCCAGTTCAGTTCCACCGCCAAAAGCTACGCCGTTTACAGCCGCTATGACCGGTTGGGGTAATAATTCTAAAGAGTTGATATTATCGCGGATCAAAGAAACAGTCTTCCTCACCTGAACCGGATCCATTCCAGCTCGTTCTTTTAAATCAGCTCCCGCACAAAAAGCTTTCTCCCCAGCCCCTGTTATTACTAGGCAGCGGACCGATCGATCATATTTACATGTAAGAATTGCGTCGCGGAGACCCTCTAACATCTGTACTGATAAAGCATTAGCAGCTTCCGGCCTATTTAAAGTAATCATCACGATTCCGTTTTTCAACTTATTAACTAATATGGTTTTACTCATGATCTCACCTTTCTCACACGGTATTTCCAAGCTTTCCACCCAGTTGAGAGCAGGCGGCTTGAAAACTTTTACTAGGTAAAGGTCTGCCAATCTTCTCCTGAATGAATTGGGATGCATGAATCAGTTTTTGCTGATCAGCTCCAGTGTGAATTCCCATCCCGTGAAGCATATAGAGTAAATCGTCTGTTGCCACGTTTCCGGATGCTCCAGGCGCATAAGGACATCCTCCTAAGCCGCCAAGGGAAGAATCAAATATGGTAATTCCCATTTCTAACGATACTAAGATGTTGGCCAAAGCTGTTCCTCGTGTATCATGAAAATGCATCGCTAATTTATCTGCTGGAAATCTTTTTAATAAAACTTCCAAAACTTCTTGGACTTGCTTTGGATTTGCCACACCGATTGTATCCCCAAGAGAAAGCTCTGCAATACCCATGTCAAATAATGATTCGGACACTCTTATGACCGCATCGATATCAACATCACCTTCATATGGACAGCCAAAAACGGTCGAAACATAACCTCTGCTTAATTTTCCTGCCGAAATGGTTTCTCTGACCAAATCAGTTAACACAGGGAAAGTCTCGCCAATCGTTTTATTTATATTTTTTAGGTTATGTGTTTCGCTTGCTGACATAAACACTGCTACTTCATCAATGTTCGCATTAAATGCTCGTTCCAAACCTTGAAGGTTCGGAACGAGTGCTGTATAAGTGACACCAGGCACTTTTGTAATGCCAGCAGCAACGGCAACTGCATCTGAAAGTGCAGGAATCCATTTTGGATTAACAAAAGAGGTAATCTCAATATGTTTTAGTCCACTTTCTGACAATTGATTAATCCAAGCGATTTTATCTTCTGTTGAAATAAAAGCTTTTTCGTTTTGCAATCCATCACGAGGACCAACCTCTTTAATCGTTACACCTTCCGGCCACTTCATTGTTCCATCTCCTTTCCACCTTGATCCAGGCTTTATTCAATTTCTACAATGACGTCGCCTTCATTAACAAAGTCGCCTTCATTCACTTTCACTTCTTTAACGGTTCCATCGAATTCAGCGGCAATCGGAATTTCCATTTTCATCGATTCTAAAATCACTACATCTTGACCCTCTTCTACCTGATCTCCTACTTTAACTAATACTTTCCATACATTTCCTGCCATAACTGCAGTTACTTCACTCATGATGATTCCTCCTATTTTGCGTTATTTGTTTTTTTAGTTTTTAAATACTTGTTAACAAAGTCTGTTGTCGTATCACCTGATTGGAATGCGGAGTGGGCAATAACCTCTTGCAGCATTGGGATATTTGTTTTAATACCTTCAATATGATAATTAGCTAATGCATCTTGCAGACGATTTATTGCCTCCCCACGATTGCTGCCTTTGACAACAAGCTTAGCAATCATTGGATCATAAAAAGGAGTGACTACGGATTGACCGTGAATGGCTAATTCATGTCGAACTCCAGGTCCGTTCGGCAACTGTAATTTTGTTATTTTTCCAGGTGATGGGAAAAATGTTTTGGGATCTTCTGCATAGATTCTAACCTCAATTGCATGCCCTTCACGTTTTACGTCTTCTTGAGAAAATTTCAGAACTTCACCTGCAGCAATTTGCAATTGTTGTTCAACTAAGTCCAAACCTGTAATTTCTTCTGTCACCGGATGCTCCACTTGCAAACGGGTATTCATTTCAAGAAAATAGAAATTTTGCTTTTCATCAACTAAGAACTCGATTGTTCCTGCATTTTTATACCCGATTGATTTTGCCGCTTTTACTGCAGCCTCCCCCATTTTGATACGAGTTATTTCAGTAATAAACGATGATGGGGCTTCCTCTACGACTTTTTGATGACGGCGCTGGATCGAACATTCACGTTCCCAAAGGTAAACAGTATTTCCAAAACTGTCTGCCAAGATTTGAATCTCAATATGTCTTGGATTTTCAACAAATTTTTCAATATACATTGCTCCATCGCCAAAGAAATCAGTAGCCCGCTTTTGGTTCCCCTCAAATGCCTTTCGGATTTCATCTCCGTTATGGACCACCTGCATTCCAATTCCGCCACCCCCAGCTGAGGCTTTTAGCATAACGGGATAACCGATGCGATCCGCCACTTCTACCGCTTCCTCTGCATCTGCCAATGGGTAGGTAATCCCTGGAACGACAGGAACACCTGCTTCCTCCATCGCTTTGCGTGATTCAATCTTACTTCCCATTTTAGAAATAACCTCTGGAGAAGGCCCGATGAATATAAGGCCTGCTTCCTCACAACGGCGGGCAAAGTCAGTATTTTCAGAAAGCAAGCCATATCCCGGGTGGATAGCATCCGCTTCTGTTAAACGAGCGATCTCTAGAATTTTATTGATATTTAAATAGCTTTCTGCTACGCGGGAACCTCCGATTAAATAGGCCTCATCTGCCATTTTTACATGGGGAGCATCTGCATCAGCTTCTGAGTAAACTCCAATCGTTGTAATCCCTAAGGCCTTGCATGTACGGATTACACGAACAGCAATTTCGCCACGATTAGCAATTAAAACTTTTTTCAACATCCCTTCCACCCTTTCTATCTTCTAATTAAGTAAGTTCAAAACTCATCGGCATCGTTACCAAGCTTAAACTTTTATCGTTGAGGAAATATGTAAAAATCTAATTATTAATTTTGCAACATTCTATACGTTTATCTTTAACTCCTAATCTATAAATGGAACCAGTCATTTGCCAATCATTTTCCTGACAAATGACTCGCTCTCATTAATAACTATTTAACTGATGATTTTTCAGCAACTATTTTTTGTATTTGTGCAACGGCCTCCGGATCTTCTAGTCCTGTAATGTCGCCGTTAACCTTTCCTGATACAACAATTTCCTTTAATAAGCGGCGCATGATTTTCCCGCTGACTGTTTTTGGCAACATATCAGTAAAAATGATTGATTTAGGAACTGCAATCTTACCAATTTGTTGTATTATCCGATTGTTTATTTGTTGTTTTAATTCTTCGGTTCCTTTATAGCCATCAGCCAGACGAACAAATACAAGCGGAACTTCTCCTTTTATTTCATCAGGGATTCCAATGATTGCGCATTCAGTGACACCCTCACATTCAAGTACAGCGCTTTCCATCTCCATTGTACTTAAGCGGTGTCCAGCTACATTAAACGCGTCATCGGAACGGCCAACTACCCATAAATATCCATCATCATCTATTAGTGCCAGGTCGCTGGCGTAGTAGCAGCCATCCACTTGGCTAAAATAGGATCCGTAATATCGCTCTGGTTCTTTCCAAAGTGTCCGGCATAGCATAGGAAATGGTTTCCTAATAACCAAATTTCCTAACCTACCAGGTTCAACTGGATTGCCTTCTTCATCAACAATATCCATAACCGCACCTAAAAAGGGAGTACCTGAGGAACCCGGTTTCATTGGCGTCAGCCAAGCTGCTCCAGCTATAGGCGATCCCGCTGTTTCGGTTTGACCCCAAGTATTATTGATATATACCTTCTTCTTTCCTAAAACTTCATATGTCCAATGCCAGGTTTCCGGATCGAATGGTTCTCCAACAAGGGAAATGACATCGAGGCAAGATAAATCAAATTTCTCTAATGCCTTTTCTCCCATACTTTTTAACATTCTTAATGCTGTTGGGGCAGTAAACAGTTTATTCACCCTGTATTTTTCAATGATTTGATAAAAGCGATCTTTTGTTGGATAATCAACTGCCCCTTCGAAGACAACGGTTGTTACACCATTCGCTAAGGCACCTGTAATTCCCCAAATATGCATTGTTAACCAGCCGATATCCGCGGTACACCAGAAAACATCGTCATTATGGTGATCCATATGATACTTGGCATATGTGTAATTTTGAGTGACAAAAGCCATGCCGGAATGCACGACGCCTTTTGGTTTACCTGTCGTACCACTTGTATAAAACACAATACCGCTCTCATTAGCTTCTATTCTCTCAGGTTCACAAACGATACTTGCTGCTTTTGTCTGCTCATGCCACCAGTAATCCCGGCCTTCGTTCATTTGAACCTCTAAACCTAATCGGTCTACAACAATGACTGCTTCGACAGATGGAATAGATGGTACAACATTATCAACTTTTTCTTTTAATCGAATGACTTTACCCCGTCGTTCAGTTCCATCTGCAGTGACCAATACTTTTGGCTCAAAACTGATGAGTCGGTCTGTCAAGGATTTTTCGGAATAACCTGAGAAAATCGTATTGTAAATAGCACCAATTCGAAAACAAGCTAAAACGGCAATAAAGGCTTCGGCCAGGTTTGGAAGATAAATAGCTACACAATCACCTTTGTTTACACCAAATGATTTAAGAACATTTGCAAATCGATTTACTTCAGCAAGAAGCATATTATACGTATAAAATTTGGTGTCACCGTTTTCACCCTCCCAAATGAGAGCGGTCCGGTTTCCTGCCCCATTTTCTATATGCCGATCAAGTAAATTTACACTCGGGTTACTAATGCCGCCGGCAAAGAAGCGAAAATCAGGGAGTTGTCCACTAATGGTTTCATTCCACGGTTCATACCAAACAAGTTCACGGGCTGCACGATCCCAAAAGGTAGCAGGATCTTCTTGGGATTGTTTAAGAAGTTCTTGAAAAGCTTCGCTGCTCCCAATGGAGGTTGAACGCACTTTTTCTTGATCTGGATAAACGAGTTTGCTATTTGAAACAACTTGTAAAATTCCACTGATATCCATGTAATGGCTCCTTTAACAATTTTATTTAATCCTATAAATCTGTTAAACTTGGCTGTTGATTTCCGCTCCAATCAACTTGGCTATAAAAATCAAAATTGACCTTTAACACGGCCAATCCTATAAAAATTTTTTAACATCCAATTTGCTTGGCAATGACCATTCGTTGAACTTCAGATGTTCCTTCACCAATTTCCAAAAGTTTCGCATCACGGAAGAATCGTTCAACTTGATATTCCTTCATATATCCATATCCGCCATGAATTTGAACGGCTTGATCACATGCACGCATGCATATTTCCGAAGCAAATAATTTCGCAAATGCCGCTTCCTTTTTAAATGCTCGTCCTTGATCCTTTAACCAAGCTGCTTTGAAAACCATATTCCGGGCTAATTCGATATTCATTGCCATGTCAGCTAATTTAAATTGGATTGCCTGGAAGTTGGATAAACTCTTTCCAAACTGTTTTCTTTCTTTTGCATATTGAAGGGATTTTTCAAATGCTCCTTGAGCAATACCTACAGCCATGGCACCAATTCCAATTCTTCCGCCATCAAGAGTAGCTAAAAATTGTTTGTAACCGCTTCCAATCGTGCCCAGCAGATTTTCTTTCGGAACTCTTACATTCTCCATGATAAGTTCTGTGGTATTTGAGGCATGAAGACCCATTTTTTCGTAGTTGTTGACCACAGTGAATCCTGGAGCATTAGTAGGAACAATAAATGCTGTGATTCCGTTGATTCCCTTTGAGCGGTCTGTTACGGCGGTCACTGCAAGGTGATTAGCATAGCTTGCATTTGTAATAAAACATTTTGAGCCGTTAATGACCCACTCATCGCCATCAAGAACTGCTGTTGTTTGGGTTCCCCCTGCATCGGAGCCTGCATTCGGTTCAGTCAAACCAAATGCTCCGAAAGACTCTCCAGTACAAATTGGTGTTAGGTATTTCTCTTTTTGTTCGTGCGTACCAAATAAATTAAGAGGGGCCCCCCCTAATGAAATATGGGCTGAATATGTAATTCCTGTTGATGCGCAAACACGACTAAGTTCTTCAACGACAATTGCAAAGCTGACAGTGTCGGCTTCACCTCCACCGTATTGTTCAGGGAAAGGCAGACCCATAATCCCTAGCTCTGCTAATTTAGAAAAAATTTCTTTAGGGAATTCCCCAGTTCGATCACGTTCATCTGCTCCAGGAGCAACTTCTGCATCAGCAAAATCTCGAATTAATTTGCGTATCATCTCTTGTTCTTTCGTTAAATCAAAATTCATTTATCTACAACTCCTTTCTAAATATTTCGATTATTTTCGACAAAAAAATATTTTTACATCAAAATTACTCATAATTAACCTTTATTTCGTAACAAATATCAAACCTTCACTAAATCTCTATGTACTGACCCCCTTTCAATATTTTTATAACTTTCTTATAATATTAATAATATAACTATTAGGAAATATAATGCTATGTACATTTTCATGAATATTATTATGAAAAATTTGTGTGTTTTACACAAAAAATGCAAAAATAGATTGATATGTAAAATAATAAATTTCATAGAGTAAGGATGATGAAAGTTGCAAGATACATTAACTCATCGACAACTAAAGTCCTTAATACAAGTGTCCAACGTTATTAATTCCAAATTAGATATTGATACCATCTTTGATTCTATCATGAATGAAACGATATCTGTCGTTGAAGCTGCTGGAGGAGGCTCTATATGGATTTTTGACAAAAACCAGAATCGACTAATCGCAAAATCCGCTCAAGGATTATTTTATCCACATATTTTTAGGCAAATTGAACTAGTTAGCGGGGAATCCATGACTGGGATATCTTTTGCTGCAAAAAAATGTCTAATTTTTTGGGATGAGGTAGAAATTAAACAAGCACTGTCTACATTAACTCCGTATAACAGAGATTTATTGGATCGGGCTATTCCGAGTAATTTTCATTTTACATCTGTCATTTCTTCACCTATTTTACAAAAGGGAAAATGTATTGGCGTGATTACATTGGACTCTTTTGAACAATCTTTGCAGTTTAAGCAAGAGGATATTAATCTATTGGAAGCGATTGGCCATCAAGCAGCAATTGCCTTAGAAAAATCCAGTCTTTATTATGAAAAGGAAAAAACAGTTCGGATGCTTTCCCATTCAATAGAAATACATAGGAACTTAGCCAATCTTGTTGTAAATGGAGAAGGAATTCAATCAATTATGAATTTTATACATAAAACAATTGGACAGCATATGTTTCTCTTTAATGAGATAGGAGAACTTAAGGCTTCTGCCTGCCATTCCTCATTTTCTGTTGAGATGACAGAGTATATTACACAATATACCAAACAAATTATCCTAACACTTGAAAATTCACATACCGTTTCCGATATAACAATAAATGATGAAACTTATCAAATAGTTGTATTATCACTTGGGTCTAAACTAAAGTCTCTAGGCGGGCTCATAATCCTTTCTAAACAAAAAATGAGTGAGGTGGATATCGCTGCTCTTGAACATGCTTGTACGATCATTTCACTTGAACTGGTAAAAGAACAAGCCATTTTTGAAACACAGCAGCGTTTAAGAGGGGAATTCGTGACGAAGCTTTTTTCTGGACAGATGGATGAAGCACTCATTCAGAAAGCAAAAAATTTAAATTTTGACCCTAACCGGACCTATGTTGCCATGATTATTAATTTTGAGGATAAATTAAATGAGCAAAAGGTTTTAGGCGAACACGTTTTAAGGAATTTACTCCATATGTCCAATAAGACATTACTTGGGAGGAACTCTCAAGTAATGGCAGTAAGGGTTGAAAATCAAATTGTTGCTCTTCTATCCTTTCATTCAAGAGTTTCTTCGTCCAATATTGTTGCAGAAATAAAAGAACTTGCAAAGAATTTACAACATGAGATTATAAATAAATATAGAGAGATAGACGTATCGATTGGCATTGGAAGAATTAAGCAGGGGCTTACTTTTGTCCATGAGTCATTTGTAGAAGCGACAAAGTGCATTAAGTTTCTCAAAAACTATCTTTTTGATCATAGAGTCCTTAGTTATACAGACCTTGGTGTTCAGAGGTTTATTTTACAAAACTCAAAGGAAGAATTGAACGATTTTATTCAAGAAGTATTAGGTCCGCTTATTCAATATGAACAATCTAGAAAAGGCGAATTGTTAAGCACTCTGATTGTTTATTTAGACCAAAATCAAAACATAAAGAAAACGGCTGATTCTTTACATATTCACACCAATACTTTAAGCTACCGTTTAAAGCGAATTGAGGAAATTCTAGTAACAGACTTGAATGAGAGTCAACCATTATTTAATATTCATTTAGCAATCAATATTTATCAATGTATAAAAGCTAAAGACACATTACAGAAAAACAAAAGCTAATGTTTTACAAAGTTAGTAGGATTGATGAAAACAGGTAATGACCAAAAAGTTCCAGACACTTAACCAATTATGTAAACTACCCTTTTCATGTTTACTAGACATAAGGGGAAACCTAGTCCTCTTCAGCTTCATTATGAAGGACATAAGTCATCGTGGATGAGAGAGATTTGTTCTTCATCAGCGGTATGAAGGACAAATGTCCACGCAGGTACATGTGATTTGTCCTTCATCAGCGGTATGAAAGACAAATGTCCACGCAGGTACATGTGATTTGTCCTTCATCAGCGGTATGAAAGACAAATGTCCACGCAGGTACATGTGATTTGTCCTTCATCAGCGGTATGAAGGACAAATGTCCACGCAGGTCCATGTGATTTGTCCTTCATCAGCGGTATGAAAGACAAATGTCCACGCAGGTCCATGTGATTTGTCCTTCATCAGCGGTATGAAGGACAAAAGTCCACACAGGTACATGTGATTTGTCTTTCATCAGCGGTATGAAAGACAAATGTCCACGCAGGAACATGAAATTTGTCCTTCATCAGCGGTATGAAGGACAAAAGTCCACGCAGGTACATGTGATTTGTCCTTCATCAGCGGTATGAAAGACAAATGTCGACGCAGGTCCATGTGATTTGTCCTTCATCAGCGGTATGAAGGACAAAAGTCCACACAGGTACATGTGATTTGTCTTTCATCAGCGGTATGAAAGACAAATGTCCACGCAGGAACATGAAATTTGTCCTTCATCAGCGGTATGAAGGACAAAATCTGCCGTATGAACAAGAGATTCGTCCTTCATTAAGGCCAACTTATGAAGCGTATAGGTGGAATACCTTGAAATTTAAAATACTCCGATAAAGAAAAACTTTCAAATTTATGAAGGCCTTTGACCTTAGATATGACTCCAGCCTTCCCAAAAGAGAAATAGGCGCCCTTTTTTACAGAAAATATATACCCATCTAATTTTTATCATTTTAGTACGCGATAACCACTATCTAATGTTTGAATTTCATTTATCAAATTAGGAGAAAGTGAAGCTGCAACATAATGATTGTCCTTATCCATTATCATTACTCCTTTGCGATATTTGTCTTAGAAGCACCCTTAATTAAAAGTATTCCTGCATCAGGAGAAAGATTTGGATCCCCAACAATGGAAATAATAGTACATTCTCCCTGAATATCATTATTAGTAAGTTCACTTCAATGTTATTATTCAATTTTCGTATATTTCTTTCCCTTATTTTGAATTCTGAGGCGCTCTTAGATAGACTTGAAAGGATAAAATTTCAGTCCCTTCCATAAATTTGAAACAAAAGTGATATGGGCTCGTATATAAAGTGAAGGAAGGATGTGGGAGCATTGAACAGATACTCAATTGAAGAATTTATCAAACAAACGGAGCAGGAAGATAAAGGGCAGGGTTTTTTTGAATTAGAGACTCCACGGCTTTTGGAGGTAAATTTAGACGGTCAAGTTTGGGCTAAAGCAGGGTCAATGGTTGCTTATCATGGGGAAATGAAATTTGTCCGTGAAGGAATATTAGAACACGGTCTAGGAACCGCGTTCAAGAAGGCATTTACAGGAGAAGGCGCCTCTTTAATGAAAGCTAACGGAAAAGGCAAGTTATATCTTGCGGATAGTGGCAAGAAGATCATTATCCTGAATTTACAAAACGAAACCATCTACATTAACGGGAATGATTTACTTGCATTTGAACCAAGTATTAAATGGGACATCAAATTAATGAAGAAAATTGCTGGGATGATGGCAGGCGGTTTATTTAATGTACGTTGTCAAGGAACAGGTATGATTGCTTTTACTGCACATTATGAACCACTCACTTTAAGGGTGTCACCTGGTAACCCTGTAATTACGGATCCAAACGCAACTGTAGCCTGGTCTGGCAATCTTCAGCCTGTGTTTCAAACTGATATAAGTTTAAAGACTTTTCTTGGAAGAGGCAGCGGTGAGTCAATACAAATGAAATTCGAAGGTGAAGGCTTTGTGGTAATCCAGCCGTACGAAGAGATTTACATGAAGTCAAAGCAAAGTTAGGAGTCTTAAGTAAAAAAAGTAAAAACTAGTAAGTGTCAGGTATCGTCCAGCTTGGATGGTGTCAGGCACTTTTTTAAGTTTTATGAAATTCATCTCAAGATTTTTAAAAGTATTTCTAAACAGGGAACTATAGATTCATTACTTTGGTATTTTCAAGCCATAGATGTACATGATAGAATCATATAGTTGTCAAATTCTATCTATTACCGGTGGTGTGTTGTGAAAGAATCTGTATTAATCCAAGGAAACAAAAGAATCAAACTGAAGATTGGTTTTCTGAAAAAAGATATCGTCTTTACTGTGTCGCTTCTATTGGCAGCAACTAGCTGTTTGATTCACTCTCCTAAACTGGAGTATATAAATTTTCAAGTCCTGATTAGTTTATTTACCCTAATGCTTACCATTAAGGCTTTGGAAGAACTTAAATTTCTGGACAAATTCGCTATTACCATCATCAATAAATGTAATAATAGCCGATCCGTTTCAGCTATTCTGATTATGTTATGTTTTTTTAGCTCCATGTTTGTTACAAACGATGTAGCACTGCTTACTTTTGTACCTTTGACTCTGGTTGTCAGTAGAAAGACTAAGATTCCCATGATGGAGACGATTATTCTTCAAACCATTGCTGCCAATATTGGAAGTAGTTTGACTCCAATGGGTAATCCGCAAAATTTGTTCATCTATTCTTATTATGGAATCAAGCCCATTCCCTTTTTTACAACCGTTTTATTCATGGCTGTTACTGGGATTGGTTCGCTTTATTTTCTAATGAATAGAATGCATAAAAGAGAACTGAAAGTTGTCCTGACTCAAATGCCGATTAGCGATTGGAAGAGGCCTGCTGTCTGGGTAATGGTATTAGCCATTATTATTGCTTCCATTTTTGGAGTAGTCAGTTACCTGGTTGCCTTCGTGATTACATTAATGACGGTGATCATTATGAATGTAAAATTATTAATTAAGATTGATTATTTGTTGCTGTTAACTTTTATCTGTTTCTTTATTTTCATCGGAAATATATCCAATTCTAATACATTACAAGCCATTGCAAGCACAAGCCTCAAGGACCCAATTTCCGTCTATTTCAGTTCGATTTTTTTAAGCCAATTTATCAGTAACGTCCCTGCTTCGATCCTACTGGCAGAATTCACAACGGATTGGAAACCTTTATTATTGGGTGTCAATATTGGAGGGCTAGGGACCATTATTGCATCATTGGCAAGTGTGATTTCTTACAAACTATTTATTCAGGCAAATCCAAAGGAAAGTAAAAAATATTTAATTAAATTCAGCCTATACAACTTTTCCTTTTTAGCCTTATTAACCTTGATTCAGTACTTTATCTTAAAAATATTTTAATAATGATCTTTTTCAATAGAAGATTATTTGCAGTAAATCAAAAAATTCAGGCACCATCCAAAGAATTGGATGGTGCATGAAACTTTTTATTACTGAATAAAATTGGCAACAAACCTATCTCCTCAACTCTTCCTTCCGCAAAATCCTCCTAACTACCTTCCCAACCGCACTTTTCGGTAGGCTATCAATAAACTCGATAGTTTTCGGTTTTTTATAGGACGCTATATGATCTTTGCAATATTCAATAAGCTCCTCTTCACTCGCTGTATGGTCCGCTCTCAATACAACAAAGGCTTTCACACTTTCCACCCATGTTGCGTCTGGAACTCCGACTACTGCTGCCTCCAAAACGGCAGGATGCTGGTATAGAACTTCTTCTACTTCACGAGGATAAATATTAAATCCACCGCTGATGATCATATCTGACTTACGATCAATTAAATACAAGTAACCTTCTTGGTCTATGTAGCCCATATCCCGCGTATAAACCCATTTACCTTTGATCGTTTCAGCCGTCAATTCTTCCTCTTTCCAATAGCCTGCCATTGCTTGATTTGAGGAAACAACAATCTCACCTATTTCCCCTTGCGGCACCTCTAGACCATCTTCATTGACAATTTTCACTTCTGTCGTGATCGTAGGTCTGCCGCAGGATAACAGTCGGTCATAGTAAACTGGATTTGCTAACCCTACTAGATGGTCCTCAACTGATAAAATAGATAGAATAAGAGGAACTTCCGTTTGACCGAAATACTGAATGAATTTTGGCCCCCATAATTCCAGACCTCTCTTCAAGGCTTCACGCGGCATCGGTGAAGCACCGTAAATCAGACTTCGAACGGAGTCAAATGAATATTTTTCTACCTCTGGATTAGTGAGAAGCATGACAATCATAGTTGGAACTAAGTTAATCGTAGTTGGTTTGATCGTTTCAACAGCTTGAAGAAATTCTTGAGGATGAAAGGTTGGTAGAATCGCATTGGCGGCACCTCGTATCCAATGTGGTAAAACGAGTATGCCTGATGCGTGTGTTAATGGAGCAGCGTGCATCATAATATCTCCGCTATTAATCGTCAATGTTGACAAGATATTCGTTGCCATCGCTGCCCAGGAACCTTGCGTATGGATGGCTGCTTTTAACTTACCTGTGGTACCTGATGTATATTGGAAGGTAGCATAATCTTCTTCTGATAATCGAACGATTGGATCATCAGCAGTAACCGTTTTCATTTCTTCGTATATCGGAACCATCCACTCATACTTTGCAGTCCCGTCCACTTGGAAAAATAATAGTTGATTGGGCAGTCTTTCTCTCAATCTCGCCACCCTGTCTGAAAATTCCTCGGTAAATAAAATGGCTTTCGAATCGGTCTCCGTGATCATATGCAAATGTTCTTCTTCTGAAAGCCTTGTATTTAATGGGACTCGAACCAGTCCTGATTTTAACATCGCAAAGTCAATTTCCACACTATGAAGAGAATTGGCAAATAAAAAGGAAATTCGATCGCCCTTTTCCAATCCCAATTTAAACAGGGCATTGGCTAAGCGATTGGAATTTTTATGAACTTCTTCAAACGTTAATTTCTGGTCTTTATAAATGACAGCTGTTTCTTTCGCATAATACTTAGCACCACGCTTAATTAACTCAGCAGCAATCATTCTATTACCCCTTTCGATTGATAAAATTAGTTAATCCTTGCCTTGTTTCCTCGCTTTTGGTATGAGGCATTCCTAATTGACATTCGATCCGGAGTGCTTCTTCTAGTGGAAGTCCCCAACCTCTTACTGCTGCCTGTTTATCCGACCGTAAGGAGCCTTGTGGATAGGAAGCCATTTGATGGGCAAGCTCGAGAGCGCGATCTAATAGATTATTAGTTTCAACCAATTCCGTTACTAAACCCCAATCTAATGCCGTTTTGGCATCTATTTTTCTTCCGGTTAAAATGAGATCCATCCCACGTCCCCAGCCCACGATTCTTGGAATTCGCTGGGTACCACCGTCGACCAAAGGAACATTCCAGCGCCTTTCTAAACAGCCAAACTCAGCATTGATGGCAGCAATACGTATATCACACCACGCCGCCATTTCAAGGCCGCCGGCAAAACAAAAACCGTTGACAGCAGCAATTGTTGGTTTAAAGATATCTGTCATTCTCGTAAATCCTAAATAGCCTTTTCCATCATAAGCGAAATCCGCATCATACTGATTTTTGGGACCTAATGAATCAATCGCCTTTAAATCAGCACCTGAGCTAAAGGATGGGCCACTTCCTGTTAAAATAGCCACTTTTGCTTCAGGATCATCTCGAAATTCAACCCAGGCTTCATAAAGCAAGGCCGCTGTTTCTCCATCAATACAATTATGTTTTTCCGGACGGTTAATCCTAATAACCATAACCCCATCCTGTTGATCAACCAAAACCTTTTTAGTCATCCCGTTGCCCCTTCCCTTTAATTGTTGCATACCTTGCTTCCGCTTCTTTAATTGCATCCAATAAATCACTCTCTAAGAGCGCTAACTCCTTCTGTCGATCTCTCACCTCCTTCAAATGTTTATAAGCAAGTTTAATCCCTTCTTCGTACTGTTTGAGTTGAGTCGTGTCAATATCATATAAGCTAATTAGCGTGGCAGCATCCTGCAAAGAAAAGCCAAGGTGCTTACCTCTAAGAATCATTTTAATTCTTGCTCGATCTCTCTTTGTATATACTCGGTGATTTCCAGCTGTTCGCCTCGGATGAATCAATCCAAATTCTTCATAATAACGGATAGAGCGCTGACTAATACCGAATTCTTCAACCAGATCAGAAATCAAATATTCTATATTTTCAGACTTTTTAACAGGCACGTTTCTTTCCTCCTTTAATAGGAGTTTAACTTATACCTACCAACAACGTCAATTATTTTACGTTGTTGGTAGGTATAATCAATATAGATGCAGTCTGAAAAACTTGAGGTAACGGGGACCCAAATTAGTAAATAGGCACCATCCTGGAAATCGGATGGTGCCATAGATTTTTGGGACTTATTTTATAATCTTATTCAACAAAAAATCTACTTTCTCTATAAGATGTTCCTTGACACTAATATCCAGGTCCATTTCTTCCATAGTCTCTTTCATTTTGCCGAATATCTATATGGAAATCTACTATTACCTGGAACTAATAATCCGATCACCTTTTTCCAACCCTAATTATTGGTAAAATAGTAAAAGTTGATCCATTCCTTTGGAACTATCTAATTATTGGTGTGCAAATTCCCTAAATACGTGAAAAAAGTTGCCATTGAAAATTGGCAACTTATAAAAAAGTACGAAGAATATTTTTAATTGAATAAGAACGTGCGTTTCCATACAATTCTACAATACTCTAGTCGTGCCAGGTACCACCCATTCTTTCCATTTATCTTTTAATTCTTGCTCATTCATTCAAGACCAAGATTAGTTTGCTTCATCTGTGTCTAGGGTACTCAGCTGGGATGCCCACTGAGCGATATTAGCTTCTGGATTGCTTCCGTCCGCAGGGTAGTCAGTAATATGGTACCAGCTAATCGTGCGTTTTTCTCCGACTTTCACACTGGCATCAAATGAGGCACCAAAAATATAACCGAAAGAACTTAATCCAGCAGGTTTGTCTTTTACCCAAGCAATCCCATGGGCTGGGCTGGAAATAGCGGTTTTAGGACCGTCATAGATGTAGTTCCCAGTCCATCCGGTGGTCATGAAGCCTGGATTCACTTTCGCGATTCCTGGAACTATGGCCGTGTCATCTGGGCTGTCGGGGTCAAGCAGGTATTGGAAATACCCTTTAAAGTCTTTCACTCCGGTATTCTCCAATTCTAGTGTAAACTTGACCACCGGCGCATTCGGAAGTGCACGATAAGTAACCGAAGTTTTGATTGACGGATCAATTTGTGCTTGTCCGGTGGCATGGATGGCATCACCGACCGCTTCTATATTCGGAAGCGATAACCATTCTCCCTCGCGGTTCCATGGACGTTTTGTATCGTTCATTATCGGAGAGAGAATCCATTCACTCCAATCGAGCGTCTCCATTGCATTGTTATCAAGCAAGGCAATGTCCCCAAGCCATCCTGGCTGGAATGTACCTGGCAAGTTGTTCGCAGCGATTTGGGAGGAAATCGTTGCTTGGATTCGGTTATTCATGACATAGTGAAAAGTTTTACCAGTTGTTGCATCCATTCGCGGGCTGCCTGAATTAAAGTCCGGTGCTTCCTGAGATATTCCTGCGATGGGTTCTGTGATTCCACTTAATTGCAAAGCAACCGTCCGGTTTTCTCCGTTCGCAACTTCCACCGAAACAGCCGTACCGCTTTGGTAGCCTCTAAATTTGGCTGTCAGCGTATAGTTACCCGGATGTACTCCTAGAAGGTATTGCCCCTCAGCATTTACCGTGGAAACTTGACGGTTCCCCTCACTGTCTGTTGCAATAACAGTAGCGCCTCCTATTGGTTTGCCTGTTAATTTATTTGTCACTTGTCCGGATAGTCGCGGCCAGCGCTGGGCAGCCCTGCCCCCAGGAGTGAAAGCATATAGGTTCCCATCAAGTGCTCCAACCACTAGCGTATTTCCAGAAATGGCCGGTGAAGAAGCAACCCATGCTCCAATTTCATGCTGCCATAGAGGTTGTCCAGTTAAGCTGTCGAATGCATAAAGATTTCCGTCGTTCGAGCCGATAAAAACTGTTTCTCCGCTGACTGCTGCAGAGGAAATAATTCCGGCCTTCGTTCGATAACTCCATTTCTTTGTTCCGGTGGATGCATCGAAGGAAGCAACGTTTCCATCCGGGAATCCCATATAAACGACTCCATTCGCTACCGCAGGAGAGGAACCTGTTGCACCACCGTAAATATAGGTTGAATCTTGGCTCTTGTAACGCCAAAGCTCTTTTCCAGTAGCAGCATCAAGTGCAACCAGCAATCCACCTCCATAACCCATATATAACCTTCCATCAGCGATAGAAGGCATGGAGTGCATCCATCCGCCGGCCGGTTTTTTCCTCCACAATTCTTTACCAGTGGAAGCGTCAAAAGAGATCAACCAGCCTCCATCTGCTCCTACATAAACCTTGCCGTCCTGAACAACAGGTGTGGATTCAACGATCCAGCCGCCTGCTAAAGGAGCATTCCATATTTCTGCACCAGTGTGGGCATCAAGCGCCATCATTGCACCGCCACTGCCTGTGCTGTACGCCTGGTAGACAACTCCATCCTTTACGGTTGGAGAATAGTACATCCATGCTCTTTGTACTTCATCTTTCCCAACAGTCTTTTCCCAAATGATCTCTCCCGTTTGAGCATTCATCGCATAAAGGGTACCGCGAATGGAAGATGCATAGACGATCCCATCGGCAACTGCAGGTGAGGCTTGGACCTGGGCATCTGCCTTCACTTCCCAGCGCTTGTTACCTGTCTCAAGGTCAACCGCATGGATGGCATGTTGGTCAGTGCCATTTTCATCACGTGTGCCAATATAAACCATTCCATTGGAAATGGCTGGGGAGGAGGTAAGTATTGTTCCTGCGGTTCGGTATGTCCAGCCAAGACTTAGACCCGCATCGAGTGTATCCTTTGCCCCTCCGGTATGCTGGGCATTGCCGTGGAACATCGGCCAGTCGGTCCCTTTTTTCGGTGCAATCCGTTTATCATTATCCACAACACTAAATGTGTTGTTTTTTACCCAAACCTTTCCTGCATCATCCGTTACCATAACTTCGATGGCATGCTGACCTTTAGTTGCTTTCTCAGCATCCCACTGGTCATACCAAGCCATTCCGCTGCTTTGTTTAAGGTTTTTCCAAGAACCGCCATCCACTCGGTATTGAACCTTCGTGACATTACTAGTAGTGTTGTAGGCATTTACCAATATGTCCACTTTACCTTTTGGAACCTCGCTGCCGGCTGCTGGATGAACGATTGCCGCACTTTGCTTAACGTCATACATTTTATATTTCTCTTCCTGCTTGCCACCCTGGAACGTAACCATTCGGAACCCGTTTGGCATCTGGTCAATTGTGTAAGCACTGGAAACCGTGGTCACATGGTCAGCGCCTGGAATTGTATCCTGTGCTACATCGTTAACATGCGTATGTCCCACCATCACCAAGCGTGTATTATATTGACTAAGTAGTTCAATAAATTTTTTCGTGTTATCCGGTGACGGGGTTTCCGGAGTATTCATAGGTTTATGAACAAATACAACTACTTCCTTGTTGATCGCATTCTGAGCGAGATCCTGCTTTAACCACTCAAACTGGTCGGATTCATTGAAACCTAGAGTGTTTTCTAATGTTACGAAGTGCCGATTGCCATAATCAAAGGAATACCACTCCGGTCCGAGATAATTGCGGTACTTATCAATTCTCGTCTTATAGTCCGAACCCGGGGCAAAATCATGGTTTCCAACTGCCGGGTAGACTGGAAGGGAAGATGTAGCCGTACTTGCTTGATAATCCTTGAATTCCGTATCGTCTGCTCGGTTGGTTAAATCTCCACTAACGGCAATGAAGGCCGGATTTCCTGTTGATTGATTAATTTGCGCTAACTGGTCTGTGAAGCGCTCACGGTTGTTGGCTGTACCGTCTTGAACATGTACATCGGCAATATTGACAAAGCTAAAGTTCGGATTATTGCTCTTTGGCGTATGTAAAAGACCAAAGTTTTGTTCCTTTGTTTCCCCTGCCTGAACATTTCCCAACTGCTGGTAAAACTGCGGTGTTTTGTTTTTGTCAGTCGGTACGGTGTATCCGTTTGGAACCGATACAAAAACGATATCTTCCTTACGCCTGTCTGTATCGATTGTTAGAGTATAATTTCCCTGACTATCTGTGACGGTAATATTTTTACCGTCCGATACAGACACATGAGGAATCCCCTCTTCATTCCCGTCACGAGTTCCATTCCCGTTTTTGTCAGTGAAAACCGACCCCTTAATCGTGGCAGTAGGATTATCTGCTACAACTGGTTTTACCACAGCAGCTAGAGCCATCCCGCACATCGCAGCCGCTGCCACAGGTTTGAGTTTTTGTTTAATGGTTCTCCCTTTGCCTTCTAAAGACTTCAAGAATTTTTCCTCCTAATTGTTTTAGATTTTCTGGAATATTGGAGCGTAAATAAGGCTTCACCACCTCCTTAATAAAAATTAAGTCCCTAGACAAAAGACGGTTCATTTTGACCATAAAAATCAGTTGCCCTGGTCACATTCAGTGGTCCTTTGTGTCCGTAAATTTTAAGCATTTAGGTTTCGAATTAGACGAGGAACCGTTGGAAGTACCAAATTAATCCCATTCCAAAAATCCCTGCGGTTGCGGCTCCACGGAAGACAGTGGACCAATTGAACCGCCGGATATAAAAAAGAATTGGAAACAGAAGAAGGATGATTAAGGCTTGTCCCACTTCTACACCGATGTTGAATGAAAAGATGGACAAAATTGATCGCCAAGTTACATCGTTTGACAGCTGCAGGGCACCGGCAAATCCGACCCCATGAATTAGCCCAAATCCAAAGACGACAGCGAACCGATATTTAGCAGAAAATCCAAAATAATTTTCTACAGCAACAAACGCTATGCTTAACGCAATGAGCGGTTCAACGATCTCGGCAGGAATATTAAGCAACTTCAAAGCTGTTAAGCCGAGTGTAATAGTATGAGCTATTGTGAATACGGAAATCACCTTTATTACATCAGAGATACGGCGTGTTCCTAACAATAAAGCCATGACAAAAAGGATATGGTCATAGCCAATCATGATATGGTGAAAACCAAGTTGAACAAACCGGATAAATTGCCCGAAAACAGTTTCCTTTCCGATGTTAAGCTCTCGTTCACCGGCTTGGAAAACAAATTGACCTTTTTTGTTTTCAAGGTCGTATGTAGTGATATTTCGATGCATTGAATCATTATCGTCAAAGAAGATACTATAATGTATTTGAACTGAAGATTTAGAGGTTGGTGCTGGATATTCAAGTACCATTTTGGCATAATCCCGGCCTACTCTCCGTTTAATGTCTGTGGAAATTACTTTGCCTTCTGCTTTCGCTCCATCCGTGAATACCTCGAAATGGGACGAAAGATATGAAGTCACAGCATCACGATGATATTCTAATGCCGTATTCAGCTGTTCTGTAGGTGCACCAGGTTTGACACCTAAATCAATTAACCTTCCCAGTTCGAAAAAATCAATGTGCAGCTCCACTTGCAGCTTCTCCCCTACCATTGTTATCTTCGAATAGCCTTCACTATTATCTGTGTGGGCTGACACATTAATTGGTGGAAGCATAAACGAAATAAAGCATGATAAAATAACGAACCAAGTTACTATTTTTCCCAAAATTTTCTCACCCCTTTAAACTAGTAATTTTAACTTTTCATTTGTGTTATAACAGATAAATTTCTTGCTACAAGTTCTTCTGTATATAAATATAATGATGTATAGTAAATAGAGTTTAAATTGAATATGAATTTATTATTAATTAATGGTAAATACAATTAGATAGATTTGCTTACAAAACTTAACATTTTGTATAAAAAAAGGTAAGAAACCAATTAGAACGTTCTAATAAAGGTATAAGAAGTCGTTGTTAGTAGGAAAAGTTGTCGCAGATTACGGAAGTGATGGAGTAAAACATGAAATAGAGGAGTGGAAATACCAGAGGATGAAATTGATAAAATCTTTGAATATTCTTATCGTGCAAAAGCTGTACAAAAAGATTATGTTGGCACTGGATTGGGCTTAGCTGTTGGCCAAAGATTTGTCGAATTGTACAAGTGTCGGACTCATGTTATCAGTGAAAATAATATAACTACATTTGTAGTTACTTTACTTAACATAAAAAAGGTAAAAAATGACACAAGAAAAATCCTTGTGCCATTTTTGTTTTTTGTCTCCCAATAAGAAGGAATCAAAAGAAAAAATTAATAGATGCATTTGAGTATTTCTGTTTTCTTTACTTCAAATCGCTTACTTTTGCAGGTAGGATAGTTGATGGAACTCCTACAGGCTGTGACGTTTGCTAATACAGTAGCCGTTTCACCTCGTATACAAAGACGATTCACGGCGGAAATGTGGAATTAAAGAAGATCTTGGAGGAAAAAGAGAATGCGGCCAGGAAACTTGCAGGAGAACTGTCCATGTGGAGTAAATAAAGTGCCAGCAACCCTTAATAAAGGTGCTGACACATAGTAAATTAATTAATAATTTCTTCCCGATCAGTCAGTATATAAGTTCAACCTCGTCAAATAAGCTGAGCTAGATCCATCCACGTCCGTTTTGCCAAGGGACCACAAGTGGCAAAACCTTTTTAAACTATTCTTTATAACGGGTACATTATAAATTTCTAGTTGACTATTTTTTATATAGTTTTATTAATACGATTACAGTACTATAACGTACCTGTACACAGTATTTTTGTCCTGTAAAAAATCAACTAATCTATTCTACTCCCGGAAACCATCCAGGCGAATGAATAATTGCCTGCCATAGGGGATCTGGTACTTCCAGCACGTGCTGATGATTCTTGTTTATTTTGGTGACAATTTCAGATTCTCTACCTTGTTCCACTTTTTGCACCCACTCGGGATCAATAATCAGTTCACGTCCCAGTGCGATTAATGGGACTCCTGTTTCTAAGGCTTTTAAGGCATCGTCAGCTGAATAAATCGAACCGACACCAATTACTGGAACACGGTCACCTACACGCTCTTGAATGATTTCAATACGTGAACGTGTATCCTCAACTCCTCGTTTAGGTGTTGACCTGAAATCCAGCAATGAAACATGGAGATAATCAAGGTCTTTTTCTGCAAGTGCATCTATTAGTGCTAATGTGTCTGCCATCGTGATTCCTGGTGTTTCGGGTTCCTCAGGGGAAAAACGATATCCAACTAGGAAAGACTCTTTCCCATATTCAGCAACCACTCTCTTTACTTCATCAACAACCGCTAAAGGAAAAGTTAGACGTTTTTCAAGAGTGCCACCCCAGCGGTCTTCACGACGATTAGAATGAGGGGAAAAGAATTGCTGAATCAGGTATCCATTCGCACCATGTATTTCAACTCCGTCATAACCTGCTTCAATTGCTCGTCGAGTTGTTTCTCCAAAATCACGAATAATAGATTCGATTTCTGTTTCAGTTAAAGCTCGAGGAACGGGTTTTCCTTCACCTTCTGAAGGAATTGCACTAGCACTTACCACATCACCATCCACTAATTCAGACGGAACCTGGCGGCCGCCATGGAAGATTTGCAAAATCGCTTTCGCACCCTTCTCTTTAATCGCTGATGCTAGACGACGCAAACTTGGTATCAACTCATCACGGTCGCCACCAAATTCACCATGAAATCCTTTACCATTCATTGTCACATAGGTACATGCTGTAATGACCATCCCAACGCCATTGGAACGTCGTTCATAATACTTGACTTCCGCATCTGAGACGGTCCCGTCAGGATTTGATGAGAAATTTGTCATCGGTGCCATGACAATGCGATTTTTTAATTGAATCCCCTTTCCTATCGTAAATGATTTAAATAATGGTGCATATTTTAAATTCATCATGTCTTTACTCCTCCACCTTTTTCATTTAGATAATACAGGCAACTTTGCCCATTCTACGACTTCATCCAATCGTTTACGGTTTCGTTCAAAGCTAATTCTTTCAGTATTAAGAGTGCTTTAAAATTAATTCTGTCAAAGCTTCTTTTGGTTGGAAGCCGATAACCTTATCTACTTCAACACCGTCTTTGAAAAGAATCAACGTTGGAATGCTCATGACACCAAATGATTTTGTTGTTTCTGGGTTCTCATCTACATTAAGTTTAAGAATCCCAACTTTATCACCAATTTCAAAATCGATTTCCTCCAACACAGGTGCAATCATTTTACAAGGCCCGCACCATGGAGCCCAAAAATCCACTAACACCAATCCCTCTTTCATTTCTGCAGCAAAAGTTTGATCTGTTACGTGTGAAATTGCCATTATTCTTTTCCTCCAATATAATTTTTTTATTTTAAAAAAACTTAGTTGTTAACTCTGACAAATATATGAAAATTATCTTTTTATATCAAAATTCCTCATTCTGTTTCCACTGATTAGAAATTCAGATTTCTTGATAGGCACTTCTTGAATTTTTTTTATAGATACTAATTTCGCCGATAATTCCTTAAACCACTGCTCATCCTTAAATAGTAAAGCCAAATCTATTAAAGCTAAAAGCTCACTTTCATTTCTACCAGTTGTCTCGGGCAGCTTTTCAGCCCGTTTATTTACAATCCAAATCGATTTTCCAATCGCTTTTTCATTGTCACTATCGACCACTTTTACTTGCAGCATTCCTTTGTGAGTGTCTACGGTTTCTATATACCCGTGGATCAATTCTCCATCTCTGGACCTACCCTGAACCCAATCCCCATTTTCAAATCGATATTTATCGGCCATTGTCATCTACACCCCTTAAATGTTATAAAAAAAGTTACAGTTTGGTTTTTAAAAAAAGTATATCATCTATATCGCTTCATACTGTATTAAAATAATATACAGTATAATTAAAAGAAAAAACTAAATCATGGACAATGTTTAATTTTTTCTAAAACAGTACTAAGCGTAATATTCTCTAAATATTTTTCAAAATACAATTCAGCATCATTGAAAATCTGATCCATAACCACCTGGGTATTTGATGATATAACACATTTTTGCTCCGGATCACCTGTGCACCAGTTTGGTTTTAGGCTTCCGCGTGAAACTGTACGATAAATATCTGCCAATGATACCTCTTGAGAGTTACAGTCGAGAATATAGCCACCGCCAATACCTTCTTTTGTCTTAACAAATCCATGATTGCGCAAACAGCTCATGATTTTGCGAATCCTTGCCGCATTTGTACAAACATTGGTAGCGATTGACTCACTGCTTGCCATATGATCTGGTAAATAAGCTAAATAGACTAAACTATGGACGGCTATCGTAAAATCACTATTCACTTTGATGCTTCCTCCTCAAGAAGATTAATGTAATTTTAATATTTACAGTTTATAAAGTCAACAAAAAATAACTCAATATTAAATAATTCCACTATAGCCTATAATTGATTTTTAACAAATATTAATCCACTAAAGAATTCTTTGCTTTAGGTAACAATATAAATTACATATCAAAAAACAAAATAAATCTCCTGCAATTCAGGAGCAATAAAACAAATTATTTAGTTTAAATAGAACATCATAGAAAAGTGCTAGGCATATCCAAATCCAAGGATTTACCTAACACTCTTAAATTTGAGCATTTGCAAATTTGAAACTACCCTAACATATGGAAGGTACGCCTTTATGACCACTTCACTAATGAATTAAGTAATATACCCACGGCAAAAAGCAGCAGCGTGATATGTATGTAGTTTAACGTACGCTTTCGTTTATTTTGAAGAAACATCCATATCCAAAGAATAGCTAAAAGGATATGAATAAAGTCCAATACATGTTCATTTCCTGCCATTAGCCCATCTCCTATGATCTTCGTCTACATGTGTTTCTCGATAATCCCCTGATATCCCATCTTCCTGATCTTTTGACCTTTTTTTGGGCCTCTATCATCCGAAAACAAATGATCATTTAAACAAAGGCACCTACCTTATGAAATCAACTCATGCAAATACAATCGTTTTATTACCATGAACAAGTACTTTATCTTCAACATGCCAGGAAACGGCTTCGGCGAGAACTCTTTTTTCCACATGACGTCCCGCAGTCTTTAAATCCGCTACTGTATAGCGATGATTAATACGCTGTACATCTTGTTCAATAATTGGTCCTTCATCAAGATCATTTGTTACATAATGTGCAGTTGCTCCTATTAACTTTACTCCTCTGTTAAACGCTCTTACATAAGGATTTGCCCCAACAAAAGCTGGTAAGAAAGAGTGATGGATGTTAATGATTTGTTTAGGATAATGCGAAATGAAATTAGGAGAAAGAATTTGCATATACCTGGCCAGAACAATAAAATCTACTTTCCCTTTCAACAGTTCTAATGCTTTCTGTTCGGCATCTCCTTTCGTTTCTTGAGACAGTGGGATATGATAAAAAGGGATTCCATAACCCTCAACTAATTCTTTTAAATCGGCATGATTACTGATCACCATAGGGATATCCACAGGAATTTCATTAGATTTCCACCGCCAAATAAGCTCGCTGAGACAGTGGTCCGCTTTGGAAACAAAGATGGCCATTCGCTTTCTTCTTTCATTACTGCTCAACTGCCAATCCAACGCATAATCCTGCGCCAAATCATGTAGATCTTTTTCAAGTTTTTCATATGTAGAATTAAATTCTTCCAAATCAAACTCGATCCGCATAAAGAATATACCTGCTTGTGGATCAGTAGTATGTTGGTCAAAATGGACAATATTTGCTTTGTGTTCTAATAAAAAATTCGTTACAGTCGAGATAATCCCTGGCCTTTCTGGACAAGAAATTAATAATTTTGCACGGTTATGCTTTACCTTTATGATCATTACTCTTCCACCATCCTTAGGGTTAAAATATATGTTGTATTAGCCATGAATTGCTTTTCCATCTACGGCAAGTGCGGCTTCACCAATTGCTTCAGCCAATGTCGGGTGGGGATGGATCGTATGAGCAATATCCATGGCGGTTGCGTTTAATACACGAGCGAGGCCTACTTCTGTAATCATATCCGTTACATGCGGACCTACCAGATGGGCTCCTAACAGCTTATTAGATCCTTCTTCAACAACCAGTTTGACAAAACCATCCGATTCACCAAAAACCAAAGCCTTTCCAATCGCACGGAATGAAAATTTACCAGTTTTCACTTGATATCCTTTGCCCTTTGCTTCTTCTTCTGTGAGTCCAACACTTGCTACTTCTGGGCTGCTGTATACACATTTTGAAACAAGCGTCGAATCAAGTGGGGCTGGATTTTCCCCTGCCATATGTTCAATGGCGATCATTCCTTCATGTGAAGCAACATGGGCAAGCTGCAAGCCGCCAATCACATCACCAATGGCGTAAATGTTTGATTCATTCGTTTGATAAAACTCATTGGTTTTAATAAAATCACGATCCAGATCAATGGTAGTATTTTCAAGCCCAATGGCTTCCGTATTTGGTAATCGTCCTACGGATACTAAAAGTTTATCAGCAGAAAATGGCGTTTCTTTTCCTTTATGCTCCGCCTTTATCGAAACACCCTCACCTTTTTCAAGTGTCTCAGGCAGCACCTTTGCACTAGTGACGATTTTCACACCTTTTTTCTTCATTAAACGCTGGATTTCCTTTGATACCTCTTGATCTTCTGTTGGCAATATACGATCGGCATATTCAAGTACTGTTACTTGTAATCCGAAGTCCACGAGCATCGATGCCCATTCGATTCCAATCACTCCGCCCCCAACAATGATAATAGAGTTTGGAAGCGCCTCCATTTTCAAGGCTTCATCGGATGTCATCACATACTTTTCATCTACTTCTAGGCCATGGAGTGTTCTTGGACGAGAGCCCGTTGCAATCAAAATATTCCGGGGGTTTAAGAGGATTTCCTCTTCCTGATTGTTCAATTCCACTAGTACATCTTTAGACGGCAAGATGCTTCCTTTCCCTTCATAAACATCGATCTTTCCTTTTTTCATTAAATGTTGGACACCTTTAAATAACCGTTCCGTAATTTCTTCTTTTCGAGCCTGTACTTTTGAGAAATCAAGTCCAACCTCTGGGGCAATGACACCAAACTTCTCTACATTTTTTGTTTGAGCGTACACTTCTGCGCTTCTTAATAAAGCCTTACTAGGGATACAACCAGCATGAAGGCATGTTCCACCGATTTTTCCTTTTTCAATTACCGCTGCTTTTAACCCTAATTGTGAAGCACGAATGGCCGCAACGTATCCGCCTGTTCCACCGCCGATAATAACAACATCATATTCTTTTGTCATCTTCGATTCTCCTCATATAAAAATATGTAATCATATCTATAGGAAAACTTAGTTAAATAGTTTAATAGCATCATAAAACAGCTCAAAAACACCATTCAGTATTTCACATAAACCATGTACCTATTAAACTATGTCAATTGCACATTCACTAGAGGCAAAACTCTCTCCAACTAGAAAACCTTGTTCATCACTATAATCGATTTCTGTTTCTTCATTAATATAGCGTTTTGTAAAACGATCCATCCGAATCTGAATCCCATCCGTATCAATAATAAAATCGTTTCGTCGTGGTTCATCAAATACAATTGAAAACTTAACAGTCATCCCACATCCGCCAGCAACTTCGGCGTCAATCCGGGGAGTCTGGTCTCCATTGACTACCATTTCCTTTAACTTGTTCATGGCTTCTTTTGTCATTTTTATCATAGTTGAACCTCTCCCCTTATTTTAATTGATTACGCATTCGCTTTTGCTGCATTAACCTGTTCATCAGCGTGATAAGAGGAGCGAACGAGCGGACCGGCTTCGCAGTGACTAAAGCCTTTTGACATAGCAATGATCTTTAGTTCTTCAAACTCTTGTGGACTCCAATATTTTTGGACTTTTAAATGATGTTTAGTTGGCTGCAAATATTGACCGATTGTCATAATATCTACATTGTTAGCACGAAGATCGTCCATCGTTTCGATAATTTCTTCTTTTGTTTCTCCTAGACCAATCATAATGCTTGATTTTGTTGGAATAGTAGCATTCATTTCTTTTGCGCGTCTTAAAAACTCAAGGGAACGTTCGTATGTTGCCCGGGCACGAATTTTTGGTGACAAACGTTTCACTGTCTCAATATTGTGATTTAAAATGTCTGGCCCGGCATCCATTAATGTTTTTAAGTTGTCATATTCACCCTTCATATCGGACGGGAGGACTTCAATGCTGCAAAAAGGACTGTGGCGTCTTACTGCCCGTACTGTTTCTGCAAAAACCCGAGCTCCACCATCTTTTAAATCATCACGAGCAACAGCAGTAATCACGACATGCTTTAGTCCCATTTTTTCCACTGACTCCGCAACACGCTCTGGCTCATCCCAATCAAGTTCTGTCGGCAGCCCTGTTTGAACCGCACAGAATCGGCAGGCACGCGTGCATATACTTCCTAAAATCATAAAGGTTGCAGTTTTACGTACAGCCCAGCATTCATGAATGTTTGGGCATTTCGCTTCTTCGCAGACCGTATGTAGCTTTTTTTCACGCATCATTTTTTTTAAGCCAGTATATTCTTCATTCGTATTCAATTTTATTTTTAGCCATTCTGGTTTGCGAACATAGTCCATAGACATATCGATCTTTCACCCCTATAAACAGTCAGGTTTATTTCAAACCACCGAGAATGACATCGTGAGAAAATTCTTTTTCTCTTATTCCTCACTCCCAGTGGTTCATGGTTAAACATTTTTTTAAGACGTGACGGTTTCTCTTTTTACCACTGTATCTTTTGTGTATCGCAAGATTGGTTGTCTCGCAGCCTGGACTTCATCCAATCGGCCAATTACCGTAGTATGTGGTGCATCTAATACGACACCTGGATTTTCTTCCACTTCTTTTGCAATTTGAATCATTACATCCGCAAAAGCATCTAGTGTTTCTTTTGACTCTGTTTCTGTTGGTTCAATCATCAAACATTCATCTACATTTAGCGGGAAGTAAATGGTAGGTGGATGATAACCAAAATCAAGCAAACGTTTGGCCATATCGAGTGTTCTTACACCCAGCTTTTTCTGTCTTGATCCAGATAACACAAATTCATGCTTACAAATTTGCGAATACGGTGCATCAAAATATGGTTCGAGTTTTTTGCGCAGATAATTCGCATGAAGTACGGCACTTTCCGATACTTGACGTAACCCCTCAGGTCCCATTGTACGAATATAGGTGTAAGCACGTAAAAGAATACCGAAGTTTCCATAATATCCTTTCACTCGACCGATAGAGTGCGGTTGGTTAGAGTCTAGCATATATACTTCATTTACTTTCTCGACTCGCGGCACTGGTAAAAACGGAATCAATTTCTCTTTCACACCGACAGGACCTGCACCTGGACCGCCCCCGCCATGTGGTGTTGTAAATGTTTTATGAAGATTTAAATGCACGATGTCAAAGCCCATTTGGCCTGGTGTTGTTTTCCCTAAGATGGCATTAGCATTGGCTCCATCATAGTATAGTAAGCCGCCTGCTTCATGAACAACCTTAGCAATTTCTACGATTTCTTTTTCAAATAGGCCGAGCGTATTCGGATTTGTTAGCATCAGTGCGGCTGTATGATCATCTACATGCTTCTTTAATTCTTCTAAGTCGACTAACCCATGCTCATTGGATGGAATCGTTATGGTTTCAAAACCGGCAACCGATGCACTTGCAGGGTTTGTTCCGTGCGCGGAGTCTGGAACAAGGACTTTGGTTCTCGCCTCTCCTTTTTGCTTATGGTAGGCTTTGACCATCATTAACCCGGTCCATTCTCCTTGAGCACCTGCTGAAGGCTGTAAAGTCACTGCATCCATTCCTGTGATGACAGCTAACTCTTCCTGTAATTCATATAAAACCTCTAGTGCGCCTTGTACTGTTTCAGTTGGCTGGTATGGATGAATGCGGCTAAACCCTTCCAAACGTGCTACATCTTCATTAATTTTCGGATTGTACTTCATCGTACAAGAACCAAGTGGATAGAAGCCATTATCGATTCCATGGTTTTTATTCGAAAGCGCTGTGTAATGGCGAACAAGCTGCAACTCTGATACTTCCGGGAGTTCTGCTGGTAGGTCACGAATCAAGTGCTTGGGAAGTTTATCATTTAGATCAACAGGATTAACATCACTTTCCGGAAGGCTTGATCCCACACGTCCTTGACGACTGATTTCAAAAATTAGATCATTATATTCAACCATTTACAACTGCCTCCAATACCTCGATAAATTGGTCAATCTCTTCTTTTGTCCGCTGCTCTGTAACTGCTAGTAGCATTTGATTTTCTAAGCCGTAATCCGTTCCTAAATCAAACCCACCGATGATACCTGCCTCAAGAAGTTTGGCATTGACTTCCTTTACCGGACGAGGAAGCTTGACAGCGAATTCATTAAAGAATGGCGCTTTATTCATAATAGTAAAGCCTTTTTTATCGAGAGATTTTGCCATATAATCGGCTTTTTCAAAGTTTAATTGGGCCATATGACGAATTCCTTGCTTTCCAAGGGCACTCATACAAACCGCAGAGGCAAGTGCATTTAATGCTTGGTTTGAACAAATATTGGATGAAGCTTTATCACGGCGAATATGTTGCTCACGTGCTTGCAGGGTTAATACAAAACCTCGCTGGCCTTTTTCATCTGTCGTTTGCCCAACAATTCTTCCTGGGATTTTTCGCATGAATTTCTTACTTACCGAAAAATAACCACAGTGTGGGCCGCCGAAGGACATCGGGATTCCTAATGGCTGCATATCCCCGATCACAATGTCTGCTCCAAGTTTACCAGGAGCCTGCAAGAGTGCCAGTGCCAATGGATTGGCGCTTACAATTAAAAGCGCTCCTTTTGTATCCGCGATATTCTTAATTTCTGCTAAATCCTCAATGGATCCGAAAAAATTTGGATATTGAACAATAACAGCAGCAGTGTTTTTATCAATTTGTCCTTGCAGCTTCACTAAGCTTGTCTCATCATCAGTAAGATTGACGTCTTCAACTATATAGCCTTGGCCATCTGCTACCGTATTTAAGATGGCACGTGATTCAGGATGAACTGCCTTTGACACAAGTACTTTGGAACGTCGTGTTGATGCAACAGCAAGTGATGCAGCTTCAGCAAGAGAGGTAAAGCCATCGTACATCGAAGAATTGGCGACATCCATTCCTGTCAACTCACAAACCATGGTTTGGAATTCAAAAATCGCCTGTAATTCACCTTGGCTGATTTCCGGTTGGTATGGTGTATAGGCTGTGTAAAATTCTGACCGTGAAATCATATGATTTACCACACTTGGAATATAGTGATCATAGGTTCCTGCACCAAGAAAGGTTGGGTAATGATTAGCATTTTTATTTTTGGAAGCAAGTTTATTCATTTTTTTCAAAAGGAGAGGCTCTGGCACTGCCTCTGGAATAGGTAGCTCACCGTTTAGTTGAATTTCAGCTGGAATATCTTCAAATAACTCATCTATCGAAGAAATATTTAAAAAAGCGAGCATTTCCTCTTGATCTTGTTTCGTATCAGGGAGGTATCGATAAGTGGAAGTCATTTTATTCCTCTCCTTCATTAATAAATGCTTGGTACGCATCTTCATTTAAAAGTGATTCCAATTCTTCTGGATTTGACATTTCCACTTCTACTAACCAACCTGCTTCAAATGGATGTTCATTAATAGTCTCAGGGGCATCTCCTAACTCCTCGTTTACAGTAACAACCGTCCCTGATACAGGAGAGTAAAGTTCAGATACAGCTTTTACTGATTCGATGGTCCCCATTGATTCATTCGCTGTTACTTCATCATCCACTTCTGGGGTTTCAACGAAGACGATATCTCCTAATTGCTTTTGTGCATAATCAGAGATTCCAATTCGTACTCGATTTCCGTCTAATTGTAATACCCACTCATGTTCTTCGCTATATAGTAAAGTTGCTGTCGCTTTAGTCATTGTTTCTCTTCCTTCCGATTGTAAATTCAAGTTTGATTATCAGTCTTTATATAAAGTAAGTTTGTGTAACAGTCGTAATGCCTATCTCATCCATGCGGGTTAACCATAGAACTCTATCACTCTATTAACCCTTTTTATAGAACGGTGTTTTAACGACAACGGCATCAATCTGCTTATTGCGGATTACCACTTTTAATGGTGTCCCCACTTCTGCATGTTCTGCTGCAATTAGTGCAAGGCCTATGCTTTTCTTTAAAGATGGGGATTGAGTTCCCGATGTAACAACACCAATTTCCTCTCCACCATCTGAAACTACTTGGTAACCGTGGCGCGGAATCCCCCGTCCTGTTACCTCAATTCCTACTAATTTTCGTTTTAATCCTGCTTCTTTTTGTGCTAATAGTGCGGATTTACCGATAAAATCACTTTCTTTTTTCGTTTTTACAGCAAAGCCGATTCCAGCTTCAAGGGGACTTATATCACTTAATAGCTCTTGACCATAGAGTGCAAGTCGTGCTTCTAGACGAAGCGTGTCACGTGCACCAAGTCCACATGGCTTTAAGCCATCATCACTTCCTACTTCTAAAAGCTTTACCCAAAGTGCTTCAACTTGTGCAGCGGCTAAATAAAGCTCAAAACCATCTTCTCCTGTATAACCTGTACGAGATACGATCACATCTGTAATCCCGTCCAGGTTGACATGTTGAACAAATTTAAATGAGCCAATTTCTGATAAATCTGTTTCCGTTAACTTTTGTAAAATACCTTCAGCCTTTGGCCCTTGGATGGCCAGCTGAGCCATTGACTTCGATATATTTTGGAGCATCACATCTCCTTTTACATGCTGCTTCATCCATTCGAAATCTTTCTCAATGTTTGCGGCATTAATGACGAGTAAATATTTTTCATAATCTAATTTGTACACTAATAAATCATCGACTGTTCCGCCGTCTGGATAGCACATTGCGGTATACTGTGCTTGATTGATGCTAAGCTTTGTTACATCGTTAGTGACAAGATAGTTGATGTAACTCTCTGCATCTTTCCCTACTACAAGCACTTCCCCCATATGAGAAACATCAAAAAGTCCTGCTTTTGTACGAACCACCTCATGCTCATCTAAAATACTGGAAAACTGGACTGGCAGTGCCCAGCCTCCAAAATCAATGACCTTCGCACCAAACTTTCCATAAACTTCAAAAAGTGGTGTTTGCTTTAATGCTGTTTCGATCCCCATTTATAGACCCCCTACTTAAGATTTCTTACAAAATAGTCCTTCCTTCACCTGTTTACCTGTTTCTGTTATTGCTAGACCTCCAAGCGCTGTTTCCCGAAGTGTCCGAGGCATATCTTTTCCGATCCTATACATCGCTTCAATCACTTCATCACACGGAATGCGACTTTCAATCCCAGCCAGCGACATATCAGCCGCTGAAAATGCGATGGAGGTTCCAATCACATTTCGCTTTATGCAAGGCACTTCAACAAGTCCTGCGACTGGATCACAAACTAATCCTAAGAGTGACTTCATGGCAATGGCTGTCGCATTCACAGCTTGCTGAGGCGTGCCCCCTTTTAATTCCACTATGGTTCCTGCAGCCATGGCTGTTGCAGATCCTACCTCTGCTTGACAGCCTCCTGCTGCTCCCGAAATGAAGGAACGGTTGGCAATGACAAACCCCAGCATACTTGCTGTGAACAATCCCATGACTAAATCTTTATAAGGTGTGCCATCGTTTTTATGAAGCGAAAACAATACACCAGGCAATATACCGGCTGCACCAGCAGTTGGAGTGGCTACAATAACCCCCATCCGTGCATTGCTTTCAGAAGTTGCCAATGAAAAGCTCATTGCATTGCTCACATAATTTCCTGACAGAGATTTCCCTTGATGTACGTAATCATACATTTTCACGGCATCCCCGCCAGAAATTCCACTCGGTGCGGTTGAGGCATCTTTTATACCGCTATCAACGGCTTCTTTCATTTTGATCAAGCGCTCTTCCATTATGCTAATAATGGTTTCTTGGTCTCTTCCTGATTTTTCTATTTCCATCATCAGCATGATTTCACCAATGGTTTTTTGTTCTCTTTCACAAGCTTCAATCAGCTCTTTCATGGACTGTATCTTCATCATATTGCCTCCATAAGTGCTTTCCCTCTTGGTTGATAAGTACTCGCAAGGACTGTAAAGTCATCGCCTGCACTTAAACGAATATCTACCTTTTTCTCGTTAATCATAAAGATCTTCGATAACCCGCCACCAAGTGATGCACCGCCAACCTTTACAACACGATCACCGTGTTTCACTGTTACCATTGTTGTATTTGGATGATCATAGTACTCACAGATGTCTGCAAATTCGAAATGGTACTGCATGCCAACCTCTTTTGCCCACTCCAATGAATGTTTAATGCGTGTATCATCGGTATCCATCCCAAGCAATCCGCCAAGAAGTGCTTTATCTGTTCCATGTCCTTGATAGGTTTCAGCAAAAGAATCATAAAATACAATTTTGACCTCTTGTGGACAATCTCCTAACAGTTCATAAATAAATTTTCCGATAGATACGACACCTGCAGTATGAGAACTCGACGGTCCCACCATAATAGGGCCAATAATGTCAAAACAACTCTGAAATTCCATCCTCATGCCCCCTTCTTACACTGTGATTGCCTGTTGAAATAACGGATAGGCACCACAAATCGCTTTGGTTGTTTCTTTTGCTTTCTCAAGAACGACTTTGTCCCCTTTGCTCTTCAGAACAGCTGCGATGATTTCCCCGATTTTCACCATTTCATCCTGCTTCATTCCACGTGTCGTTAAAGCCGATGTTCCCATACGGATACCGCTCGTAACAAACGGCTTTTCGGGATCATATGGAATCGTATTTTTATTTACAGTAATTCCAGCTTCTTCTAATAATTTTTCTGCTTCTTTGCCAGTTAAATTCCACGGACGTAAATCTAAAAGGACAATATGATTATCTGTTCCACCAGAAACAAGGGCTGCACCTTGATTTTTTAATGTTTTTCCTAAAGTTGCAGCATTTTCAATGACTTGTTTCGAATAATCCTTAAAGCTTGGCTGTAATGCTTCGTTGAATGCAACCGCCTTAGCTGCAATAATATGCATGAGCGGGCCACCTTGAATCCCTGGGAACACCGATTTATTAATAGCTTTTATCATCTGTTCATCATTTGTTAAAATAATGCCGCCGCGCGGTCCTCTCAACGTTTTATGCGTAGTGCTCGTTACCACATCTGCATATGGAACCGGTGATGGATGAAGACCAGCTGCAACAAGTCCCGCAATATGCGCCATATCTACCATTAATTTTGCGCCAACTTGATCAGCAATTTGTCTAAACCGTGTAAAATCAATCGTTCTAGGGTAAGCACTTGTACCGGCAATGATTAATTTCGGTTTTTCTTTTTTCGCGATCGCTTCCAGTTCATCATAATCAATCAATTGAGTATCTTCTCTAACACCATAGGACACTACCTCAAACCATTTTCCTGAAACACTAACAGGACTTCCGTGCGTTAAGTGTCCGCCATGTGAGAGGTTCATCCCCATCACTTTATCACCAGGTTGAAGCAGTGCGAAAAAGACAGAAAAATTTGCTTGTGCACCTGAGTGAGGCTGAACATTGGCATATTTAGCACCAAACAGCTGAGTTAGGCGGTCAATTGCTATTTGTTCTGCCACATCGACAAATTCACATCCTCCATAGTAACGCTTCCCTGGATAGCCTTCTGCATATTTGTTCGTCATCACACTTCCCATTGCTTCCAATACATCTTTGCTTACGAAGTTTTCAGATGCAATCAGCTCCAATGTTTGATGCTGACGATGCTGCTCTTTTTGAATGGCTTCAAAAATAGTTGAATCATTTTGTTGTAAACTCATCTCGTTTCCCCCTTGATTCGTTGTATTAGCTACCTCTATCTATGTATCACCTCGAAGATTTTATCTGTTTATTCCTAAGATACAATCTGAAAGGAAACCTTTTTTTTGCACGCAAAAAAGGACAGAGAAGGGTAGCAAAAAGCTTTCATCTACCCTTCTCTGTCCTTTTACCTGAGAGTTTAAGTTCGATTAAGAACCTTCCCCTTTGGTGGCATATAATTCTATACGCGCTCTCCAGAGTTGCGTCCAGTTGTGGTTCCATCTACCTGAGAGATTTGTTCCAAGGGTCTTTTTGGAACTTGCTCCTTCGGTGGCGTGTAAACTTGCACTCTCCCACAACCATCTTCCGCTTATTAAATTTTTATTATTTTCAGAATAATAGTTAAAGGAATCGAAGTCAAGGCTTTTTTGAAAGCGGAAACATTATTTTTTGGTTGCCACTAAATTTTCTGCTAATTTTTGTTGATTCTCCTGATCCACATAATCCGCCTTCGTTATCATCATCTTATAAATCGCAATCAGCATGATAAACCAGACAGGTGTGACGAACAAGGCAACCCGAGTGTCTTCCGCAAGTGCAAGGACGACAAGCACGAACGCTAGGAAAACAAGGATTAAGTAATTGGAAAATGGATAAAGCGGCAACTTAAATTTGTTCACTTTCGCTAGATCTGGTCTGGTCTTCCGGTATTTCAAATGGCTGATGACCGTAATTCCCCAAATAAAGATGAAACATACGGTAGAAATACTTGTAATCAGCGTAAATACTCCTTCCGGCATAACATAGTTCAATATAACGGCAAGTAGAATGACAACAGTGGAAAAGAACAATGCATTGGAAGGTACTTTACGGGAATTAAGTTTTGCTAATGGTACAGGTGCATTTTTATCTTTGGAAAGTGTGTATATCATCCGGCTTGTACTGAAGATGGCACTGTTACATGCCGAAGCTGCAGATGTTAGGACGACAAAATTGACGACACCAGCGGCGGCTGCGATACCAACCGCTACGAAGACTTGGACAAAGGGGCTTTTTGTTGGGTTGATGGCGCTCCAAGGATAAACACCCATAATGACAATCAGGGCGCCTATATAGAAAATTAATACCCGTATAGGAATATTATTTATAGCTTTTGGGATAACTTTTTCCGGGTCTTCTGTTTCACCTGCAGTAAGTCCGACAAGTTCAATGCCAACAAACGCAAACACCACCATCTGGAATGAGAGGATAAAGCCATTTATGCCATTTGGGAACATGCCGCCATGGCTCCATAGATTCGTGAAACTGGATGCGCCTGAATTTGTGGAGAAGCCTTTAATAATCATGAAAGTCCCGATCACAATTAGTGCAAGAATCGCAATGACTTTAATTAATGCGAACCAGAATTCCATTTCGCCAAAAAGCTTTACGGTTGCAAGGTTCATGATTAGCAAAACGACTAGTGCAATTAATCCTGGCATCCACTGTGGTACACTTGGGAACCAAAACTGAGTATAGAGACCAACTGCTGTTAAATCTGCCATTGCGATTGAAATCCAGCAAAACCAGTAGGTCCAGCCAGTAATAAATGCTGCCATATTACCTAAATAGTCTCTAACAAAGTCAACAAAAGAATGATATTTCAAATTGGATAAAAGCAGTTCTCCTAGTGCACGCATGATTAAAAAGCAAATGACACCGGTAATCAAGTAAGCAAATAAAATCGATGGACCGGCTAAATGAATAGATTTACCTGCTCCAAGAAATAAGCCTGTACCGATCGCCCCGCCAATAGCGATAAGTTGAACGTGCCTGTTTTTTAAACCTCGCGACAATTTTTGTTCCTGCATATGAATTCCCTCTCTCTCTTTTCCAGAATGTTTGCAATTTTTGATGGCTTTAAATCATTTATTCCTTACGTAAAATCAAATAATTGCAAATTCATATCCTTATAAAAGTTTATATACCCTTAGTCAATTCGGCAGAAATAAGCGCTTACAATTTTTCGAAAAGTAAATATCTAACTATCAACCTAATTGTTAACTCCTCCTTTTTTTTGTTTTTTCCTATTTTTCTCCACAAAAAAAGACAGAGAAAAATAGGCGTTTCCCTATTTTCCTCTGTCCTTTTACCTGAGAGTATAACTCCTTTGGTGGCACATGGCGCTCTCCAGAGACGCGTCCTATTGTGGTCCTTTTACCTGAGAGATTGAACCCAATTTTCGGGACTTGCTCCTTCGGTGCTAAACAATGTGTTTAGACTCTCCCACAATATTCATCCGCTAGTATGAATATAAATTTATACTAGTCTATCAAAATCAAGATGTCAAATTAATTTTCAGAATTTAAATATTATTATAAATTTACAGAAACATAGCAAGTGTCTGGCACATGGTTAGAGTCTATAGAAATAAAGAGAGGAACGCTTTGCGTTCCTCTCTTTTATTGACATCCATTCGTCCCGGTAGGAACTAATCCCAGTTAAAAAAGCATTTCTTCTTTTTCTTTTCCGTAATTTTTATTCTCTTTCTTCTCTTTTTCTTTTAATACATAGCTTAGTAAGTCTAGTACAATACGGGCTGCTACTTGTCCGGTCATGCCCGTTGGGTCATATGGAGGGGCAACTTCTACTAAATCAAACCCGATGACTTCTCCTCTTTTGGAAATCCCTTCAAGCAATTCATTAACCTCATCGTAGAGAAAGCCGCCTGGAGAAGGTGTACCTGTTCCAGGCGCAATTGACGGATCGATTCCGTCAATATCAATCGTTACATAATATTTTTCGCCGGCAGGAATTAGCTCCAGCACTTCCTTAAGCCCCATCTTTCTCATCTGACGCGGTGATAGGATCACGCTGCCATATGTTCTTGCTGCTTCGACGTCTTCTTTTTTGCTGCTGCTGATCCCGCGAATGCCAAACTGAAATATTTTCTGAACATGATCCAGCTCAGATAGGCGGCGAATGCAATTTCCGTGACCATACCGCATTCCTGAGCGATGATCCGCCCAGTCTAAATGGGCATCAATTTGTATCACATGAAACGGACCTATGTCTTTTAGTCCTTTTCCAACTGCTGCTGTGATGGAATGATCGCCGCCTAATACAACCGGCATTGCACCTTTGGAAATAATTTTTCGGATTGCTTCTTCTGTATTCTCATGGCACTGCATAATATCCCCGTGTACCATGTCTACATCCCCACAGTCGACAACTTTCCATTCAGGCCCAAGGTACATAATATCGTTTTCAATATCATAAGCACCATCAAGACCGAAACTATATAATGTAGATCCTTCGCGAATTCCTCTAGGGCCCATTCTTGCTCCTGATTTCCATTGTGTCCCCATGTCATTTGGCACCCCAATGACCGCCACATCTGCGTCAAGCTGGTTCAGGTTCGCACATATTGGGTATTTTCCAAAAGTACAAATGCCTGTAAAAGGTAAATTTAAAAACTGTTTTTCATCACGATTAGACATTCATGCTGCCTCCTTCTAGATTTTCATCCTCGCTTGTTCCTAATGCAAAGTTTTCTGCCGGTGGGCCAGTTCTTAACCAAGGATTTTAAATTTTGCTTCTAAATACACAATTAATTTTCAATTAAAGTTGTGGTTTTCACCTCATAAGTCTTTTGAAATAAATTCAGATAGTCTTCTTTTGTCAAATCTCTTGAATTCGCCTGTGTACACAAATGTTTAAAGGCTCCTTCGGCTAGGAAAGGGAAGTCTTTTGGATTTACATTGCCTAAATCTCGGAAACTAGGAATGCCTATTTTATTTGCCAGCTCTTTTAACAACACAACACCCTCGTACGCCGTTTCTTCTATTGTTTTTCCTTCAGGATTTGCCCCAAGCTTGATTGCTACCTTGGCGTGCTTTTCTGGATTTGAAGGAATATTAAATTCAAATACATGTGGAAGAAAAATAGAATTCGCCACTCCATGTGGAGTATCATAGAGTCCTCCAAGTGGTTCGGCCATCGCATGTACAGCCCCAAGATCCGTGTTATCAAAGGCGATACCTGCAACTAAACTGCCCAAAAGCATATTTTTCCTAGCCTCTAAATCATGACCATTTTCTACTGCTAATGGAAGGTATTTGGCTATTAATTCAATAGCATATAGTCCCAAAGCATCTGAAAGTGGTTGAGCAACTTTGCAGGTATAAGCTTCAATTGCATGTGTGAGTGCATCCATTCCTGTAGCTGCTGTAATCGATTTAGGCAATGTTAACGTCAATTCAGGATCGACAAGTGCCAGTTTAGGAGCGATTTTCAAATCTAGTATCGCCTCCTTCTGTTTCGTAACGGTATCGGTAATGACAGAACCTCTTGTAACTTCACTACCGGTACCTGAAGTTGTTGGAATACAAATTAGTGGAGGAATTTCTCGTTCTAGTAAATTTACGCCGTAACGTTCTCTTAGCTCTCCTCCATGTGTAAAAAGTGTCCCAATTGCTTTGGCTGTATCCATTGAACTTCCGCCGCCAAGACCAATTAAGAGATCGATGTTCTCGTTTTTAAACTGTTGATAAGCACTCTCGCAATCTACATCTTTTGGATTAGGTGATATTTCATCATAAACAATATAATTGACACCTTCTTGATCTAAAGACTGTGTGATTTTTTCCAGAATTCCTGTTTGTGCAAGTCCTTTATCGGTAATAATGAGGGCTTTATTTCCACCTAATTCTTTAGCCCTTTTCCCAATATTCTTTACTCTCCCATTCCCAAACTCTATAGAAGTAGGCAGATTAAAATGAAAATCCCATAACATAATAAATTCCTCCTTTATTTTTTTAAATATTTTGAATTTAATTTCGATACTTTCTTTTATTTAATTAATTGCTAAACCATTCAGTTGGCTTAACATCTAAATTAATATTGATTTGTTTTACCTCCGTAAACGTATCCAAGCCAAAGGTTCCTAACCCGCGGCCAATCCCGCTCTGCTTGTAACCTCCCCACGGAGCTTCATTATAGGCGAGGTTATAAGCATTAACATACGTAATTCCGGCTCTTACTTTTTTAATAACCCTCAAAGCTTTGGCGCCATCTTGTGAAAAAACACCTGCTGCAAGCCCGTACGAAGTATCATTTGCCAGCTGGATTGCTTCCGCCTCATCTTTAAACTTTTGAACGACAAGAACTGGACCAAAAATCTCTTCCTGAACAATTCTCATGTCAGGTTTGGTGTCAATAAATATTGTTGGTTCAAAGAAATAACCATTTTCAAGCCCGTTGCTTGTGATACGGTTGCCACCGCAAGCTAATGTAGCCCCTTCTTCTAAGCCAATTTGAATATATTCAAGGATATTCTTCATGTGGTCTTCACTTACAAGCGGACCCATTTCAGTTGACGAATCATCCCCAGGGCCAACTTGAATCTTTTTCGCTCTTTCTACCAATCTAGCAATGAATTTATCATGAATGCTCTCATCTAACAGTAAACGGGATCCCGCATTACATACTTGGCCGGCATTGGTAAAAATTCCATTCAAAGCATAATCGATGGCTGTCTCAAAATCTGCGTCAGCGAAAACAATATTTGGCGACTTGCCGCCTAGTTCGAGTGAAAGGTTTTTAATATTTCCTGTTGCTGAATTCATGATCCTTCTACCCGTTGCTGTACTACCTGTAAAAGAAATCAGATCCACCATTTGGCTTTCCGCTATTTCATTTCCTACTGTTGAACCACCTCCTAAAACTAGATTTACAACACCAGCTGGTATCCCCACTTCTTCCATGATCTCAAATAATTTGTAAGTGGTGACCGGAGTGATTTCAGCTGGTTTAAATACAAGTGTATTTCCCGCAGCAAGCGCAGGGGCTATTTTCCATGCTCCCGTCAACAATGGAAAATTCCATGGAGCGATAAGTCCGCATACACCGACAGGTTCCCGAATAACCATGGCTTGCACAGGATCGGCAACAGAATACGTTTGACCATTTGGCTTTGTCACTAACCCAGCATAGTATCGAAAGCAATTCACGGTATCAGCAATATCAAACTCTGATTCTTTAAGGGGTTTTCCCGTATTCTCAGTTTCAAGTTTGCTAAGCTCATCTGCCTTTTCTTCAATCTTATCCGCTATTTTAAATAAGTAGGTTGCACGTTCAGATGCCAGTAAGTCTGACCAAATTCCGGAGTCAAAAGCTGTTCGTGCAGTATTAATCGCCATTTGTGCTTCTTCTCTACTTCCTTGCGGAGCCTCAGCCATAATTTTACCGTTTGCAGGATTCACAACATGACTCTTTTCTCCTCTTAATGAATCCATCCATTCACCATTAATAAACATTTTCAACTTCAGCATTTTTACAAACCTCCAGTATGTTATTTTTACCTTACATGTTGAGGGATAACCTCTCGATCAATGTCTTGTACATTTTGTGGAATCATTTCTTTATCAAAATGAAACTCAGGAAGTGGTTGGCGGAACCATTTCGTCATAAAGACAAGATAAATCAAGCCGCATGCCATCCAGATGCCCCCGAGAATCAATGCATCCCTTTCTAAATGCGACCATAACCATATCGTAAACGCTGCGCCAATGAGTGGTAATAATAGGTACCGAATACAATCCATAAAAGAACGTTTTTGATTTTTGATAAAATAATGGGCGATAACAGACAGATTTACAGATGTAAAGGCAATTAACGCTCCAAAATTGATAAACTTAATAACTTGTTCTAGGGTTAATAGAATTGCGAGTAAAGAAACTACGCCAATCACAATGATGCCAAGTGACGGTGTTTTATATTTAGGATGAATGTATCCAAATATATTTTTGGGTAATACGGAATCTCGTCCCATTGCATATAACACTCGCGATGCGCTTGTGATTGAAGCGATTCCTGAAGAGAAATTACCAATAATCACTGCTGTAATAAAAATGGACTTAAATAAATTTCCTCCGACAAGCACTGCAATTTCAAGGGCTGCAGAATCAGCATGTTTGAATGAAATGCCCGGATGCACCAATTGTGCTAAGTAAGAAGAGCCAATATACAAAACTCCGATAAACAATAGCATGATAATAATGGCTCTTGGGATCGTTTTTTCGGGATTGATTGTTTCCTCTGATAAAGTGGTGAGTGAGTCAAAACCAAGAAAACTAAAGCAAAGAATGGTAGAACCTGCCAAGATAACGGACAAGGAAACATCTGCATCAAACAATGGCTTAATTGAGAAAAGACTACCCGTCCCTACTCCTTCTGATAAACTTTTGAAGGTTAATATCCAGAAAAGGCAAACAAAAATGACTTGAGCAATAACAAAAATTTTACTCGTTATTGCTGATATCTCCACACCTAGTATGCTCGGAGATACGATGCTTGCAGTCAACACAATTACCCACACATAATGCGGGATTCCAGGAAATACAGCACTTAAAAAGACAGTGGACATCAAGCAGGTAACCATAGGCGTTAATATATAGTCAAGCATAATCGTCCAACCGACAATGAACCCAACCTCAGAATTAATAGATTTTTGCGTAAAGGAATAGGCTGAACCTGAGATCGGGTAGGCTTTCGCCATCTTGCCATAGCTAAGAGCTGTAAAAAGTATTGCTAGAAAAGCAATAATGTATGCAGTCGTAATAACACCTCTTGAGGTAACGGCAGCAATTCCATAGGTATTAAAAAACACCATGGGGTTATTCCATGCAATTCCTAAAAAAACAACCTGTGACAAAGTAAGAGTTCTTGCAAGCGCTTTCTGTTTCATAACTCAACTCCCTCCGTGTTAATAAATTTAATTCTTAGATGATTTAGAAGATTTCGTATTTTTATTGTAAACCTTGTTGTTACACAAAGGTCAATAGGTGTATTATATTTTTTAGGGGAGGTGATTTCACTGAAAATAAAGGAAAAATTAACCATTGGTGAAATGGCGAGGTTAAGAGGGGTATCAACGGAGACTTTACGCCACTATGATCGGATTGACCTCTTCAAACCTCAATATGTCGATCCCGATTCGGGGTATCGCTACTATTCTATTTTTCAATATGAAGTTTTAGGGACCATTAAAGAGTTGAGGCAACTTGGGATGAGTACGGACGAAATAAAGGATTATTTTAATGAACGTAATTTTAATAAGTCCTTGGATATTCTGAAAACCAAGCATACGGAACTTGTGTCAAAACTGAACGAGTTACATGACTTGGAGGAAAATATTCGGGGGAAAATTGGATACTTGGAGCATGTAGCGAATGAAAAAGAACTTCAATCGGTGTTTTTCCGCGAAATAGGAAGAAGGAAGTTAATTACCTTAAATGAAAAAATAAATAATAATTTGGAACTCAGTTATGGTGTTATAAGGTTAGAGAATATGCTCACCGAGAAGACACCAATTCTGGCTAGTAATAGACTAGGCATTATCATCCAGGAAGCGGATCTTAGAGCGAAACGATTTGAAGAACCATCCATTATTTTTGTAGTGGCAAAAAATAAAGAAAAAATACCAAAACAGTGTCAAATGACGGTCCCTGCTGGGTTATTTGCGTGTATTCGTTATAACGGGGAATTATTATGGAATCGAAGCGAAAGTTTGAGTAAGATATTGGAATATCTTGATGAAACCGGATATCACATAACCGGCGATGCGCTGCAAATTATGCACGTCGATATTACAATCACAGATAAACCAAATGAGATTACATTCGAAATTCAAGTTCCAGTTCAAATTTAGGGTCGGGGGACAGGCAGTTATCCCTGAGATGCTCATTGTAAGGTGGATGAATTATTGCTGGATGAAATGAACGAAAGCGCAGGTGACGATTGAAACTGAATCATTCCTTGCGCTTTCATTACTTTAGGGGGCGTATTATATAATCTTATTCAACAAAAAATTGACTTTCTCTATAAGATGGTTCTTTACACGAACATCTAGGTCCATTTCTTCCATCGTCTCTTTCAATTTGGCGAACCATATTGCGGCCCTTTCTGGAGCTATTTGAAATGGGTGACTTTCTTTAACCTGTGATACGTGCTTCCCTTCTTCCAAAGCAGATGCCTCAGAAACTAAGCGATTTATAAATACCCTTTGCCTATTTTTTAGAAGTTCTATATCCGTGTTTCTTTCTTTAAACATGTTAATATAGTAGGAATCCTTTAGCAGTTTATCATAGAAGCGGTCAACCAATTCATTCACTTTTTCCTGTTCCAATGCCATGGTCATCATTCATTCCCTCTTTTTCTTGATATGTAGTTTCTACTATCATTATAGTGTAATTAACAAACAGAGTTTGTGATTTACATCACGAAAAAGACTTTGTGGTAAGTTATTTCCTTCCCAAACAATTAATTATTAAGCTTCTTTATTACTAATTCACTCTCAATTCCCATGAACGGGTCGAAACCTTCCCGTTTACTTCAGTGATTAGAGATACAATCGAAGAAGTGATGACATACACAAAGGATTTTCAAGGAATCTGCAATGGAACTTTTTACATTCCGTTTCTCTTTCATAGATACCAATAAATTAAGCTGCCTGGAATGACGGGCAGCTTTTTGAAGTAGTTATACTAAATAATCAATCAGTTTTACTTTTGGCTGGCCAAAGATTTCCGCTTCAAGCCTTCTTCCGGTCGGGGTAGCCGCCAGTCCGCCTTCGGCTGTTTCCCTTAAAGAAGCCGGCATTGTCTGTCCTATGGCATACATGGCTCCAATGACTTCGTCACATGGAATCCTGCTCGTTATCCCTGCAAGAGCCATATCGGCTGCTGTCAAAGCATTCGATGCACCCATTGCATTCCGTTTCACGCAAGGCACTTCAACGAGGCCGGCAACCGGGTCGCAAACAAGACCCAGCATATTTTTTAAGGTGATGGCCATTGCTTCTGCTGATTGCCTAGGCGTACCGCCAGCCATTTCAACGATTGCGGCTGCTGCCATACCTGAAGCCGAACCTACCTCTGCCTGGCAACCGCCTGCAGCCCCAGAAATGGATGCATTGTTTGCAACGACAAATCCAAATGCCGCTGCCGTAAATAAAAATTCAATCATTTCCTGCCTAGTTGGATTGAGTTTATTCTTTACCGCAAATAATGTACCCGGGACAACTCCAGCCGACCCGGCAGTTGGCGTGGCACAAATGATGCCCATTGCTGCATTGACTTCATTCGTGGCAACCGCCTTACTCACCGCATCCAACAGCAATGTGCCCGAAAGTGACTTTCCGCTCTTAATATAGTTTTGAAGCAATACTGCATCTCCGCCCGTGAGCCCTGTGCGTGATTTTACTCCATTTAAGCCCCGTTCAATAGCCCGTTCCATTACCGTCAAGTTTTGATCCATTTTGGCAATCACTACTTCACGGGAAAGGCCAGTAACATCCATCTCCTGCCGAATCATGATTTCAGCTATTTTAACCTGATGTTGTTCCGCCAGCGAAACAAGTTCAGCTACATTACGAAACATAGCATTTCCCCCTGAATCTTCTATTCATTTATGTTTAGTGCCCCAAAACACTATTATTCAACCATACGGATTACACTTAAAACGTTATCCAGCTTTTGCAGCTCGCCTACCAGCTGGTCATCTATCTTTTCATCGGCTTCAATGACCATGATTGCCGTGTCGCCTTTATCTTTCCTTGCCACTTCCATATGGCCGATGTTTATTTTATGTTGCGAAAAAATGGTTGTTACCGAGCTAATTACTCCAAAACGATCATTATGAATGACCAGTATTGCGGGGTCACCCGATAATTTTAGTTTAAACGAATTGATTTCGGTTATTTCAATGGCTCCTCCGCCAATGGAGATGCCAATGATCTCCAACTCTTTATCTTCAGCAAAAAGATTAATCTTTACTGTGTTTGGATGTTCTGTAATGGCTTCTTCCTCTTGAAAGATGACCTCCATACCCATTTGTTCCGCTATTTCCAATGCCTCGGGTATCCGCTCGTCGAACGTATCAAAATCCAATAAGCCCGCAACAAGAGCTAAGTCAGTTCCATGTCCTTTATACGTTTTTGCAAATGAACCGTAAAGCGAGAGGACGGCCCTCTTCGGCTGGCTCTCGAACAGGGTTCGGGCAACGCGGCCAATCCGGACAGCACCAGCAGTATGTGAACTGGAAGGCCCAATCATAATCGGACCAATGATTTCAAATGCTGATCGATATTTCATTGTTTTCACCTGAGTTCTATGATTAAGATTCTCTACTTAGTTGTTACGTTTGATTTCTTAGCGTCCAGCCTTCAAATAAAAATAGGGACAATTTATAAAAACTGTCCCTATTCTGATATTTAAGTTTACATCGCTTTCTTATCTGTCAGATCCTCTGCTTGAAGATCTGCAGGTACACGCTTGTTTATTCCAAAAGCATAAAAGCTGATTGCCACAATAGCCAGGAAGACGATACCAGCGATTAGTGAAACACGTGTGTCTTCGTTGAACCACATACCAACAAGAACCGCTGTCAGATAGGCAATTGTCACATAGTTAGTGACAGGCGCAAATGGCATTTTGAATGGATGGCTGGCCATTTTGGCAGCGTGGACCTTCCTGAACTTGATTTGGCTAATCAGAATGACAAACCAAGGAACCATCCCTGGAAGGACACTTGAAGCATAGACGTACACAAACAGTTTTTCTGGTGCAATAAAACTTAAAACAACTCCAACGCCAAGTCCGATCAGTACGCCAATTGTACCGAATAAAGGCACACCGTTACTCGAAACCTTCGCAAACGCTTTTGGAGCTTGTCCATTGACTCCAAGAGTATAAAGCATGCGCCCTGCGCTGTAGATCCCGCTGTTGCAGCCAGACATCGCTGCAGTGATAACAACAAAGTTAATGATTCCGGCTGCAGCTGTAATACCGATTTTTGCAAAAGTTGCTACGAACGGGCTTCCAAGAGAAGACAATTGATCCCATGGATAAACTGTGACAATAACAAAAATTGCGCCAATATAGAACACGAGGATACGCCAGATTGTACTTTGAATCGCGTTCCTTATCGTTTTCTGAGGATCTTTCGCTTCACCAGCTGTAATACCGATAAGCTCTACACCTTGATACGCACCAACAACAAGTGATAGGGCAAAAAGGAATCCTTTCACTCCGCCAGTAAAGAAGCCGCCATTTTTCCAGAGGTTTGATAGTCCGGTCGCTTCTCCTCCGTTGCCAAAGCCGAAGAAAATCAGGCCGAAACCTGCAACAATCATCAATACAATCGTAACTACTTTAATCAAAGCAAACCAAAATTCGAATTCACCAAATGATTTAACAGAAATAAAGTTTGCCGCTCCAAGGATAATCATTGCGATTAGGCCTGGAATCCACGCAGGAAGATCTGGAAACCAATACTGCATATATGTGCCGATTGCAATAACTTCCGCCATGCCGACAACTACCCACTGGAACCAGTTGCTCCAGGCAGTCATATATCCCGCTATTGGATGAATATACTTATATCCAAATGTTGCAAATGAACCTGTACTTGGTTCTAAATAGAGCATTTCGCCCATGGCGCGCATAATCAAATATAGAAAAATTCCTGTAATTCCATAAGCTAACATTACGGATGGACCCGTCCAGCCTATTGTGCTGGAAGAACCCATAAATAGACCTACACCAATCGTTCCGCCCAAAGCAATCATTTGAATATGGCGTGAACTTAAGCCCCTACTCAATTCCTTGTTTGCCATTTCATTTCCCCCTCTGTACTGCTTATTGTCAAAGCAAGATGCATATACATCCCTTGTTCATATTTTGTTATGCAAGGATAACTTACAATAACATAATTCCCACGAAACAGTCCACCTGAAAAATACAATTGTCTTTTTTTAACGAATGGATTATAATAGTTTGGTAGACGGAAGATTATTCCCTTTACCCAGTTTTCAGAAATTAAAAGGCTAATACAAGCTCCCTAAAAGGAATGCCTAATTTCTCTGATAAGTTTTCCAGCATATCTTTTGTCATACGATCCAGGTCGTATTGTGGATTGAAATCCCATTCTTCACTTGCGGCGGAGGCATCAATGCTATTTGGCCATGAGTTTGCAATACCTTGTCGTACAGAGTCAACATTGTATGAGATTTCAAATTCAGGAATGAATTTCCTAATTGATGCAGCAATTTGTTCAGGCTCAAAGCTCATGGCAGTGATGTTAAATGCGTTGCGGTGCTTCAATCTTGAAGGATCTGCCTCCATTAATTGAATGATTGCATCGATAGCATCTGGCATATACATCATGTCCATATAGGTTCCTTTGCCAATGAAAGATGTATATTTCTTGTTTTTAAGAGCTTCATAGTAAATATCTACCGCATAGTCGGTTGTTCCCCCACCTGGAAGAGTCTTGTACGAAATCAGTCCTGGGAACCTTACTCCGCGTGCGTCTACACCGTATTTAGTAAAATAGTAGTCACAAAGCAATTCACCAGCTACCTTGGTGACACCATACATAGTGGCAGGCCTTTGTACCGTATCCTGCGGTGTCATATCTGCAGGTGTTCCTGGTCCGAAAGCGGCGATGGAGCTCGGTATAAATAATTTCAGGTTTATCTCACGGGAAACTTCAAGGGCGTTCATAAGGCCACCCATATTCAGGTCCCATGCGAATTTTGGTTTTGTTTCTCCTACTGCTGACAATAGGGCTGCAAGATGCATGAGGGTGTCAACTTCATATTTTTTACAAAGGCCTAGCATTGCTTCGTAATCCATAACATCAAGGATTTCAAAAGTACCGTTTTCGATAACTGGATTACCTTCAATATGGCGGATGTCTGTTGCAACAACGTTTTCTGTTCCGTACACTTCCCTGAGACGGTGTGTCAATTCAGAACCGATTTGGCCTAGACTGCCAGTAATAAGAATTTTTTTCATATGACGAGACCTCCTGAGGTTTCTTCTATCAATTTTCAACTGATGCAAGTATTCTGTTATTCTTTGTAAAATTTCAAACGATTAAATAATAGACAATTCTTTGCCTATTTTTTCATAGACTGCCAGTACCTCATCCAGCATTTCCTTGGTATGCGCAGCAGTAGGCATATTTCTAACCCTGCCAGTACCTCTAGGAACCGTTGGGAAAGTGATCGATTTTGCATAAACGCCTTCTTCCATCAGCCTGCGCGAAAATAATTGGGTGAGATCTTCTTTTCCTATGATGCATGGGGTAATTGGCGTTTCGGAATGGCCAATATCGAAACCAAGTTTCTTTAAGCCTTCTTTTAGATATCTTCCGTTTTCCCAAAGCGTTTCAACTTTTTCTGTCGATTCGGTCATGATATTGATCGCTTCGATACAGCCGGCAGCATCTCCCGGAGTCAATGAGGTTGAAAACAGGAACGGACGTGCCCGGACTTTCAGCCAGTCAATCAGCTGCTCTGTACCTGCTACATAACCGCCTACGACGCCAATCGCTTTTGAAAGGGTCCCAATCTGCAGATCAATTCGGTCTGAGAGGCCAAAATGCTTGACTGTACCAGCACCGTTACCCATTACACCTGAGCCATGAGCATCATCAACATATGTGATTAAACCAAACTCATCAGCAATTTCAACGATTTCCGGAAGCTTCGCTACATCACCGTCCATTGAGAAAACTCCGTCCGTGATGTACATGACTTTTTCGTATAATCCGCTTTCAACTGTTTCTTTCGCAACTCGGCGCAAATCGTCCATGTCCTGGTGTTTGACGCGGATAATTTTCGCTCCTGATAATCTGCATCCATCAATTATCGATGCATGGTTCAATTCATCGGAGAGAATGGCATCCTTCTTTGTCATCAGGGCTGAAATGGCACCCATGTTGCAATTGAACCCAGATTGAAAGGCAATTGCCGCTTCGGTATGCTTGAACTTGGCAATTGTTTTCTCTAATTCATTATGAATTGTCAATGTACCATTGATGGTACGGACCGCACCGGCCCCCAACCCATACTCTTCGATTGCTTCATGCGCTTTTTGCTTCATTCTTTCATTATTGGCAAGGCCAAGATAGTTATTGGATGACATATTGATTAATGGTTTGCCATTGATGGTAACTATAGGGCCGTTTGGTCCTTCTACAGTATCAATGACATTGTAGAGGCCGTTTTCACGCAACTCGTTCAGTTGGGGTGTTAAGAAATCTGCTAAAACCTTTTTTGCCAAAATAATTCCTCCTCATAAATTACCTCACTCACTTTCTCCACATAACATCTACTCCTGTTGATTCATCGGGAAATTTAGTATTAAAAAACATCTTGAAAACGATTTCAAATAATTGTAAAAAAAAACAATTACATCACGATCATTACTCCCGAAATTTTTCAATCCTACTTTTGAAAGTATGATGTTATGCTATGGAATTGGAAGTGTAATAGTAAGCTGGTCTAGTTGAACCTCCGCTCAACCGTATTAAAATATATAGATTCATATATGTCAGTGCTATTCTATAATTATGTTGAAAAACTGTCAATACTGTTGAAAAAAACTAATCATTCAGACTATATGTCCTGCTATTAAAGAGATAGATGAATAAAGGGTTTATTTATTAGGTTAGAATTCTCTTTTTTCTTTTGGAAGCATTTAGCAGCACCATTTTCACTTAAATTGTACTATTGATGTCGTTTTGTTTCTATGACAGTTTCCCTTTGAAAAGTTTTCAAAAAAAGTGCAATCTCCATACAATTGCTGAATGATGGCTGCACTTTTGTATTTCGACAAAAAATCTACTAAACTCAGGTTATGACAGGCACTCCCTCAAAAATTTTATAAATACGGGCTCCAATTTCACCTCTAAGTATATTATATAGGGTATTGGCCCAATTCCTCTCCATACAATTGAAAGGTAGTGTTTGAATGTATAATAACGCGATCCCAACATTTATTGATCACTCTAATGTTATTCCCCATCCTCCGATGTCTTACGGCTATGCAACTCCTGTTCATGGACATTATGTTAATGTTCGTGGGTGTGAAAGTTTTATCATAATAATAGTGTTGTTTATTTTATTAATCATTATCGGTGCAATTGCTTTCTGCTTTTAATAGGGCAAACCTAATACCAGGCTCTTCAAAAAAACCATAAAGATCTTGTCGTGTTAGATGAGATAAAACAGGGACATGGTACGCCCCCATGTCCCTTTCCTGTTCAGTTGGCTTTTATTAATTTAATATCTAAAGCTAATGAATAGCCGAGGCTGCTCGATCGGCGTAATTTCAGCGATCGTATTGCTTCCAGCATGCAGGATTGAGGATATTTTCTGTGAGGGCGCTCAATAAAAAAATCCCCCAAATGGAGGACGGTTCAAATAGTTGATAGATCTTTTCACCTATTTATCTCATCACTTTATTGCTGTAAAATTTTAACTAAATAGAAAATTCAATAAATAATTTCAGTATTGAACTATTACTAAGGGGGTTCCAATGGACTATCATCTTCTCACCTTTGTAACTGTGGTTGACAAGAAAAATTTTACGCGCGCAGCCGAGGCCCTGCATATTTCACAATCTGCGGTTACTTTATCCATTAAAGCACTTGAAAAAGATTATGATTTAAAGTTACTTGATCGTAATAATAAATATGTGCGTTTAACAAAAGCAGGAGAAATCTTATATCATCATGCCAAAAAAATCTTATCCTATTACGATCGGATGAATCGTTTAATCGATGATTTGTCTCATTCCGCAAGTGGAATCCTTACCATTGGTTCCAGCTATACCTTTGGGGAATATTTGTTACCTAAACTCATTTCACAGTTTAATGGGGAATATCCATTAATCAAGCCTAATATTTCTATCAGAAATTCTCGTCGAATCATCTCGAAACTACTTCGTGGTGAGTTAGATTTAGGAATTGTGGAAGGGATTACGGAACATCCAAAATTGCATATTCAGCCGTTTGCCCAAGATGAGATGGTCCTCATTGTATCTTCAAAACACCCATTAGCAATGAAACAAGAAATAAACTTGAATGAATTAGACTCGGAAACTTGGATTATTCGAGAAGAAGGTTCAGGAACCCGCCAAGCGATCAATCAACTTTTTTCAACAAATAATTTTTCACCTAACGAAATCCGATCGTTTGGAAGCTCCCAGATTATTAAAGAATCGGTTGAAGCCGGTTTAGGGATTTCGATTTTATCTATACATACCATTCGTAAAGAACTAGAATTAAAAACACTACGAACCTTGCGGATTAAGGACAACCCCATTATTCGTAATTTTTGCTATGTGATCCCTAAAATGGACTTTCAGCCTAAATCCGTCGATCTCTTTTTAACATTCCTTCAGAATTCTTACACCAGTGATCTATGGGTTTAATACTTTGCAACTTTAATAACATACATACAGCCAGTACTTTGAAATAATAGTAGTATCTTAATTTTTAAGATTTGATCGCTTTATTAATAGATTCACTTTTTTGTAAAATTGGGACATCTACAGAAAAAGTATCTGGATACTTAATTCCCATTCCTGTATTAAGGGCAACAACTACATCTTGATCTTTAATCCATCCTTGTTCCCTTAATCTGCGTGCTGCTACAAAGGTAGCAGCCCCTTCAGGACAAACGAATGCACCCTCTAGACTAGCGATTTTCTTTTGTTCCTCAAGTAGGGCTTTATCCTCAACGGCTACAGCACATCCTTTTGTTTGGTAAATGGCTTCAAGTACCAAAAAGTCCCCAAGTGCTTTCGGAACATTGATTCCAAATGCAATGGTAGTAGAGTCATTCCAGAATTGGGATTCTGCTTTCCCTTCCTCCCAGGCCTTAACGATTGGAGCACAGCCGTCTGCTTGAACAGCGACCAAACGAGGAAGTTCACCCTGCACCCATCCTAATTTCTTCAGTTCAGTAAGCGCTTTATAAATACCAATGATCCCTACACCGCCACCGGTTGGATATAAAATTACATCTGGCATTTTCCAGCCCATCTGCTCCGCAATCTCGAGTCCCATTGTTTTTTTACCCTCAATTCGGTATGGTTCTTTTAAAGTCGATGCATCAAATAAACCAAATTCCGCTACTGATTGCGCGACAATTTTTCCGGCATCACTAATAAGTCCATCAACAAGATATAAGTTAGAGCCGGAGATCGCCGATTCATTTCTTGTAATCTTTGGAGCATCCATTGGCATGACAATGGTAGATAGGATTCCTCCTCTGGCAGCATAAAGTGCCCAAGCAGCTCCTGCATTTCCATTCGTAGGCATGGCAAGTTCTTTAACACCTAATTCTTTCGCTTTTGATACACCTACAGCGGCTCCCCGTGCCTTAAAGGAGCCTGTAGGAATAATCCCTTCGTCCTTCATCCATAAGTTTGCTATATTCATATCTGTTCCTAGAGTAGGCATGGTGATAAGAGGGGTCATCCCTTCTCCTAGTGTGACAACATCCTTTTCATTGGAAACAGGAAGCAGTTCATGATATCTCCAGAGGCTCGCCTCTCTCCCGACTAAATCCTCTTTTGAAAGATCCCTGCCTAATAGGTCTAAATCGTATTCTACTAATAGCGGTGAACCACACGCACATAATTGCTGTGTTTGTTCGTGAGAATACGTGTTATTACACTTTGGACAATATAAATGTGAAATATAACTGTATTTCATATGTTTATCTCCCTTCTTAGTATAAACAGCAAGATTACTAGTTCTTGTAAAATAATAATACGACATCTTTATCAATAGTAAAAATTAATAATACTAATGAAAATGATATAGAAAACTTATGACATCCCTCCTTTGATAAAAGTGGAGGGATGTCCTAGAAAAAGAAGGCTGCTTAAAGATTTTCCTTAAGTCAGCCAAATGTACTTCTATTAAACTAAGAGACTTTCCTTTTGCTTTTTGGGCTTAACGTCAAGAGGAATAGGACAATGATAGGGATGATCGACTAATTGTTCTTGTAATTCCTTTTTTGCTTGTTCTATTATTTCTTGATTTTCCAATGCTTTAATGGCAGTTAGGGCCAGAACCTTGGAAACTTGAATCAACCCTTTATGGGCAATCGAAGACTTTCCTTGGGTTACCATTTGCCAACTATGAAGGACCGTTCCTAAAGCTGCGGTCGTATACATACATTGCGCAGTAGGGGTAATCCAGCTAACGTCACCTACATCTGTTGATCCGGAGAGGAATCCTTTACCGTCAGATGGAATAGGCTCCGCAGACAAGAAGGGTCCCTCTGGATGAATAGGCAATCTTTTTACGGATACCGACTCTAAATACTCAGCACTTTGCTTCTCTGCCTCCGACAAAGTATTCCAGATTTTTTCTGCAAAATCATGTTCATCAGGTGTATAGGAGGGCCTTGCCACCTCAGTAATAGACTCTGCCAATACCTTTCCTAACGTATGATTCGGATTGTAATTTGTACAAGCTTTATCAAACACGATCTCAACATCCGTTTCTGTCATTAAGGCTGCGCCTTTGGCTATATTACAAAGGCGTTCAAAAATATGCTTCGTATCCTCAAAATTCTGGGCTCGAGCGAGGTACAGGACTTCGGCCTCTGACTGGACTACATTGGGTGAAATACCACCCGTGTTGGTGATCGCATAATGAATCCTTGCCTCTTGTCTAATATGTTCACGTAAGTAATTGGCTCCTACATTCATTAATTCCACCCCATCTAAGGCACTTCTGCCTAAATGCGGATTAGAAGCGGCATGGGCACTTCTTCCTTTAAATTTAAAGTAAGCCTGGATATTTGATAAAGAACTAACCTCTACAACTCCTGTCCGAGTATTTGGATGCCATGTAAGCGCCATGTCTACATCATCAAAAACACCCTCACGTGCCATAAACGTTTTTCCGGATCCGCCTTCCTCGCCTGGACAGCCATAAAAGCGCACGGTTCCTTTTAATTGGTTCTCTTCCATATATTTTTTTAAAGCGGCAGCCGCTGCTAATGCACCAGTTCCCAATAAATTATGACCACATCCATGGCCATTACCGCCATTTTGGATAGGTTTTTGATAATCAATCTCACTTTTTTGGCTTAACCCGGATAAGGCATCAAACTCTCCTAGGAAACCAATAACAGGTTTTCCCTCACCAAACTCACCTATAAAGGCAGTTCCGATTCCGGCAACCCCACTTGTTACTCTAAATCCCTCCTTTTGTAATTGTTCACATAAATATCGACTAGATACATATTCTTCAAATCTAGTTTCAGGGTTCTCCCAGATAAAGTCGCTAACCGATTCCCATTTTTCCTGTGTTTGTTCTATAAAACTATTAACCCAATCCACTTGTTTCAAAATGACATCACCCCTTGTTAAATTCTACAAACTCACTATACAAACTTGGCCTCTTTTAAACTTATTTTCGGCGATACATCATGGCCATAGATATAACCAACACCATCTTTAATGATTATTTTTGTACCGAAGGGTTCGGAAAGAACTTGTAATCTTTTTAGAATGTCCTCATTCTCAGTGATTTCCGGAAACCCATTTTGGTGCCGCTTTTTACCATGTGAAAGTTCAATAGGATACAATGTAATTTCCACTAACTCCCCATCTTTCATGGTCCAGTATGGAATGACGGATTCCATCATCTCAGGGATACTCAGTAATCCTTTGGTCCCGTTATACGTTTTCTTGTCCATGGCCTGCATCGCACCAAAATGATTTGGGATTTTATGATCATCATAAAAATCCTGAGGCAGTGCATCGACAGTCTCGTTTTGAAAAATAAAGTTTCCAAGACTATAAAAAATCGGTCTTCCACTGTAAATTTCAATGCCTCTCAGTGTATGTGGTCCATGTCCAACCACACTATGAGCACCTGCATCAATAAATCTTTTTGCAGCTTTCTCTACAAAATCAGCTGCTAGTCTCTTATCTGTTCCCTTCATTTCGTGCGCATGAAAATTAACAATCACATAATCGGCTTGTCTCCGTGTATCATCAATCACTCCTTCAATACGCTTCATATCGTTTTCATCGGGTTCGGTTTTCAGCCCTTCGTCATCCCCGACCTCAAATACCATCGAATAGCCATATAGATCTCGGCCAAACGGCAGGGTTCCTTCCGGAAAAGGCAGCATAAACGCTTCATTTATAGCCATTTGGGTAAAGGCATTTATCTCTGTTTTTTCGGCAATATTTTTCAAAACAGACAGTTCTTCTGAATGAATAATATGTTTGCGAATATGGCGAAGTCCATTGATTCCGGGTCTTCCTTTAATGTTATGTCTTTGTTCCGTTGCCATATGGGTCATGTGCGAAGCAACCGAAACAGAAATAAAGCCAATTCGACCGGCAGGTGTATCTAAAAATATTGGTTTTCCTGCTTCATACAAATTCTCCCCTGTTCCTGTGTGGAGAATCCCTGCTTCATCAAGATGATGGTTGGTTGCTTCTAGTCCGTCATAGCCATAGTCAAATGCATGGTTGTTCGCGGTTCCAACTAAATTAAAACCATAGGCTTTTAAGTCATCTAATCGATCAGGGGTGGTTCGAATGTGGGTCCCACCAGGAATAGCTCCTGGTGTACCTTCATTCTTCAAAATACTAATCTCTAGATTTGTTATTCTTCCATCGGCTTGTTTGACAATCTTTTCGATGCCTGTAAAGCTTTCGTCTTGATAGCTCGGCACTCTTCGTGTTTGTAAATAGTCACCTGTTGCGGTAAACGAAATTGTATCTCTCATGTTATCGCACCCCTTTTACTAGTATAGGTAAATTTACTTTAACTGAGCTGTTTTTAAGTAAAGCTTTTTGCTATCAAGCACCACTTGTGCTAATGCTTGCAAACCAATTTTCATGCCAAGTTCATCAATATCAAATTTCTCATTATGATGACCTGCTGCAATGGTTGTTCCTACTACTGCGTATGTAGCTAATCCTCCCGTGCTTTTAACCTTTTCCATCATATAGGTTGCATCCTCTGAACCTGAGCTTTCATTAGAAAGTAATTGTACTCGTTTGATTTCCTGGATATATTGTATCGAGTCATGAATAAACTCAACCAGCTCGTCACTACAATCACACGACTTTGCTTCGCCGACTATATCGAGATCCATCTCAACCTGATGAGCAATGGCAGTTCCTTTTAATACATTTAACGCATTGGATAGGATATACTCATTTACCTCAGAGGTCTCACCACGTGTCTCAATTTTTAATTTCGCAGAGGAAGGAATAATATTTCTGCCCGTTCCGGCGTTAAGTACACCAACATTTATGCGTGAATTTCCAGCACTATGACGTGAAATACCATGTAAATTAAGGACAGCAGATGCTCCAGCTAGTAACGCATTTTTGCCCTCTTCTGGTTTTCCTCCTGCATGTGATGCCACACCTGAAAAGGTAACATCTATCTTGGTAGTAGATAGATATCCGTTATTGCCGCAAACAATTTCTCCAAGTGGCACACCTGTACCAATATGGGTGGCGATGAATACATCAACATCATCTAATACTCCTGCAGCCACCATTGATTTTGCTCCTCGTACCCCTTCTTCTGCCGGCTGAAAGATCAGTTTTATTTTTCCTGATAGCTGTTCCTTCATTTCAGAGAATAATTTTGCTAATCCTAATCCAATCGATGTATGAGCATCGTGTCCACACGCATGCATCATTCCAAGGTTTATCGATCGAAAACCTAGTGCAAATGGAAGGTGGTCAAGATCATTTGATTCCTCTAAATCTAAAGCATCCATATCAAATCGAAGTCCAATGGTTGGACCAGGCCGCCTAGTATCCAGAATTCCTACAACACCGGTATGACCACCTTTTACAAGCTCTAGCCATTTTTCATTTGCTCCTTGTTGACGTGCTCGTTTTTCATGCTGGTGCAGAACTTCCTCTGATGGAACACCCATTCTCGCCTTTGAATCTATGACGTCCTTGCCAATTTTAATTTCATAGCCCCACGCTTCAAGCTTTTCAGCAACTAAAGTGGATGTCCGGAATTCAAGCCAGCCTGATTCAGCATGTTTATGAAAATCCCGTCTCCATTCCACCATCTCTGAAAAAATTTCATCTACTAAACAAGGAAGATCAACTTTCATCTAAACACACCCTTTTCTATATTCATTTTTTTAACAAGTTTATTGATGCAGATGGCAGGCCACAAAGTGCCCTGGTGCCATCTCGATACTTTCCGGAACAGCCTGTTTACAAATGTCTGTAGCAAAAGGACAGCGCGTATGAAAATTACACCCAGACGGCGGATTAATAGGAGAAGGAATTTCTCCTTTTAAATGGACCTTCGTTTGTTTTATTTTAGGATTTGGATGTGGAATGGAAGATAACAACGCTTGGGTATATGGATGAAGAGGATTCGCAAAAAGTTCATCTGTTTCAGCCTCCTCCATCATTTTGCCAAGGTACATAACACCGATTCTATCGGAAATATGCCTCACCACACTTAAATCATGTGCAACAAATAAATAAGTCAGACCGAGTTCTTCTTGTAGATCTTCTAAGAGGTTAATAATCTGTGATTGAATGGATACATCTAAGGCGGAAACCGGCTCATCACAGATAATAAGTTTTGGGTTGACAACTAAAGCTCTCGCCAATCCAATCCGTTGGCGTTGGCCCCCAGAAAATTCATACGGAAAACGATAATAGCTATCTGCATGTAAGCCGACTTTTTCTAAAATAGCAAAAACTCGTTCCATCCGATCCTGGTTGGTTCCAATATTGTGTATCACCATAGGTTCCGCAATACTATCTCCAATCCTTTTTCTAGGATTTAAAGAAGAGTAGGGATCCTGAAAAACCATTTGAAGGTCTTGACGTTTTTTCCTAAACTCTGAGTTTGATAGTTTAAAAATATCAGTTCCTTCAAAAAAGACCTCCCCTTCAGTGGGGGCAGTTAATCGTAGGATGGTTCGCCCCATTGTACTTTTACCGCAGCCTGATTCTCCAACAAGCCCGTACGTCTCTCCTTCATTCAAATGGAAAGATACATCATCCACAGCCTTAACATATTTTTTGGTTACACCAATTGGATTTTTAACAGGGAAGTATTTTTTTATACCCTTGATTTCTAGAAGCTTCTTTTTGGCATATTCTTGTTCTGGCCGTTCCTCGAAATGGGCTGCTTCATGTTGCATTTACCATCGCCCCCTCTATTTCTTTATAGTGCCAGCACTTAATTCGTTTCTTATCATCTAAAGATTCTAATTCCGGCTTTTCATCCATACATTTTGTATCTGCAAATGGGCATCTAGGAGCAAAACGGCAGCCTTTTGGAATTTCATTAAGTGACGGCACCATGCCTTTTATGATCGAGAGTTTTTTATTTCTGTCACCGTATAGCTGTGGAATGGAATGGATTAACCCTTTTGTATAAGGATGTAGAGGGTTTTCAAATAAGGAATCGACATCTCCTTCTTCCACCACTTCCCCTAAATACATGACTGCAACCCGGGTGCAATGCTGGGCAACCACACCTAAATCATGTGTAATCAGCATAATCCCCATGTCTAATTCCTGTCTTAGACTATCAATCAATTCTAAAATTTGAGACTGTATAGTTACGTCTAATGCGGTTGTCGGTTCATCGGCAATTAGTAATTTGGGCTGACAGGCTAAGGCGATCGCAATCATGACCCTTTGCCGCATCCCGCCCGAAATTTGGTGAGGATATTCTTCAATCCTTTGTTCAGGAGCTGGAATACCGATTAATTTCAACATGTCTAGCGCTCTTTGGTATGCTTCTTTTCTCGAAAGCTTTTGATGGAGCATAATCGGTTCCATAATCTGATCACCAATCGTAAATACTGGATTCAGGGAACTTAAGGGGTCTTGGAAGATCATCGAAATGTCATTTCCTCTTATCTTTCGCATTTCAGATACCGGTAAGTCCAATAGATTTTTTCCTTCAAAATTAATTTCGCCCTCATAGGTAGTCACACCATTTTCTTCAAAAAGCCGTAAAATGGATTGTGCTGTCACACTCTTGCCACATCCGGATTCGCCAACAATAGCTAACACTTCACCACGATCTACATGGAAGGAAATACCATCAACTGCGGTTACTCTTCCTCTTTCAGTTTGGAAATGAGTTTTCAGACCTTTTATTTCTAACAAATGTCCTTCCATCTTTAGTATCCTCCCTTTTTAGTAATAGGCTCACACGATTACTTTTTCGCCCGGTTCGTATGTGGGTCTAACAAATCTCTTAACCCATCACCAAATAGGTTCAATCCTAAAACACTCATAATAATGGCAAGCCCAGGGAAAAAGGTCATCCACCAAGCATTAAAAATAACCAATTTACCATCATATAGAATGTTACCCCAGCTTGGAGCCGGTGCCGGAACCCCTACACCTAAAAAGCTTAAGCCTGCTTCAATAATAATGGCATCTGCAAAAATAAAGGTAGAGTACACGATTAAAGGAGAGAGTGTATTTGGGGCGATATGCTTCCAAATAATTCTCAGCGAGGATGCCCCTTGTGCTTTCATCGCTTCAATGTACGTTTGCTCCCTTACCACTAATGCTGCAGACCTGACTACTCGGGCAACATAAGGGGAATACACTACACTTAAGGCGATAATAACATTCTCAACATTTGTTCCTAGGGCAGCCATTAGTGAAATAGCCAGCAAAATAGCTGGAAAAGCCATTAAGCCATCACAGATTCTCATCAAGATGTGATCGAGCACTTTATAATAAGAAGAATACAACCCGATTATCATTCCTAATATCGCAGTAATAATCGCTACCGAAATGCCTACACCCATGGAAGCCCGCGCCCCGTAAACCACCCTGGCAAAAAGATCCCTTCCTAAGTTGTCGGTTCCTAAAAGATGTTCACCACTTGGAGCTTTCAATCGACTCGTGACAACCATTTCATAAGGATTATAGGACGAAAGTAAAGGTCCTAATAAGGTTATTACCAAGGTAAATAAGAGGATAACACTCCCTGTAACAGTCAATTTATTAGATAAAAAACGGCGGACAAACAAGCGTCTTCTTTCTCTATTAATATCTTTTTTAAAGTCGCTCAGTTGTCGTCTTTTTTCAATCACTAATTCCATTCGATAACCTCCATTCACACAAAGATACGTTACGATTCTTTTCTTAAACGGACTCGTGGGTCAATGACTCCATATAGTAAATCAACCAATAAATTAATTAACACATAGGCCACAGTCACCATTAACACGGTACCTTGGATGACGGTGTAATCTCTTCGTTCGACAGAATTGATAATCAATTGACCAATGCCAGGAATATTAAATACGGTTTCGGTAACAGCTGCACCCGCCACCAACATCCCAAAAGTTTGACCTAAAACAGTTAAAATAGGGATAAATGCATTCCTTAAGGTATGTTTATAGATTACTTTTCTCTCATGAAGTCCTTTGGCTCTAGCTGTTTTAATAAAATTTAAGTTTAACGTTTCGACCATTGATGACCGAGTCATGCGAGAAATTAACGCTGCTTGACCAGTCCCCAAGGCAATGGCAGGCATAATAAGGTATTTGATATGTTCCCACAACCCTGCGCTTAATGGCTGGTAACCTGCTACAGGCAGCCACTTTAGGTTAATCGCTAATACGATTATTAAGAACAATCCGAAAAGAAAATGAGGGATGGAAATACCTAGTAAGGATAAGCCCATAAAAGTTTGGTCTGTTATAGTGCCCCTTTTTCGGGCTGCCATTATTCCTAGAGGCAAGGCAATCATAATGGCGGTAATTTGTGCCAATATCGCTAAAGATAGCGTAGGTCCCAGATGCTCAAATATAGCAACAGTTACAGGTTTGTCCATGAAAAATGAATTACCTAAATCTCCCTGAAAAACACCTGTAACCCAATGGAAATACTGCTGATAAATTGGGGCAGTTAATCCTAAATCATGTTTTAGCTGAACAACATCTTGTTGGCTTGCCTCTGGTCCTAGCATCACGGATGCTGGATCACCGGGAGTCAAATGAATAATCATGAATACCACAATGGACACAATGATTAGAACGGGAATCAATGACAAAATCCGTTTCAAGATATAGGATTTCAAATAAACAAACCTCCTTTGGTAGGAAAAATGTGAACTTTAGACAACAACACTTGCACATGAATTGAGAAGGTTATGCACAAGTGTTGTTTTGCTTTACAACTATTTATTTAGTTAAACTTGTATTCCAAAGAATAATTCCTTCAAAATATCCGTTACCTTTAATTTCTTTGTCTCTATAGGCAGAGAAGGTAAGGAAATCACCGATATTAATGTAAGCCATATACTCTTTCCAGTTATAAGCCTGTAACTCATCCCATTTGGCCATTGCTTCTTTATCTGATGAAGCGGTGCGAATTTCTTCCGTCAACTGTTGAAGTTTAGCATCCACTGGCCAGCCTGCGTAATTAGGATCTAACGGTAAGGTTTGAGTTGGTATGGATACAGGAGAAAAACCTGTAATAAATGCATCCCATGCTGATGGATCATTTCGTTTCGTTGTTAATGTTGCCCAATCCACAACGTCGATTTTAACTTTTATTCCAATCGCTTCTAACTGTTGTTTCATGACAACGGCTGTATTATAAATGTACTCATAATCCCGAGTGGCCAAAATGTGAACCTCTTCGCCGTTATAGCCTGCTTCTTTTAATAGCTCTTTGGCTTTTTCTTTATCATGTTGGTTATAGAACTCTTTTCCTGCATCCGTGTACCATTTTGCTTGCTCTTTGTACATTAAGCCATTATCAAGGCGGTAAAATTTTTTATTTCCCAAAGCACCCATTAATACATCCTCATTATTAATTCCTGTGTTTACTGCTTGGCGAAGTTTTTGATTCGTAAAAGGGCCCTGCTTTTTGTTAAATACGAAGGCAACACCACCATATAAATTTAGAGAAGGTTTTATATCTGGAGAACTATTAATTTGATCATAATTATCATAGGAAATCTGGTAGGCAATTTGGTATTGACCTGTTGTAATACCAGCTAATCTAGTCGAGCTATCAGTGACTACGTCAAAAACTAAATTATCAACAAATACTTCTTTTTTACCAGCTAGACCATTGGATGGGGCATCGACTGGTTTGTAATCATCGTATTTTGTTAATTTAATATATTGGTCTGGTTTCCATTCAACCAATTTAAACGGTCCTGTCCCAACAATTTCAGTAATTCCGTCTTTTGGAGCATTGTCAATGATTTCTTTTGGCATAATGGCAGCAAACTGATTAGTGGAAGCAATAACATCCAATACACCAATCGTTGGCTTTTCTATTTTCAATTCAACCGTGTATGGATCCTTCTCCACAAATTGGCCTTTTCCAATTGCATTAGCTGCTCGTGTTGATTTGACTAACCAGCGATTCATTGATGCTACGACATCTTCTGCTGTCATTTCTTTACCGTTATGAAATTTTACACCTTTCCTTAAATGAAACGTGTAGGTTAAGCCATCCTCACTTTTTTCATAGGACTCAGCTAACATTGGTTCTACTTCATATTTTGGATTCAACACTAATAATGTTTCAAAGACATGTCTGGCAATTTCTTTTGTAGCGGTTGTAGTGGAGATTTGAGGGTCGAGAGTTGGTGGTTGTGCATCGATGGCAATGTGAATGTCTCCGCCCTTTTTAGTTACGGTATTATTGTTACTTTCATTGGTTTCTTTAGAGGTTTCAGAACTACACCCTATTAATGCAATGGAAAGAATGAAAAGAGATGAAATCAACCAACTTAGCTTTTTAAATTTTTGTATCATAAATAAGCCCCCTCTTTTTAATTTATATTTGATAATTCAGAAAATACAAAGTATTTCTCTCTTAAATTAACATCCGCTTCCCGATTCTTTCTAATAGATTAACGGCAAGTGGAAGTACAGCCTCATCGATATCAAATTTATGATGATGATGTGGTGCCGGTAATGGTGAACCAATATTCATATATGTTCCTTTTCCACCTCTTTCCTGGACGCGTTTAATAAGAAAGGACGCATCTTCACTACCTATACTTGTGTCACAATCTTCCTTAAAAGAGATAAAACCTTCTAGCTTCTTCGCCTCTTCGAGTACAACCGATACCATTTCCGGATCTGGTCGAATTGTCGTTGCCTCTCCAATGATTTCGGTGTTAGATGTCAATCCGTGCATATAGGCACTATGTTTTACAATCGTTTTAACCCGCTCTTCTAATTCGTCTTTTATTTCTGCTACATCGGAGCGGATATCAATGACCATCGATGCTTCGCTAGGAATAATGTTAGCCGCCGAACCACCTTCTAGGATTCCGACATTCACTCGTGTTGTGCCACCACTGAAACGAGGGATCGCATGAATATTTAAAAGGGCTGTTGCTGCTCCCAGTAACGCATTTCTTCCTTTTTCAGGTGTGCCTCCAGCATGTGACGGGACACCGTAAAAGTAGGCCTTCATTTTGGAGGAAGCTAGAAATTTGGAATTCCCTCCATGGATTTCTCCAAGTGGGATATCTAGTCCAAGGTGGGAGCAAAAAAGAAAGTCAACGTCATCGACAATTCCTTTTTGAGCCATTGCATAACCACCACGTCCTCCTTCTTCAGCAGGTTGAAAGATTAACTTCAATGTTCCGGCAAAATTTCGGTCGGCTAATCTCTCAGCTAAAACAAGTCCCATTGCTGTGTGACCGTCATGTGCGCATGCATGCATGTTACCGGTAATTTCGGAACCAAATTCATGCGACTGAGGAAAATGATCATCATCCTTACTTTCCTGAATTGGTAAAGCATCCATATCAAACCGGAAACCAACTGTTGGACCTTCTTTTTTTCCCTTTAACACCCCAACAACGGCTGTATTACCATCTTTCATTTTCTCGATAATTGTTTCGTTCGCACCAAATTTTATGGCCCTCGAATAGGCCTCATCTAATTCGCGTTTCGATGGTACTCCTCTACGAGAATTATGATCGATCGCATCTCTTCCATATAAAACTTTATATCCTAATGAATGTAGCACTTCCACGACTCTAGAAGCTGTTCGGAATTCGGTGAAACCTAACTCGGGAAATTGGTGAAAATCTCTTCTTAATGTAATAACATCCATGAAATTGTTCCCCTTTCTATTAAACTATCTAAATTAAATAATAGTTAATTAGAATCCATGTTAGATTCTATAACATCAACTATTTAATTTATTAGAATAATAGCAAAGTTATAATGATAAATAAAATGAGTTTTCTAAATATTCACAATAAGTTTTTTTAATAGTTAAAGGTACAATGATGGGATTTCTATTAAATAGAAAAATGAACACGAATGGTAAGGGGGATTACTTCTGTGGAGGTAAATGTCTTCTACTGAAATAAACATTAAACGATCAAATAAGCTAAGATACTCAAACAAGTGGAAACAATTAATATTACGATTAACGGTCTTAATGCCTTTGTCCGTAAATCACGGAGATTTACATTTAATCCTAATCCTACCATAGCTGAGGTTAGGCACCAATAAGTAAGAGTTGAAATACCACTCATACCTTCTTCAGGAACAGGAATTTGATTTCCTATTACATAGGTTCCTAATAGGCTCATAAGGACAAAACCAATTAAAAACCATGGGAATTTCATTTGATTCCCGGTAGAATTATGTACTTTATGTTTTTGTCTCATGAAATACATGAACACAAAGCAAAGTGGGATTAGAAGAAAAACTCGGCCTAATTTAGCAAGTAATCTGAAAGCGTTTCTATTCTTATTTAAAGGTAATAGATGGTGAGTACGAAGTAAAATTGATAAATATGATGGTTATAATAAGTTATTTTTATAAGTCGAATAGGAAAGTTTAAAGGAATTTTACACTCGTGAAAGGATGGCTACGATTAAAGAAGTAAAAGCAATCGTAATCTAGTTTTCCATTTTAAAGACTTGAATCATGATCGTCTATGACGAAAAAAAGTACCAGTCCAACATTATTTCATTTGTTGAACCTGGCACAAAAAAAGAACCATCCATTTGCTGAATGATGCTTGGCAATATTTTTATCTTTACCGAAAAACGGTTGTGAAATATTGTTGTGAAACAAGAAAAACGAGTTGCTGCATAATTTGTGCGCATTTTAATAAACTTTTCTTCACGAAGAGGCAAAACTCTTTCCGTTCAGATAATAAGCGGACTCTAGGAATGTACTGAAAGCGACTTCTACATCTGGAATTCCGAGTGCTTGAATATGTTTTGTTATAATGTTGGCAAATTGGTCTTGAATTTCCTGACCGCGTTCGAACCATTTCACTTCTATTAATGGGTATCCGGGCACTTCATTTCCATCAAATACATAAGTTGATTTGACTATTTCTAAAGTGAAATTGTCCGTTCCACATGCACATAAATCTGCCAATTCTTGTACTAATGAAGTACTAATCGTTTTTACCTGATCAACTGAAACTCCTCTAATGATTAAATGTGGCATACAAATCGCTCCCATACCGTGTGATAAATTTTTAAAATATATAACAATATCTATAATGACACTAATTTATCTAATAGCCAATTAAATCCTGCTAATGGAATATCGATCAATTAGTATAGACGTTTCCCCATCCAGAATTAATTCAGTCATAAGCGTTCCCATTAGCGGCGATAGGGTTACTCCACTATCCGTAACGGCCACAAAAAGGTTTTCGATACCCGGGATATTGCACTGATTTCTGTGACCTATTCTACCGTAATTGAAAAAAAGCCCATTGTTAGATTAAACAAGGCACTGAACTTACATTTTTTAAAACTCGATATGGAAAGTTAGCAGGGTTTGTGTTGAAAAAATCACAATAAAAAAAGTGTCAGGCACGATCTAGATTTGATTGTGCCTGACACTTTTTTATGTTCAAGTAACATTTACTTCATTTCACAGATTTCCCGACAAAGAAATTAATAGATTTGCCTTTTCTTTCGTAATTGACTTATCACTTTGAGCATACAACTCATTTACATACGCTTTAAGTTTACCTTCTGCTGCATTCTGATTTCCTTTCGATGCTGCTTCTTTTGCTCCATTAAGTTTGGTAGTCAGCGAATGAGCAACCCCCGTCTTCGTTACAAAAGATTCAGTTAATCGGCTTAAACTATCAAAGTCCACAGTAATCGTAAATTGAAATTCTATTTCTGTTGCATTACCTGCATGATCAATAGCTTTGGCTGTGAATTTATTTACTCCTACACTATATTCGTATGCCGGCCCTTCTATTGACGGGCATTCGGCAGAAGCAATTCCAGACAAATCATCAATTGCACTGCAAGTGATAGATATGTTTGAATCAACAGAATAACTTTCCTTATTACCAGTTACTGTGATTACAGGAGATGTTGTATCTTCTTCCACAATCATAATCCAGCTTATTTGAGGATCAGGTGAACCTGCTACCCTGCGAACAGTGAGGTCAAGCTTTCCATCCGTTACGTTCACATTTTTATAGCCTTGGACATCGTATGAACTCGTAAATACATAGCCCTTCGTTTTAGTTTCACCGTTAATTAATATATCTGCTTTTCTGCTTCCCTTGGTTGAACTATACCACGGGTCGTAGAGTCCGGTATATACAGTGTATTTACCATTTTTTAAGTCAAACTTATAAGAGAGATCATCACCGGAATTACTTAAAAGGTAACGTAATGAAGAAAATAAATCTCCACTATTACTGCCCGACGGTTTTGTACGATCCCCGATATATCCCCATGTTTGTCCATTTGCTGGGTCATACTTTTGATCGATGACATCTTTATTAAGGAGTGTACCTTGCATATAAGACGACCATGTTTCGTAATCATTTGTTTTCGCCCCACCGCCATGGACAAAATATCTTACATGGTCCGGCAAAACTAATATCTTTGTTCTAATCACTTTATTGGCTAATTCAGAAAGTGTCCCTTCAACCACTACTGTTCCAGGTTTCGAGAATGCTTCAACATTGACGTCCCATGTTACTGGCGTGTCCATTTGTATCCCTTCTGAATTGGTCACATTAATCATATTTGGTAAATTAGGTACTTGATCAACAGATACCTTGGCTGGCAGCTCCGTATTAACTGTGACTTTCCCCATTCTGTCTAAAGTATCCAGTTTCCACTCGTCAAGCCATTGCAAACTAATTTCATCATCTTGGCCAAATTCGATTGGGAGCCAAATATATCGAGAATCTTTTAATTCGCTTTCCTTCCATCTATCACCCATAAATATATATTTTCCTTTATTAGCATCAATTGTAATGACATTGGTGCTTTGTGAATCAAATGTTGTGGAAGCTTTCTCACCGATTGCAGGATCGCGCATAGGCTTCCATTCTCCGAATATGTCATCAGCAACTGTATATCTTGCTGAATTCGGCGCCCATCCTGTTGCACCGGAAGTAATCAAATAGTACTTTCCATTATATTTGAACATCGCAGGAGCCTCCCGCTGTGCACCTGGAAATACTCTTACATAATCCTCACCATAGACAGATTTGTATGTGGTATCGCGTTCTACCTTTCCGTCCTTATGCCAGCCAACAATATCTGTATATGAGTCATTCAATTTCGAAATATAAATCGTCATGTTTTCTTCACTGGAATAAATTAGGTAGGCTGTACCATCGTCATCCTTGAATAAGTTCATATCACGTGCCATACCAGGCTGGTTTGGCTGCCCATTATATTCCGCACCTTCAGGAACTCGGTCCATACGGTTACTTTCTTGATAGACGAAAGGTCCGGTAGGAGAATCACTTAAGGCATAGCCGGCTTCCGCCTTTGCATAATTTGCATTTGACGTAGCAGAAGGACCATCGGTATGCATCCACATCACATATTTCTTTGTTTTATCATTATAGATTACTTTTGGTCTTTCAATAATCCTGTCTGTACCGATATCATTCTTAATATCAGCTTTATCTTCTCTGCCTTCATAAAGTTTGGAGATAAGTGGATCTGTTTCAAATTGGTCCATCGATTCTATTGCTGTTAGAGCGAGTCCTTCGTCTTTCCAGTTATAAAGATCTATTGATGAATAAACCCTAACACCTCTAGCGGGAAGGTATCCGTTGGTTTTATCTTCACCGTACCAATAATATTTTTTCGTTTCCTCGTCATACATGATACCGCCGCCATGTGCTTGGATTGGAGCACCATATGTATCTGTCCAAACCTGTCCTGGTCGAAAAGAATCGTTTGGAGTGAATACGATAAGTCCTGCTAGTGCAGAGTCTAAGTTCTTCAAACTAGTCCGTATTTGTGACTGAACTGTTTTCGTGTTAATATCTAACCCATTTTCATTGATATTTTCAACCAAATTATCTGCCTGTTCAATAGCTTTATTAAGTTCCGCTAAACTGTATTTCGTGTAAGTTTCTGTTTTTTGCGCTTCTTCTTTTGCAGAAGCTAATTTTGTTTCCAAATCAAAAAGAGGAATCGCTTGGTACTTCTTGACAATCATGTAATTAACGAGTGGATCATTATAGTTTGATAAGCTGCCTGTTGAAGGACCCTGGATCTTAACTTCTAATTCTCCGTCGTTAACAGTAATTTGTTGATAATCGACCTCTTTTACCGTGGAATAGCTTCCAATATCATAATCTCCATTTGATAGATTTTGTCCCTCACTGATAATATTGACACTCCGTCCACTCCATGGATTTTTGAATCCTAGAGTAAGGTCATAGTCACCATTCGGCAATTCGAATTTATATACTAATGCCTTATCACGGACTTGCGGACCATTATAATATCGAAGAGATCCTAATTTATCACTGCTACTAGAACCACTAGTACCACTAGTAGTGGTTACCAAACCCCACTTTTTCCCTGTAACTTCATCTTCACCATACATCTGCTCCGTTTTACTAGAATATAGACCCATTTTGTCAGTTCCTTCAACGGTGCCAGGTGTACCATCACCTGCATTTACAAAATACAGAACGTCTGAATCCATATTCACAGTCTCAGCAGAAACAGGTTTACTAGTTGACAACGCGGGTAAAACGATGAGGATCAAAGCCAAAAGAGTTGAAATTATTTTGTTTATCTTTAACAACAGTACCCCTCCTTACAATTCTCAATAAACCTCGATAGACCGATTGTTTCATAGATGTTTATTCTAAGAGGACCACAACATTGGAATGTTTTATCCATTTCTATTGTTCAATTCCTTAGGACCAACTTTATAGTATCCCCCCCCTTTTCAAGTTAGTTTTCTATTATTAATGAAACCCATTTCATGAAACCGGTTTCACTGATAAGCAAAAAAAATCAAACACACGATTTAAATATACATAATTTTCAAATAAATAATAAGTAAATAGTACATGCTGATTTTTGATGTGTCAATATCATTTATCCAACTTGGTTTATTTTAGCGACTTTTTGGTAACGTACTATTCCTAATTACAAGTTCAGGTTCTATCACGGTTAACTTTTTTACTTTTTCATTATTGATTAATTTATGCAGGACATTCACCGCGTTTTTTCCAAGTTCTAAGCTCTTTTGTGAGACTGTCGTTAGTTCGGGAATGACTGTACTGGCAAGAATCGTATCATCAAAGCCAACGATAGCCATATCTTCAGGAATTTTTAAACCAGCCTCTACTGCTACTTTGACGGCCCCAACGGCCGTTACATCATTTACACAAAAAATGGCAGTTGGTCTTTTCTCTCTTTTTAAAATTTCAGCCATCATCTTTTTTCCCGCATCCATAGTAAAATCTCCATATAAAACCCATTCATTTGGTACTTTAAATCCATTGGCTTTCATCATTTTTTTAAACGCTTTAACCTTTTGTGTAGTGGTAGACACATAATCATATCCACCAAAAAACGCTATTTCATTATGACCTAAATCAATTAAATGCTGCGTCAGCATTTCGGCACCTTTTCCCTCATTTATGATTACTCTGTGTAAGGAGCTACTAGGAAGATTTCCATTGACCAGTACGATTGGAATCTTTTTGGCGATATCTTCCACTTCTTTTGCCAGTTCTTGTGAGCAATTGGACAGGTTGATTCGTCCACCCATAAAAATAATCCCATCGACTTGTTTTTCTCTAAGAATAGTTAGACTTTGCGATTCTAATTCAGGCTGGCCAGAAGTGTTACATAAAAAAAATGTGTATCCTTTACTATTCGCCTCATTTTCCACCCCCCAAAAAACTTCGGGGAAAAAGGGGTTGGTAATGTCAGGGAGAATAACACCAATCATTTTGGTTTCCTTTTTTGTAAGGCTTCGGGCTAACGCATTTGGCTGAAATTGGTATTTATTAATCAGAGCCATGATTTTTTCTCGTGTACTTTCTTTAACAGGTGCTGTCCCATTCAAAACGCGAGAAACCGTCGATACCGATACTTCCGCCTCTTTTGCAATATCATATACTGTTACATTATGTTTCAATCACAATCACCTATCTGACCTTAATTGATTTTATGGGCATTAAACCTATTTTTATCATACTGGAAATTCTTATAGGAAAAAAGGATTTTTATCATTATATCTTCTTGATAAATTAAAAAAAGCCAAATGTGGTTAAAGAAAAAATATTTAGTTTAACTAAAATCAACGTAAGTTTTACTTTGATAACAGAGGCAGTAAGTCAACTAGTAACACGCCATTGTGGTTTACTCTGTCCCCAAAACGAAAATTTAGCAACATAACATTTCATTTCTAATGCTAATTAGGATTTCTCAGCATACAGAAAAAGCACTTACTCTGGATGTGATTTCTCACTTTCCCTAGTAAGTGCTTCTATCATAGTGCATCCTGTCGGTTTGGTCGTTTACCTCGTTTAATATTAGATTAGCTATAGCTTGGATAGTAGTCTTAACAATACTGGTCCTAGGATTGCTGCTCGGACTGCATTTAAGAATTCATTGGTTGAAATTTTCTGGACCTGTGGATGTTTCTTTTCCGTTTGATCAATCCATTGGACGTAGGCGGAGTTCTGAAATAAATCATACCCAGTAATCAGAAAGCGTCAATTCATTCTTTGCTGTTTTCTGTTGTAGGAAAAGAATCACTTTCTTCTCAACCTCAGAGCAATGATTCCAAAATACATCCATTAGCTGCAGTTCTTCAAAATCACGATGGATGTATTCCACCATATTATCTAATTCATTTAACGGAATATCACCATCAGATATTCTTGTTTTTAGAGTGTTCACTTTCGAATCAAGAAGATATTTTTTTAACTTGTCAACTTCCTCCGCCATTGCCTTAGTCACTTTACCTAACTGATGCATAATAACTAAAGATTTCTTGATCTTAAGCCACTCTGACGAACTCGTGCCTTTAAATTTTTCCCCCTCAAGCAATTCTTCAATGATGTTTTTACCAGAAACAGACGTCCACCACCATAGTCTTAACCCTTAAGTTATGACACTCGGAAGTCAAAAAAGCCGACTTCCAATTGGAATCGACTTCAAAATTTTGTTTAACTAAAGCGAGTTAAGCACCGCCTAAAATTATTAAAGAGCTATTGTTAATACATTCACAGTGATAGACAACTTGTTCAACTAAAGCAACCGTAGTAAAAAAAGTTGCTTTTTGAGTTTTAATTTTTTATTCCATTACTGTTACAGTGTCTTTGAACATGCCCATTCCACATGAATAATCGTATGTTCCAGGTTTTAGAGCTTTGATGTTAACATAGTTATTTGTATTTTCCTTTAAAGCAACATTAAACCCAAGTTCATCGGAAAGGATGGTACCAGTGCAATTAAAGGCTTCTTAACCAAAGTTTCTTGTTTCTGCGATTTTGTTTCCTCATCAATCATACCAATAAGCAAAACTATTACCAGTACAAATACTACGTCTATAAAATAAATCATCACATCAATGGATTTAGGCTGCAGCATAACACCTAACATTGACCCCATCATTCCACCCATTTTTCCTGCAGTTAATCCGTCAATTGAAGCCATAAGGGAAACTTGCCTACCTGTTAAATACCCACTATCAAACCAATTGACATCGAAGTTATAGTTGGAATAGTTAAATCTTTATCCTGGATAAAGGTCCCTAGAATAGCACCTAGTAAAATACTCGCCATCATGGCATTTGTCATCGCAATCATCATTCCAGCCATACAGGTAAGCCTTTGTTTATTTCTGAAAGTGTAATAAATGACATAACTTGTCAAAAGAGCAATTAAAGTAATTCTGACGTAAAGCAACATAAATTGTTTTCCTCCATAGCTCTATCTTTAAATCTTAGTAAAATTAATAATATAATTTTACTAAGATTATATAACTTGGTTCTAGTGGAAACTATTGAAAAATAATTGAATTTGCTTATTTGAGTATTTTTTGTGAACAATATCTACTTTTACAGGTTCTCCATACTTTCTGCAATTTTTTCTTGTAGTCTATAAGAGAAGATAAGGATTTAATTAATTAGGAGGACAATTGTTATGAAAAAAATCATTGCAACATTAACTTTTGTTTCAACAATGGCTTTAGGAACTTCTGTTTTCGCTGCTGGTACAAATGTTGCTGATTGTGCACATTTGGAGAAAGGTAAATGTGTTTCAATGTGTGCAAAAGAAATGAACCGTGGCGTTTCGGAATGTGCCACTTCGCCTGATTGCCCAATGACGACTGGATGTCAGTAACATCTCTACCACGATTGATGTTAAAGAATAAAAAAGAGACTAGTTGATAGTCTCTTTTATTGGGGTGAATTTCTCCAAACATTAACAACCTTAACTAGGGTCAATTTTCGTAACATTCAGCATTGGAATTAACCGATGCTGTTTTTTCATTTTAATTAATATCTTGTATTAATGTGTACAATGTTACTAATATGCATATTTTCTGCACATTTTTTCTTTACTATGAACTTATAAAAACAAACAGGAGCTCGTCATGAAAATTTCTCTTAAATTTGGGTTATGGTTTTTTGTATGTATTTTGATCATCGAAACCACTTCCATGGTTTACTTACATCGCCATGTTATTCATTCACGTGCGATGCAAGAGCTCAATTCACTGAAGGAAAGGGGTAATAGCCATCGTGATGTTTTGGAGATTTCATCGGATCCTTCTACACTTCATCACATTGCCCTGATGGAATCCAAAACTGATACAGAAGTTGTCATTAAAAAGGAAAATGGGAAAATTGCTATCTCCTCTGGTCCAATTGATCCAAGTATAAAAAAAATAATAAACCAACCTCTTTCAATGGTACCGAGAAATGGACTCATTTTACAGTCAGATTTAAACGATGAAAAATATATAGCAACTGTATCTCCTGTTAACGGAGGAAATGAATCAAGAGGATACGTTTATATGTTTAAAAGCACCGATCAGGTGCAAACCTTGATTTCACAGTTAAACAAACATTTTATTTTAGCCTCACTTCTAATCTTGTTTTTTATGTTGATTACAGTTTTCTTTTTATCAAGGGCTTTAACAAAACCTCTAATAGTCATGAAAGAAGCCACTAAGAAATTAAGTAATGGAGACTTCTCTGTATCCTTACCTAATATGTCAAAAGATGAAATTGGCGAGTTATCAAGATCTATTCAAACATTAGCCAATGACCTCAATCATTTGAAGAAGGAAAGAAATGAATTTTTAGCGAGTGTATCTCATGAATTGCGGACACCTTTAACCTATATTAAAGGCTACTCCGATATTGGAAGAAGACCTTCTCTTGAGGAAAAAGAAAGGATTCAATATTTCGATATTATACATGAGGAATCTGAACATCTTGGCCATTTGGTGAAGGAGTTATTTGATCTGGCAAGGTTGGACCAAAACTCTTTTACCATCGATAAGGAAAGGGTTCATATTGCTTCGTATTTACAAGCTATATATGAAAGGGTCTTACCTGCTTTTAAGGAAAAGGGAATACAACTAAAATTGGACTGTGCAGATGACTTATTTTTTTCCATAGACCCAAAACGGTTCGACCAGGTTTTACTAAACCTATTGGATAATGCTCTAAAGTATTCAAATGAAAATACAACAACCCAGATAAAGGTTGCTAAAAAGGACGAAAGTATTCACATTATCATTAAAGATGAGGGTATTGGAATACCAAAAGAGGATCTACCTTATATATTTGAACGATTATATCGAGTAGAAAAATCACGTTCAAGAGCGACTGGAGGTTTTGGTTTAGGTCTAGCCATTGTAAAAGAGATAGTGGAAGCTCATAGAGGAAATATTTCCGTTGAAAGTATAGTTGGGGAAGGTACCTGTTTTAAAATTGTATTGAAGGAGCAATAAGATGAAAACCGTTTTACTTGTTGATGACGAAAAAAGAATGCTTGACCTATTAGAATTATATATCGCCCCTCACGGTTATAAGTGTATTAAGAAACAAACAGGCATAGATGCCATTAAGTATTTGGGGAATGAAAGTGCAGATCTTGTTATCTTGGACATTATGATGCCTGACATGGATGGGTGGAAAACGTGCGAAAAAATTCGTGAAACATCAGATGTCCCCGTTATCATGCTTACGGCACGTGATGACAAAGATGAAGTTATAAAGGGATTAAAAATGGGCGCGGACGATTATGTTACCAAGCCGTTTAATGAAAAAGAGCTATTAGCAAGAATGGAAGCTGTCATGCGAAGGACAAAAAGTCATAAGGATGAAAATTTGAATTTTAAAGGATTAGTTTTGAACGAAAAAGCCTATGAATTCACATTTGAAAAACAAAATATTTCATTAACACCGAAGGAATATTCCTTATTAGCTCTTTTTATTAGTAACCATAATAAGGTTTTTACTAGAGACCATTTATTAACAACTATATGGAATTATAAGTCGGATGTTGAGGACAGAACAATTGATTCTCATATCCGAAATATTAGGGAAAAACTTCGTCATGTTGGTTTCACAGTTGACGAGCACCTGAAAACCGTTTGGGGAGTCGGATACAAATGGAGTTCTGAGAGTGAGCAATGACTGAAGTTTTGAAAATTTATTAATATCCAGTGGGCCCTTTGCCATGATTGTCAGTATCATCATTAACATTGCAATAAGTGTTACAGGTATGGTACCCAGTTTTTTTATTATGCTGCCAATATCACTTTTTTTGGCTTTAATACTGGTTTAATCATCTCTTACATCGGCGAGTGTGTTGGTGCATCATTTAGCTTTTGGTTATATCGAAAAGGGATTAAAACTTTAAATCCCACAATATTAAACAAAAATAAATGGTTATTAAGACTTCAAAAAACACAAGGCTGTGATACTTTTTACATTATTTTAGTGTTAAGAATTCTTCCCTTTATTCCTTCTGGGATGATTAATCTAGCAGCATCCAACAGTAAAACAAGTATTATCACTTTTATTTTTGCAAGTTCCTTTGGGAAGCTTCCTGCACTCTTAATTGAAGCCTACTCTGTTAATCGAGTATTGGAATCATCAAATGATGTAAAGTGGATATTAGCAATAATTGCACTCTTTATTCTTTTCATTTATCTCATTCAAATAAGAAGAAAAAAATTTGAATAAAACATTTCGGAGGAAACAGCGTGAAGAATTTTAAATGGATTGTCTCGCTTACCTTAACCAGTGTTATTCTGGCTGCTTGTACGGGTAAAGAGACACAAAATACAAAAACTTTTGAAGAAGTAAAAGACGTGAAAATTGAGCATACCCATGGTTTAGGATATGCAGAAAACAAGAATGAACTGTATTTTGCTACCCATGATGGATTGGTACGTTATTCTGATAATAAATGGTATGAAATCACGAGGAACAAGCATGATTATATGGGATTCCAGGCAGTAGATACAGGTTTCTATTCCAGTGGCCATCCTGAGCCAGGTTCCGATTTAAAAAACCCTCTTGGTTTAATTAAAAGCACTGATGAGGGAAAATCATTCAAGAAACTTACCTTTTACGGCGAAACAGATTTTCATTATTTGGCCGCAGGATTTAATAGCCATATGATTTATGCCATTAATGAAACTCCAAATTCAAAATTAGACACTGGATTATATAACTCTGAAGATGGAGGAAAGACGTGGGAACAAAGTAAAATGCAAGGATTTTCAGCAGAATCTATTGGTAATATTGCAACCCATCCTACTAAGAAAAATATGATTGGAATCTCAACAGATAAAGGCTTGTATTTTTCAGACAATAATGGAGACCAATTTAAGATCGTTTCTAAAGCTGCTCCAATTACCACTTTAGAATTTGAAGAAGATTCGATGCTTTATTTTACCACGGATGGAGATAACCCTTCACTTTACAAACAGGACCTAACCACCCAAAATGCGACTAAGCTTTCCATACCAGATGAAATTAATTCTAAAAACCCAATTATGTTTATTGCTTCTAACCCTAAAAACAGAGACGAAATTACAGTGATTACTTATAAAAAAGACATCTATCAAACCAAAGATAAAGGTGGTTCCTGGAAAGAGTTAATAAAGAACGGGAAAATTCAATAATAATAAAAGACAAAGGATGTCCAAGGTGACATCCTTTGTCTTTTATTAGGAAAAATAATTTTTAGAGAAGCTGGACTATGCTTAAAGAGTTTTTAATGCGTTCTGCATAAATTCTGCACATTCTTATTGTACTATAATTGGGTAACTAAGATTAGGGAGGTAAATATAGTGAAAAAACGCACGATCCTATTTATTCTGACCGTGATTACTGCCTTATTTTTAGCAGCATGTTCTAATGATAACAATGAACATTCAAATATGAATCACGGTGAGAAAATGACAGAGCAAGAAAATAATTCAGGCAATAACCAAGAAGGTATGGAAGGCATGGATCATGGTAGCATGAATCATTCCAGTTCTGGTGATGTACCAGAAGGTTTAAAAGTAGCAGAAAATCCAAAATTTAAGGTTGGAAGCCATGCTATTATTAATTCTGACCACATGGAAGGCATGAAAGGTGCTGAAGCAACCATTGTAGAAGCCTACGAGACTACTGTATACACAATTTCGTATACTCCGACAACTGGTGGAGAAAAAGTGACAAATCATAAATGGATTATTCATGAAGAGATTAAAGATGCAAGTGACAAACCTTATAAACCAGGTGATGAAGTGGTCGTAGAGGCATACCACATGGAAGGAATGAAGGGTGCAACTGCTGTAATCGATTCAGCCCAACAAACAACTGTGTATATCGTTGATTACACTTCTACAACTGGAGAAAAAGTGACAAATCATAAATGGGTAACTGAAAGTGAACTTTCAGCAAAATAAAAATACAAAAAAGCACCAGTAAAAATGGGGAATATGCGTGTTAGTGAAGCAAATCATGATCATAATGGAGGATCAGACGCAATTAAACAATTAATACCTCAAAGTGCAGTTTATATTTCTAGGCGAGAAGCGCCATTAATGAGTGGAGATTTATCATTATATGCAGACGAACCAAAAACCCCAATTCGTGGAATATTCCATAAAAGAATAACATTAAAGCTGACATTTTGCTTCAAGATGGTGAACGTATTGGTTCCCTACTAGCGTTATTTACACCAGGACAACCAGGTTCCATGTCATTTATAGACACTCGTAATAACGCGTTGATAGCAGGAGATGCTTTTCAAACGGAAGGAGGTCTGACGGTGGCTGGTCAAATTAGACCATCGTTTCCATTCCCTGCCAAGGGAACGTGGAATAAGGAGATTGCACTAGAAAGCGCTCGAAAAATAAAGAGCTATAGTCCATCCATACTTGCTGTTGGACATGGAGAAATATTGAGTCAACCACTTGGTGATTTATCCATCGCTATAGCTGAAGCGGATCTAAACTTAAAATAAGAGAGAAATAATAAAAAAGTAAAATAGCTTGGCCCACGGAGGCCAAGCTATTATTTTTAACTAAAAGTCAGTGTTATTGCTTAACACCTTCTTTTCGGATTAGCTCATTGTAAGGATAATAAACTTGATAATTGTTTTTTCCTAGATTCTTTGCGTGATACATAGCCATATCAGCCTGTTTAATCAAGGAATCCGAGGTCTCGTATTGATTATTCATCTATACTCAATTAAGTCCTATTAAAGGAAATTGCTTTACTTCAAGGAGATATACATACTAATCAATTGATTTGTGTCTATCCGTTTCAAAAATTTATAGAATGTCTCCCTTTTCTTTCCCAATTGTGAAAATAAAGCAATTATCTTTTCTACGGCATGGTACAACTCTTCTGGTGTTAGATTCTCCAATAGTAAGGAGCCAACTTCTGCATCTTTTCCTTTTGCTTTCCCTCCAACATATAAGTTATAATGTTCTCCAATTTTCATAACTCCAATGTCGCTTAACATCGGCTCTCCGCAACCAATAGGGCATCCTGTATAAGAAACCTTTAGGGTGAAGGGGACAGATTTACCAGCCATTCGGCGATTTAATTCTTTCGCCACTGGCATCCCTTCCTCTTCTTCCCCTTTGCAAAAATTACAGGTCCTCAAGCTCTTTACGAAGTTTCCCACAGGATAACATTCTAATCCAACACTATGGAATTCTTCTATGATTTCTGCTTTTTTATGTTCTGGAATTTCTAAATAGATTTGTTGAAATGTGGTTTGTTCAAGCTCCTCATTTTCGTCCATATATTTAATGATGGTAAAAAGTTGTTTCGAGTTGAGTTTTGCACCAAACCCAATTCCTCCATTAATGGCGATCTTTATTTTTTTATCATCATTCACCATATTATTTTATTTCTCCCCTGTTGTAATTGTCATAAAGCCTATAGCTTAACCCGTTGGAGACGCAAGGCATTCAACACAACTGATACTGAACTAAAAGCCATAGCTGCCCCTGCAAGCCAAGGAGCCAAAAAGCCGATTGCTGCAATAGGAATTCCAATAACATTGTAAGCAAAAGCCCAAAATAGATTTTGCTTTATATTTCGAATGGTTTTCTTGCTCATAATGATGGCATCTGCGATAGTATTTAAATCACCACTTATTAATGTAATATCAGCAGCCTCCATTGCAACATCCGTACCAGTTCCTAAAGCCATACCACTATCAGCGACAGCCAAAGCTGGGGCGTCATTAATTCCATCACCCACCATTGCCACTTTTCTTCCTTCTTTTTGAAGTTTCTTTACTTCCTCTGCTTTTCCCTCTGGAAGGACCTCAGCAATTACATGGTCAATCCCAACCTCTTTACCAATAGTCTCAGCAGTCCTCTTATTGTCACCAGTAATCATAACAACTTTAATATTCAAATCTAATAAACGGCGAATGGCTTCTTTTGATGTTTCTTTGATAGTGTCTGCTACTGCTACAATACCAATGTAATTTCCATCTATGGAAACTAACATTGCCGTTTTTCCGTTATCTTCAACGGTTTCCATAGTTGATATTGCGTTTGTAATATCGATATTTTCCTTTGTCATAAGCCTTCTAGTTCCTATTAGAATCCTTTTATTCTCTACAACAGCACTTACCCCATAACCAGGAATAGCTTCAAATTCTTGAACCTCTTTAAAAGTAATATTTTTCTCTTTTATTCCTTGAACAATAGCTTGTGCTAATGGATGTTCCGATTGATTTTCAGCAGAACCTATAAGAGATAAAACCTCTGCTTCCTCTATATTTTCGTGTAAAATAACATCGGTTAATTGTGGAGTTCCTTTTGTGACTGTTCCCGTTTTATCTAAGATCACTGTATCGATGTGATGTGTTGTTTCAAGGTGTTCCCCGCCTTTAAAAAGAATACCGAATTCAGCTGCTCTTCCTGAGCCAGCCATAATAGACGTTGGTGTAGCAAGGCCTAGTGCACAAGGGCAGGCAATAACTAATACAGCAATTAATTTTTCTAGAGCTGCTGCAAAGTCTCCTGGACTTATCCAGATAAACCAAATCAAAAACGTCACAATTGCGATACCCACAACAATCGGAACAAATACGCCTGAAATTTTATCAGCTAGTCGCTGAATAGGAGCCTTAGAACCCTGCGCTTCTTCAACCACTTTGATGATCTGTGCTAATGCTGTTTCTTTTCCAACTTTTGTCGCTTTAATTTTTAAGAAACCATTTTTGTTGATGGTTGCTCCAATAACTAAATCACCCACTGTTTTATCAACGGGGACACTTTCACCTGTTAACATGGATTCATCTATTGCTGAACGTCCTTCAATAATTTCACCATCCACTGGTACTTTTTCACCTGGTTTGACGTAAACAATGTCACCTACCACTACTTCTTCGAGAGGCACTTCTTTTTCAATACCTTCTCGAACCACAATAGCAGTCTTTGCTTGAAGTCCCATTAACTTTTTAATGGCTTCTGATGAGCGACCTTTTGCTTTAGCTTCAAAAAGTTTACCTAAAATGATTAAGGTAATCAGGATTGCACTCGTTTCATAATACAGTCCAACCATATGTCCATGCGAACCAATGGATTTAATGGTCATATATAAACTATAAAAGTAAGCAGCAGATGTACCTAATGCCACTAGTACATCCATGTTCGCACTTATATTTCGCAATGCTTTGTAAGCCCCGACATAAAACTGCTTACCAATAATAAATTGGATAGGAGTAGCAAGTGCAAGTTGTACCCATGGATTCATTAGCATATCTGGTAAATAAATAAACGACATAAAGGAAAAGTGACTAACCATGGCCCATAATAACGGCACGGAAAGGATTAAAGAAAATATAAACTTACCTTGCTGATTCTTTATTGCTTTAAGTCGATGATCAACATTTTCTTCTTTCTCTTCCTTTGGAATAGCCCCATATCCTAATTTCTCTACTCCTTTAATAATATCTTGTGGACCAATTAAGGAAGGGTTAAATTCTACTGTTGCACTTTCTAATGCTAAGTTAACTGTGGCTTTATCGACACCTTCCAGTATATTTAATCCCTTTTCAATTCTTGTCGCACAAGCCGCACAGGTCATTCCTGTAATATAGAATTCTTTTTTTTCCTTTACAACATCATAGCCTAAATCCTGAATTTTCTTTTGAAAATCCTGATCTGATACCACTTCAGGATCATATTTGATGGTGGACTTTTCAAGCGCTAAATTAACATTCGCTTCTTTTACGCCCTCCATTTTTTTGAGCCCTTTTTCAATTCTTGTTGCACATGCAGCACAGGTCATTCCTGTAATTTGAAAATTTGTTTCTTTTACTTCATTACTCATATAAAATCACCTCTTATACTGGTGGGGGGTATATTTTTTTGTTAAAGATAACGTGCTTTTAAAAGCACGTTATCTTTTTCATTTTATTCAACATCGTAACCTTGGTCATCAATTGTTTCTTTGATTGTACCTAATGAAACTTCTGATGGATTAAATTCTACATCTACATTTCCTTCTTTTAAATGAACTTTTACGGATTTCACACCTTCTAATTTACCTACACTGCCTTCAACAGCATTCACACAATGACCACAAGACATTCCATTTACCTTTAATGTTACTTTTTCCATTTATAAACACTCCTTTTATTTTTTCAATAATCTTTCTATTGTTAAAAGCACTTCATCTAATACTTCTGTATCTCCCTCATTAATTCGTTCCAATACACATGTTTTCAAATGCCCTTCCAGAAGGATCTTAGCCACACTGTTCAATGCAGACTGTGTAGCTGCAATTTGGTTAATGACATCATCACAGTAAGTGTCTTTTTCGATTAATCCTTTAATTCCACGAATTTGACCTTCAATTCGATTTAAACGAGTAATCAAATTTTTCTTGACCTTATCAGAATGATGGCTTTTTCTTCCTTCTGGTAGGTGACATTCATGATTTATGTTTTGATCCATTATATCGCCTCCACATTTATATTATACTATACCCCCCTACTGTATGTGAAGGAATTTAGAAAAATTTTTTTAATTGGGCTGAGCCAATGTAATATCATATTTATTTTCACTAAATCCTTCATTGTTCATTATTTCGTCACAACCTAAAAAATGTTGAGTATAATCAGAGCTCTTTCCATAAGCCTCATACATAATAAAAACATTTTGAGAGGAACCTTTTAAAGGCTCCTCTCAAAATGTTTTTATTATGATATCACTAGACTCTGTGACTCATAGGTAATGAGAATAAATAAATATTGATGATCGCTAATGCAACCATGAGCAGATAATAAGGCAAAACTGCCTTAAAGCTTGACTTTTTGCCCATTCTGTACACCACATAAGTGGTACCAATCCAGCCAATTAAGATAATACTATACTGAATCAATTGAACCGTTGGTGTAGAAGCAAGGCTCAAGCTTTCCGGATTGGATTCTACTCCGAATAAACCAATCGAATTAAACCAAATCGCCTTTCCTTCGGTGATGATATGGAAAAGGTTATGGCCTAAGTGGCCGGCTAGATCTAATGGAATAATCGCATAGCCAAATCGGGTAAAGTTCTTTTTCACAGTACCTTCCATTCCGAAGTATGAGGCAATCTTTGCAGTTCCTAACAATAATAGAATGGGTATTGCCATTGCAATAATAAAAGCAACAGTAAAGTTAACGGTATAATTTGCCGTTCCAGTAACAGTTCCGATCGCATTTAGAATATCCTTCCATGGTTCAAGCATCGTAATGTTCTGTACAAACACAATCCCCATGATAACGGCGGCTAGAGAAGCATGCTCAAGCTTTGGATTTTTTAACCCCCATAGCTCTTTTGACGGAATTCTGGTCGAAATTTTAATAGAGTTGTTTGGACAGTTTTTCACACAGTTTGCACAAAGATTACATTCCGCACTGGAATCCATGGTCCGTGGAAATTGAAACATTGGACAGCCTTCTACCTTCTCGGTCCCTCTGTAACAGGATTGCACTTTACAGGTTTTGCAAATATCAGGGGTGGCACTTAATTTAACCGCGCCAGACCTAGAATAGTTTCCGGCCAAGCCGCCAAGGAAACAGAGCGTTTTACAGAAGGTTCTTCTCTCATAAAAAACCGAAGTTGCTTCAGTAAAGACTGAATTATTAAACAATCTATGTATGAATCGGCCTAAAAGATTAGATTAAAAGCCGATAGAGCAATAATACTAGCATAAATTTTATTAAAGATTGCACTTATTTGTGCATATCAAATGATCAAAGTTCCTATTTGAATAATAAAGACCGAATTTTAAATAAATGTATGTATGAATCGGTCGAAAAGAGTGAACAAAAAGGCACTTTGGCAATAATAATGGTTTGAATTTTATAATGAATTCCACCTTTAATGGGCGGATTACGTGTTCAAAGTTACTTTTTTAAAAAAATATTTTGTTGTCAATTTATTAGTCATAATTTAGTATTTGAATTGAGAAAATTGGAAAAAATCTAATAATTTTTTAATGATGAAAAATACACATCCAATGAAAATTACGTCATTTTTTCATTGGATATCTTTTTCACTAAACAAGTTCAGTGTGAAAGATGAAATCACATGAAGATTTCTAGTATTAGTAGATTGATATTAGCAGCTCTGTATTTACAGGTTGATTAATATAAAAAAAAATAGGAGGTTTACAAATGACAACAAAGGTGAAAAAACGAATTACAGCATTAACTCTCATCTTTACCGTAATACTGTCTCTATTCAGCAGTTTGGCTTCTGCCTCATCTGAAAAGGCAGAAAAGGTAACAAAGGAACCGCCCTCAAAGGAGATCGTAAAACTTACTCCAAGTGAATCGAAAGTCTCGTTCTCTCTGTCTAAAGGCAAACACGTATTAAAGGCTGAAGCAGAGTATAAGGATGGTTCCAAAGCGGATGTTACAGCAGAAGGAAAATGGACTTCATTAGATGAGAAAGTTGTAACAGTTGCTAGTGGAATGCTAACAGCTGTGCATGCAGGCTCTACACATGTACAATTCAGTCTCCGTAATACGGTGTTAAATGTTGAAGTAAATGTTACTACACAAGATGCGCGTGTTTTAAGTCAATTGTCAAATCCTTCAGAAAGTAAAAAAATTGTATCGCTTGTTTTAGAGGCTGAACAAATTACCTACATAGATGAAGGGCAAGAGCGTCCTATCGCTTTGAAAGCGCTTTATAACGATGGTTCGATGGAAGACGTAACTAAATTAGCTAAATGGGAATCAGGAGATCCGTCGATTGCAAAGGTTGAAAAGGGCGTAATAAAAGGAATATCACCAGGTAATGTTCCAATGAAGGTAACTTACGCAAATTTTCCACAAATAAACTTCTTTGCTTCGATAGGAGATATTCCTGAAAATATAACGGGGCTGTACCTTTCGGCTGACAGTTTTAGGTTAGAAACCTCAGATAAGCCGGTTCAAGTAGGAGCCTTTATAAAGAACCCCATGTTGGGGAATAAAGCGGTTACTTCTTCAGGAAGTTGGACAACGTCAGATCGTAATGTTGCTACCGTTAGTAATAATGGTCAGATTACCCCAGTTGGAATAGGCCAAGCATATATATATTTTAAATACGATAAATTGGTTGGTGCTGTACTTGTTAATGTTGTTAAGCCTACAAAGCTTGTAACTGATGAACCTACAGTTGAATTATTGCCAGGTCAAAATTGGCCTGTTAATTTAACCGAAGTATTCACAAACGGAATATCAGAAGGTAATTTGAATTTACGTGAAAATGTATATCCTTATGATGTCAAATGGACAGTCGATGATAACAGCATTGCAACGGTTACTGATTCAGGAAATATCATTGGAGGTAAGACCGGTAAAACCATTGTGACAGCTTCCTATCGTTCAGATGTTCTTCCTCCAGTTAAAATTGAGGTTACTGTCACCAATAAGCTTACTACTCCAAGAGTGATTGGTTTGACAGCTTCTCCATCAAATCTCTCTTTAGGTGTAGGAGATGAATCGCCAGTTGCAATAACAGCGATTTACAGTGATGGGAGCACGGAGGATGTCTCAGGTTCCGTTGAATTTTACTCTGAAAATTCCAAAGTAGCTTCAACTCAGCGAAAATATGGTGGAGCACCAAAGGTTATTGGTCAATTGAGTGGCACAACTGTTTTGCATGCTATCTATGATAATTTTCGTTACTTTGTAGATATCCCGGTGGCAGTCACGGATAAAGACGGTCAGAAGCAGGCTCCAAACCCTGAATCAATTTCTGTTACACCAGATATGAAAAATATGGTAGTAAATCAACAGCAGCAATTAGAGGTAAAAACGACCTATTCAGACAGATCAAATTCGACTTCATATGCGGTATATAAATCATCTAATCCTGATGTTGTTAAAGTAAATAAGGATGGTCTGCTTACTGCTGTAGGTACTGGTACAACAATCATTACCGTAGATAGCTCTGGATACTCAAAGCAGGTTTCAATTGTCGTTTCAAATGAACCTTCTATAGATTTTGCAAATAAAATTGTTGATCTGATTCCTAGTGAAAATGACATCACCTTTAGTTTATCTGAGCACACGCATTCGTTCTCTGTAAAAGCAAAATATAAGGATGGTTCAACAGCTGACGTTACATCAGACACAAGATTCACATCATTAGACCCAGACAAAGTTACAGTTAAGAATGGTGTTCTTACAGCAGTAGCAGCAGGAACAACACAGGTACTTATCGATTACGGTACAAGCACAAAAATCTTGAATGTTTCAATCCTTTCTGGGAATGATGCATCAATTAAAGATTTAAAAATTGAGTCATTACTTGTTTCCTCATTGGATGTTGTTGTTCAAAAAGATAAGCTTTATCCAGTACATGTTTTTGCTCAATACAATGATGGAACTCAAAGAGAAATAACGAATTCAATTCAATGGACAACAGATGAACCTACAGTTGTAAGTGTTAAAGACGGGAAATTTATTGGAATGAATACTGGAAAAACGACGGTTAGTGCAACAATTGCAGGTTTCTCTTCTATTAAAATTCCAGTAAAAGTACAAGATCAAGCTGGACCAGTAAATTTAGTAGGAATTGTTAGCGCGGGGATGATAATACAGCCTGAAGCAGGAAATATAGTAGAAGCGATAACTAATAATAGCAATGGGATGATATTACACCCTGAAGAAGGAACTATTGATGCGAACGCGTTTGCTGAATATACAGATCATAATATCGTTCAGGTTGATACAGAAGGGAAATGGGAATCTTCCGACGAAAGTGTAGCAACTGTTGACCAGAACGGAGTCATTACATGGGTCGGCCCTGGTGAAGCATACATCTGGTTCAATTATTATGGTTTGAGAGATGCTATTTGGGTAAGAAACACTAAACCTGTAGATTTATATTGGGCTGAAAACAATAAATGGACAACTAGAAATGTAATGTTAGAACCTAATAAGTCCACTGACATCTCAATTAATGGCTTCTTTGGTCATCATGGCAGAGATGGAAATTGTGATTGTTATAATCTTACTAGCAAAGCAAAATTGACGGTGGCGGACGAATCGGTTGCAACGATTTCTGCTGATGGACATATCATCGCTCACTCTGTAGGAAAAACGACAATAACTGCTACTGTTTTTGGAATGTCAAAGACAATTGATGTTGAAGTTGTAGCAAAGTATCCTACATTTATTAGGGGGATAAGTTCTTCGCCGGGTTATATCGTAAATTCAGCAGGCTCAACAAATGAGGTAGTCATAAATGCTATGTCCAGCGATGGAACGATAAAAGACGTTACAGCTGATGTCAAATGGAATAGTTCTAATTCGGAAGTAGCTGAAGTGACCGCTGATCATAAGATCCTAACGAAGTCTGAAGGAGCCGCTGTTATCATTGCGGAATATGGGGGATTTAAAATCATTATTCCTGTTATCGTTAAACCTAATTAAATAATGTCCATTTAGAATGATTGATGATGGGATGAATTCGCCGCAATATTCAATATGAAAAGCCAGTAATTTGTGGCCATTCCCCCCAAAAAGTTGAGAAGTAAAAAAAACGTGAGCCGTTTCTATCGAAATGGCTCACGTTTTTTTAGTTTCATACTTTATATTGTTAACTAATACCCTTTCACACTATTAAAAAAGACAGACCCGACATGGGTCTATCTCTTCGACTTTATAAAACTAGAAAGTATGAGCAAGGTCTTTAGCACGGGCAATAGCATTTTCTTTTATTTCCTGTGCTTTATCTGGCATTGCATTATGTCCTTCTACAAATAGCCCTTCGAAAGCCAGAATTTTATTTTGAATCAAAAATAAAATAAATAATAATTCTCGGATTTTATTATTTTTAATTCGAGACAATTGTATAAAATGATTTACAGAATGTCAAAAAAATTGTTCGCATCATATATTCCTCCTTTGGGAAATGGTAACATATCCATTTTTTTAGTGAACATCAGCCTGGTTTTCGGGAATCACTTTATACAGGAAATTTGGTGGCAAACTACTTCTTATTGCATTAATAAAAAATTCAATTGCCTCTTCAGATTCAAATAGGATACCACCAATCACTTTATTTTCAATTTCAAGTTCTTGTCCTTTTTGATCAAATATTCTTACCCTAAATATCATAAATGACCATCCATATTATTTTATTATTTTTGCTTATATCGTTTTATTTCATGGCGTTTTTCAATACGTTTTTCAATTCTTTCTATTTCCTCGTTATTGTTAAGAAGGTTCTTTTTGTTTTCCTGTACTAATTCTAGAAATGATATTTTTTTCGTTTTACGCATGATAGTTCCTCCAGATGTATGTGTTTCGTTTTATTAAATGATCCGAAAACAATAGTCTCAATTTGTATTTTTGTTGGAATTCATTTTAAATTGATACAGTGATTGCAAGGGAGTGAATTCCACCGGTATTTAACAGCACTTTAAACCTAATTTTGTGGGGAAACCGGCGCCCGAAATACTGTTGCGATACCCTGTCCACCAGCCATGCAAAGGGTAGCAAGCCCCCACTTCGCCTTTCTTTTCAACATGGAGTGTATAAGTGTCACACTAATTCTAGCACCACTGTTTCCAATCGGATGCCCTAGTGCAATGGCTCCGCCATTTACATTCGTTTTATTCATTGGTAAACCCAGTTCTTTTATGACAGCTAACGATTGAGCAGCAAATGCTTCATTAAGTTCAATTAAATCTAAATCCTCAATTTGTATATTTGCCATGCTTAACGCTTTATTTGTTGCCTCAACAGGCCCAATTCCCATCCGATCTGGCTTTACCCCTGAAACTCCAAGTCCTACAACTTCTACTAAAGGCTCTAATTGATATCGATCCACCATTTCACCGGAAACCAGTAACAACATAGAGGCACCGTCGTTTAATCCAGATGAGTTCCCCGCTGTGACTGTTCCGTCCTTCTTAAACACAGGTTTTAAAGCCGCTAATTTTTCTAAATTTGTTTTCCTTGGGTGTTCATCTTTAGAAAAAATAATAGAATCTCCCTTTTTTTGTGGAACTTTTACAGGAACAATCTCGTTCTGGAAACCGCCATCTTCATTGGCATTAAGTGCCTTTTGCTGACTTTCATATGCAAATAAATCTTGCTCCTCACGGGAGATCGAATAATCTTCAGCCAGATTTTCTGCTGTCATTCCCATTACAAGCTTTCCGTACTTCTCTACAGGCTGGGAACCCGGTTGACTTTCCTTATTCGGATCGAGAATTTCACTGTTTCCTGAAAGAAAGCCATAACGTCCATTTCGAATATAATAAGGGGCATTGCTCATGCTTTCTACCCCCCCTACAATATAGGCATGACCTAGACCAGCTCGAATTGCCAAGAAAGCATTATGAATAGACTGCATACCCGATCCACATTGGCGATTTACGGTGTACCCTGGAATTGACTCCGGCAAGTCTGCCTTTAAAAGAGCCACTCTAGCAATATTAGCTTGGTCTTGGCTCTGTTTTGCCTGACCAATAATCACTTCATCAATCACTTCTTCAGGCAGCAAATTCTTTTCTTTTAAATTCTGAAATAATGGAAGTAATAGATCATCCGGCTGTAAGTCCTTTAGAGCTCCGCCTATTTTTCCCACCGCTGTCCGTTGTGCACTTACTATATAAACTTTATTATTCATGATGTCCTCCATCGTTTACTGACATAACTTTAAAGTCTGCATCCGTCTTTTCTTGAACTTCTTTCAAAGTGACACCAGGCATTAATTCTTTTAATACTAACTGATCATTCTGGAATTCAAAAACAGCTAATTCTGTAATAATCCAATCAACTTTACGAATGGATGTAATCGGGTATGTGCAATTTTTAACTATTTTAGAATCTCCATTTTTGGCGGTATGATTGGTCGTAACAATAATCTTTTTGGCCCCGCTTAAAAGATCCATAGCCCCTCCTACTCCCATGATATTTTTCCCAGGTATCGCCCAGTTTGCAATATACCCCTGTTCATCAACCTGCAGTGCTCCCAGTATGGCAACATCCACATGTCCCCCGCGGATCATGGCAAAAGAGTCTGCACTATTAAAATAGGAAGCACCCATTCCCTCACTAATTGGCAGCTTTCCCGCATTGACTAGGTTTGGATCAAAATCTTCTTCCCTATTCAACTCTTGAACCCCAAGCATTCCATTTTCTGTATGGAAATAAACGAACTCTGACTCCACATATTTGGCAATGAGTGTGGGTATTCCGATTCCTAAATTAATGACTGAATTTGGTTGCAGTTCAGCCGCTGCCCTTTTCGCTATTAACTCTTGAACGTCTTTATTTGATTGCATTTTTTGCTACAACTCCTTCCTTAGTTAGAATCAGATGGCTTTCTACAATGGCGTCGACAAATAAATGAGGGGTGACAATTTCCTCGGGTGAAAGCTCGCCTGCCTCAACAATCTCGTCAACCTCAGCAATGACGAAGTCAGCTGCTGTGGCCATTAACGGATTAAAATTGCGAGCCGTTTTGTAATACACTAAATTCCCGAGAGTATCTGCCTTTGCAGCTTTAATCAGTGAAACATTTGCTCGCAGCGGCTCTTCAAATACATACCATTCTCCATTAATTTCGCGTACTTCCTTCCCTTCTGCCAATTGAGTCCCAACACTTGTTTTTGTATAATAGCCGCCAATACCGGCTCCTCCAGCTCTTATTGATTCAGACATCGTTCCCTGAGGCATAAGCTGAATTTCAAGTTTACCTTGAATATACTGATCTCCCACTTCCCTATTACTAGTAAAATACGAACCAATAGCTTTTCTAATTTTTCCTTGTCGTAATAAAATGCCTAGGCCTTTTCCTTGTTCACCAAGATTATTACTGATTACGGTAAGTTCATTCACATCATGGTGTGTCAATTCGTCAATTAAACTTAATGGAGCACCAACTAAACCAAATCCTCCAACCATAATGGTGTCACTTGAATTTACTTTTGTAATGATTTCTTTTGCACTTTTTACTTTTTGCATAGATTTCACTCCCTACTTATTTTGACAAAGCAAAAAGCCCAGCCAATCCAAAGGAAATAAGCATAGTGCTTTTTCCTTTGGAAAGACTGGGCTACCTTAAATTTAATGAAAACGGTGAGTTTTCAACATTAAGACTTCATCTTTCCACCATCGTAATCAGTAATTGATTAAGAATTTACATTTATAAAATTTACCGTTGAATTTATTTTACTACTTTATTAATAACTTACAAGTAGAAAGAATTCCCATCTCTTAACTTCATAACAACGGTATTCTATTTAATGTTCTTCATTTTTAACTTTTAAAACGCAAGAGCCGGTATCGTCAGAATTTAGAATGAGGCAATTAATTTTTATTTTACTTGATTAAGTCTTTCCATGTACCTTTTATAGGCTGCTTTTAATGCCACAATTACGGAATTCGTAGAAGGAGCAAAGTAATGCTTCTCAACTCTCTGAATTAGTTCATCAATCCCATTGGATAAGTCATAACCGACCATCATACGTCTAAAAAAATCCTTTGTTAAATCTGCCAAAAAAGTGAATTCCACATTAATAATTCCATTAGTAGCAGGATCAATTTCCAATATAATTCCTGTATGTTTATATGCTTCGTACATAGCACTTCCTTGAGGTGCCTTAGAATATGCAGTGACAAGTACAGTATTCAATTCTGTGTGGTTTCCCATAACATAGCCCCCTTACCCTTGAACTATTTATAGCATTTTAAAAAAACCCTTTCATACATTTTCTGCTAATTAATAAAAATTTTTCTAAAATTAACTTACAACATCAAAATGTTTTACCAATCTTTTTTTAACCAGCCATATTATTACTAGCTAAGGATGCGTTATAGATAGAGTAATGATCAAGATACATCTTTTGAGTCCCTAAAGGAAATACAAACTTTAAGGTATTGGTTCCAACTGTATAGCTGATAATTTCTTCCTTGTTAGTGGTTTTAACATCTGTTTTCGGAGAACCAAAATAATACTTAATATCCTGAATGGTTAAGGCTTTTAAACTCGGATCATAAGATCGAATCTCAAACAGCTGCTGCCCTTTATTATAAGCCACAACTACATTTTTTTTACTATATGTGCAATAGGTGCCTTTTGCTGCAGCAACATACTCTCTTTTATCTTCTTTTCCCCAACTCTTTCTTACTTCATCAATTGTAGTGCTTTTTATATGAAAATCAGCGTTTATTATTGAACCTACTTTTGCTTTAGTTCTTATATTTATTAGCAATTTATTCTTTGTACTATTTGTCGCAGGCACTGAAGCATTTGATATTGCTTTGGTTATTTGATTATTTAGATTACTTACATTTACAAGTGAAACTTTATTATTATTAAGATTATATTTATGTTTTAAAGTTAATATCCTGTATAGACTGTTATTTATCGTATCTTCAGAAATAGTATGATTTTTAACTGCTGAATAAATACTGTTGTAGACAGTAGCCACATTATCCATTCCATGACCAACTAAAATAATGTCGCTCCCCGCGTTTACCGCCCTTACGGCTGCGTCTTTCAACTTGTAGTGTTTTGCAATCGCACCCATTGTCATATCATCTGAAATGACAACCCCTCCAAATCCATATTGTTTACGCAATAGATTTGTAATAATGGCTTTTGACATAGAGGCAGGATAATTAGGATCAATTTTTTGAACTAATATGTGTGCGACCATCACCATATCAGCGTGATTTTTGAAAGCATTGTTAAAAGGAACTAATTCAACCTTTTCTAGTCTTGTAAGATTATTCCGAACTAATGGAAGTTCTAAATGAGAATCAACGGAAGTGTCACCGTGACCAGGGAAATGTTTTACAACCGGAATGATATTCCCAGAACTAATACCCTTCATCATGCTAACTCCTAGTCTTGAAACAATACTGGAATTTGATCCAAATGAACGGTCCCCGATAACAGCATTATTAGGATTACTTTGGATATCTAGAACGGGAGCGAAATCTGTGTTAAATCCGAATGATTTCAATTCATAGGCGATTACATTACCGATATTATATGCGTATTTTTCATCATTTTTATTACCAATGATTCTTGCACTTGGTGTGTTTTTGATTGATGTTGGCATTCGGTGTACCCTGCCGCCTTCCTGGTCGACGGATATAAATAATGGTACTTTATTCTTGCTGTTTGCAGTCTTAATTGCATTTGTTAAGTGTACTAATTGAGCAGCATCCTTAACATTCGTTTGATATAGGATTAACCCGCCCACCTTGTATTTATTTATAAGAGTTTGTGTATTTGTGTTAACAGTGGTACCATCAAATCCTGCGATGATCATTTGCCCGATTTTCTCATTTAAAGTCATCTTTTTTAGTTGCTCTTTAATGGGATCTATCTTAGGTGGTAATGTGGTCTTTTGGGTACCTTTAGTATGGGTATTTTGGCTACCTTTAGTTTGGCTAATATTAATCTCTTTTTGTTTATCCATTTTTTTACTAATATTATTTGTAATATTCTGTGAACAACCATTAATAAGTAATAATATAATCAAAATGGAGATCATTTTCATTATCAACTTTTTCATCGTGTTTGTCCTTCCACTCATAATATAATGACTGTTTTTTATTTGATTTAAATACTATATTGCACTGTATCTCCTTATTTTATTTTGATATTTTTATTATCATAACATTCTACCGCTACAGTTAGGACTAGCCATTTCCTACTGTTCTTAATGAAAAAATCCGCCTTAATAATCGAGTAGGAGGGGGTGACTAACCCCCGACCTCTCACACCACCGTACGTACCGTTCGGTATACGGCGGTTCAACTAAGTGTGACGAAGAAATTCATATCTGTGATATAGACTTTTGAGCCCTCGGTTACTCCAATAAGAGTTATCGAGGGTTTTGTGTAGAATCGGACTATTAGATATTCTCCAGTAATTCTTTCTGGAGTTTCCCCATTCGTAAGCCTTGTTTGTTGGTACTCCCAAACCTTTGAGTTTTCTCACTCTTGTTTTTGGGGTTTTCCATTGTTTCCATTCAATCATACGGAGTCTTCTTCTTATCCACTTATCAAATTCTTTAAACTTACTAGGTGTATCCGCTAAAGCATAGTAACCACACCATTCCGTTAGGTATTGATTTAATTTTTGTATTCTTGTTTCCATTGGGATGGATTTTGAACGTGAAGTTAGTTCACGTATTTTCGATTTTAGTCTTTCGATACTTTCCTTAGATATCCGAACCTTCGGTTTCTTGTGGAAAGTAAAACTAAAGCCCAGAAACTTTCGTTTCCACGGACGGTCAACTGCGGATTTCTCTCTATTTACTTTAAGTTTCAATTTCACTTCTATAAAGTTTGTAATAGAGTTCATAACCCTTTCTCCCGCTTTCTTTGACTTCATGTAGATATTACAGTCATCGGCGTAGCGGATGAACTTATGACCCCTTCTTTCCAATTCTTTATCAAGTTTATCCAACAGTATATTGGAAAGAAGAGGACTTAGTGGACCTCCTTGTGGTGTTCCTTCTTCAGAATCATAGGTTACACCATTAATCATGATTCCTCCTTGAAGGTATTTTCTAATTAGTTTCAAGACCATACGGTCTTGAATTCTGTTAGCCAATATCCCCATCAACTTATCATGATTCACTTTGTCAAAGAATTTCTCTAAGTCCATATCTATAACCCAACTGTAACCTTCACTTATATATTCTTTTGCTTTTCGAACTGCGTCATGTCCTCTCCTATTTGGTCTGAATCCATAACTATATTCTGAAAAGGTTGGGTCAAATAGTGATGTTAACACTTGAGCAATAGCTTGTTGAATGAAACGATCTGTCAGGTAGGTATACCTAGTAATCTTACTCCACCGTTCGGTTTTGGGATTTCGACCCGACGGACTGGATTCGGCTCATAGGTTCCAATTCTTATAGAAGTACAAAGTGAATCCCAGTTTTCATAGAGATGTCTTCGTAGGAATTTTACGGACATTCCATCTATGCCGTGACTCCCTTTATTCTTCTCGACACGTTTAAGTGCTTCTATTAAGTTTTCCCGTGACAAAACCCTATCCATTAACATTTTGATATTTCCTTTCGACGTGAACGTAGAAATCTATTTATGTTATTCCTGCTCCACCCTCATGAAGTCCCCAGTGGGGTTCACCACTTCCTCCTTCAAGTAAGTCCTTTCGGATTGTCTGCTTCTATACAGGAATTGTATGCCTAGTTCTCGTTCTTCCTAATTGTTCAGTCCTTCCCTTACCATCTCGAGTAGGTAAGGTACTATGACCTCTGCTGACTTCTGACTGTTCAGCTATCTATCGCTAGATAGGTTACCAAGTGTACTTGGCATGACAATCAGACCTCCCCAGGTAAGAGTGCAATCTTTCCCTCCATCTATCTGCTTCATTTACTCTGTACCACCTTCGGTAGAAAGGGTTTTGTCTTGTTCTGCAGACTCACCCAATGATACCTAGCCTTATATGAAGTTCGTGTTCCTCAGACCGGAGGTTTGCCGCTCACTTCCTTCAGATTCCACGTCACCATGGACACCCTTGTGTTAAGCTAACCGTTACTTCTACCCTCACGGTTCGGGACTTGCACCCTATAGATTGCACCCATGCTGGGCGCACAGACAAAAAGGAGAAAACAAAAATTTTTCTCCTTTTAACCTGATCCATATGATTTATACTTCTAATAAGTTGATCTTCCCATTGGCATTCAGAATTCTTAAAGCAAGCTGAAGATTAAATTTTTGATCGGCATGTTTAAAATCAATCTCTCCGATATCTTTTAATCTCTGAATTCTATACTTCAACCCACTTAGCGAAACATTCAGTTCTTTTGCTGTTCTTTGAAGATGGCATTCATTTGCAAGAAAGATGTGAAGAGTAGAGATAAGAGTAGTTCCACCACTTTCTTCATCATATTTGAGAAGCTTTTCGAGCGTTCGTGTTGCATACGTAAGAAGTTGTTCCTGTGCAGAGCCTGCATAAAGTAAGTCAAATATGTTCATTTCTTCCACTAAAAATATTTCACTTGTCCGTCCTAAGCGCGTCATGACCTTCATCATGTTTGAACATTCTTCAAATAAGGCTTGAAGTACCTCAATGGACATCGCCTCACGACTAATACAAATGGTAGTTTTAATATTTACAAATAATTGCTGTTGCCGGTCTTGTAGGATTTTTGCTACCTTTTGAAAATCTAATCCTTGTGGATCTGAGGGCCCCAAAAGGACAATCTCCCCTCTTCGCTCTACAATTAAAGCATTTCTCGAAGAAGAGTGAAGTTTGGTTTGAACAATATTTAATAATTCATTACAAAGATTCATAGGCAGATCTTGATCTTCTATCAAGCCATTACCTGTTCCCGGTTGAATAATTTTCACCAGCATAAATCGGTGTGGCTTTCCAAAATCATATCCCATAAAATTTGCTCGTTTACCTAGTTGTTCAATAGGTGTTGTACCGGATAACAATTCATCAAGAAATTCACCTTTTAATTTATGTTCTGTATTCAATGCCGTTTTTTCTTTCAATAAATCTACTGCCATTGCAGCAGCAGCTCGCTCGGTAATTATTTGTCTTAGTTCACTATCTGTTCCTTCAACATGGATGACCGATAAATAGCCCATTATCTCATCGCCAAGAACAATTGGGGCAATTGTCCTGTTTAGAAACGTTGGCTCATCCGAAACAATAAAATCCTTCGCACATTTTTCCTCATCTAACAGTCTAAGCTTCAGATAAAATTCTGAAGAAGGATCCTTTTCCGGTTTGATAAGGTATGGGTCTATACCTGAATTTTCCTTGTTTGGCAGCCACCAAGAAAGCGGACGAAAATATTTATCTTGAACAATTACAGGTGAATGAAGCATTTGCCCGATTGTATTTATGACAGCTTGCCTGCTCTGCCCTGAAAGAACCATCCTGTTAAGCTGTTCATGTATGTCCATAATTCGTTGTAACATCGTATGCTGTTTTTGAATGTGCTGATGTGCCTCTTCTAATTCTTCGGCAATTTTGGTTTGACCATAATAAGATAGTTCCTGTTCAATTTCATTTCCCCATTCCTCTACAGTTCTTCCAATAAACCGGCACTCAGCATCCCCTCTACCAACACAAGTCACTTCTTTATACAATATTTTCCTTCCAAAAATTCCCGTTGAGACCCCGCTTGCATAACCTATTAATGTCCAGCACACCGGATCTTTGACTATACCGAAATGTTGAATATGTTGATCTACTTCAAATGAATTTAACCAAACTCCTTCCATATAAAACTTATTCTGTTCATAATCCACATTAAGACCTTGTAAATCAACTTGAACAAAGCCTTCTTGCATATGAAAAATTGGAGCTTGTTGATGGAGAAATTCAAGTGAAGCATTAGGAAATAATTTTTTAATTGAAATCGAATCTTTATATCCACATTCCCACCCATAACGAAGGAGGAACGCCCTTGCTCTTTCACGCCCTAATGTAGAAATAAGGTCACGACTGAGCATTCCTAATGCTTCGGCATTTATCAGAATAAAACGTTCCCCTTTAAACCTGATTTGGCCCGGATGAAATTCAATATCTGATTTATTCAGTGATGTTAGTACTTGCTCCATATTCTCCCGCCTTATTAAGTGAGTTTTAGTTTCTGAGCCAATCATAAAAACTTACAATGAAAAAATAGAGTGATTTCCCCTTTTTCAAAGTAATGGAAGTTTAAACTAAAACAGGCATCTACCTACTAATAGGTAAAATTGTTTGTAGGATGGTTCTTCATTTCAATAAAATATAGAATGAAAAGGAAATTAGAGTTATCACCTACTAGTGGGTAAGTTTTAATGACAATCTATCCATACTTTATAATATTGGCTTACCCGTTCATGAAATCCGAGAAAATTTTATACCAACAACCATTACTTACGAGTAAGAATGGCAAAATGAATTCAATTTGCATCTAAAAGTTAGTAAAAAAACATCCATTTCATGAATGCCAAACCTTTCTTATGCGCGCTCCTTCAATCTTCTTGAGGTTACACTTTTCCTTCTCATCAATAAATTCTTTTTCAAAATGCTGAAACATCTGTTCATGAGTATTAATAAATTTTTCACCGAAGGTATTTCGAATAATGGCCTTTAGTTCACGCAGCTCAGGGAATTTCCCATATATATTCCTTAATGGGAGGCTTGCTGAAACAAGGTCATTTTCTTCTGGCTGGTAAGATTTGAGCAAGCTAGTGATAATTTCTTTTCCTTTGTCAGTAAGTTGAATATACGTATTTCTTTTATTATCTTCTCTTTTTAGAGATTGTAGAAGCCCTCGTTCCTCTAACTTTTTGGAAAAATTAAATGCGGTAGAAACATGCATGACTCCTAACTCCGCAATTTCGGAGATAGATGCACCGTGTAAATGATAGCCAACCCATAAAATATGGTATTCATTAATATTCAAGTTAAATGGTTTTATCCATTGTTGTAAATCATTTTCAATCACTTTCCAAAGTGCCTTGCTTAATTGAGCCACTCTTTGACTAAAAATAAGTGCTTCCTTCATAGAATAAATTTTTTCCAAGTTTTCATTCCCCTTTTTCTATTCATTTTAATAAATTGGACTAATGTACTGCTTAATAATCTAAATATTCAGATAACATTCGGAACAAATAAAATTATTATACAATATCATAAAGTTAAAATAATTAGCTTAATCACTTTTTTCATAAATATCCCAATTTAGCGTTGTTAAACTCTACATACCCTTTTTATTGAATTAACTGTATTGCTAAATCAATAATTTGTATTTTTCAATTTTCCTTAGGGCAATTCTAACTTACTAATAGGTAAGTGTCAATTCCTCCATATGCGAAACGATGACTTACTGCAAGATGCAACAATTGCAAAAATGATACTTCCATTAACCATCCCCGCACGACAGAGAATGAAATATGATTGGGGAGGTTGCCTCTTTTCAAGTCAGGGAAACCTATTTTCATGATTTTCATGGCTTTAGGTGCAAAAATACACGAAATACGAAAAATAAAATCTATTTCTAGCTTGAAAGTACTTTATGCTGAAAGTCCCAACAACTGATGGATAAATATTTTCTGATTTTGGGCAGACTGATCCTGAATATCCAGTTGTTCTTTTTTGAGCATATGCATGGCTTCAATACCGGTACGAATCTGTTAGGCCGTTCGAAATGATTTCATTCCTAACATTGGGAAAAACGCCTTGCTCTTTCACGCCCTAAGGTAGAAATAAGGTCACGACTGACATACCTAATGCTTCGGCATTCATCAGAATAAAACGTTCCCCTATAATCCTGATTTGGCCCGGATGAAATTCAATATCTGATTTATTCAGTGGTGTTAGTACTTGCACCATATTCTATTGCAACTTCTTAAAAATTTTTCCGATGTACAAGTAGAGTATTAATAAAACAATGCACTTTTCCTCTATTAAATATCGACTCTCTTGATAATCGCGGCCATTCCTTATCCTACCGCTATATTAAACAAGCGCTAGACTTTCGTACCATAAATAAGTTTTGCCAGTTTATGGGACAACATTATTTTTTTGATTGAATCCCCGAAAAAATTTAGAATGGCAGATCCAACATCCAATGATCTGCTCCAACTTGAGATTCCATTCCTTTAGGAGGACGCTCACCCTTAAATGCACTTTCGAGTAATTGTTTAATGGACTGTTTTGTGATCGACCTTGGGTTATAATAAGGATTCTTTAAAGCAAGCTCTGCAGCTCGATTCAAATCCTGTTCTTTCATGCCAATTTCCGCTAAAGAAGTTGGGGCATTTAGAGATTTACTGAAGTCAAAATGGAATCCAGCTACATCCTCTTAATCCGTACCAAGTGCACGTGCCATGATCTTAATGGCTTCAGGAATAGAACTTGCATTATACCAAACCGCATAAGGTAAAATGACAGTATGGGTCTCAGCATGCTGAAGCCCAAAACTTCCACCTAATACATGACATAACTTATGATGCAAAGCCATTCCAACAGACCCTAAAACTGTTCTCCTTAAGAAATCTAGCATTGATCACAATAACCAAATATTTTTAGGTCGTGGTAGATTTAAAATACTATTTGGAAAACGTCTCCGTATTCATTGGTGAAAGTACTTTTGGACGAAGAATAAAATCATAATGTGAGGTATTGAAAGGTTTGTCAAAACCTCGATTTAATATTTCTCTAGGGTCGTCGCATTTGCCCTTTTTTAAGATAAGTGATTCCTTTACTGCACCAATTGAATCGGATTCGATCCATGGATCATCTGGAATAAATAACTAAGTGGTAACCGGTTCGAATCCAGCAGCCGTTACTTTAAAATGAATATGTGCCGGACGCCAGGAATGCCTGCCGGTACTTTTTAATAGTTGTCCAACTGGTCCTCGTTTTCCAATTTCATAAGCAGCAGGGACCATGGTTTGTATTTCAAATCGACCATTCATATCGCATTGGATTCGGCCCCTAAGATTATAGTCCGGCTGTTCCGGGTCTTCATTTTCATAATTTCCATGTTCGTTTGCTTGCCGAACATCAAGCAATGCATAAGGCAAACCTGAAATTCCTGTATGACATCATGAAGGTGACGGGTCAGTTTTGCAGTAATGTCAGATAGTCTAGTATTCATAAACGATACGCTCCTCTATCAAAAATTTTTTCATAGACATGCATTTCCTAAAATTTAGACCTGAAATAAAGAGGAGAATGCTTTGATGAGGCAGGATTTAAAATACCTTATTTTGTTAGCACTTTTTCCTGTTCCGGTACGGTATAACGTCCACGTAGATAACCTAATGGGCGCCGAGTTGGATCGTTAATTTGGACTCTCTCCACTCTGCCGAGTAATAATGTGTGATCTCCTACATCCACTTTTTGGTCTACCTTGCATTCAAACACAGCCAAGGCATTCGAAATAACAGGCACATGATACAATCCTTCCTTATAGTCAAGTTCCTGGAATTTATCTATACCACGTTTGGCAAAGTGTCCTGATAATTCTTGTTGCTCTTCTGCCAGTACATGGACGGCATACCCTTCGGAATTCATAAACGCACTATAGGATCCTAGTTTTTTATCCAAGCTAGCTAATATAAGTGGAGGACCTAAAGAAACCGACGTAAATGAGTTTGCCGTTATTCCCACGGGCTTTCCATTCTCCCCGGTAGTAGTCACAATCGTTACACCCGTTAAGAATTGACCGCAGGCATTACGAAAGAATCGTGAATCAATACTTTCTTGCATGGATAGCCCTCCAATTGATAATTATTTATTCTTTGAATTAGCCGCAAGCTCAGATTTGGTGAACTTAGATAAGATAAACCCTCGTTCATTTGAAGGTAACATCTATCTTCTCCGTCCTTCTCTCCACCCTTAATTGGGCATTCGAATTAAAGGAGAGAGAATCTTTCGATGAAATTCTCCAATTTATTGAGTTTTTTAACTGTTTTTATAGTAACAAGATTCTGATTATTTTTATTCAGCTACAAAAGATGGTTTTTCATTCAACTTTCTGTCCGAATCAGCCTATAACAGATCCTTTAGTGGTAAGAAATCATGTCTGGAAACTTTTGTATGTACGGTCATCCCTCTAAGTAATATCGAACAAAAAAACTATCTTTCGGTATAAGGAATAAAGTGGAAGTTTTAAGGAAAATCTACCATTATTAAAACTGATGCAAGGGAATGAAAATTTGTAAGCAATGAATACTACGAAAATTTTCATAAGTCCAGCTTTGATGATCGTCATTCTCTCGACTGGATTGATGAATCATGTATTCGTGTTACCACTTCTTCTCGACCAAGCAGGAAGAGATGCGTGGATCTCGGTACTCGTGTCCATTCCGCCCTTTTTTTTGTGGCTTGGTGTCCTATATTACATCATGCGAAAAACGAATCAGCAATCGTTAATGCTATTGATTCAACAGAAATTTGGAAATTTGGCTTTTCTTTTGATTGTTATCCCGTTAGAGCTTTTCCTGCTGGCCATTACGATAATAACGCTAAAAGAAACAACGTATTGGATTTCCATCGACTTTTTGAAAGCGACACCGATCTTTGTCATTGCATTTTGCATCATGCTCCTCTGTTCAATGACAGCTCTTGCGGGGATTTCCTCGATTGCACAAATGTCTGCTCTCTTCCTGCCAATGGTGGTTTTGTTCGGTTTTTTTGTCATGTTGACTAACATGCCATACAAGCATTATTCTTGGTTGCTGCCTATGATGCAAAACGGCTGGGGTCCGGTCTGGAAAGGCAGTTTGTACTCGGCTGGCGGCCTAGTGGAGATTTTGTTTCTTCTACTATTTCAGCATCACATAAAACAGAAGGTAAAATTTTGGCATTTAGTTATGATTGGAATAATCCTTGTGGGGCTTACACTTGGACCGCTTCTTGCAGCCATTGCGGAGTTCGGGCCGCATCTCGCCATAAAGCAAAGACACCCGGCTTATGAGGAATGGCGTTTGGCGGAACTAACTACATATATTTCACATTTTGACTTTATATCATTATTCCAATGGATGTCAGGGGCAGTAATCCGCATTGCAATGTCGTTGTATTTATGTGTGGATGTGCTAAATTTCAAGAGTAAACGAGTAAGGAATAGTACGCTGTGGGTAATTAGCTGTGCAGTGTTGGTACTTGCTTTGGTACCGATCTCCGATACGGAATACTATGGCATGTTGAAAAATCATTATTTTCCATTACTTATTGCTATGGTCATTCTAATCTCACTAGTTCTCCTGATCTTTAGCTACACAATCCAATTTAAACGAGGGTGAATCTCCATGTCTTTTATAATTCAAGAGCAGAAATTACGCAGCCTGTTCACCGCTTGTGCCGATGTACAAGTCCAGTTACATGAATATGGAACAGAGCCTCATGTCGAGAAGGTACTGCTCCTCTTTTGCACAGGACTGGCTGATCCTGTGCAAATTAATCAAGTGGTGTTTCCACAGTTGGAGCAAAACAAATCGTTACCTTTGCTTCCTATCTCGCTGGAAGGGAGTCGATATGCGGTAGAGCAGGAGATTGTTACGAAGGTATTTGCGGGGGAACTTTTGCTGCTTTTTGAAGGGTCAGGCGAGTTGTTCTCGCTGAATGTCGCTAAACTTCCTCAGCGCCAGACGGAAGAATCCACCTATGAAGTGTCAGTGAAAGGACCACGCGACTCGTTTACGGAGTCAGTGGAGACCAACGTAGCTCTGCTTCGGAAGCGGGTACGGAGTACGACACTGTGCAATGAATCGTTTGTGGTCGGGAAACGAAGCCAGACCAAAATCTCCCTGATGTACCTTTCCGATGTACTGAACGAGGAAGTGTTGAAAGAGGCAAGAAAGCGGCTAAATTCCCTTGACGTGGACATTGTCAACGGCATCTCCCCGCTAGAGGATTTGCTTGCCGACTCGCCTTTTTCGTTTCTGCCGTTAATTTCCTACAGTACGAGGCCCGACTATGTGGTGGAATCGTTACAGCGAGGGCGGTTCTGCATTTTGATTGATGGGGCACCTGCCGCTTTGGTCGCCCCAATCAATTTTCAGTATTTGGTAAAATCGGCTGAAGATATGTACATGCCGTATTTTTTTGTTACGTTTGAGCGGTTGATGAGATATCTCGCCTATTTCATAACTGTGATGCTACCGGGATTGTACATCTCGCTAGTATCATATCATTCGGAGCATCTTCCATTTCCTCTAATGGCAACAATATCGTTAAATAGCTCTGGTATCCCGACTTCTCCACCTTTTGAACTATTTGCTATGCTCTTTTTGTATGAACTGTTTGGTGAGGCTGGTAAACTTTTGCCAAAGCAGGTAGGACAAACCGTCTCGGTTGTCGGAGGATTAATCGTCGGCGATGCAGTTATACGTGCAGGACTTACTTCTCCTAACATTATTGTAATCGTAGCGATATCGTTTATGGCGCAGTTAATACTAGTCAACCAATCATATTCATCGGCGATCATTTTTATGCGGCAATTCGTGCTGCTGTTGTCGAGCGTTCTCGGCCTTTTTGGGTTTTTAATAGCTAATTATTCTATCATACTGTACATGTCGACGTTAAAATCGTTTGGTATGCCTTTCTTTTCTGAATTGATCGATCCACTCGACGCTGACTCGATCAAATCGCTCATTCAATTTCCGAAACCTTTTCAACGAACGCCACCGAAGTTTCTGCGGACGAAAAAAACGCATAAGCAAGGGGATGATTCAGAATGAAGCGTGAAAAGTATCGCCTATTGCTCTTGCTGATTTTGCTATTCGTGGTGCCTAGTTTGACTGGGTGCTGGGATTACAAGGTGTTGAAAGACATGTCATACGTCTCATCAGTTGGCATTGATTACGTAGATAATCAGTTTGTCGTGTACACCCAGATGGTCGACTTTGCTTCTGTAGGTAAAGTGGAAGGTGCCAGCAGTGAGGAAGCTTCCTCCAACATATGGGTGGGCAAGGCCACTGGCTCCACATTTTTGTTAGCGTGGAATAATTTGTACAATAGCATACAGCAAAAAGTTCATATTGGGCAAGTATCGTCGGTGGTGTTCACACAGAAAGCGATGCAAATGCATCTGAATCAAACAATAGATATGTTTGAACGTTCTGAGGCAAGGTTAACGCCTTGGATTTTTACAACAGAGGAACCGATGGATGATCTTTTCTCCATCACACCAATGTTTCCTTCGTCTCCGCTTTTTACGAAACTGAACTCCCCAGAAAGCAATTACAAGCAGCATTCCATGATCCGGCCGCTGAAGTTTTTGGAATTTATAGCACTTTATTCGGAACCAAGTACCTCAATTATTGTGCCGACACTTTCAATCGACAAGAATAATTGGAAACAAAAAAAGAAAAAAATGCCTGAGATGACAATTAACGGAGCGATTATTTACCATACAAAGAAGAAGCCGCGCTGGATGTCCAAGGATGATTTACTGGGGGTGCGGTGGTTGGAAGAGAATACCACTCATACACCACTTGCTTTGAATGATGACAAAGGGGACATTAAAGCAGTCCTGTACTTTGAGAAGCCTAAGGTAAGCGTGAAATCTAAGCTTTCGGCGAATGGAGAGCCCGTCTACAACCTGCACATCAAAGTTCACGGTGAATTAAACCAGTTGAACGTCCCAATGACAACTAAAAAGTTGAAAGCAGAAGCCGAAGCAAGAATCAAGGCTGAGATTCGCTCAACGTATACCGCAGGTTTGAAAAATAATGTAGACGTCTACCATTTGGAGGAAACCATGTTCCGCCATCGATATGCAGATTGGAAGCGGTTGACAAGCAGAAAGTCATTCCCCTTCACACAGAATTCACTAAGAGACATTCAAGTGGAAGTTGAGATTACGAATACAGGGATGTCAAAGTTAAAGACTTAAAGGTGACGGAACGTTTTTTAATTTGACATCATTGTTTTATTCGAATTTTTATCAAAAAACCCATCCTTATAGAAAAAAAAAGGGTTCCGTTTTGAGTTGCATATCATATAAATGACAATAAAAATGGCTTGCTAACTGACATCAGTTTTGGCAAGCCATTTTCTGGTTTATATAGTCTTTTTGACGACATAAAATACAAATGTCTTGTTCAACTAAAGCATGCGTTAGTTGAACAAGAAAAACAAAAATCCTTTTCAAAAGAATGATCTTTTTTATGTTAATTATTACAATTACTTCAGCTTAAACCGTTACTGACATCTTTGTTACGTATTTTACATATTCGGCAGCGTTTTGTGCCAATTGCTCATCGGTTACGTTACTAACCCCGTGCAAAATAAACGGTGTCATAAAGGTCATACCGAGTATATTGTTCGTAGCCTGAATCGGCTTCAACAATTCCTCCATCGTGTAACGGTTGTAACCGGTAGGCTGATACGATTCCGCAGGACCGAACGTAGAAGTCGCTACTCCCAGTTGTTTGCCGCGCAACTTGTCGCCGCGTATTCCGAAATCCCCAAGAAGTACGACATCGAACCATTCCTTCAACAAAGCCGGTGTGCTGTACCATTGGAACGGAAATTGAAGAATAATGCGGTCATGGGCCAAAAGCAGCTCCTGTTCTTTAGCAGCATCGATTTTTTGGTCAGGATAAGTTGCGTACAATTGGTGAATCGTAACATTATCTTGATTTTGTCCGGCTTCCATCCAAGTCTTGTTAATTCTGGACTGTTTGATGTTAGGGTGAGTAACGATGACTAATGTTTTCAAGCTAATCCCTCCTTGTTGGTTCATTATGTCCTGCAATTTAGAAGCTTTTGGTAAACTTCATAAAATACCGATTTTTCATTACTATGGAAGCTAATACAGCTAAATTTCAAAATCGACCATAATACTGTCAGTCATTCCAGCTTCAATCATGTACGAAACTGCCTTTTGGTGTTCTGGATGAGGACCATAGGCCTTTAGTGCTTCCATGCTTTCAAATCGAACGGTTAGACCAATATCAAATCCTTGATTCCGTTCGGAAAAATTGTGATTACAACGCAAATCAACAATGCCTGGTATGGAATTTGCTAAACTTCGAAGCTGTTGAATCACATTATCCTTATGTTCCATTGTGGTCATTTTATCGAACTTGATGATTACAACGTGTTCAATCATGCCGACACCTCCTTAATTTAAAATTTAAAACCCATCCAAACTGCTTTCATCATTTCTTTCTTCTCTATATTGTTGATTCTTTTATCGTTATCAAATGAAAAAACAAATATTCATTCCAAGACTAACATGTTCATTTCAATAATTTGGCGTAATTTTTCTCTGTCCGTTACTGTCTTAACATGGCAAGATGCTTGACGTTATTGATTTACTGCGATGCATATATCGGAATTACAATAGAATGAGCTACGCATTTCCCTGCAACTCGAACATGGAAAAATCTTTATAAGTTTCTTTCTGTTTTAGTGCATTAAATTAATGTATAAAGATGCTTCTTAACATCGTATTCTTCTATTTCAATACCATTTTTTAAACGATGAATAAAATCTGGATTAGATATAAATGGACGTCCAAAAGCAGCGACATCAATTATTCCTTCTTCAATCGCCTGATTCGCCAATTCTGGATTAAATCCACCTACCCCAATCAAGATACCATCCCAGTATTTTCGGACTAATTGATGCATCGTTTTTCCATCTGCAAGCACTCGATCAAATTGCATAATTGATGGGTGAATCATTGTTGCACCCGCTTCCTTAAATGCCTCAACAAATGTACGAATAGCCGTTTCTGGATCTTCCCACATGTAATTAGGTATATCTACTTTAAAAGCAGAGAATCGGATCATTGTTCGTTCTGTACCGATTGCGTCAATAACAGCTTTAATTACTTCCTTCATGAACGTTAATCTTTGAGCAAGGTCGCCACCATATTTGTCTGTTCGATGATTAGTTATATCTGAATTAAATTGGTCAATTAAATATCCGTGGGCACCGTGAATTTCAACACCGTCAAACCCTGCTGCTATTGCGTTTTTCGCAGCTTGCGCATATTGATTGATTACTTCATTAATATCTTCGATTGTCATTTCTTCGGGAATATCATATGGTTTACGGAATCGTGAGACAAGACCTTCAGCTGGAATAGCTGATGGTGCTTGAGGAGGCAGATTTCCAGCAAGCTCGTGATGTGATAAACGACCAACATGCCATATTTGAGCGATCATTGTTCCTCCTTCTTTATGCACGGCATCAGTCACTTTTTTCCATCCCTTAATTTGTTCGTCCGAATAAATGCCTGGAACTCCAGGATATCCTTTTCCACGTGAACTAATGACCGTTCCTTCTGAAATGATTAAACCAACTCCATCGGCAGCACGTTTTCGGTAATATTCAACAATATCCTCTCCTACTACTCCTGTTTGATCATCTGCAAACATTCTTGTTAAAGGTGCCATTGCGATACGTGATCTTAAATTCCAAGCTCCGATTTTTATCGGTTCAAACAATTTACTTTCTAAACTATCTTTTAAATAACCCCAAGAATTTATTTCATTGCTAATTTGACTCATTTATTCTTCCTCCATTCATTTTAGTTATTCTATATTTCTATAAATACTGAAATTAAAAATATAATTTGACCGCTTTATCATTAAAGTAAAGCGGGTGCGTGTTGTGCAAGTACTTCTCGTTGTAAACTGTAATATCTGAAGGTTCCTTCTCTGCGAACTGTTAATAATCCGCAATCAAGCAATGGTTTTAAATGATGCGTTAATGTCGAATTGGCAGGAACTTTTAATTGATTTGCCATTTCCAGGCAAGCTAACTCTGATTGCTGTGCAAGTAATTTTACGATTTGTAATCGAGTTGATTCACCTAGTGCCTTATAGATTTTTACTGCATTATCATCGTTCACCACTAAAAACCTCATTTCAGTAATTCTTATTTTCTTATTTCAGTATTTCTAGAAATATTGTATTTAATTCGAGATGATATGTCAAGAGAGTGGTTTTTAATTTACCTACTTTCTTTCTTCAATTTGTATATCAAAATCCCCTTTTTGTTCTTAACTATATTTTAAATTGCACTCGATTATTGAGATAAATACACCCCGTTGATGGTATTTTTGTAAATATACATCATTTTCACTAAGTTAGTTGATGAACTAATTAAGAAATTATATACAAAATTATTATTCAATATTTTATTAAATGTCCCTGTTCTTATTCAACTCCCTCAGTTTAATACGAATATCTCTCGAATGCTCCCTAATTCGGAGGATTTCATAACCCTTTTAATTGGATTTTCGGATAAATGAAATGAGTCCAGATCATTTTGGCTTCGTGAAGGTATAGTTAAATAAAGGAGTCAGCTACCACTCCATATTTTACCATATGATGTACATCTCCACGCCGCCCCTGGAGGCTTTCCCTCCCATGTCTCAACGGGTCAATTGCCCTCTCATTCCTTCGTCATGCCTATCCAAGGGGTGGAGGCCAGTTATGCTATCCTGATGGGTCACTGTGCCCTTTTGTTGAATAAATAATGGTACTCCGTACATATTTGAAATCCTACGAATAAGACAACATTCAAAATTAAAGTTACCTTTTTTAAAAGATACATTTAATATAAATAATGTTTTAACTCTATGCTGCTAAAGGGATTAATACTTGGACTTTATTTGGACAGTAAGACTCGTTTCGTCGTGCTATTCCTACAAAAATCCTTGCTAATTTACCTATCAATTTCATGATTGATTTCATTTTCTTTAACTTCTTTACTTTCACATTTTGGGAATGGAGGGCTTTAAATTCAGGGTTATTCATCACAAGGCTCATAGTTGCTAAGTAGAGGAATCGTCGTAGTCTAGACCTTCCACGTTTTGAAATGACAATCTGACCTTTCCATTTGCCTGAACTTGCTTCAGCTATATGTAATCCCGCATGACGTAATAGAGAGTTTCCGTGAGAGAAACCACTTAGATCGCCTGATTCACCTAATATCCCGGCTAATGAAATTTCACTTATTCCCTTAATCATGAGTAGTTTTTTTGCAAATGGTATTGTATAGAGAACTTCTTTAACTTGTTGTTCAACTCTTTCGAGTTGTTTTACAGCGAGGTCATATTCCTCTAATAATTGTTCTAAATGGAATTTATAAGTATCAAGGGCTTGTCCGGTTCCAATAGAGGCTTTTGCTAGATTGATTAGTAATTGAGCCTTTTTGGGTCCTAGTTGTCGTTTCATTAAAGACTTCCACCCCCTCATGACATCTAGAGTTTCTAGTGAAGATATTTCATCCGGTGTAGGAAATAAACGAAGGGTTGCGATGGCCCCTTTGCAAGAAACATCTTTAAACACTTGTCTAAGTTCTGGAAAAACAACATCCACCCATCGATTTACTTGATTAATAGACATCACGAGACGTTTAACAATTACATCACGGTTAGAAATTAGAACTCTAAGTTTCTCAAATGATTCTGATGATTAAAAATTTTTATTTACTTTCCATCTTTTCATTTTCATTTCTTTGAAAATTTTTCTTTCTTTGCTTGTAAACTCCGAATAATTCTTTAAGTAAGTTATTCTTGAATTATAATAACTCAAAAAAGTACTAATTTAAATCGGTTAGAGACAAAAGGCAACCCGTATGGTTGAGGGTGAATCAGAGTACCCTATGAGGAGTGGATTGGAAAAATTCAATTCACAAGGTTATATAAAATATTGTGAGATTTTGACATTCCGTGTGGTATGCTGAGATCGATCTATGTATCGATGCTGCACTAAAAAAGTGGGTAAAGAACCCAGTAAGAGGTGGAAAATGAGTTTAGTACGCCCAGCCTACAAGAAACGAATTGTGCTGGCATCCAGACCGGAAAAGACGGCTACCGCAGAGAACTTCCGGATGGAAGAAGTAGAAATTCCTGGGCTTCAAAATGAGCAAGTGCTTGTCCAAAGTCTATACATTTCGGTTGATCCATACATGCGCGGACGAATGAATGCCGGAAAATCGTACGTAGCTCCGTATCCAATCGATGGTGTTATTCTCGGGGGGGTTATAGGTCGAGTAATTGAGACTGCATCACCAGTGTTCGATGTTGGTGATATCGTACTCGGCGGTTATGGATGGCAAACATATGAAGTCGTGAGCGCTGACAGTTTGCGCAAAATCGATGCAAGTATCGCACCTATTACAACGTATCTCGGTGTTCTAGGGATGACAGGACTAACTGCCTACTTTGGATTGCTTGACATTGGCAAACCCAAAGAGGGGGAGACCGTGGTCGTATCTGGTGCAGCGGGTGCCGTAGGTACGGTAGTAGGACAAATTGCAAATATCAAGGGAGCTCGCTCTGTAGGGATTGCTGGTTCGGATGA
>NZ_JAHUWN010000069.1 GCF_019219025.1 Bacillus sp. sid0103 | reverse complement strand
ATTAGCTACATCTTGTGAATGATAACTAGGAGGAGCCGTGTGCGTGAATAGCGCAAGCACGGTTCTGCGAGGGGGGAGAAACACAATCTACCGCGAGGTAGAGAGGTTCTCTTCTACTCAACTAGTTCAAGAAGGAATTTTTAACCAAAAGGCGAATTTATATTATGATTCTTATACTGATATAAAAATGGGGGATTTTATGAAACTAGAAAACGGAGAATACAGAGTTGAGATAAATGGTATTCCCCATTGGATAAAAGTTGAGGGGCAAGAAAATAATACTATACCTTTATTTATTATTCACGGAGGTCCTGGCGGGAATTTGTACTTTTTCGAACGAACAATTGGTCCTATGCTCTCCAAAGAAAGAACTATAATTTATTATGAACAACGTGGATGTGGAAGAAGTGGGAGTCCTAATTCGGAAAAGTCATATACTTTTCAAGCGTTGATTAATGATTTTAAGGAAATACAAGAATGGACAGGGTTTGAAAAAGTTGACTTGTTTGGTTATTCATTTGGCGGGGAATTGGCACTTGAAATTTCGCACGCTCTTCCAAATCAAATTAATAAAATTATACTTTCAAGCCCTAGCTTAATTGGTTTAAAAACTCAATACTTAATACAAATTGCTGGTTTTATGTCAATTGCAGATTCGAATTTAGCAAGTACCATTGAACAGATTCTTAGTCAGCAGGATTCTATTGAGGAAAAATACTTTAAAATATGGGAATTTGTTGATTCCGAGACAGTGGATCGTTTATTTTTCGAAGACCAAAATATTGCCAAACTGTACCGACGCTTAACAAAAGAAAGTAATATGGTAAATACAGGGAAAATGTTAAAAGTATTACAAAAAAATCCTCCACAAGTCCCTTTGACTGAACGCCTTAAGGATATTCAACAAAGTACATTAATAATCACAGGAGCACAAGATAGAAATGCAGGTTTACCGATTTCGAATCTAATTCATAGAAACCTTATGAATAGTGACTTAATTATCTTTAATAACAGTGCTCATTTCCCTTACTTAGAGGAGCCAGAAAATTTTATTGATAAAGTATTATCTTTTTTAATAAATCAATAAGTAAGAATAAAGTATTCCGCTAACGTGTGCAAGAGTTGAAGATCGGGGCTGTCATTAAGGCAGCTTTTCTTATTGAACTAATGGTCAGTTTAGCTTAATAAGATACCTTCCGTCTGTTTAATTGAGTGCTATCTCATGTTATAATGAGTAACTTAGGATAATTACTACTTTTACTTATAATTGAACGGATGCCAAGAAAAGCCTCCGCATAGCGATAAAATATGGAGGTGTAAGAGAATGAATAAACGATGGACGATTGGAAAAATAAAAGAATTTGTTGAGAACAATTCGGAAAGTAAGTTGCTAACGACGGAATATAACGGTTTTTCTCAAAAGTTACTATTTAAATGTGCATGTGGTAGCAACTTTGAAAAAACATTAACGAAATTTAAAAATAATAACCAACGTAAATGTGACGTGTGCCAACCGCCAAAAGCGACACGATAAAGTATAGGGAATAAACGAAGTGCCAATTTCTAAGTTGGCACTATTTTTATTTTATGGGGGGATAAAAGTGGATTTCACTAAAGTGGAGGTTTAGTCGAATATTCCATCTTAAACTAACAGGTGCGAGTGATAATTATATTGAATGTTTAGTCCCAGCATTATGGCTTTTGGTTCCTGATGGTTGGGAAAGATAGAATCCTTGTTGAACTAACGAGTGCCTTATGTTAAAGATAGGATGGCTGCTGTGATCCCGTTTTCTTATTGTGCTAAAGGGGCAGATTTGTTGAAGAAGGATATTTTCCTGTTTTAAGCGAATTAGAATTTCAAACAAACCTTACACGAATACAGGTATTGAAAATAACAGGAACATAGGAGGTATGAGATATGAAGATCAATAGAATAGATCATGTGAGTATAAACGTAAATGATCTTTCAGAGGCTAAAGCGTTTTTTCTTGATTTAGGACTTGAAGTGCAAGCGGAATGGGAATTGGATGGAGAACAGTTGGACAGAATAGTTGGGCTTAATGATGTTAAAACGGCATGTGTAGGATTGGGGATGCCAGATGGTCAGGCATGGATAGAGCTAGTCAAATTTTATACGCCGTCAGATGAAAAAGATATTCAGCAACCTTTTGCAAATACGCTGGGTATCCGACATATTTGCTTTGCTGTTGAAGATATTGAAGCTATTGTTGCAAAATTGAAAAAGAAGGGCACGGAAATCTTTAGTGAGATACAGCAATATGAAGAAAGTTATAAGTTATGTTACGTTCGTGGTCCAGAGGGAATTATTTTAGAGTTGGCGGAGAAAATCAGATAAATATTGAATGGGACTTGAAATGATTTAGATCTCCAACTTTAAAGATTTCTTCTTAAACTATCGGGTGCTTTTGTTTAATAAAACATCCAGCACGGATCTTCCACAAACGGGTGCTTTAGTAAAATAACTGAGGTGCCATTTTTGTAGCTTTTTCACATTTTCCAATATTCCACAAACGGGCGCGTTTATTTAATAACGCGTTCTTTTTCGTGTATTGGTCCATATAGTTGAAAAAGGTATTTGAGATAAGGGGCGAGCAGAATAGTTCAGAAATTTGCCGGCCTGAATATAAATATAAATGTAAATATATAAAGGTATAGAGGGCTTTTTCGCCAATGAACCGCCTAAAGCAAATGTAAACAAACAAGTGGTTGTAATGAACAAATACATAGGTGAAAGGAGATTTTTATTTGTGACACATGCATCAAGTACTATTCCTAGAGCCGCAGTTCGTGGATCGGCAGTTGGCATATTTTTCATGGCGTTTTTTGGAACTCTGTGGGCGTATACAGGGATTATGGGATTAAACGGCTGGGGAGTTCCATTGTTGTTAATTGCTGCTATTACCATATGTATAGTTCTGTTCATCTGCGGTGTTTCATTAATACGTGCATCACGGGAATTAACGAATCAGGTTTCAAAAACAGATTTTAGGCGTGGGAATCGTACGATGTTTTGGTTTAACATTATTTTCGCGGCCGAGGGTTTGGCTATATTCATCACGATTGCTGTATGTAACGCTACTCGTCATTCTGAACTTATACCTCTCATAATCGCTATTATTGTCGGTGTTCATTTTCTTCCATTGGCCCATCTTTTCCGAGTAAGAATCTATTATTTTACGGGTACACTCCTTTGTTTACTTGCTATTATTACATTACTGTTTGTACCTGAGAAGGTTACGCTGGGGGAATATCAAATAAATGCATTTATGTCTGTAGTGGGCTTTGGCTCTGCTTTGATCTTATGGGGAACTAGTCTGGCAATATGGTTAATAGGTAGAAGATTGTTAGGTATCATTCCGAAATAAATATATTTGGTGAGGAGTTGTTTTTTGGGAGATCATGAGACGGAAATAGAGGAGCTGATCATACTATGTCTTATGCGCCATTTAAATTCCGTATTTACGCTTCCTTATTAGATTATCTAGTAATCGTTATATATGGTATTTTTATAGGTGGCATTTCTTTAGTATTTCGATCATTTTTAAACCCCTTTTTTCAGGTTCCCCAGTAAAAGCTGAACTAACAGGTTTTTTTATGATGACGTTGCCAGTTACGCTTTATTTTATTTTATGTGAATGTTCTAAATGGCAGGGAACATTGGGGAAGAGAAAAATGGGTATCCGTGTTGTTGACTGTGTCGGTCAGCGCATTGGAATCGGTCGCTCAGCTTTTCGAACAGCTATCAAGTTTTTTCCTTGGGAGGTTGCTCACTTCGGTATATGGAGATTAATGCTTCCAACAGACTTTTCTGAGTTTACAGTTTATGTGATTCTATATGCTGTTAATCTTGTAATATTTTTATATCTAATAATTCCACTCACAAATAAAAAAAGGAAAAATGTTTATGACTGGATAGCAGGAACAGAAGTAGTGCGCTGATTATAATAAGGTGCTTATATAGCTAAAACTCTAGTCAATAAGGTTAATGGACTCAATAGCCTTTAATAATATTTTCGTTCTTCCATTATCGGGCGCATTTCTGTTGCAAGAATTGTGCTCTTTCTTTATTTTAAGGACCAGATTGTTGAATAGGGTTTTACAAGAATAGCAAAATATCCTTCGATTAATATGCCTTTGAGAGAAGCGGATGGTTAGCTGAACATGATACAATGAATTTGAAAGGCTTGTTTAATAAATGAAGGATTTGCTAATTTAAGGAGGGAATGGAATGTTTACATCAGTAAATGATTTCTTAAACGAATGGAAACAAGAAGCAGCTGTTACCCAAAAAGTGCTGGATGTGCTGACGGATGAATCGTTGAATCAGGAAGTTTCTCCAAGATTATACAGCATTGGAAGCCTGGCTTGGCACATTACTGGAGCAGCTTACTACTTTCCTTCACAGGTTGGATTAAAATTTGAGATTCCTGATCTTCAAAAAGAGGCACCGAAATCAGCTGCTGAAATCAGCGAGACCTACAAAACAGTAAGTCAGCGGTTAACACAAGCATTTTCTGAACAGGTTTCAGATGAAAAAATGAACAAAATGGTGAATTTATTTGGAATGGACATGCCAGTTCAAGCTGTTTTCCGTCTGCTAATTCAACATCAGGCTCATCATCGCGGACAATTGACTGTCCTTATGAGACAAGCTGACTTGAAAGTTCCTGGCGTATATGGTCCTAGCAAAGAAGAATGGGAAGCAATGAATGCTCAAAAGAGCTGATATCGTCATGATGCAAAAAAGCCGGCGCCTGCCGGTTTTTTGTACTATCAGAATTTATTTCATTTTTTAACTCAGTTTGCGCACTGAATCCGTTTTTATATTCATTATAACAAAAATGATATTCAAGAATCGGGCGCTATTCTGTAAGAATTGCGTCTTTCTTTATGAATTGGGCCAGATTGTGGAGGATCAGTTTAAATAAAATTTGGGTATTTATCGATGAGATTGTGAAGGATTGTACTTAAGCTAACGGAGCAGTTGTGCGGCCGAGCCTAGGTCGTATCATATAGCGGGTGGGATTCCCGCCGAGTAAGAACTAGCCATTCGCTCGTAGCGAGTCTTGGAGGGCTAATGGTAACATTAGTCTTTAAGC
>NZ_JAHUWN010000068.1 GCF_019219025.1 Bacillus sp. sid0103 | reverse complement strand
TTAAAGACTAATGTTACCATTAGCCCTCCAAGACTCGCTACGAGCGAATGGCTAGTTCTTACTCGGCGGGAATCCCACCCGCTATATGATACGACCTAGGCTCGGCCGCACAACTGCTTCGTTAGTGGAACAAGAAATAGAGCCGCAGCTACGACTCTTTGTTAAACTAAAGCACCCGTTACCTTAAGTACATTTCTACACAATCATTTCTCTATACAATCTAACCTTTTATTCGAGAATATGGCCCTTTAGTGGATCAAGAGGATATGCAAGTACCCAATACCTTACTTATACAATACATTTTCATCCCATCATGTCGATGGATGATGGGATGAATGATGGGATGAATGATCATTTCTAAACTGCCTAGGGGTTAAACCTGTGTATTTTTTAAATACTTTTATAAAATAACTTTGATCATTGAAATTTAACCAGGTGCTGATGTCTGAAATCGAATAACTTGTTATAGCCAACAGCTTTTTTGCTTCGTCTACTCGTTGTTGTTGAATATATTCACTTATAGGAATACCCACTTCTTTTTTAAAAAGAGATGATAAGTAATTGGGACTTAATCGACACATTTCTGCAAGTTGTTCCAGTGTAATGTCTCCATAAAGATGGTTGTAAATATAATGTCGACAAGCAGTTATGGGTGCAGAATATTTTTCTACATTTAAACCGTGAACACGATTGGTAAAATCACTTATGGCTTCTTCCGTTAATCTCAATATGGCCTTTAAGTTTCCTAATTCCTCAATTTGTTGAATATAATAATCACTTAAAGTAAAGGCCGTTTCCTCATTTAAGCCTCCTTCAATGGCAGCTCTACAAACAAGGGCAATGCCCGTTATCATTAAATTTTTTTCACTTCGTAAACGATTCCGTCTCGACAATAATCCTAATTCTGCCTCACCCACAATGGAGTAATCGAAGATGTCCTTTAATTTATCGATCCGCCCGTTTTTGACATAATCAAGCAATACCCGTTCATAAGAAAGATTGGAATGAAAAATGAAATTCCTTCTCCCTTTTGAAAGCTCAAGATCTAAATTCTCTGATTGTATGACACCGAGGTCTATCGCTTTATTGTTTTCTAGGACCAACGTTTTATCTAACGCTTTACGATAAAGCAAATAATAAACCATTAAACTAATCGATAGTAGCTGATGATGGTCCATAATGGGGACGGCTTGATAATATTCAATAAGATTTCTTTTATTGATGTTTCCTTTAAAAGCATCCATGATCTTTGTAATATTCTCATCCGATATTTCGGCCTCAATGGCAGGTCCTACAATAATAGTACCTAAAAAATAGTTCGATTTTTTAAGATTCACAAAGAAAAAATTCAAATTTGAATTTGAAAAAAAGATAGGGAACTCACTCGGATCCTCTTCATACGTATATACACTTATCTGCTCTTTAAATGGAACATAATAGGGATTACTCCGTAGGTCACTTCTTGAAAATTCGTACTCGAACTCACCAAATCCATTGACATAATAAACTGGTATTCCATGAACTTCCGAAATAAGCTGGCATATATATTGTATATCCTCCATGGATATTTCCATCTATTTCATCTACTCCATCCGTTTTTTAAATCGGTTACATTGTTTATTTTTTACAATAAGAAAATACTATTATCCGTAGAATAATACAATAATTCATTCTTAATCAGCAATAAAATAGGTGATGTAAGAAATCTTAAACATGGGGGAAATGAACATGGAATTAGCAAATAAAATTGCCGTTATCACTGGTGCAGGAAGTGGCATAGGAAGAGCAAGCAGTTTGAAACTTGCTAGCAACGGAGCAACCGTTGTCTTAGTTGATTTTAATAAAGAAACAGGGGAAGAAACATTAAAGCTTGTGAAAGAGCAAGGTGGAGAAGGCATCTTCGTTCAGGCCGATGTATCGAAAAGTGAAGATGTTCAAAACTATGTTAATAAAGCAGTCGAAACATATGGTCGCATTGATATATTTTTCAATAATGCAGGTGTTATTCAAAAGTTCGCACCTCTTATTACAGTTGAAGAAACCGAATTTGACAGAATCATGTCCATCAATGTAAAAGGAGTATTCCTTGGATTGAAATATGTCCTAAAAGTCATGGAAGAGCAAGGAAGCGGATCGATTATTAATACGGCTTCTACTGCAGGAATTCGTCCTGAGCATAGTGTAGCTGTATATTCTGCCAGCAAACATGCCGTTATCGGTTTAACGAAAGGTGCTGCATTAGAATATGCTAAAAAAGGAATCCGAATTAATGCGCTTTGCCCTGGCGGTGTTCAAACAGCCTTAACTGCTAGTGTTGCTGAGCAGTTTGAAAAAGGCGGTTACGTTCCAGACGAGATTTCAAATATGAGAATGGGTCGTTATGCTGATCCGAATGAACTTGCTGAAATGGTGGCTTTCTTAGCATCAGATAAAGCAAGCTATATGACTGGTTCAATTGCACTTGTAGATGGTGGGTTAACTCTATAAGCGATTGAAACATCATGCGGGGGGGCATCATTTCTGAGTATATTCTTGTGATGCTATAATAGAATAAATGGCAAAGAAGGTCCTTTCAATGATGAATACCCAGCATAGAATTTTTATTAGAAAACTTAGCTCCGTGCAAATGTATACGATGAAGCATTGTGCGGAGCTTAATCAGGAAGCCTAAGCTTCCTCTATTCATTGGCAAATAGCTTGCTAAAAAAAGTGTAGTATTACTATGCTTATTTGAGTATGACTATTTGCCGATGAATAATTGATTAAAGGGCCAGAGACAATGCTTTGTCTCTGGCCCTTTGTTTTGGAATATTTCAATAAGCTTTCACCACATTGAAATAGTATTTGTTGAGGTGCTTTACTCCTGTATATGAGCGTCCTATTCCCAATAAAGAGTTCGAGTTATGAGGCAAACCGAAATTCCTACGCTTTTTTTGGATTAATCTGAACACTTTCATATTCTGATCATATAACAAAAAATGTTTTACTTGTTTTTGAAACTCCAGTTCCTCATACAAAAAAAACGCTCGGATATCCAAGCGTTTTTATATAACTATTTAAATTTTTACGCGCCTTAGAGGATTCGAACCTCTGACCGTACGCTTAGAAGGCGTATGCTCTATCCAGCTGAGCTAAAGGCGCATTTATGGCGGAGAAGGAGGGATTTGAACCCTCGCGCCGGTTACCCGACCTACACCCTTAGCAGGGGCGCCTCTTCAGCCTCTTGAGTACTTCCCCATAAACATAAAAATGGCTCCGCAGGTAGGACTCGAACCTACGACCGATCGGTTAACAGCCGATAGCTCTACCACTGAGCTACTGCGGAACAATATGGTGGGCCTAAATGGACTCGAACCATCGACCTCACGCTTATCAGGCGTGCGCTCTAACCAGCTGAGCTATAGGCCCATATTTATGTGGAGCGGGTGATGAGAATCGAACTCACAACATCAGCTTGGAAGGCTGAGGTTTTACCACTAAACTACACCCGCATTTCTTAAATTGGAGGCAACACCCGGATTTGAACCGGGGATAAAGGTTTTGCAGACCTCTGCCTTACCACTTGGCTATGCTGCCATGACTGGGCTAGCTGGATTCGAACCAACGCATGACGGAGTCAAAGACCGTTTCCTTACCGCTTGGCTATAGCCCAATAATTTATAAATAAATGGGGCCGCTGATGGGAATCGAACCCACGAATGTCGGAACCACAATCCGATGCGTTAACCACTTCGCCACTACCGCCATTATAGAATCATTTGGCAGGGGTAGTAGGAATTGAACCCACACCAAAGGTTTTGGAGACCTTCGTTCTACCTTTAAACTATACCCCTATACATGGTGGAGGGGGACGGATTCGAACCGCCGAACCCTGAGGGAGCGGATTTACAGTCCGCCGCGTTTAGCCACTTCGCTACCCCTCCATATAAAAAGGTGGCTCAGGACGGAATCGAACCGCCGACACAAGGATTTTCAGTCCTTTGCTCTACCAACTGAGCTACTGAGCCACACAAAATCTATATCAACAGCAGTTACCTACTGGGGATAAAAGTACGGTCTGGACGGGACTCGAACCCGCGACCTCCTGCGTGACAGGCAGGCATTCTAACCAACTGAACTACCAGACCAATTGCGGGGACAGGATTTGAACCTGCGACCTTCGGGTTATGAGCCCGACGAGCTACCAGACTGCTCCACCCCGCGACAATAAGAATAGGTTAACATTTATGGAGGAGGAAGAGGGATTCGAACCCCCGCGCGGTATGACCCGCCTGTCGGTTTTCAAGACCGATCCCTTCAGCCAAACTTGGGTATTCCTCCGAATAAATATAAAGATAATGGTGGACCTTGTAGGATTCGAACCTACGACCGGACGGTTATGAGCCGTCTGCTCTAACCAGCTGAGCTAAAGGTCCAAGTTTAGATAATATATGGTAGCGGCGGAGGGGATCGAACCCCCGACCTTACGGGTATGAACCGTACGCTCTAGCCAGCTGAGCTACACCGCCACAATATCATTTTAAAATTGTTGGTGGAGTCTAGGGGGATCGAACCCCTGACCTCCTGCGTGCAAAGCAGGCGCTCTCCCAGCTGAGCTAAGACCCCATATAATGTTAGATGTCTGATCGGGAAGACAGGATTCGAACCTGCGACCCCTTGGTCCCAAACCAAGTGCTCTACCAAGCTGAGCTACTTCCCGTAAATATGGCGCGCCCGAAAGGAGTCGAACCCATAACCTTCTGATCCGTAGTCAGACGCTCTATCCAATTGAGCTACGGGCGCATTTTCTAAATTAAGTGGTGCCGAGGACCGGAATCGAACCGGTACGGTAGTCACCTACCGCAGGATTTTAAGTCCTGTGCGTCTGCCAGTTCCGCCACCCCGGCAATCATGAAGCGGAAGACGGGATTCGAACCCGCGACCCCCACCTTGGCAAGGTGGTGTTCTACCACTGAACTACTTCCGCAAATATTGTGAGTTATATTGTTGTTGCAAAAAACTTTGATGCGGGTGAAGGGAGTCGAACCCCCACGCCTTGCGGCGCCAGATCCTAAGTCTGGTGCGTCTGCCAATTCCGCCACACCCGCAATATTGAAAGCTATTTTGCTTTCGCAAAAAACTCTGGTGAGCCATGAAGGACTCGAACCTTCGACCCTCTGATTAAAAGTCAGATGCTCTACCGACTGAGCTAATGGCTCAAAAAAAGCAAAAAAAATAAATGGTGCCGGCTAGAGGACTTGAACCCCCAACCTACTGATTACAAGTCAGTTGCTCTACCAATTGAGCTAAACCGGCAAAATATGGTGGAGGATGACGGGATCGAACCGCCGACCCTCTGCTTGTAAGGCAGATGCTCTCCCAGCTGAGCTAACCCTCCAAAATGGTGACCCCTACGGGATTCGAACCCGTGTTACCTCCGTGAAAGGGAGGTGTCTTAACCACTTGACCAAGGGGCCAGATAAAATGTTGACAAAAAAAATAACCCAGAAGGGCTAGCCTGGCAACGTCCTACTCTCACAGGGACGCGTGTCCCAACTACCATTGGCGCTGAGAAGCTTAACTTCCGTGTTCGGTATGGGAACGGGTGTGACCTTCTCGCCATAATTGCCAGACTATTTAATT
>NZ_JAHUWN010000067.1 GCF_019219025.1 Bacillus sp. sid0103 | reverse complement strand
TATTGTTGTTCAAACTAAACTACAATTCCAAGCAATCCTTGATCAGGTTTTCCCTGAATTTAGAGGTGTTTTTGGGGACCTATTTTCTATTGTTTCTTTACAAACTTTGTCGGTGTACCGTACATCTAACGATGTACTTGTAGCTGGCGAAGGAACTTTAGCAGCTAAAATCAATGAGTTATGTAAAAGTCGTTCTTATAAGTGGGCTGAAACAAAAGCACAGAAACTAATAGCTGCAGCAGAAAGGAATCCTTTTCAGGAAACCTTATATCAAAGCCATATTTTAACCCTGGAAATGTACATTAAAATGCTTTTAGAATACCAAAAGCACCTATCTACGTTTGAGGAAGAGATAGATGCTTTAGCAAAAGAAATCAAAGAATATAAGATTATCCAATCAATCCCAGGTATCGGAGAAAAAATCGCGGCAACGATTATTTCTGAAATCGGTGAGATTGATCGGTTTAATCACCCTAAAAAGCTCGTAGCGTTTGCCGGAATTGATCCGAGTATATTTGAATCTGGTAGATTCAAGGGAACCGTCAACAGAATCACTAAAAGAGGGTCCAGTAGGTTACGGCATGCCTTGTTTATGGCTGTTAAATGTGCCATTCGTGATTGTCGCAAAAAGAAAACGACAGATACACTCATCCCCCGAAATAAGCGATTACGGGAGTTTTATGATAAGAAACGCGAAGAAGGAAAGCCATATAAAGTAGCTGTAATAGCTTGTGCAAATAAACTTTTACAGTGGATATATGCACTTTTAAAAAGCAACTCCACTTTCCAAGATATAGCTTAAATAAAAAATAAAACCAAACAATACAAAACCTTCCAAAAGTTTAGGTTAGGAAGGTTATTTGGCATGCTTATTTTTAGTATATCATGTGATTTTTAGGATTTTTATTGAAAAATATTGACAAACTATTAGCTGGTTTAGTTGCATAACTAGGTAGTAAATTTAAATTAAATTCAATGACAATCCTAAACTGTTTAGCCAATCCTTATAGAAATTTCGCTGATTAAGGATGCTAACAAAATTTAAAGTATCATCACAATCAAAAATATCAACTAAATCCTCTGATATAGCTTGTTTTCCAAAACTTAATTTGTAAGCTAAACGTCCACTTCCCATTGATAGTGCCATTGGAGATGGATACACGTTTAATGCAGCACCATTACAAATAATTTGGAGGTTAATTTCTTCTAAATCTTGTCTGAGCTTTTCAGCTTTTTTACTACATAGTAGAATTGCTATTCCAATTTTTTTGGATTACATTAATAAAAGATTGAATTGTTTCTAGGTTTTCTTTTTCCTTCAACGTAATGATAGAGGTTTTTATTTTTATGTTCTCAGTAACTAGGATCGGGACTAAATCACCATTGTTAATTTCTTCTTTTAGGCTGACACTGGCTCCCATCCCTACCCCAATATTATTTAATACTGCCATTTTGATTCCTTCTAAACTTCCAAATTCTATTACGTTTTGTGATAAGAGTTTCATTTGTTCTAAATATTTACTGATCATCGGATCATAACATCCATCAGCTTGTAGTTGTAAAAAAGGAAATTTCGGCAGTAATTGGTCTACCGGGTACCTAGCATATAACTCTTTAGAAACCACTGTAACCAATTCATCGTCCTCTGAAATCACTATATTTGTCATTCCAATTTTATATAACTCGCCCGAAATAATCCCTATATCGTATTTATTTGATTCTATCCCTTTTATAATTTCATCCCTTTTACAGGAAATCAACTTAATCTGTACCTGGGGATATAGCTTCAGTAACTCAGGTATGATATAAGGAAAATAATACGTCCAATAGCCTTCAGTAGCGGCAATCGTTACATTGCCGTACAAATTTGAAAGTTCGTCGAATGATGATTCAATCTCCTCAACTATGGAAAAAAGCTGATCCGTATATGATTTAAGGATTTCACCTGCAGGCGTCAAAAAGTTCTTCTTTCCTATTCGTATAAATAGCTGTTGTTTCAATTCTTGTTCGAGCGTCTGAATTTGTGCAGTTACAGCAGGTTGAGTGAAGTTTAACTGCTGAGCAGCCTTTGTAAAATTTAAGTACTCTGCCGCGAATTTGAAAGTTTTAAGATGTCTTAATTCCATAATAGCTACTCTCCTTTAGTTACTATCCAGAGAAAACAAAAACGCACTCTAAAAAAGAGTGCGCTACTGACAAATAAAATGAATGCTCTCATCTATCAGGAGTTTTACCCGCTGGAATTAGTACAGTATCTTAAATGGACCTGTTGCTGAGATTTCATAGGTCCAGTCCCTCCATCTCTCTGGATAAGAAATATTTTTTTATAACAATTTCAATTCATTTAAAAATCGTCAAGAAATACAGTATTTTTAGAATACTAAATCTCCCTCCCTGTAATGTTAACTCTTTTATTTTATTAGTTAACATATTATTAATTAATTATATTTTTTAAGAAAGAATTGTCAATTAGTAAAATAAGGTAATTGAACGTTTAATGATAAATATGTTAATTATTCCCATTAAATGATATTCCCTTCACTAGGCACTAACGAAATTATGAAATTAATCCTTATTAAACTAAACTGCTTCGTTACTTCAATAAGAAAAAGGGCTTTATTCTTTATTAGAGTAAAGCACCCCGTTAGTTACATAAGATATCGACAATAAAAGTTTAAGTGTAAATAGTTTTTACTTACCTTTTGACCTTTTTTCTTTTTTTCTTGAGTCTTCTTTTTGACTTTGGCTTTATCCAGAATAAAAAGCGATCATAAGATTTTTTTTGAAGGATGAGTATCCAAATAAAAGCGAATAGTTGCCACAGCACGTTAGAAACAAGAAAGGCAAGGCTAATGTAAGACATCCAAAGAAAACACTTTTCAATTGGAACACCACTCATTACAAGCAATCCAAAAATCAAAACAACCAATAGAAAGGTTATAATTTTGTATCTCATAGAGATTTTCACCTATTCATTTTTTTCTCTACTTAATAATTCTATCTCTTACATCGTATAACCTTTTCTTGTTCAACTAAACTGCTCCGTTACTTAAATAAAATAGCTGCCGAGATTGGCAGCTGGCTCTTCAACTCTTATTTCTAAAGAGGCGAATTATATAACCTCCGTGATGAACATTTCTTTTTATTTCATTATTTCTTGTTTATCGTAATCCCTTAACGCCCAAGTTAAAATATCATTTGCGTAAAGTCCTACATCGTCTGGTGGAATTTCAACAAATTCACCATCAATAAATGCAGCCCAATGGATGTTTTCTGTAGGTTTTTCAACCAATCCATTGATTCCTGTAATCATACCGTTTGTTTCCGCTACATCAAAGTTGTTTTTGGTTATGTCGTAAATAGTGTCTCCCTCTTCAAATGTTATATTTTTCTTTACTATAACTTTATTGTTTTGATCCATAATCTGAATAATGCCATTTACTTCGACTGCATATGCCGGATTTGCAAGCCATAAAGTAAACAAAAAGGGGAGTGCAAAAGCAAGTTTGTACATATATATCCTCCTCATTTTTTTCTTATTTTTTCCTAATGTCATTTAATTATGAGTGTTGTTTTAATATAAAAACACCTAACAAGTGGTTAGGTGTAATTTCAAATATAAATAGAATTAACTATAACAAATTTGGTTAATGACACCGGTTTATCGCTAAAATTTAATCTAGGTTTTAAGCGATTGAAAAAGAATCAATTTTTTTGTCTTTTTGACTGTTATTAAACTATCCTGAGACATTACTTCAATAAGCAAATAGCAATCCTCCGTATTGAAGCATCGCACCCGTTAGTTAAACAAACACCTTCACTTTTGTTGCACATTATCGTTGTTTACAATCCCGCTTGTCTGTCATATTTCAACATTTTTCTCATAATCATAGTAATCCTTCATAAACCCTTCAACATGTTTTTGTTTCAAATTGATGCGTCAATCTGACGCCTTTTTTTGTTGTAAAGCATCCATTAGACTTTTGTTTTCTATTCACTTACTTTTGCATTCTTCTGGCGTACAACTTCATTTTATTCCTCTGCGTAAATCGTCCTCGTTGGGGCAAAATAGGTTTTGGTACTGCGATGACAATGCATTAGCAGTTCCCTATAACAAACCAAGGAGTGAGATTGATGACTGATAACAAAGAAACTAATCGTACTGATAACAACGCTAGTAAGGCTGTAGGAACCGGAGTCGGTGCTGTTGCGGGTGCTGCCGTGGGTTCAGTTGTGGGTCCAGTTGGCACAGCTGCGGGTGCAATTGCTGGAGGTGCAGTGGGCAACAAGGCTGGCGAAGGTGCTAATGTTGCCAACAATAACGCCACAAACTGAGCAGAGTAGATTTTCAATAATCAAACGAAAGAAGGACTTTTAAATGACAGTTGGAACACAGGTAAAACAAGCTTTAGCAGGTTTAAAAAGTGCTCAGGTAAGCTTTGAATCTTTTGCGTTAGCTACCGATAATCAAAATGCAAAACAGCTTTATCAACAAGCCGCGCAACAAACTAAATCCGTGCTTGACAGCCTTGAACCTCGTCTTCAAGAAATTCAAGGTGAAGAACCTCAGTATAATCAGTAAGGAATTATTACCGTTATTCTTAAAAATGAGAAACTATCCCAGATACATTTTCTGGCGGTCGGAATATGATGTTATATAAAAAATTCTTGTCCATTTTCCAAAGCCATCCTTTCTAGGATGGTTTTGTTTTTTAGAACACCATTTATTCTATTTCATAAGTTCTTATCTAAAATACACTAGAAAAAATCAATTTTATTGCACAATATTTAGTCTTTTACGAAACATAAAATATTTTTTTAAATTCCATGTTTGTCCATCTCCATTTCGTTATTTTTCCATAATATAAAGCACTCCTTAAAATGTTAAATATTTACAACACAACACTTACTGCCCAAGAAGCGTCACTTAGACGCTTTTTTTCTTTTTCTTTCAGAATTTGAGTCAAAGGCAACATAAAAGTGAAATTGAATTTCATCTCTTTCTTAAACTAACCTGCTCCGTTAGTTCAACAAGAAAAGGGATTACAGGGGCAATCCCAGACTTAAACTCTTGCACCCGTTAGTACAGTAAGAAAATTATTTTAACTGTTCTTTGATATTCAAATGAATCTAAACATAAAACATTAAACAGACACCAATCAAGATTAAAACATAAACAAAAAAAAGTATTACTCCAGTTATATCTAATGAAAATTCTACCATTACCCCAACAATTAAAAGAATTTTAAACCAAAAACTTTCATTCTTATTATCTTTGTATGCTGTTATCATTAACCATCCCAATATGCTGATTCCTGTTATGACCATTAAAAAACCAATAACCTTCAATATCATAAATTTTTCCTTTTCATATATAAAAATTTTTTCAAATCTTTCTTTAACTATTCTGCCTCGTTAGTTTAAGTGAAATCATTCACAAACTTTATTTTTAATTTGACTACCTTTGATCGAATAACGGACGTAGGTTCGCGGAATAGAATATGGCTTGTGATCCGCGGTACGGTTTTAGGCAGGTCGAGCAAATATACGAATGACTTCCGGTGGAGCTTCAAGCACCGCGGCAACGGTTGAGGTTGCGACAGGAGTCATCGGAATTTAGTTTGAGGCAAGAGGTGGGCCTACGAGCGGATTCTTTTATTATGCTTGATTGCTTTTTGTAGGCGATCAGGCTCTTTTGATTAGTAAACAAAATCTCAATTTTAATACTTTGTGTACTTCTTCAATTTTTTAAGACGAAAATTGTATATTTATCTTGATAACATATGCGCTTTTATATTTTGCACCGTATAAACAAATAGGGAATTCATTTCATTTTTAACGCCCGAAATTGCCTGCAATCGCGTCTATAGTATTAGGGACGCAAAATGTACACTAATACGTTTAGCAAATAAA
>NZ_JAHUWN010000066.1 GCF_019219025.1 Bacillus sp. sid0103 | reverse complement strand
GAAGCGCGCGAAATTTTGATGGTTTGGAAGGGGGTACCCCCTTCCAAACCATCAAAATTCATAAAAGCTGAAAAACATTGTAACCATAGGAAATACAATTTACACAAAATATAGGACTTGACTCATTATGAACAGTATATTTACAGGATGGCGTATGTTTACGTGAAAAATAAAGATGATGCACTAGACATTGTTCAGGAAACAGCCTACCAGTCCTACCTAAAATTTAATACTTTGAATGATTTGAAGCTTTTTAATTTTAATAAACATTTGAAGCACGGATTAGTCAGTAAAACAACTAAAATACGGGCAAAGTACCCTGTCGGGCAGCATGACTGACATCCACCTCATGGAAAGGTTGGACGAAGGAATTTTGGAGCAAAGACTCTGTGAGAAATGGGAGGGTTAACCTCCATGAGAAATGTGGAGATCCACCAGTGTAACCATACTTTAACTAGTTATCCACTTTTTGGATAAGTGGGGTTTGGTAGCTATCAGTCGCTATTTCAATTTGTTCCCAAAATTATCCTTGAATACACCATTATTCCAATCCTCAAATCAATATTAAAACGAACTACCACGTAATTTGAAGAAAATGAGAGAAATCGAGAGATTTCCCTTTCTATATAGAGGGAGTTTAGTTGAACAATGGATAGCAATTGCAGTGAGTACAATTGGACTCTAAAATAAATAAAAGTACAATACAATATATTCTGTTTTAGATAGAGGTTAAATACTATGATTGAGAAAAATTACGGGCATTGGCACTTAGACTATTACTGCGATAAGACAGATTTTTATACCACGGCTACTGGATTTTTGAATGATGAAGGAAGCTGGGATGTATTTTTTTATGAATTAGAAGATGATGAGATGTATAAATTATTCGGTAATATGGATTCTGAAATAGATAAGGATTGGGGTGTCTTATTATTCAATGCAAATAATTTTGATGATGCACACGATAAGTTCAACAGATGGGTCGAGGATGTACTGGTGCCATTTTTAGAAAAGAAATAATAAGTCACTTGTTTCACTTACGGGTGCGAGAGTTAAAGACGGGATGGCAGCTGCGATCCCTTTTCTTATTGAGCAAACGTGGCAGTTTAGTTGAAGAAGAAAAAACGTTTAATGCGTATTTTGGATTCAAATTGTGAAAAAAAATGAACTGTACTATGAAGACAGTTCAATTAATAAGTATTTTATTTTTTTAGAGGGGAAATGACAGTGTTATAAAAAAATCTTTCCCATTTAGCTAACAAACCTTTTCCATTTTCACCACGTTTTATTTTCATTTCTTGGTTCTTATGAAATTCTGCTATTCGTTTATTATGTTCTTTATGCCATTGATGGAGAGCAACTTGTTTCATTTTTATTCTCCTCTCGTTTAATACCTTAATTATATAGCTCTGGTTGAAAATTACAAAGTAAATTTTGTCACAAAAATTGACATAAAGATGTTAAACAGATGGAGAAAATTATGCAATGAGAATGGGAGTACGATTTTCGAAATTGAACCTGTAAGATGAAGAACAACAATGTCGTAATACGAGGATATAGTGTACTTCTTGTTCGACTAACGAAGCAGTTACTTGAAGAAAGAAATGTTTAATTTGTTATTGAATTAATAATGAAGGATTTTTTGGTGAAGGGGTTTTATCTATATGGAAAATGTAAGATATTTAATCGAAACAAAGAAAACCTGTTTTTGATAAATCGGATATAAAGCTGGCTGAAGAAAAGTTAGGTGTGATTTAAGCCCTACTTTCTTTCCACTTAATTGTCCTAGGTTACTTCTTTTATTACTCCAATCACTGAAATAACAGAACCAATTGCTTGGATCCAACTACCTGTTGCTACCAATGATTCGGATTCGGATTGTCCATTATTTTTTTTATAATAGTCCTCATAAAAATAGCCTATCTTTTTTTGTTTATTTTCATTATCATTTTCATCTTTTCTAATATTTTTTAGTGCCTCTGACCATCCTATTGCCTGTAATGAGTTTCCAATAAATTGTGTTATGCTTCCTACAATGTTTTCGGATTGGCCTGGGAAGGGAGGGAGATCAATTGCATCTCCAATATTAACCGCTAAACCTAAAGCTTGTATCCAGTTCCCTGTAATGAATAATTTATAGGATGCTTCTTTCCTGATGTCAAAAACCAGTCCTGTAATGACAGTAAGATTCCCACTTGCTGTAATTTCTTTTCCAACTGACCTAAGGACAGTCCCTTTTGCCTCCGCATCAATCGCATTTCCTTCAGCCTGTAAAACGTTTCCCAATAGAATTAAGTCATCACGTACGTTACTTTTTATATAGTTGGACGGCATAGAACCAATTGCAGCTGTTATTGTTCCCACAGATACTAGCACTGAACCTACTATTGCTTTAGATTCGCTTCCCATTTTAACCACCAACCTGCCACAAGCTTTAAGTATATAAGAAAAAACCTTTATCGTAGTATTATGAATTAAGGTCCGAATGTGTACCTAATTATTAAAACTAACTTTCCTCATTAGAAAAGACCCCAAGTATTTGAAGGCTGCGTAAATTGAAGATCATGGGTTGTCTTTGGAATTTCTTTTTCTTATTAAGGAACTGGCAGGTTACTTGAAGAAGGATAAGGAATTATTATATCGAATATCTATGAGATACCACCCTTTTTTGGAGGACAAGACTTGTGATAACCAAAGCAGAAATAATAAATCAACCTTTTTCGGGACAGTACAAGGAGAGAATTTATGACATAACAAGTTCATGGAATTCTCCAAATTGGACTTGGGTAAAATTTGAAGACGAGGATTTTAATGAATGGTGTGGTGAGTTTAGAGGATCACCACGGGATATTGCAGTATCAAAGAAGTATAAAACAGTTCTTGTCCTTACTTCCGATTACTTATTTCAAGTTGATAGTGATAGCGGAGAATTAATGGAATATGAATCCCAGCCTCAATATCAATGTTTAACAGTAACACCATCAGGGGATTTCGTAATAGCGGATTATTATAGCATTGAAAAAATAGAATCATCAATAAAAGATACGATACCAGTGAAAAGTCCAATTAAAATGGACACAATTAAATTTCATGGTTGGTCTAAGAATAAGTTATTAATTACATGTAATGAATTTCTAAATTGGGATAATCAACTAGAGTTAGAACTTGACGGTGATACATTAGAAATTATTATAAAAGAAATCACTTGAAATATGACTTACCTTCTTGAAGTAACGGGAGCTTTACTTCAAATGAGGTAAGTTTTTTTGGCAGGCGAGTGTAAGTAATCTAATAACGATTTAACCCTAATTTATGTTATATTTTAATTAAAAGGGGACTTTTATGTATCCTGATTACTTTGGATAAATATTTTATACTGATGATTTCATGTGGGATGAAATGGGAGTTACAGAGTTACCTTTACACCTGTATCATATACTTCACTTGAAAGTCTGTCTTTAATTTTAAAGTATAATACTTTAAGGTTTAGCAGATTGGATGGAGTAAATGATAAAAACGAAGCACAGTCACTCGATTTCCCTTTAGCTAACACCGCAATATTCACTTCAAGTTGGACAAGTCATTCTGATGAATCAATTCCAATGTGGAGAATGTACGCTAGAGATATGGACGGAGTAAGAATTAAATTACCTGTCAATATGTTTAAAGGCAGAGACACCCCTACTGTATTTGATAAGGGTGGTTCTCAAATAAGATATGCTGACAGTATTAACATACAAAGAAAGGAATCAAAATTAGTTTTCCATACAAATAGAATATTCGGACCAAATAAAGTGTACTATACAAACGAAGATAAATATTTACTTTCCAAGACACTACATCAATCATATGACGATTATATAACAATTAATCTTCATGATTTAGGAATGTTTAAGGAGAAATGTTGGGAATTCGAACAGGAATGGAGATTTAAAATCCTTGCCTTTCCAAATGAGAGTTCCCTTCCAGATGATGAAATAACAAAAGAAAATTTAGACTTAAACACCTATCCAATTATAGAAAAGTCTATTAATGTGAACCTAGAAACGGGAATTTTTAATGAAGCTGAATTTATGCTTGGACCAAAAGCATCAGAGGCACAACATATTTTATTAACTTCCTTAATTGAAAAATATGCACCTGAAGCAAGAGTTTTTTATAGTAACCTGAATATTAGATAACTAAAGTGAACAAGAGTTCAAGATCTGGCTAAAATTGCTGGATCTTTTTCTTTTTCAACTAACGAAGCAGTATAGTTGTAGAAGGACAATCAAATTAGTTATGGTAAAAAAGTAACATATTGTTATTTATGGTAAAATATGAATAATTGTACAAGCTATTTAGAATTTGATTAGGAGGTTTTCTCATTGAAAAAACTCACTAAATTTGCAGCGATTTGTTTTACAGGTGCTTTTACGTTGCCATTTGTTATTAATATTACAGGTTTAAACAAAGCCGAGGCATTCTCTCAACCTTCCTTGGCAATTAAAACGGTAGTTCCCGTATCGTCTACTGACGTAGGTTCTATTAAAGTGGTTGTACCAGTTGAAGAACAAAATAGGATAGAAAACTCAAATGCAGCTGTTTCCATACCGTCTGCTGACGTAGGTTCTATTACGGTGGTTGTACCAGCTGAAGAACAAAATAGGATAGAAAATTCATCGGCTTTAATATCAGGCTTTGTACCGATGGACCAGACCTCTTTTTATAAAAAATAAAGTAAATAAGAATTATACATTGTCAAAATCTTGCTCAACTAACGGGTGCATGTGTTAAAGATGGGGATCGCTGCGGCGATTCTTTTTTCTTGTTACACTAACGAAGCAGGTTAGTGGAAGAACTTTAAAATTAAACAAAAAGAGTTGCCTCCAATAGCAACCCTTTTAAGTCAACTCTTGGGAAAAATGTTTTATTTCTTATAATTGAGAGATCGCCTGTTGAGTTGACCATGTAGCACTGCTGAATGCCTGATAATTTGTAACAGCTGCTTGAAAATCCTTCTCACTTATAGCGGCAGTGGCATCATAAACAACAGCTGTTTGGAATCCATTCTCGATTAAGTCTCTCATATGCGATTCTACACAAATGTTTGATAGAACACCTGCCAAAATGACCTTTTCTTTCCTATGCTGACGTAATTGGTAAACTAGATCATTTGTCTGCGGACTAGCAATCTTATGGGCGGTCGCAATGACTGTTTGGTTAGCTAAAATGTATGGCTTAAGTGAAGGAACCCAGTCGGCTCCTACAGAAGTGTAGTCATTTTGTTTTTGAAATACTCGAAGCTTTAATAACATTTCTTGTTCAGCTCCAGTAAATTGCCAACTATAATCATGGGGATATATATAATGGGGTGATATAAAAAGTTGATATCCTTTACTCATGGCTGTACTTATTAGAATTTCAAGGTTACCTAGTGTGTTGTAATGCTCAATAATATTTTTTGTTAAATGGTATCCTTTACCCCCGGGGGACAGAAAGTCATTTTGTGGGTCAGTTATTACAATTGCTGTATTAGCGGGATTAGGTTTAAACATTTTTTTCCTCCAATTCACATAAATAAGTATCCTGTATTTTAATTCAACTTTTGTTCTTTGATGAATATATATTGATGGGTGCTTGGACACATTCTGTTTTTAATGGAGCTATGGTATTAATATGTATCCCTTCAAAGATCAATCCAGGTGTAACCTACAGTACGCAAATATATGCATTAGAAAGTGAAATGCTTGTTCCACTAAACCAGCTAATAGTTTGTCAAGATTTTTCAATGAAAAATGAAATTGGGTCATGTTATAATAAAAATAAGCATGCCAAATAACCTTCCATCATGCTATAACTGGAAGGTTTTGTTGTATTTAGTTAATATTTTTAACTAAGCTAGATCTTGGAAAGGTGATTCGCTTTTCAAAATGGCATAGATCCATTGTAGAAGCTTGTTAGCACATTCAATGACTGCTACCTTATAGGGCTTTCCTTCTCCACGTTTCTTATCATAGAATTCGCGTAGTCTTTTGTTACGCGGGATGATCGTCTCTGTCGTTTTCTTTTTACGACAATCCCTAATCCCACAGCG
>NZ_JAHUWN010000065.1 GCF_019219025.1 Bacillus sp. sid0103 | reverse complement strand
ATTATTCCACGGAAATTTACAGCTCTAGCTACGTGGAGTTCTTGGGCGATATCTACACCAACCACAAGGTGTTTATCTGAAATTCTCTCAATTAGTTGATTTTGTTTGTCTTGCATCTTAAAATTCATATAAGGGTTCCTCCTTAAGGTTTTGAGTTAGAGTGGTGTCTATACTCATATCTTACTGAGGGACCTATTTTTTTCAAAGTTGAAAATTAGCTGCCTACAGGAATTCTAACGGAGCAGGTTAATTTAAGAAGTTATGTGGGAATTTTTGTATTTATAAAATTCTGAAAATGTTATAATTAAAAATGTAAACTAATTGGAATTTAACAAATCCATAGGGATGTGTTATTTATGAAGAAATTAATTATAGGACTTAGTATCGTGGTGGTCGCTTTTCTAATTTCAATGTTTTCAAGCAATTACACTTTATTGTATAAAATCACAGGGGCTGTCGGAATTATCTCACTGATATTAGGTGCTTTGTTATCTGGAGCATTCGTGGATGGGGATAGGTTGGGTAGAAATCTACAATCTGAATCAAAAGAAGATAGAAAACAAAGAGTTTCACAAACTAATTCTATTTTGTTAATAGGATTACCTAATTTATTAATTGCAGCGGTTTGCTTTTTTCTATTGATTTAAATGAATAATAGTTACCAACTCCCTATTTTTTGTTAAATTAACGGGTGCGATACTTAAAAAAGCATTTTTAAAAAAGGAAAAGGCGATGTGGTTTGAAATGGGGATTAAAGGTGCGGTGTTTCTTTCTGTTATATTAGTATCAGTGATGTTTATAATTATTGATTCAACTGTACCAGAAGGTAATCTTCGTTCTATTTTAAGTGGATTATCAGTAGGTATTACAGTATTAGTTGTAAATCTTATTGCTAAAAAGAGACGGTAACATTAGATTTTGTTGTGCAACTAACGGGTGCGATTGTTCAATAATAAGAGCAGTGGCTTTTCTTGTTCTGCTAACGAGCAGGATAGTTAAAAAAGCTCGTTCGACAGAAAGGACATTCCTGGTATTACAGGGATGTCCTTTTTACTCAACTAGGGTATTTTGTTAGAATTTAAAATCTAGAATCATCTTACTGGTTTGACCTGTAAACTTATAATTATAAGACCCTTTCAAACTTTCTAAGTCACCGGTAGCTTTGATGATTGTTGATGGAGAATCTAGATTTCCTTTATCAAATACTCCTTGCTCAATAGCTGTAAATGTCCCTCGTTTTCCCTTATAAGTTCCTTCGAAATGCAGAAATCCGGAAATTTTAGAAGTGGCCAAGTGACCATCATCTACACTTGATTCTATATAATATAATAAATATTCAACATAAGCTTTTCCTTTTAATTCACCGTCAATATCATATTCGACATGGGCAATATTAATAGGGAAATCTTTTCTAGTGTCATCAACTGGCTTTTCATCCCATTTGCTTACTATAAATGTTACCTCCATACGCGTAAAACCCCCTTCATTATTAAATAGTAATTCACTTCCAGTATACCATCCAAAAAGTACCATAAATATAGTGGTATTGGAGTGTTTTTACTTATTCTTCTTTCTAACTTTGTGAAGTATTACACTTAAAGTAACGGGTGCTTTAGTTGAACAATCCAATCTAAAAAGTCGGTTCCGTACGTACAGGAATTCGACTTTTTTAGGTTGAATTTCACAATTCTTGTTTAATGCTATTTTTGATATCGTGTAATTTGGAAATAAAAGTGAGCCTATGACCCATTTTTACACGTATCTCGGAATAACCCCAAGATATGGGATTGTTAGTTTATAACAGAAAAGAATCATATCAATAAAAGCCTTGATTATTCTGCTTTGCGTAGAAAAATCAAGGTTTCCCCTTCCAAAAAATGTCTTAGCGTGGGTTTTACGTCAAAATGTTGGTGCTACCCCTATCTGTTGTCCCATATGGAAGAATCTCGTATATTTTTGCAGCAAGTGCCTGGGGAGATTCCCTTGCCCCTCTTTTAATCCAATCGGTAACAATATTAAAGATACCGCCTGCTAAAAACAGGATTTGCATTCTGCTCATGTCATGATTGCGCGTAATATCCGCTTGAAAGACCTTTTCCATTGCATAATTCAAATAATCAAGCAGCATACTTGATATATTTGCATCAATTAACTTTTCTGACGGTTTCTGTGCAGACACAAAGCCCTCTATGATATATTCAATAATTAGCTGCATACTATCATACGGATCCAAACTATCAACCTCTTTCAAAAATTGTTGAACAATTTCATCCACAGATGCTTGCACGACGTCGTAAACGTTGCGGTAGTATTTGTAGAATGTGACTCTGGCAACTCCAGCCTTTTTGCAAATAGCTGTTACGGTTATATCTTGCAGTTTATGTTCATGCAACAGTGCGCTCAATGCCTCCATAATGTATCTCTGAGAGTGTACACTGTCTTCTCTTGACTTCCTCAAAGCTAACACATCCTTCATTCTGTTCGTTTTAAGTGCAAATCATCACATAGTGCTTGAAAGATGAAAATTCACTGCTATACTTACACGTGTAAGTACAATTGTTAGTGCAGTGATAATGTCATTGTATAAAAGGACATCATTGCTGTCAATGTGTACCATTTTCTTTGTTTCCTACTGGCAATTTGCCGCCATTCTGCAAGCTATAAATAGGGAGGGATATTCAGATACAAGCTATAATGTACATTTTAAATTTTGTTATATGAATAATATATGGTTTTGGTGTTTGTGCATTTCTAGATTACAACGTAAGAACAAGACAAATTTTCAACAAGAATAGGGTGAGATTCAATTGGCAAAATATCTGTATAAGTTAGGACATTGGGCAGTAAACAATAGGAAAAAGGTTGTATTCAGTGCACTCGCAATTCTTATTGCATTAGTGCTTTTTGCAGTCAACAGGGGTTCCGCTTTCAAGGATGAGCTGAGCATTCCGAATACGCCGGCAGATAAAGCAGGAAAAGTAATTGAAAAAGAGTTTAAAGCGATGCAACCAGCAGGTGCCCAAGTAAAAGTGGTGTTTCAAGCTCCAAAAAACGAAACCTTGGAGTCAGCGGAAGTACAACAGAAAATTGCAGAAGTTCTAGATGAGATTAAAAAAGATTCAGCTGTTGATTCTGTGGCAGCACCGATGCAGCTGCAGAACCTCAGTGAAGATAGGACAATTGGATATGCAGTCGTTACGTACAAAGTGAAAGCGGAAAAGGTCACAGAACTTTCTAAGGATAAGATTTTAGATAGTATTGAAGCAACAAGGGATGCCGGCGTTAAAACGGAGTTATCAGGAGGCGATATCAAGTTTTCAGACTCAGAAACTTCAGGTGTGACTGAAATTGTCGGAGTACTTGTTGCCTTCGTAGTTCTGGCATTTACCTTTGTGTCTTTTCTAGCAGCTGGACTGCCGATTCTCACTGCGATAATCGGATTAGCGATTGGAATGCTAGGAATCATGATTGGGACCAATTATGTGGAAATCCAATCTGTTTCCTTATCATTAGCTGCCATGCTGGGACTCGCAGTGGGCATTGACTATGCGCTCTTCATTATCAATCGCTTTAGACAGCAGCTTGCACAAGGAGATTCTGTTCTAGAATCTGTTGCCATCGCAACGGGAACAGCGGGGAGTGCCGTAATCTTTGCAGGATTAACTGTTATTATTGGTCTTTTGGGACTGTCTGTTACAAAGATTCCATTCCTGACAGCGATGGGCGTATCCGCTGCCTTTACTGTGCTCGCAGCTGTGTTGGTTTCAGTCGTCATATTACCAGCCATATTGGGACTTGTCGGTCATAAGATTGCACCATCTAAACAAAATCGATTTTTGCAAAAGATGACTGGGGCAGGTAAGAAACACGCTGGTTCAAATAAATGGGGGGAATTTGTCATAAGACGTCCTCTGATCGTTACAATTTTCGCAATCGGACTACTTGCAGTGATTACGATTCCATTTTTCCATATGAACCTTGGCCTGCCTTCTGATGGAACAACAAAGTCCACAGAAACGACAGAAAGAAGAGCATATGATTTATTGACGGAAGCATATGGAGAAGGATTTCATGCCTCTTTAATGGTAGTAGCAAAATCAGAGAAAGCAACAGTTGAAACGCAAAATGCTATGAACACCATTGCAAAAGAATTAGGCAACATATCTGGCGTGAAAAGTGTGACACCTGCTATCCCTGGGCCTTCCGGAAAGATTTATATGATTTCCGTCACACCAAAAACAGGACCTGACGATACAAAGACGAAGGATTTGGTAAAAGCGATCCGGGACAAATCGAACCAGACCGAGAAAGAAAATGGAATTGAACTAATGGTAACGGGCACAGAAGCGATGAATATTGATATTGCACAAAAGCTGAGTGATGCCTTGCCGGTTTTCGCTGCCCTTATTGTGGGACTTGCATATGTACTCTTAGTTCTAGTGTTTAGATCTCTGCTCATTCCATTAAAAGCAGTATTTGGGTTTCTGCTTTCTCTTGGTGCTACGTTGGGAGCCGTGGTATTTGTCGTCCAGGATGGGCATTTCCAAAATATATTTGGTTTCTCGGCTGCCGGTCCGATCTTAGCCTTCCTGCCTGTCATTCTGATTGGCATCCTGTTCGGACTCGCCATGGATTATGAAGTGTTCCTAGTGAGCAAGATGCGGGAAGTATATACTCATACAGGCGACACGAAGAGAGCTATTTTAGAAGGAATGCGGGAGAGCGGTAGAGTCGTAGTCGCAGCAGGATTAATTATGATGTCTGTATTTATTGGATTCATGTTGGCACCTGATGCCATCATTAAATCACTAGGCATGGCTCTTACATTCGGTGTTTTCTTTGACGCATTCATCGTGAGAATGATAATCGTACCTGCGGTCATGACTCTCATGGGTAAGTCAGCCTGGTACTTGCCAAAATGGCTGGATAAAATTTTGCCTAACATTGATGTTGAAGGAGAAAGCATTATACATCACATGGAAAACAAAAGTGAAAAGATATATAAACAGAACAGTTTTGTTAATTAATAATTGTATTCAGTTAAAAAACCGCTTCCTATAATGAACTATACCCCGTCCTACGGACAGTCTTAAAAAAGTGGCTATGCGGCTAGTAAGAGGCCCCGGTATTCTACCGGGGTCATTTTCATTAAGCCCCATTGATAGTGGTGATGATTATATTCCTCGATTACTCGATCAACTTCTTTCTTTACTTCGCTTAAATTATCACACGATTTATACTCCGCTAAATCCTTAAAGTGCCCAAAGAAACTTTCCATTGGCGCATTGTCCCAACAGTTTCCCTTTCGGGACATGGATTGGGTTAGACCCAGCTTCTTCACTTTGCTTTGAAACAATGGGTGGGAATAGTGGAAACATACAGGATAGATTGTTCAATATGAACAGTCCTTTTTTATCCCTAACATAAAATTTGTGAAGAATTACACTTAAAGTAACGGGTGCAAGAGTTAAAGATCGAGAAAAAAAGCACCCTTTTTACAAAGGATGCCTGCATTTACCCACTTCTTTTGGTTTCAACCTTCTACTTTTGACATCAATAGCACGCCACTCCATGGTATTTTTATTACTAAAAGTGATAGTCACTAAATCATATGGGAAATCGTGAGCACCTTCAAATGTTGTTAGCTGCACGGTGGCATTAAAGTAGCGATAGTTTTTATATTCCAGCTTTTTGATTTGGAGAATCTGTTCGCAATAATACTGCTTCGGTTTGCCGAAATATTTTTCGATTGCTTTGTCGATGGATGGAAAAAGCAAATTGAGGATCACATCATCACGCAACTGTACATCCTTTTTAGTTATGGTTTCAGCTTTAACAGATGAAGAAGAGAAAAGGGTTAAGAAGGCAATCAATATTAAAAGGCTTTTTTTCATAAGAATCCTCCATTCAGCTTTCTCTTAGAATGAACAATTAAAGAAATTCTTATTATGCTAACGTCGCAGTTGTGCGGCCGAGCCTAGGTCGTATCATATAGCGGGTGGGATTCCCGCCGAGTAAGAACTAGCCATTCGCTCGTAGCGAGTCTTGGAGGGCTAATGGTAACATTAGTCTTTAAGCGTAGACAG
>NZ_JAHUWN010000064.1 GCF_019219025.1 Bacillus sp. sid0103 | reverse complement strand
ATTGATTCGCTCGACTTGCATGTATTAGGCACGCCGCCAGCGTTCGTCCTGAGCCAGGATCAAACTCTCCAAGAAAGTTGATTAGCTCATTTGTTACGTTGGCTTAGCTTCTTAATTGAAGCTAAAATTTATTGTTTGTTTGCACGATTTTGTTTGTTTAGTTTTCAAAGAACAATTTCTCTATCGCTCAAAAGCGACCTTATTAATTTATCATCTGCAAGACACAATGTCAACAACTTTTTTCAATTGTTTTTTATGTCAGCAGCGACGTTTATTAATATACCAAGATACTTATTTATTGTCAACGTTTTTGAACAAAAAAAATGAAGATATTTCTTATCCCTTTTTCCTATCCTTCTTCCCTCTTCTCATATACTTAAGACAATCAGTTGGAGAAGCCACTCTTCGAAAAAGGGTAAACAAAACTTTATATCTTTCTTCCATTGCTCTTTTTACTATATGATCAATCCGATCATCTCTTAAATCAAATAATATTTCATCCATTTCTCTTTTAATAAGGTATTCCATTTCTTTTACTTCTTTATCGTTTATTAGAAGTCCAAACATTGAATAACCTCCAGCGAAATATCTAGTTATTGTAGTATTTTCCAATTATTGAAATTTTATAATAAAATTTTCTAATCATATTCTTAAAAAAATCCGCATAGGTTGAGACATGGACAGTATTGGACGAGGTGGAGACGATGAAATTCTTTTTTGTATTTAACGGGAAGTCTTTGAAGAACATTTCACTTATTTTAATAGCTGCATTTTTTACCGCTTGGTTTCTCTACATAGAGAACCTAACACAAATTCCTGTCTTTTCAACAAAAGATGGTCCGAAAGCCATTTATAGAGGGGAAAAGAATCTCGCACTTACTTTTAATATCGGCTGGGGTGACGAAAAGGCAGAGCCTATTTTAGATACGTTAAAGAAGGAAAATGTAAAAGCAGCTACTTTCTTCTTAGCCGGTTCATGGGCAGAGAGACACCCCGACATTGTTAGTCGAATTGTAAAGGATGGTTATGAAATCGGTATTCTTGGTTATGAGTACAAAGATTATCGGGATCTTGAAGATGTGCAGATTGGCCAAGATATCTCTAAAGCTCAAGAAGCCTTTAGGAAACTAAATGTAAAGGATATAACGTTACTTCGTGCTCCGACCGGTCATTTTGATGAGCGTACCTTAAAAATTGCCAAGCGGTATGGATATACAGTTGTCCATTGGAGTGTCGATTCAAAAGACTGGAATAATCCAGGTGTACCAGCCATTGTCAAAAACGTCGATAAAGCAGACAAGGGCGATATTGTTCTGCTTCATGCTTCCGATTCTGCTAAACAGACAGCAAAAGCATTGCCATTAATTGTAAAAAACATCCATCAAAAGGGGTATAAATTAGTTTCCGTATCTGAAATGATTGCGAATGGAGAGGCCAATTCAAGAGAAATAAGGTAAATAAAAAAACCGTCCAATTGATTAAATGGACGGTTTCTTTGTCTTTTTCATGTTTGCTGGTTTATTATTTTTTGATTGACCTTGGGACTGACTTGCCCTTTTTTGTCTTTCCTGTTCAGATTGCATGTTTAATTTATGCAAAATTAATAATTGATAACCATTACATGCCATTAAGGCAAACATCATGAGGAATAGCCAGCTCTTTTCATTTACACGAAGAACGGGTACCCACTCAATCAAGGTAACCACGATCATAAAGAACATGGCAGGAATAAATGCGTCACGATTGGTCTGTTTCACTTTATACCAGGCTACCGCCAAACTAATGACAAATAGAATAATAGCCGGACCAAAGTAAGGCAGTACAGAATCATTTGGACCTGCAAAATTTTCATATCGTAGATACACCAAATCAAATAAACCAAAGAGAATAAGGACGATTTGAACAGCATTCCACAGTGAAACCGATTTAAAGATTCCTAGACCAAAACGATGAACGGTTAAATATGCAAAAAAGCCCATTTGGCTGATGACACTAAACAAAAAGCCCATGACAATTAACCAAATCAATGTCGACAAAATATCAATGACTTTAAATTCAGTAAAATAGGGCTCAAACTCATTCCAGCGAACAATAAAGCCCACAATAGCCGTTGTGAGTCCGCCCACTAGTAATGTGTTGATAAATAGTTTTACCCAATTACGGCTTGTCACACTATAAACCTCCATACTACAAAAATAAACAACATAATGATTGTACCAAGCCAAAATTGAAAAATCCATATTTTATAATTCCTTACGCATAAACTTCCAGCAGTTACTACATGCTAAACTTAAGGATTTTTATGTGAAAGGGGCTTATTTATGAAAGCAAAAAGCATGTTGCTCCTCCTGCCCATCATGGTGTTCCTGACAAGTTGTTCTTCCAATGACGTCAGCAGCGGAGGACAAATTGATTATGAAGAAACAAAGAAGATGGTAGTTGATATTCTTAAAACAGATGATGGTAAGAAAGCAATCCAAGATGTGATGTCAAGTGATAGTATGAAGGAAAAGCTGGTGATGGATCAAAAAGTTGTTACCGATACGATTGAGCAAACACTGACATCAGATAAAGCAAAAGATTATTGGAAAAAAACGTTTAGTGATCCCAAATTCGCACAAAGCGTTTCAAAAAACTTAAAATCGGAAAACAAAAAGTTACTCAAAGAATTAATGAATGACCCGGAATATAGAGGGATGATGATTGAAGTTTTTAAAGAGCCTGAAATCCAAAAAGAGATGGCCGATGCTTTAAAAAGCAAAGAATACCGCGCGCATCTTCAGAAAGTCATTACAGAAACGATTGATAGTCCCTTATTTAAAGCGAAAATACAAGAATTGCTCTTAAAGGCTGCAGAAGAAGCGAATAGCAAATCCGGTTCTAAAACCAGTCAAGGCGGCAGCAAAACCGACACAGGTGGCTGAAGCTAATTGGAAATGTAAGCTAACAAAAAGAGAAGCCTATTCCACAGCGGAAGAAGCTTCTCTTTTTCATTGATTTATTTTTTTAGTAAGGCGGTTACTTTTTCAGCTATTTCTAAATAAATTTTTCCGATCTGATGGTCTTCTTGATAGATAGATGGAGCAAAGTCTTCGTCGTTCCAATCAGGCTGGTTAAGCGGCAGACGGCCGAGTACTTCTGTATTCAATTCCTCCGCTAATTTATCGCCGCCGCCTTGGCCGAATACATATTCCTTTTCTCCGGTCAACTTGCTTTCAAAGTATGCCATGTTTTCAATAACACCTAGAACTTCATGGTCTGTTTTAAGTGCCATTGCTCCCGCACGTGCAGCCACAAACGCAGCTGTTGGATGTGGAGTGGTTACAATGATTTCTTTACATGCCGGCAGCATGGTATGAACGTCTAAAGCAACATCCCCTGTTCCAGGCGGTAAATCTAACAGTAGATAGTCGATATCGCCCCACTCTACTTCACTAAAGAAACTGTTTAACATTTTCCCTAACATCGGGCCACGCCAAATAATTGGAGAATTGTCTTCAACAAAGAAGCCCATTGAAATCACTTGAACGCCAAAACGTTCTACCGGAATGATTTTTTCCCCTCTGACCACAGGTCTTTGAGTAATCCCCATCATATCAGGCACACTAAATCCATAAATATCGGCATCAATCAATCCAACCTTTTTGCCTAAACGCGCAAGCGCCACAGCTAGGTTCACTGATACCGTTGATTTTCCAACGCCGCCTTTTCCACTGGCAATCGCAATGAAGGTAGTTTTATTTGAATTAAGCAAATTAGTTTCATTAGTTTCTGGTTCCGCATGGCGATGTGCAGCTAATACTTCCTCAGGCAGATCACTAAAGCGGATTCCAACGGATGCCGCTCCAACTTCTTTTAACACGTTAACGATTTGTGTTTGTAGTTGAAGTTGTTCGGATGTACCAGTTTTCGCGATGGCTACTTTTACGCTGACATGGTTTTTTTCTTCTTTAATTTTAATTTCGACAATAGCATTTAATTCAGCTAATGTTTTATGTAAAAATGGTTCTTTAAGGCTGCCAAGAACCTCATGGACTCTTTCCTCTGTTAACATAAAAAAGCACCTCACCTTTTGAATTCGTTTCCACTCTCAGTATATCATAATCAGGACAAGAAACAGTTAATTGAATCACACGTATTTATTATCAGAAAGCAAGCATTTAACAAAAAAATAGAAGGTGTTTTTCACCTTCACCTTCAATACTCTGGTTCGACTAGTTCTTTTTCGTTGGTGTAATAACGAGTAATTCCTTGATAGATGGAGACCGCAATTTTATCCTGGTAAGAATCCTTTTTTAATTTTTCCTTTTCGGCTGGATTAGATAAAAAGCCAACCTCCACCAATACGCCGGGCTTCTTTGCATTTTTTAAGATATAAACATTATTAATGGGTTTCGCTCGCCGCGTCGTGTTCTTTAAATTTGTGCGCAGCTCATCTTGGATAAACTTGGCTGCCTCTGCATTTTCCTTATATTGAGGCGCATAGAAGGTTTGGGCCCCGCTCCATCTGGAAGAAGGAATCGCATTTAAATGAATGCTGACAAAAAAGTCATTATCGCCATCATTGATCATCTTGAGTCTATTTTTTAAATCTTCCACTTTTCTTCGACTGTAACCCCTAGTATCAGAGGCCGCTAAATCAGTATCTGTTTCTCTGGTCATAATGACAAGGGCCCCCTGCATTTGCAAGTAATCCCGAACTTTTTTGGTAATCTCTAGGGCAATGTCTTTTTCTAACGTTTGACCCGTTCCAGCGCCGCCATCTGGACCGCCATGGCCCGGGTCAAGTAAGATGATTTTTCCCGATAACGGAAGGTTCCACGCATTCAACGAGTCATCATCAACAAAGTCGTATTGTAATACGAAAAATAAGACACACAAGCCTACAATAAAACTAATTATTTTCAGTCTTCGCTTTGACACCCCAATCATTCCTTCCCGCTCGTCCCTATTCTCTAAACTATATGGGACAAAGGGGGGATTTAGAACAGGAAGAAATGCCGGACATTAATGGAGGCGGAGCTTGTGGCGCCTTTGCCCTTTTTCAAAACCTTCTCTCCACCAGATATGGATGTACTGCTCACATAGATAATACAGTGATTCACTCATGGTACCCTCTTCACCGCTTCCCCAGTAAAGGAAAAAGTTATAAAGTGTATCAATTAAGTGCTTTTCTTCGCGATAGCAGCGTTTGCGGACATCATCAAGGGTTTCGCCATGATAACCAAACTTACTAAATTTTGCTCCCAACAAAAAGGCTTCAAGGGCAATGTCGTAGCAAGCTTCTTCTATGCCTGTATTCATAATAAGGCTGGAAGCAATTTTAGTTGAGCCAAAGTACTGTTGGACTCGTTCTTTTAATGTATTAATCGATAACTCCCGAAGGACGGAACGCTCGTATTTTATTTGTTTTTCCCGTTTTTTTTCTTTAAAGGTCGTAATTACTGTCACTACTCTTCACCTCTTAGAACTATTCTTTATCTGGGGTTCAGAAGAAATGCAAGGTTACGATCAAATTAAGTTGCCAATTTTTATCCGATGGATTGGCATTGATTCGATAATTGTAAACAAAGTATTCAAACAATTTTGCGGTTGTTTTTTGTAAAATTAATATGGAGTGTTTTAATAATGAAAGGAAGTGGAATATGCAGCCTTATAAACCGCGTCTGAAGTCGAAAGAATTGAGAATTCTGAGCGCGTTAAACGCACGAATGGAGTTATCCTCTAAGGACAAGCAGCATTACGCTTATCTTGAAAAAGGATACAAAGGGGAAGTGGTCTTTGACCAGTTAACCTCAAAACTAGAGAATGATTTGTACGTTTTAAATGATTTGTGCCTTGAGCATAATAAATCCTTTTTTCAAATTGATACATTGGTGATTGCTCAGCATACGATTTATCCATTTGAAATAAAAAACTATGAGGGAGATTATCGGTATAAGTTAGGCAATTTCTATCCAAAATTATCTAAGGACGAAATAAAAAATCCGTTGGATCAATTAAAATGGATTAAAGCCCTTCTCCGCCCGCTCCTGAAAAATCTTGGCTTTTATTTATCGATTGAAGGGGACGTAACCTTTGTAAACCCCAGTTTCACCTTATATCAAGCCCCATTAAATGAGCCGATTATTCACCCCACTCAGCTTAATGCCCTGATGAAAAAATTAAATGAAATCCCGTCAAAACTAACACACCGCCACAAAATGCTGGCTGACCAATTAATCTCTATGCATCAAACAGAATCTCCCTACACCCGCTATCCCCCTTACAACTATAATAGCTTACAAAAGGGCGTTACTTGCGCCATTTGTCACTCGTTCGTATTGTGTGTTGAGGAAAAGAAGTTGTTCGTATGTGATAGATGCGGGCATGAGGAAACAGTTGATTCAGCCGTCTTACGGTGCGTGGAGGAGCTAGTACTGCTCTTTCCTGATATCAAAATTACGACTAATGTGGTACATGAATGGTGTGGGGTGATTGAGTCTAAAAAATTGATACGGAGAGTGTTAGTGCAGAACTATACTTTGATCGGGTTTGGTCAATGGTCCTATTATGAATGAAATGTGTTGTTACACTTTATTGGGCTAATGTGGGGTGTGCTTTTGAGTCCCTTGGTTCCTCTTTTTTCTTCCACTCAGTCATCAATAAGGGCGATTGGTTCCCTTGGCTCCTCTTTTTTCTGCCACTCGGTCATCAATAAGGGCGATTGGTTCCCTTGGCTCCTCTTTTTTCTGATTCTCGGTCATCAATAGACACCATTGGTTCCCTTGGCTCCTCTTTTTTCTGCCACTCGGTTATCAATAAGGGCGATTGGTTACCTTGACTCCTCTTTTTTCTGCCACTCGGTCATCAATAGACGCCATTGGTTCCCTTGGCTCCTCTTTTTTCTGCCACTCAGTCATCAATAGACGCCATTGGTTCCCTTGGCTCCTCTTTTTTTTGCCACTCGGTCATCAATAGACGCCATTGGTTCCCTTGGCTCCTCTTTTTTCTGATTCTCGGTCATCAATAGACACCATTGGTTCCCTTGGCTCCTCTTTTTTCTGATTCTCGGTCATCAATAGACACCATTGGTTCCCTTGGCTCCTCTTTTTTCTGATTCTCGGTCATCAATAGACACCATTGGGATTGAGTCCATATAATTGTGTAAAAAGAAAATGAGTCAAATTAATTCCTCATGGTTACAATGTTAACGGCGAAGAAAACAATGTGGAGGAATTAATTATGACTCAAATACAGTTTAACCTAAAT
>NZ_JAHUWN010000063.1 GCF_019219025.1 Bacillus sp. sid0103 | reverse complement strand
CTTAAAGACTAATGTTACCATTAGCCCTCCAAGACTCGCTACGAGCGAATGGCTAGTTCTTACTCGGCGGGAATCCCACCCGCTATATGATACGACCTAGGCTCGGCCGCACAACTGCTTCGTTAGTTAAACAAGAAAAAAAAGATCGCCCCAGCGACCCTCATTTTTAACTCTTGCACCGTTAGCACAATAAGAATCTGCTAGAAAGAGATATATAAGAGAATCTGCATACGATTTCCATTTGATGATTAATTTGAGTTAATTTATCCCTTTACATTGAACAACTGATTTATACGGGACCTATCATAATCTAAAATCCAATGATTAAAACCGTGATAAATCTCTTCTATGGTTTCTTTCTTAGTTGCTACTAAATCGCAGCCTCGATCATCGTAAATACTAAAAATTGTCTCCTTATTAATATTAATAAAATAGAGACGAGGTATATCGCTATAAAAAAATGCCCGTATTATTCTTGTAAGATTGATGTCAGCTACCTCACATTTTAATAATAACCTGTGGGTTTCCCATTCGTTTTCTTTATCGTCTTCAGGGTCACGAAACGGAAATACGCGATGTTTTATTTGGTACTTCATATTTTTCATAGTTAGGAATGGGGTGAAAACATTTAATTTCTTATATGGTTTTCGATGGAGTTTATCAAAATAGCATACAATAAAAATTTCATCACCTTTTTTATGCAAAGTTTGTAAAAGAGTTTTAGCTCTTTTTAAAACGCTATCCATATATATTTCGTCATTTTCCTCATTGGGATCACCTAACTCGAAACGAATTCCAATACTCCAGTTATAAAATAACGGAGGCTCAAGAGATAAACCAGGAAAGTTTTTGAACATATATTCATCAATATTCAATAAGTAAGCACCTAACTCTCTTTATATTTCTTCAAATTCACTAAACTACATTCTTTTTGCTGAATGGGAAAAACGAGCTGCCTGAGTAATTCATTATTGAACTCTAGCACCCGTTAGTATAAGTACATTCCTTCACAAACTGCTCATATTAGTTAATTAGATGTTTCACTATTAGGTTTTGAGCAAAATATAAGATTAGCCAACCTGCGATTCCCAGACCTAATGAAGCAAATAAATGAATGGAATGTTTCAGTGCTATTCCTATGATTAGCAACATCACAACTGTTCCAGGAAGCCCCCACACAACACCAATAGCAAACTTACTTAATTTGTCCATCTGTTCACCCTGTGTATATAGCCATAAAATACTTAAAAGGCTGACGATTGGTAAGGCAGCAATAATTCCACCTTGTTGAGGGTATCTTCGAGAAAATTCTGTAATAACGCCAATTACAATGGCAGAAATAATAATTTTAACGATTGCGAACATCTTTTGCTCTCTCCTTTAATAATGTAAACGCCTCTAAGATCAATTTTCTTTCTTCATCGCTCATTTGTTCGAATAGAACTTGTTTCAGTTTTTCTTCATCGAGACTGGAATGGCGGTGTAATACATCGTTTCCTAAATCGGTAAGCCTCAGAATAACCTTCCGTTCATCCTCGCTGCTACGGGTTTTAAATACATATTTTTTTTCCAATAAGCGTTTAATATGCTCAGAAGCTGTATTGTGAGACACCTGAATCGCTTCAGCGATTTCTTTGATTCCTACTTCGTCCTCTTTTTGGATAACTTGTAGTATGCGTATGTTTTGGTGAGTAATTTTTTCTTGGTGGTCATAACGTAATTGATAGTAAATATTCGTCCAAAGATGATTTAACTGTTCAATTTCTTTAACCATATTATCCCTCTTTATATCGCATTATAAGAACATATCTTATAATACGATATATATTATTGGAAAGCAACTCTTCAACTAACCTGCAACTTTAGTTCAATAACAAAAAGGAGATTGCTACAGCAATCTCCTCGTTATTGCATTGATGCAGTAGCAATTCCAATAGTTATGAAAATCAATAATAAACCGTAAATGGCTACTCCTATTATGCTGGTTGTCAATCCAGCTATTGCCATACCTCTTCCAGATTGTTTATTTACATCTATTTCAGCAAATGATTTCTTTGCTAAAACAATCCCTATAATTCCTAAAATGAGTCCAATATAGGGTAGAACTAATGATAATATCCCCAAGACCATAGAAGCTATGGCTTTTCCGTTTGTTTTCACTTGATCCATATGCGAGTTCTCCATTTTTACCCAAATCCCCCTTTAAAGATTTATATATATATATATATATTTTGTCATTCACACATCCATTCCTTCTTAAACTATCCTGCTTTGTTAGCTCAATAAGCCGCAAATATTGGCGACTGGATCTTCACTCTTGCACCCGATAGTTTAAGTGTAATCCAATTTCACCTTCACCCCGCTTATTGTAAGCAATAATTAAATGAGCATCCATTTGATGAATTTGTTGGTAAATCGCAACGAAATCATATCTGTAAATTTAAACTTTATTTTAGGTACTTTTATATTTATTTTGTGAAGAAAAAGCCGAGAAAACTTTTTTTTGTTCAATCACTGCTAGGCGAGCTTTTATCTTACTGTTAACTGAAAGATTTTTCAGTTGTGGCGGTTCAATCTGCTTTTGGTTTCCATACCACTAATGGGTATTGACAGTTTCGTTCATATCAGTACACCCTTTCACAACCTTCAAACTTTTTTTCAACTATTACAGGAATGCAGCCCCTTTACTGTTTATATTTCTGTGGAATAAAATCCAATTATAAATAACTTCACTACGTCTATATTATTTTATTTTTAAATAACAAGCCTCAAATTGGAGATTCCTCATAACATAAAGTACTATTAAATTAATATTGTTTTTCAAAAATTTATAATGTTGCTACAAAGTGGCTCGTTTGTTGGTAAAAACCCATCATACAGTTTTGTGAAATATAAATTTAAAATTATTATTCCCACAGAACTATTAGAAGGAGGATATTATGAGCGAAAATATTAAAACTTATGAAGCTGAAGGTATCAAAATATATTGGAAATCCAATATTTGCAAACATGTAGCAGAATGTGTAAAGGGATTGCCCAGTGTATTCAATACCCAGAAAAGACCTTGGGTATCACCACAGAATGCAACAGCTGAAAAAATCATGGAAGTGATTGATCGTTGTCCAAGCAGAGCACTTACTTATGAGCAAAAATAAACAGAACTAAAAAAGTTAGGAGAATGAGGAAATGACTGAAATTAAAATGGGCAAGAATGAATTCTATATTGAGGAATCTAATGAAATTATTGCAAGAATTCAATTTATCCCAAGCGGAAAAGATGTAAATGGAAGAAATTTAATTATTGTAAACCATACAGTTGTATACGATGGACATAATGGTCGTGGATTAGGCAAAGAATTAGTAAACAAGATAGCTGAATATGCAAGAGATGAAAACTTATATATTATTCCTGTATGTCCTTACGCAAAAAGTGTTCTTGAAAGTAAGGAAGCGTATCAAGATGTACTAGCAAATTGATGCCATTTTATTATATATGCGTTGAATGAGCTACACTTAACTGGACAAAAAAATAAGGTCCAGTAGACTAATCACTAAATCAGGGCATACTGCTAATTAGTATAAGAGATCCATACTAGCAACATTACTAGGACAGGCGGGTATGCTAGCCTAGCTAGCAAGCCAGATGTCTTTGCCATCTGGTTTCTTGGCTGGCAATGCATGCCCCTGGAGTCCCCTTGTCAAGTTGCGGTGGTTACCCACTAAATTCGGAAGTCTATTATATCTTCTTCGGTTATGGAGGAACGCCAATATGACAAGGACTAGAAGAACATTTACCCCTGAATTTAAAGCTCAAATGGTCAAATAAAACTCTTTGTTGTTTATCTTTATTAAAAAAGGATTTAACAATAATTTTTTCAATTTCTTTCTTCTCCCAACCCCTCCCAAAAATTATTTTTTCCATAAAGCACCATATATTTTCGGAATGCTTGTTCAACTAAACTGCTTCGTTAGCTTAATATGAAAAAGCCGCCAAAAATGGCAGCTGGATCTTCAACTCTTGCCCCCGTTACTTGAATAGGAAACATAGTCATTTATGAAATGTATATTATAACGGTTTCCAGTTCGGGGCTTTAATGTCTTCTTTATTTGGTTTTCTTACAAACTTAATACTGCCTTCATCGCAAGCCCCAAATTTAATAAAATTTTGTTGTGCTTGTCTTAATGAAACCCCATTTGCACCACCTTCATAATCAGGGTCTCTATATTGAACTCCATCATCTTCCCAAAAACAAATGCTGCAAATATCATAGGTTCCTGGTGGTTCTTCATCTAATGACTTATACCCACAACAAGGACAAGTATATTTCACGAACTTCACCTCTATTCAAGAAATGCACCCGTTAGCCATCCATGAAGCGCAAAAATCATCGCTTCACCACAGAGAATGAAAATGGATTAGGCAGTCTATACTGTTTTAATGCTGGCGAAGAAGGTCTTTGAACTATGGTGCCTTTGAGCCCATCCGTTAGTCTGACTCCAACGACCACGGTGTACCACCGACTGTCGCGCCCATTTAGGGGTAGCACTCATGGGAGATTAATCCTTTTTCTGGTTGTTGCGCCAGCTTTCCTGATTTTATATTAAATAGAAAGGTATTACTATTTCGATTTACCAGATAGCCTTATACTCTTTCTTCAAGAGGCTCAGCCTTTTTTAAAAACTGGTTTTTCTGGGTCTATTTTTTCATGCCCTTTTTTCATTTTTTATTTTCATGGGAGTTCAATAAGGAGATAATTTTAATACTCAACTTTATTTAGCCATTGACCATCAGGACCAATTGTAATGTGAGGGATTTTGTTTGATTCAAATATTTTGTTAATATCAATGTTTTTCTTGTTTATTTTATTTAAATGTTGGGATACATCGAACTCTGAAAAAACTAAAAAATCCATTGTTGTAGACCGTAAATAAAACTTGTAAATGTATTGTTTTTTACTATCCTTGACATATCCTACAAAACCTATGGTTCTTGGGAAAATCCGTATTAAAGGGACCTTAATCTTATTTATTAAAATAAAATCATTCGACAGTTCGTTTAACAGTTCTTCTTCCCATTCAGGAATAATCGCATAAATATAACAGTCTTGCTTATAAATGCTTGATTATTCCAACAAACTCCTGTTCATCAATTTCGCCATCAAGCGGTATTTCCCTCACCTGCGGAACACTTTCCAACAAAATCACCCCTTTGTTAAGATTATTCAATTAGATTGGCGGTATTTCCTTCTTCCACTAACCTGCCCTTTAGCACAATAAGAAAATGGGATCGCAGCAGCCATCCCATTTTTAACATAAGCACCCCGTTACTTTGAGTGTATCTATTCACATGACAAATAGATTATCCAAGATGGATATTAAAAACGTTAAAAAAAGTCCAAATCTAGTATTTTTATCATTCCTCATCAAAATTTACATCAAACAGATAATCAGATGATTCGGTACCTTCGAAGCTTTCTTGTGTGATATTTCCTTGATCATCTCTTTTTTCTTCAGTTTTCTTCATTGCGAAGGTTGAAATATAATAGCATTCAACTGGTAACTGTTTATCATCTAGTAATTGTATTTCTCCATTTGATACGAAAAAATGAGTTCGATTTTCTACTGCATAATTGATTCGTTCCCCTGTACTTCGTATCACATAGGAAGAAAAGTCACCCTTTGCATGAGTAATATCCTTAATATCAAGCACATTAAGATTTTCAAAGAAATGGTCAGCTTCAATTAATCGATTGTATTGGAGCCATTTTTCAAGCTGACTATTTGTAACTAGATACCTACTCTTACCAATATCATATCGAATTTGATAAAGATTATAGCTATTGCCATTTTGTCCGAGTAGCTGCCAGCTTAAGTCTGTAATTCTACCATCTTTAACATATTCTACTTCAAAATCCTCAAGCCTTAAATTTTGGTTTTCTAGCTTTAATTCTTGCTTAATCAGTTCATATTCATCTTGAAGGTTCATCGTATATACTGAACCAAGTTCATGTTCGATAAATATTGGGCGGCTTTCCCATTCATGAATGGCAAATGGCAAAATCCAATGGACCAGTATAAATGCAAGAACACCAAAGACAGATGCCATTCGTTTTACATCTACATTTAACGTAGGTCGAAAAAATAACAGGTACACTATAAACCCAAGAGGAAGTGGAATTTGATTGAAATTAAAAGCAAATGAACCTAATATAAAGTATCCAATTATTTTTATCGGAAAATAAGATTCTGCTTCGCCCTTTTTCAACACTAAAAATAAGAAACTAACAATTAATATAACTGTGTAAACAATAGATGCCATTTCCCCCCCCTATTTAGTAGGAAAACTTTTTGTTGGAGATCCGAGCTGAACAAAGCAAGCCTAAGTATAATATTCCTCTTTGTTTATGGCATTTCCTTCTTCAACTATCCTCCCTCTATATAGAAAGGAAAATCTCTCGATTTCTCTTGTTTTCTCTGAATTACGCAGTAGTCTGTTTTAAAATTCATTTGAATATTGGAAGAGTTGTGTACTAAAGGATAATTTTGGGAGCAAAGTGAAAAAACAATTAATAGCTTTCAAACCAACCTTATCCAAAAGGTGGATATACAGGTAAAGTATGGTCGCACTGGTGGATCTCCACATTTCTCATGGAGGTCAACCCTCCCATTTCTCACAGAGTCTTTGCTCCAAAATTCCTTCGTCCAACCTTTCCATGAGGTGGATGTCAGTCATGCTGCCCGACAGGGTCCTTGCCCGTACTTTAGTTGTTTTACTGACTAATCCGTGCTTCAAATGTTTATAACAATTAACCTACTAATTAATCTCGATCAAAAGAAAATTAAGCTGCTGCTACCTGTAATGCTGCCATATGAGGAATGTCCCTTAACATACGTTCTTCACTAAATTCACACTGCTTTTTACCAATCGTAAACAGAATGCGTATGAGCTTATTACATATTGCAATTAGAGATTGCATCTTCTTTAAAGGATTATTTGGGCGTTTTGTAAAATACTCATGTAAAGCTTTAAACGCAGTATTTTTAGCCACTAAAGGCATTGCTACTCGAAAGAGGAGAGCTCTTAAGGTCTTTCTTCCTCTCTTTGTAATTTTGGTTTGCCCTTTATGCTTTCCAGATGTATTTTCCTTTAGACTAAGCCCAGCTAATTTGATAATTTGTCTTGGGTGCGAGTAGTAAGTTAATTCTCCTACCTCTGAGAAAAATCCTGCAATCGTATCTTTCCCTATTCCCTTAATTGCCAACATTTGTTCAACACCAGGAATTTGTTCAAGAAGTTTATCTATATTAGATTCCAGTTCTTCGAACTTTTCAATTATGAGTTCATACTTATCTATTAATGTGCGAAGCTCTAATTTAGCCATATCTGAACCTTCACGAATGCCAATTGAAACCATTGCCACCTGCTTTAGTTCTTTTATTTTACTGAGTCCCACCGCACGTTTAACAGCTTTTCGAAGGTGTTCAAGTATCTGCTGTTCTGTAAGATTGATTAATTCATTTGGCAATAAATTAAGTTTTAATAACTGTATTGCAGCCTTATCTTCCCAATCTTTAAAGACGGTAAGGAATTCTGGAAAGTAGCGATCTATCCAATTATGGACTTGTCCTTGAACTGCTTGAAGGTCAACAGATAAGAGATCACGTATTTTTCGAGCCACTCGAAGTTC
>NZ_JAHUWN010000062.1 GCF_019219025.1 Bacillus sp. sid0103 | reverse complement strand
CCTTCAGGGCGTTACCCCATCATTTGATTCTTCGATATAATCCTTCAGTTCCGACAGGAACTGTCTAACCTTTACCAGAGAAATGTGACCATCCTCCATTTAAGCTAGAAACATTTCGCACAACTAAACTGCTCCTTTAGTTTAAGTGAAACACTTCACAAATGTTCTTTAATCAGTATTCTTACTCTTTTTGTTCCTTCACAATCTGGTCCGTTTGTTGAATAAGAAAATAAGTCCCTGAATTGAAAAAGCCTTTGCTTTTGTTAAAAGAGATTATTTTGACGAGTTTCTTCTATTATACATTGGTATTTTTCAGCTTCCTTTCGTACTCCTTAACTAACTTATAAAATGTTGTCTTTTTAACCCCTATTCCTTGCATCACCTTCAACTTCAGTCATCTCTCCCGATTTCCATCAATGATAGGCTTGTTTAAACTCTTCAGTAATAATAGATTTAGCTCTGCCAAAAGCTACGCCGTTTTTCAAAGCTGTTGGGGCGTTAATTTTTTCTTTGATAAGCTGTAACTTTCAATCATCGACTGGATCCCACGAACCGTAAATTTGGCTGACCTCTGGCTATAAAACACATAGGGTGACTCTTCCACATGAGGTTTCTTGTTTGACATAAGGAGACTTGCCGGTCATAGTAACATTTCAACCACGGCAAGGTATTTAAAAAATTCCTATAGTGACTTGGCGGATGCTGTTGAAGCTATGCCAAAATTTTAAGTCATCTTAAAATTTTTTATTATACAACACATAATAATTAACTATAGTTCAAACTTATTAGCAATAACCTCTTTGCTTGTTAAGACAGGTAACCGTAAATTCACTGTATGCTCTTCGTTAAAATTAGCATTTTTGAAGTCTGTTATTTCACCCCCAAACATAAACTCTTTGTAAAATGGTTCTCGATATAAACAATAACCAATTGGGTATGTTGAGATTTCCGAAACATTAACAATTATCCCGTTATTGTACATTAACAATTGTTTACCCAGATGTTTATCAATTCCCTCAGGATAAATAAAGGCTGATATTTTATATTTATTTGAGTTAAAATTACAATTCTGTTTATCAAGTACAAAATCGCGTAGTGTTTGGTCTATGAATGATGGTGGGTTTATTGAGCAAAACATTGAAATTATCTGTTTCATAACATTTAACGGTTTCATTATTAGTGTAAAACTAATCGTAGAATTTATTTGATATCCTTCTTTCTCCAATAAATAAGCTACCGTATTTGAAAAATTACAATACGCTTCTCCGTACCACGTCCCAGTATTATTGTTACAAATAGCACATAATGAATATCTCCCCATACCTTTTTGCATAGATTTATACCGCAATCCTTTTAAATCATCGGGACTCTTATTATCCTTTCGTAAATTTCCTTCAACATAACTATCTAAATTTATTCCTTTTACCCTATTTTTGTTTCCTGAGCACTTTGGTGGAATATGTTCAAATGTTAACTCAGTTTCTTTACCACATAATGCGCAGATTCCTTTTTCTCTCATAACAGCCCTCCTAATTACATGGATTCAAAAAGTGTTAAGACTTTTATTGTTTCAACTAAAAAAACCTAATTTACTTATGGTACGGTTCCCCATTCATTACTTTTTAAATCCTTATGTAAAATGTTTGCCTGAACAAAAGTGGATTAACTTTTGTCATTAAGCTATATCTTTAATCATCGAAGTTGCTCTTTTCGCCTCTGAACAGCCTCTTTCAAACTTTGTATAATAAACTCTTCTTGAGTCAACCCTTCTATATCCGAATACTCCTTGACCTGATCCTTTAATTGAGTGGACCCATAAGCCACAAAGGAAACTAAATCACTATCTAAGACAACACCATTCGGCCTTGAGATCATTTTCCCTTCTACAAGGCTGTTTTTCAACAAGTCTATTTCATCTCGATGTTCGGTTTTAAAGTACGGAAGGAGAACAGGTTTCATCTCGATTTTTATTTCACCATCTAAAACGTCCAATTTCATGTTAGTAGGGCCAGCAATCCGGTAGAATTGATCAATTAAATCAAATGTCATCGATTTTACCTGTTTCGGTTTGATCAATTTCAACATGACGGATCCTTTTTTGTTATTGATGACCTCGTCGTCCAATGCAATAACAGGTTCGAACCCCTGCTGCTTCAATTCTCCGATCAAAATCTCCCTCTCTCGGTTAGTCAAGGCCTTGCCATTACCGGCTCCATCCCACTCCATGATTCGGGCAAATTCACCAGTCTCCTTGTTCTCGAACGACTGGAATAAAAAATACCCTGTTTTCTTATCAAAGAACTTCTCCCTTCCCTTCACCCGGTTGAACAGATGGAGGTTTACGTCCAGATCTTCTTTTTTCACGAAGAACGTATCAATGTTTCGGTAAGGCTTCATTACGGCCGGAAGTTCTCCGGATTTCATCTTACTAATGACAGTGGAGGGTGAAACCTTGATATTGAATCCTTCTAAATACGCAACGATCTCTTTGGTCGTGAATCCGGGCTTTTTTAGCTCCTTCTCGACTTTTTCCACTTCTTCCGCATGGAAGAGATAGGTTCCGTCCATTTTCCACGTCTCTTTATTCCAGGGAGTGATCTTCCCCTCTTTGACGTAGTTGTATATGGTTTGTACCGTGACCCCCAACGTTTCTGCTACCTCTTTCGTTGTCAGCCCCAAATCGGTCTGTTGCATCATGATCATCCTTTTCCTTGTCTTTTATACTATTCTATCATTGGAAAATGATAGAAACAACATTCAATAAAAACATTATATTAATTAATAAATTTTCATTAAATGGCCTATTAAACCATTAACTTCATTTAATTGATAAATAAAACATAAATAATATAGTTTATTATATTTAATTGCATTTTAATGATTGATTATGTTTATTTTACTTTATTACGAAACAGTATTGTTCAATACCTAAAAATGGACTATTTTTAGGGATTTCTCATATCATTCTATAAATCTTTTTAAAGAGATTTGGATAATGACATGCTATAATGAAAATAAATATGGATTATTTTAGTAACGTATTTATAGAAAGGTAATGATTATGGAAGATATCAATCAATTCAATAATAGTAATTTACCTGTAAACATGACCATTAATAATCTAGGAATACCTTCATCAGATAAGATTGATTTATTACAACAATTTTTAAACAATCCTACTTATGTTTCGGATATGGAATCATTAACCGAGAAAAATGAAAGACAAAAACAATATCTATATGAAAAATTCACGGACGAAATGATGATGTATTATTACGTTCATAAACCGTCCCATATCAAAGAGGAATACAATAAAAAGGAAGAAACAAAAAAGGAGTACATCCGGGATCTGCTTCAGTTTTATGGAATGTTGCTTTCCCATGAAGAATTTTTAAAAAATGATGTAATGGATTTTACGGAAGGCTCCTTACTGAAGAATGTGGATCGCCGCCATGTGAGGCAGTATCAGGAATGGTTGAAAAACGATTCTCCCTTACGAAACGGGAAAATCGGGTACGGCATCGCCACCATGGCGAGAAAAATTGTCATCATCAAGAGTTTTTTGAAGTGGCTGCATGAAGTGGAATATATAAAAATCCCTTTACATACGGCTTTTCTGAACAATGAAGTACGCATGAAGGATCGGCCGGATCGAGACCTGTCTTATGAGGAAGTAAAAGCGCTAATCGACTATTATCGAAATCATCCTCTAAATCACGCGTTGTTAACGCTTTTGGCCACTTCTGGAATACGGATCAAGGAGATTGCCCAAAGTCGTTGGTGTGACCTCTACTACGATTCTGGAATAGGGGAATATTATCTTAGGGTTCAGGGGAAACGGGATGAAATACGACATGCATTGATCAAGAAATTGGTATTTGAGAGACTCCAAGCTTTGAGGTTAAGAAAAAGGCTTTCCTCACATCTGGATTCTACTGATGAGACCCCATTGTTTACCACAAATCGTGGAAAGACTTATGATTTTAGAGATTTATCTAAATATGTGACCAATATTATCAAGCAAACCAACTTTGATTTTCTAAAATATAAACAAGGAAATGTGACACCCCATTGGTTTCGTCACTATTTTGCCCAGGAAGCCCATCGAAGTGGAGCTCCTCTCTTGTTTATACAAAATACATTAGGTCATAAAAAAGTAACAACTACGGAAATTTATTTGAAAGAAATCATGAAAAAGGAAAATGACGCAGCGCAATACATTGATGAAAAGAAATATTAAAAACGAAATGAGCAGTCACCCTTTTCTGATTGTTTTTTTAAATTTCTGTTCACATAGTAAATGGAAATACCAATTTTTCAATAGCAAAATGAAAAAAGACAAGAATTAAAAATGATGCTGGATTAACAAGGGTATTGAAAAGTAATCAAGAATAAATAGGTTAAATGTGTTAAACAAAGGGGTGAAACAATGGATTCAAAAAAGAAATGTTCCCTGCATAAAGAAACCAAAATAGAGGCTCTTTTGACAATTGAAAATAAAATTTATATCAGTAGCTACTGCTTTTCTTGCTGGGTAAATCAAGACTTTAAAAAAGAAATGAAAAAATTTGAAAGACAACTAAAAAAATCTAACCTAATGTGGATAAGAAATTTATTTTCACTTGATAAACCAAATTTTTACGAATTTGAAAAATTATATAGAGGCCACGCTAATAACGAAAAGAAAAAAGCAAAGAAATACAAAGAAGAACTTCGCCAACAATATTATAAAAAAAATCCTCCCACCAATTTAGATGAAATTCTTAAATTAAATGGTGTAGAATTTGAAAATTATATAAAATTCCTTTTTCAAAAACAGGGATTTAATATAAGTAAAACACCTGAAAGCAGGAATGTTGGAATAGATTTAGTGATTACAAAAAAGATAAATAGCCGAATAAATAAAACCGCAGTTCACTGTAAATCATATAAAAAATCAATAGGAGTATCTGCCGTACAAGAAATTTTTAATGGACAGCATCTTTGTAAATGCAGTGAATCCATAATTATAACTACTTCAGAATTCACAACTTCAGCTATTAAGAAAGCGAAAGATTTAAAAGTGGAATTATGGGATAAAACTAGATTAGTTGAAGAAATTAAAATAACCGTAAAAGCAGAAAATAACAGTACCTTATCTTGGGATGAATTTCTTGCACCACATTTAGTAGAAGATAAGTTTCCTCCTAAAAAAAGAACTAAGAAAAAATCTTCAAGTTCTTTTTAAAGCACTAAATATCGTGCTATTTTATCATTTACATATGGGGTTAAGCGTAGGGAAAATCAGCTCGGCGTTCGTGATCTTAACGATTTGAAAGCCTTGGTAGAGTCGGGAGCAACAAGAATTGGTTCAAGCTCAAGTGTTGCCTTATTCACTGGTAAAGCAGACTCTACTTGTTATTAATAAAAACAAAGAGTCATGTTTTACGCTTAAAAAGCGACTTATATGATACATGTTGATAGTGATTATAAAGAAATTCTCGTGGTTGAACACGAGGATTTCTTTATAAGAATACAATTGACCCCCTTGCTCATCAAGCTTAGAACCCTTGATATAGCTGGATTGGGGACTTCGTGGGAATCGAACCCGCCAGACCTGGCAGGCAGGTCTCAAGCAGTTTTGAAGTTTGAGGGAAGATATCTTTTTAAATTCCATTTAGTTTTATTTAATGCCGTAAAGTATTGATTTGATACACTTTTTATAAAGTCATATAACATTTAATTTTATTTAATTAAATATAAAAACATCTAATCTGTGACCAAGTTGTGACCAAAAATGTGATTAGTTTTCTAATTTTATTAATGGGATTAAATAAGTAATTAAGGAGGTTTTAACAAACCTCCTCTTCTTCCATTTGTTACCCAAAGGGAGAATAAGCTTATTGATCCAGTGACCTCACCCCTGTCAAAGATGGAAATACTTTCTTATTACAACAGTTTAATTATGAAATTATTGTTATAACAAGGACTTCAATAAGTCTTATTATGATCAAGTTTTTGTTATAGGTAACAGTTTGCTCAATTTTGTCCCCAAAGTGTCCCCAATCGTTTCCGTTATTAATAAGTAAAATCTCTTATTACCTTTTTAATAAACGTTCAAGTGACTGGTTTATTAAAAAAAGAGACAGGTATGCACATCCCTGTCTCTAACTTATATTATTCATGAAAATTGGTTCCGTCTGTTGTTGCTTTAACAATGCCGGCACGGATAACAAAATCTCCGAAGTGATCGCCCAGTTCCCGTTCTTTTGCGTAACGGGACAAGAGAACACGTAGTTCTTTTAAGATTTCTTTTTCCCCAATGTTTTCACGGTACATTTTACTTAATCTGCTGCCATCGAATGCGGCACCTAGATACATATTATATTTACCTGGTGATTTTCCAATAAAACCGATTTCACCAAGCGCATGACGTGCACAACCATTTGGGCAGCCAGTCATACGAATCGTAATCTCATCATTCCTTAGTCCATTTTCGTCAATGATGGTCTCAATTTTATCTAGAAGAACAGGTAAATACCGTTCCGCTTCCGCCATTGCCAATCCACATGTGGGTAGAGCGACGCATGCCATTGAACTGCGACGAAGTGCAGTATAATGCTTGCCATCGGTCAAACCGTATTTTTCAATCAACTTACTAATCTCGTTCTTTTTATCACTAGAAACGTTGGCAATAACAAGGTTTTGATTTCCGGTTAGACGAAAATCCCCTGTATGGATTTTGGCAATTTCACGTAATCCAGTCTTCAGTTTGTAATCACCAACATCAGCGATACGACCGCCTTCAACAAACAACGTAAAATGCCATGTTCCTTGAACACCTTTCACCCAGCCATAGCGGTCGCCACTATGGTCAAAATGAAATGGTTTTGCTTCCTCAAAGCTCCATCCCAAACGGTTTTCCAGTTCATTTTTCACCGTTTCTAATCCGAGACAGTCCACTGTATACTTGAACCGCGCATTACTTCTGTTAGATCGGTTTCCATAATCACGTTGGATGGTTATTACTTTTTCTGCGACATCATAGACCCGATCTGGTGTACAGAAGCCGATGACCTTGGCAAGCTGTGGGTAGGTTTTTTTATCACCATGTGTCATCCCCATTCCGCCGCCCAATGCTACATTAAATCCAATCAGCTTTTCATCTTTAACAATGGCAATTAGCCCAATGTCCTGAGAAAAGACATCTATATCATTTGATGGAGGAACAGCAATACCAATCTTAAATTTCCGAGGCAAATAGAGAGGCCCATACAGTGGTTCGATTTCATCCATTTCAGGAGTGCCGGCAACCTTTTGTTCGTCCAGCCAAATTTCATGATAGGCTCTTGTACGTGGTAATAACCGATTACTTAATAGTTTGGCCCATTCATACACTTCACCGTGTATTTTAGATTGATACGGGTTTGGGTTACACATCACATTTCGGTTTACATCCCCACATGCCGCAATTGTATCCATAAGAGCTGCATTGATTTCCTGAAGGGTTTTTTTCATGTTCCATTTTAAAACACCGTGCATTTGAAATGCCTGTCGTGTCGATAATTTTAATGTACCATTACCATACTTTTCAGAGAGTTCATCCAAAACAAGCCATTGATCTGGCGTTGCTACGCCACCCGGCCTGCGGACACGTATCATAAATTGATAGGCGGGCTCAAGTTTTTGTTTTTGACGCTCATTACGGAGATCACGGTCATCCTGTAAGTAGCTTCCATGAAATTTCATTAAACGGTTGTCATCATCACAAATCCCAGAACTAATTGGTTCTACCATGGATTCAGCAATGGTACCTCTTAAATAATTACTTTCCTTTTTAATACGCTCAACATCACTTAAGAGACCATCCGGTGCTTTTAAAATTGTCTTTAACAAATTAAAAACTCCTTCCTTTTATATTAATATACATCGCGTTGATATCGTTTTTGTTGTTGCATATTAGCTAGATATTCTTCCGACTTTTCTTTGCTTAAGCCGCCCTCTTGATGAATAATATCAACAAGTGTTTTTTGAACATCATGTGCCATGTTTTTTTCGTCTCCGCAAACGTAAACATGCGCTCCCGCTTGAATCCACTCGAACAATTCTTTACTATGTTCGAACTTTACTATCTGTTGCGTAAAGTAATCAGGGGCACATATAAAACCTAATCTCCACCCTGTCATGGCAAAGCCTTTTGAAAAACCTGATACAAGAATCGTCCGGTCTCTTATTCCCTTTAAAGAAGCTATTGAGCAGAAGGTGCCTTCTTCATACGTC
>NZ_JAHUWN010000061.1 GCF_019219025.1 Bacillus sp. sid0103 | reverse complement strand
AATCAAATATCAAGAGACGATTGTTGAGGGGTTTGAAAATACAGTATCTGCTTTTTTCCAGTTATTCACTGGTGGAAATACAGGTAAGTTATTGGTAAAGGTATCTGAATAAGAGGGTTAATGCAAACGTGCATCTTTAGGCAGTTGTTCCCGATCCGATGAAAAATCTTCACGCGAAGTAAGCTCGGGAACACCGCAGTAATGATCACTTTTGGACGAAAGGTACCTTTTTTTTGGTCTTACCCCTGTCAAGTGGACAATTAAATAAAAGGTACACATATTAAGCAGCCTTAGCCCTATATTCAACAGGGCTAAGGTTAAAATTTATCAGTGATTCAAATATTGCGCCTAAAATTTCAGGACTATTCCCACTGAAAGTCTCATTATAATAAAATTCCTTCCCTTTATATGATAAAACTATTAGTCCTGTTAAAGTTATTAATGCGGTAATTATCACTAATATAGTCATGTTACTTCCCCTCTATGACTTCTATATTTTCTTTATATCATATCATTTCTTATTGAACTCCCTCAGTTTAATACGATTTTCTCGCAAATGCTCGCTTATTCGCAGAATTTCATAACCCTTGATATGGGTTTAAAGATTAAATGAAATGAGTTCAGATCAATATGACTCCGTGGAGGCCAGTTATGCTAACCTGATGGGTCAGTGCCCTTTTGTTCAATAAATCTGGTACTCCGTACATATTTGAAATCCTGCGAATAAGCCAACATTCGATAAGTGTAAAGCTAACAATCATTATTTAGATAATTTATTGGAGTTTACCCTTTCGGGGAAACTAGTAAGTGTTTCTAAGGAATCTATTAGATCTTATGCTGCTAAAGAAGTTAAAGGTTTTAATTTTTCTGGACAATAGGATTCATTTCGTTGGGCTATTCCTACAAATACCCGAGCCAGTTTACCAACCAATTTCATAATTGATTTCATCTTCTTGATTTTTTTCACCTTAACATTATTGGTGTGTATCGCTTTAAACTCAGGGTTGTTCATCACAAGGCTCATAGTCGCTAAATAAAGGAAACGCCGCAATCTAGATCTTCCACGTTTAGAAATGACAATTTGCCCTTTCCACTTTCCCGAGCTTGCTTCAGCTAGGTGCAATCCTGCATGACGTAGTAAAGAATTGCCGTGGGCAAAGCCACTTAAATCTCCAGCTTCCCCTAATATACCTGCCAATGAAATCTCACTAATTCCTTTAATGGTAAGCAATTGATTGGCATAAGGAATTTGTTTAAGAACTTCTGTAACTTGTTGTTCAACTCTTTCGAGTTGTGTTGTTGCGAGATCATATTCCTCTAGTAATTGTTGTAGATGAAATTTATAAGCATCAAGTGCTTGCCTAGTGCCGATCGAACGTTTAGCTAAATGAATAAGTAATTGGGCTTTTTTTAATCCAGGCTGTCTCTTCATCAGGGACTTCCATGCGATAACAAGGTTTTGAGGTAGCATTGAACGCAATTCGATTGGGGTGGGAAATAAGCGAAGGGTTGCGATTGCCCCTTTGCCAGTCACGTCTTTGAATACTTTTCGAAGCTCTGGAAAGACGATATCAACCCAACGATTTAATTGATTGATAGAACTGACGAGAAGCTTAACAATCACGTCACGGTTAGACATAAGAACTCGAAGTTCTTCAAATGATTCAGAAGTTGGCCGAACGATGGCATAGTAACCATTCTTCACCATATCAGCGATAACTAGTGCATCTTTTTTATCGCTTTTTGACTGAGTATTATCTCGATTCTCTTTATTCCTTTTTACATGGTATGGATTTACTGTTACTACATCGATATTCTGTTCAAAAAGCCATTTTGATAGATTAATCCAGTAATGTCCAGTAGGTTCCATACCAACTATAGTTGTATTCAAGTTATTAGTTCTTTTTAGTTTGTTAATCCATTGAAATAAAATAGTAAATCCGTCTTCGTTATTTTCAAATGTGAGAGGATCACCGACTACAATTCCACGGAAATTCACTGCTCGAGCGACGTGAAATTGTTGAGCGATATCTACACCAATAACGAGGTGTTTATCGGAAATTCTTTCTATTAGTTGATTTTGTTTGTCTTGCATTTTAAACTTCATAATAAGGGTTCCTCCTAAGGTTTTGAGTTAGAGTGGTGTCTATACTCATATCTTACTGAGGAGCTCTTTTTTTATCAAAGTCAATAATTAACTCTCTACAGGAATGCTAAACTCCCTCAATAAAGAAAGCAAAATCTCACGATTTCTCCGTTTCTCTTAGATTTTCATAGTAGTTTACCTTCCGGTAATCACTTAATAGTTGGGTGAACATTACTGAAAAGGATAAAACTGGGCCCTTTGAGAAAAAAGACTCTATGCCCACTAACCAATCACTTGGAAGAAATTGGTGGATGAGTTAAAAATATGATTGCACTGGTGGATGTCCACATTTCTCATGGAGGTCAACCCTCCCATGCCTCACAGAGTCTTCGCTCTCAAATTCCTTCGTCCAACCTTTCCATGAGGTGGATGTCAGCCATGCTGCCCCACAGGGTCCCTTTCCCGTAATTTAGTTGCTTTGCCGACTAATCCGTGCTTCAAATGTACCCAAATCTATAATGCTACTACTATTTAATCTAATCTAAAACAGAATCAAGCGGCCTTTTCTACCTTCTTTGAAATTAACAAATGAGGAATATCCTTTAACATCTTTTCTTCACTAAATTCAAATTGCTTTTTACCTATGCTAAAGAAAATACGGATTAGTTTATTACATAAAGCAATAAGGGATTGCATCTTCTTTAATGGATTATCAGAACGCTGAGTATAGTACACATGTAATGCTTTAAAAGCTGAATTTTTGGCAACGAGAATCATACACACCCTGAACAACAGAGCCCTCAGTTTTTTTCGGCCCCTCTTTGTGATCGTCGTTTTTCCCTTGTGCTTACCAGATGTATTTTCTTTTAAACTTAAGCCAGCCAGCTTAATGATTTGCCTTGGATGAGTATAATCATTGAGGTCACCTACTTCCGCAAAGAAACCCGCAACCGTATCTCTTCCAACACCTTGAATGGCCAACATTTGTGGTACACCTGGAATTTCATCAAGTAAACTCTCAATTTTTGAATCTAATTCTTCGAATTTAAGTTGGATTAATTCATATTTATCTAGTAACGTTTTCAGCTCCAGTTTAGCCATATCAGAGCCTTGCCGAAGTCCGATGGACTTACTGGCTGCTTGCTTTAACTCTCGAATCTTACTAAGTCCTACACTCCGGGTAACGGCTTTTCTTAGGTGGGTAAGCAGTTCTTGTTCAGAGAATTTTATTATTTCATGCGGCAAAGCATATAGTTTTAAAAATTGTAATGCTGCCTTGCCTTCCCACTTCTTAAAGACCGTTAGAAATTCTGGAAAGTACCGGTCAATCCAGTTATGAACCTGCCCTTGGACGGTTTGTAGGTCATCAGTTAGAATATCGCGAATTTTCTTTGCAACTCGGAGCTCGGCATAAACTCCTTGTGGGATAGTAGGTTCTGCGTATCTTCCGTCTTTGACCAGCTGAGCTATTACTTTGGCGTCCTTTACATCATTTTTAGTTGGTGAATTATCATCGAGTTCCTTGCTTTTCTTTACATGCAAGGGATTAACTACTACAAACTTAATCTCATTTTCTTTCAGTATATGTGCGAGGTTGAACCAATAGTGGCCAGTTGGTTCCATTCCAACCATCACTTTTTCCATGGCTTGTTCTCTCTTCAGTTCAGAAATCCATGTAAGAAAATGCCCGAACCCCTCTTTTGTGTTTTCAAAATAACAAGGTGATCCGAACTCCATTCCTCTAAAGTCCTGGGCACGTGCCACATGCTTGAATTTAGCAATGTCGACTCCTATAATAAGAGTTTGAGAAGTGATTTGAGCAATCTTCTTATTTTGGTTATAATTCATTTTAAAGCCTCCTGGTATTTGAGTGTTGTCCTTTATCGCTGGCCAGCTTTAGGACATTCTTATTCTACCAAGAGGTTATTTTTTTGTTCAAACCTCATTTTCACTCATTACAGGAATGCTGCCCCGTTAGTGGAACAAGCAAATAAAGTAGGGAAACCTCTCTCGAGGCTTCCCCCTTATCAAACCGTACGTGCCCTATTAAGGCATACGGCTTACCAAATGTTACAATGTTAATCAAGAGGATGCATTCCAGGCATTTTGCATCTTTTGGAGTCGGTGAGGTGTATAATATTCCTCACCTCTTGCTTTTATTTGCTCAATCCTTTTCTTTGTCTTTCTCTTAGAGGATTTAATCGTGTCATTCAGATATTGTTCTTTTGTGTATCCGTAGGCTTTGTTCAGATAAAGCCAGTAGGAAGGAATAAGGTTGATCTTAAGGAAAAATGCATTATTCCAGATACTGTTCATTTTCTTCCCTGTTCTTTGGTTAGGGTGTTTATGAATAAAAGCTACACGCAGTCTTTTTCTTATGTATCCGTCTATCCTTGAAAGTATATTCCTCATTAGTCGTGTCCTACAGTGACTCGTCTGTCCATGTTCTTCGTTAGCCTTTATTGCTTTGATAATGGTCACGTAATAGTTAACTTTCCCTCTAACAATAGGATTAACTCGATTTATCCATTCTTCTTTGTTCAATGTTAAAGTCTTTCTAGTTTTCTCTTTGATTTTCACTCTAAAATCTTTAATAGAGTCTTTCTTTGGTGTGACTTGAAAGATTGGTTTGTTATATTTCTTTCCTGTTTCCCAGTGATGATAAGTAAACCCAAGAAAGTCGAAGTCATCAGTATTAAAATTGACTACTCTTGTTTTCTCTTTTGAGATTTCCAATCCTAATTCTGTCAACTTTTCTTTAGTTAGAGAGGCTGCTTTCAGAATATCCTCTCTTGACTTAGCGAAGAGGAGAAAATCATCCGCATAACGAACAAAGCGAATTCCATTTAAATCCCATTCCCAATCCATTTCATTCAGGTACACATTTGCCAAAAGTGGAGAGATTACTCCCCCTTGCGGTGTTCCATAATCGGAGTGGATAAGCTTACCTTCTTCCATGTGTCCTGCTTTCAGCCATTGTTCGATCAACCTAAGGACCGTACGGTCCGATACATACTTTTTCAAGACAGTTATTAGTTTCTTGTGGGGTATATTGTCAAAGAAACCTTTAATGTCACAGTCATAGATGTGATTGTATCCCTGTTCAATGTTCCAAAGGATTATTTGTAAAGCTCTTTGAACACCACGATTTGGTCTATAACCTACTGACCAATTATGAAACAAGTTATCTTCGAATTTTGGCTGAAGAACATTCACCACACTTTGTTGGACAATTCGGTCTTCAATTGTGGGAATTCCAAGTGGTCGCTTCTTCCCATTCTTCTTTGGAATGTATACTCTTCTAACTGGTTGAGCTTGATAGGACTTTGACCTTAATTTATCTAGGAGTGCCATGATGTTTTCTTCTAATTTCGCGTCATAGCTTTCTATTGTTTCTCCGTCAATCCCGCCTGCTCCTTTGTTTGCTTTTACTTGTTCGAAGCTTCGGGTTAGTTTTCGGTCAAATAATATTTGTCCATAAACGCTGTGTAATTTAAATTTCCACTCTTGATTCATTGCGTATTCCACGCCTTTCCTTGATGTACATTCAAACGGTTTTACCGCAGTAACATGATTGTTAGCATTACATCTTGTTAATGACTTGGAGCCATAGGTCATTCCCCTTCCGTTCACTTGATGTTATGGTCATCAAGTTACTTCCGTACTATGAGAATGTCTGACTACTTCACCAGTTCTTCGTCATTTCGGATTACCCTTATAGACTAGAACCCTGCCTTTTCGGTAAGGTGGAGTCCTCACGGGGTCATCGCATTTCCCTTCTAAGCATACCCTGCACCATCACGCTATAAGTCACATTTTCTCGTTCTGACTTCTAAAGAAAATGCCTAGTAAGTGGGCTTCCTCACTTTTCGAAAAGTCGCCAACCTTATCCCGCCGCCGTGCTTCACACTTATTGCATTAGGGTCTACTTATTCGCCTACGGGTCTCTCGATTTTCCGCATCTCCTTCAGACAACACCTCACGGTGTTGCCCTAGATTAAGCTTCCCGAGCTAGGTCAGTCTCCTCGGGTATGGATTTTCACCATCTGGGATTCAGTTCGATATCCTCAACCAGTCGTTTCATCGAAATGACGTCTCTGTCAGATAAAGATAAGAAGAGTGTTGACCAAGTCAACACTCTATGCGACTGCCCGTCGCACAAAAAGCTGCCGAAGCAGCCACTGATCTTAAACTCTTGCACCCTTTAGTTGAATAAGACCTATTGTGGAAGATTTGTAAGTTCAAAGAAATTAGGTTCTGGTTTCATCAATTTTGTACCTTTTTCTGATTGAAAATAAATTTCTTTTTCGTTTTCATATTGAACCTTTATACTCATATCCCCAAAATCAATTACGCTTGTTTTTTCACGAGGTGATACTTCTTCATTCCAATCAATAGCTTCGTTAATAAAACCAACAATTTTCTCTATTTTAATCTCATCTTTTATTTCAAAACATTTCTCATCCGCTGAACTTTGATAAATGCAAATGCTTTCTGGAACATTATTAATCCAAGTTGTTGAGTTATATATTGGGGTTTTATCGAAAATCACCTCTGTTTGTTCTTCAAATTGATTATAATGAGCTGAAACGCTTAATTCACCGTCGAATCCTTCTTTTCTCCACCTTGAATGAAATCCGCTCCAATCATTTTCTGGGTCATTATCATTAAGTGCTGAGTTTTCGTATTCAATATTCCAACCAAGTTTAGGAAGTTCCTTTTTGTAAAACTCATAAATATCAATCCAATGATTTCCATCTATAACATATTCGTGGTCAGTCGGTTCTAATCCCTCGAATAAAGGGATGTCTTTGTGTTTTTCAGGGATAATGGACATCCCCTCATAAGTATCATCAGTAATTTTTTGAAATACGAACCATCCCATAACAATCAAAACCAAAATAAAACCAATGATTAACCCATTTTTTTTATTCATTTCATCCTCCTTGAGCACTACTTATGTATGTTTATTATACTTTAGCATTATCCTTTCTTGAACTCCCTCAGTTTGATACCAATATCTCTCGAATGCTCACTTATTCGCAGGATTTCATAACCCTTGTAATTGGATTTACGAGTAATTGAAATGAGTTCAGATCATTTTGGCTAACCTGCTTCGTTAGTACAACAAAGAAAAAGAGATGTCGCAGCAACTCTTTACGATCTTCAACTATTGCACCCTTTACTTTAAGTACAAACCTTCACAATCTTTAGATTCTACAATTAACAAGGAAACGAGGAAAGATGTAGTGTACTTTAATAAGCATAAATTTAATGGTGGTTGCTGTTCGAGTTAGTGAGACTAACAGCAATCTATTTTACAATTTCTAATTGGTGTATAATAGTGTGAAGAAATTTTATATTAACGGAGGGTAATGAAAATGAAGATTTTGTTTGATGAAACATTCACTTCAAATGACGGAAAGCGAAGAAGCAGGAATATTTGGTATGGATATGCTGATATATCTATTGATGGTGAGTATGGAAAAAACATTAATCTTAATGAAGATTTTATGGATAATTTATGCGAAATAATAAAAAATGACTTATCTAAGAATGCAGCAAATGCGCCTACTGAAACTAACTGGTATTTCTATGGAAGTGCTGTAACTCAGGACGCTATTGGAGACAATATCCGTCCGACAATTATGGTTCGTGAGAGATCTGACGAGTTTATAACTAATATTAATATCAGTGACCACGATTTTGCAGTAAATATTGATGCTATTCTGTTGTTTAAGGCGGATTTTGAAAAACGTTTAGCGAGTCATTGATTAGTAATATCAGTATAAGCATTTTCAAACTATTTGAGGAGATGATTTCATAATGAACTCATTCTCCTTTTTCATGTGGTAGGAGTCTTTTTGTGTGGAGGAAAAGGACATTTAAAAATACAGATTGTGAATAATTACACTTAAATTAAACTGCCCCGTTAGCCATCCATGAATCGAAAAAATCATCGCTTCACCACAGGGAATGAAAGTAGGGTTTTTGTGGTCATACTGGTATTGCGACATGAGGTTTAATTTTTAGGCTCAGCTTTAAAAAAAATCTACTTTAGCATTGTCATTTTTAGATTTTTACTGTTTTGTACTTTCATGGTAGTGGAACAAGCAAAAAAGGCTGCTACAGCAACCCCTTGTTAAACTCAAGCACCCGTTACTTTAAGTACATTTATTCACAATCTTATCCAATCATACTATTTATTTAGCAAGAACGACCTCATACTCAATAAAACAAGTAATCTATTTTCGATTTCGCTGTGTGATCTAAATTCGTCTTTCATATTTGGGTTGTATGGGTTTTTTCTGTTTGTTCTAAGGGGTAAACAATAGGGCGCGGCATTAAAATTCGATGTGGGGGCCATATTGGGCTTTATTGGTCAAATCTCAATTTTGGTTAAATTCGACCATTTTGGTAATCGTTGAAGGTTGGGAAATAACGAATTTATCCAATTGGTTAAACTCTGTTTTTCTCCTGTTTTCTTAGTTTTTCATACACTCTTAATGACCAACATTAACCAGTTGGTTTGCGCTTACATTGCTGATATACTAGGAAGTGGCTGCAAAAGCCACCTGAAAAATTACTACATGGTTTGGACAATTGGCGCCATTGTTTACACCGAATGACTTGAGTGATTGATTTTACGTTCTTTAAATCAGAAAATCCGATTAAATTTTTACATAATTAAACTTGATAAAAAAGGCTGTTTCACTTTATGATTGTGTTGTTTAACAATATTGGTTCTCTTATTTTGTTTTTTTGTACATTTTCTTCATACAGATAGGTAAGGGTTTGAAGTTATCTCTCCCTTTTCCCCCCGTCCACACCGTACAAGCGACTTTCACCGCATACGGCGTTCCAACTAATCCAATTTATTCTTTTCTATGTATTAAGCAGA
>NZ_JAHUWN010000060.1 GCF_019219025.1 Bacillus sp. sid0103 | reverse complement strand
TTTATTTGCTAAACGTATTAGTGTACATTTTGCGTCCCTAATACTATAGACGCGATTGCAGGCAATTTCGGGCGTTAAAAATGAAATGAATTCCCTATTTGTTTATACGGTGCAAAATATAAAAGCGAATATGTTATCAAGATAAATATACAATTTTCGTCTTAAAAAATTGAAAAAGTACACAAAGTATTAAAATTGAGATTTTGTTTACTAATCAAAAGAGCCTGATCGCCTACAAAAAGCAATCAAGCCTAATAAAAGAATCCGCTCGTAGGCCCGCCTCTTGCCTCGAACTAAATTCCGATGACTCCTGTCGCAACCTCAACCGTTGCCGCGGTGCTTGAATCTCCACCGGAAGTCATTCGTATATTTTGCTCGACCTGCCTAAAACCGTACCGCGGATCACGAGCTATGTTCTATTCCGCGAACCTACGTCCGTTATTCGATCAAAGGTAGTCAAATTAAAAATAAAGTTTGTGAATGATTTCACTTAAACTAACGGAGCAGTTTAGTTTAATAAGGTTAGTTATTAGAATGAATTAAAATTCCCCCAAGTTTTTGTTTGATGACACATTAAATCTAGCCTAAATATTACATATTCTATGTTTTTTTAGATTTTCGACATATTAACATTCAAAATTTATATAGTTTTACAAGTATCCAAGCATAAAATTCCCCCAATTTACTGAAAATTCGAAAAGAATTACAATATGAACATCAAAGCTTTTAGGAGGATCACATGAAACGTATTTTAATGATTTTGATTTGTGCACTTCTTTTATGCGGTTGTTCGATGAATACGAAAACGGAGAGTAAGAATCCTCAAACCGTAGCGGTTGTTGGAATAACGGATGTCGACACAATTATTTATACGGCAGATGAAGACCGCGATCGCATTCAGACGTTTGAAAAAGGATTCAAAGCCAAAAAACTGCAAAATGCACAGGTCGAAGCGCCAGAGTCTGATTTAACACTATGGTTTATTAATGATGCAGGTAAGAAAGAGGAATTTGATGTAAACTACAAGCAAAGTTTGGTTTCCGGACTTGGTGGAAAAGTGTACAAACTTGATTCAAAGACAATACAATTACTTCAAGAACAATTTATGAATTAACAATGTAATTCTATATTTAATATTAATAGCTTATTGAACTAAGGAGCTGAGTGACCAGCTCCTATTTCATTATTGCAGTTTAGTTCATTAAGAAAAGGAAAAGTGGTCAATAGTTCTTCTTGAATAAAGAGTAATAACAGCTTAGGAGGGTTTATGAAAAAACTATACTTTTTAACATTAATTCTAACATTTTGCCTTTTTACTTCTGCATGTGTATCGAAAAATGTCAGTAATAAAATTGAACAACCAAAAGAGTTAGTGGTTGAACAAACATCGACATTAGAGAATTGGGATATTAGTGTTGTACCAAGATTAGATCATAAAAAATGGGTTTATGACACAGCAATTAAGTATTTGGGAGATAAGCCTGTAAAACTAACAGTTAACTATTATGATAAAACAAAAGTAACCTATAATGATTTAGCACCTTTACAAGTTCAAAAATCATTTGGAAGTTTCGATTATGAGAAAAGTGTTTATTCCAAACAGAATAAAGATTTATCCTTTAATTTAAAATGGGTTGAAGGTAACAAAACATTTTCAGGTGATACTGAATTTAAAATAAAACCTAAAAATCATTGAGTAATTTAATAATTCTTCTTCAACTAACGGAGCAGTTTAGTGGAAGAGGTCAGATTGATCTTTGTTCAATAATTGGGCCAGATTGTTGAATAACACCATTAACTTACCGGAAAAAAGAAGAGTATGTTGAAGCTTTCTGTTTCTAAAGATTTCGGAACTGGTAAGTTATCTGTTTACATTATTTTTGAAAATATTTTTATTCGACCATCAGCCGTATTCTGGGAACTTTTTTAATTCTTTTATTAGAGCGACTTTACTGAATGCGATAGAAAGGGTTTTAGCCATAATGCTTTTTTAGCTTGAAATAATACAAATGATTTCTTACGCTGCTAATTTTTAACCTTTTCCAAATATCCATCTTTGATCTTGGCTGGACGTCTGCTCACTTGGGGGGCATGACGCGGTGGGTGTCGCTTATGGAATTCGTGTATCTGGCCTATGTGCCGAGAAGTTTCCATTTCTTGAATAGTACCTGCCACGTTTCTATTTATGTGACCAATTAGATACAGGTGGTTCATTAAACCAATTTTTCCTTATTAATAACTTCAGCCCTTTCTCTGAGTAGTTTTCAATCATCTTGATTAGTTCCTTTAAAGAATCTATATGATCCTTTTTATAACTGGATACCACTGCATTTTGTAGATTGGTTATACTTACTGGATTAAGGAACATTATTAAGTTTGCCATTAATTTATCTGAAAAAGGTGATTCCTTTACTTTATTAACGTGAGCCTCTAGTCCAGTTGTAGTTGGAATTCCATTTTCTCTATAGATATCGGATAAAGAGGCTGATTGATAAAATGCTAACTTTTTCCCTTCTAGTATAAATTTCTTTGTGTCCATATCCTCTACGACTTCAGAAAAACCGGTACAAAGAGCAACTCCAACATTGTTACATTGAAGGGCACTGAACATATTTGCCAATTCTACCGCATTAAGTGGCCGTTGCTGAGTTGATGCAACTTTGAATAGTTTCCCATCCCTTTCATCTGCTTTTTTGTAAGAGAAGGAATTATTTTGTAATAAATCTTTATCATTAAGCAATTTTAATAAAGAAAAATCTAATTGAATTACATCATTAAGTATTTTTTTATAAAAATTTTTTACTTTATAATCTGTTAATTCAATATATTGAACAGCAAGCGCTCGCAATCCATTACTCGTTATATGCTTTAAGATCTCTATAATTAATTGGTCGGAAAATAGCTTTGTTGTTGAACTATATATATCATCTTCCCTGAAGAACGGTGTATCTTTATAACCTTCCTCAGACAATAATTGAGTAGCCTCTTGTTCTTGATATGTAGAGATTTTATATATTTCATTTAAAATATTCCTTAAATCGGTATCCTCAGAAGTTTCACTAAGATATTTTAATAAAAAATTCATCATGTTTGAACTTGATTGTAAGTACCAAAGGAAACCTAATTCATTTACGTTCATTTTATACCCCCTAAAGACTCAATTTCTTTTTTTATTTTGTCAAAAAAAATTCTTGATTATTCATGAATCAGTAATTCTTCCTAAATACACTTAGAGTTTCATTGTATGCGATTGAACCTTTCGAAAAGGAACAACATTTTATATATCCGACCAAACTGATGTTGGTAATATAATGATTCAAAAATATTGAGGTGAATATCTAAAGCTAACTTCCTTTAATGGGGAAAGTGAGTTATTTTGTAGAGGGCGAACAGTTTTGTGGACGGGATCAAGTCCCCACTGGCAGAGACGTTCCACCCTGGCTACTATGATCATAAAACCTAATAAAAATAGGGCACCATAAAATCTTTCGTGACATATAAATAGATACTTACACCGAGAGTAAAAGTAGTATTTCTGAAAATATGGGTGAAATAGATTTTTTGGCAACGTCGGTAAATTATAGAGGACAGGGTGTGGCAACTAAGATGAAAGAAGTTGAGCCCAGGGAGCCTACCTTCTCTTATGTGATATCCAAATGGGCGAACTAAAACTCCTGATTTTGTATATTTGCTTAGGAGTGAATTTAAGTAATTGCAAAGTATCAACTTTTCAACAAAACCAGCTAATAGTAGGTAGCTGCTTATTCAAGAATCGGGCGCTTTTCTTGAATAAGAAGGCGTCTTTTTTGATACGCCCCTACACATTAAGGGATTAGATTTTTTTAAGGAAAAAAAGATTGTGAATATTTTCACTTAAACTAACGGGTGCTTTACTTCAATAAGGAGTAAGGCTTTTTTATTGCACTAACGAAGCACTGGCCTTCAATCATGTACTTAAGTACTAAATTATTAAAACAACCGAAGAAACCGCGAAATAACCCGCGGCTTTTTTTGTTTCACGCACTTATATCGACGTGCCGCTTGCATTTTGTACACTGAAAGACATCCGGCCGTAGCTCGCGATGCTTTTTTAATTTACGGCAGGTCTGACAGCTTAGCGTCACGTATCGGCCAGTAAAGTCGTTAACGACCAGGTCCGATCCAGGCACTTCCTCCGCTAATAACTCCTCACTATCTTCACTACCTAGAGAATAGAAGGCATACGCCAATATCACGGTCATTCCACCCGAGATAAAGCTGATCCAATTCATTAAACGTCCTCCCTTCCGCTCAATACGAAATTCAACTCGCCGTTATTATTGATGACAACTACGCGGTAGGCCGACTGCGTGCAATGCTCGCGCTGCAACTCAGAGACAAGCACGGCATCGTTAAGCCCTTTTTCGATTAGCAGTCCGGCCAGTGTCGTCGGCTTCATGTTACAGGCCGTCGCCAGTCGATTCAGCTTGAACGCTTGTTTGTTCGTTATCGAGACGTTGACTCGGTGAATTTTCTTTCCGCCTAAGCCCTTTCCTTCTATCATTCCGTTACCTCCCTTTTGAAAACGTCGTGACAATTGACAACGTCAACCGTGTTACACAGTTACGAAATGGCCGCAAGGGAAGAGGCTATTCCGTTTTCAATACTAACGGCGTCCCTTTGGTCATTATTGCGGTATGACCTACCGGCGCTTGAACGGTTGCTCTGTCGGACTTAATTACCTTCCGCTGCCGAATGTCCTTCTCGATCAGACGCTTAACATATCCGCTGAAATTGACGTCCTGGATGCGTTCTAAATACCGTCTATCCTCTTCGTTGGTGACGTTGAATGACACCGACTTGATAACCTTATTTTTACTCACTTCATCGCCCCTCCTTTCGGTTGATTACTATATGGTATGACCGGTAATACTAAAAGTGAACAAAAATTTTCCTTTTTCACCACTTAAATTTCCTATATGAATCACGCCGAAAAAATATAAAATGAATATAGGTGATGCTAATGTTGATAAGCCGCATAGAGGACCTAATTCAAAAAAGCGGATACAAAAAAGCGTTCGTTGCAGATAAATTAGAAATAACGGTAAAACAGCTCCGCAATTATGAAACTGGGCGGAGTTTAATACCGATGGATAAGGCGTACATATTAGCGGACTTGCTAGGCGTGGGTGTCGAGGAGCTGTACGAAAGAAAAAAAGTTGACGAATGAACCGGTATGACCGCCCTGGACCTGCATTATTTCGAAATCTTTCGCATAAGCTGACTTAAGAGCGAGTCAGCGTCCTTGGGCGGACTATTGCCGTCAAAATAGAGGCGGTATGACCGGTCGTTAATATGTACGTTTTCGGTAACAATAACTAATATATTTATATAGGCTTAATAGAAAGAGTGATCGGATTGAATGACGTGTTAGAGGCGAAGCTAACGATTAGCCGAATTAAAACGCAGCTCCTCGACCTTGCTGGCGAATTAATTGCGGATCAAAGTGCGGGAAAAGAGTACGCTATTAAGCGATTGCTTGGCGTTGTGGAATATATCGATGAGAATGACGTGAAGGCTAAGGATATCGAGTTGTAACCCGAATAAAAAAACACCCTAACGGATGTCCTTCGCTTTAATCCTTACTATTTCACCGGTTACAATGTGGCGGTAGTATTTATATAAGTCTTCTTTAATTCCGAGACTAATTTTTAACGCAGTGTCTACTTCGTCTAATTTTTTGTCGTCGAGTCTCGAAATTTTAGCTTGAATCCGCCATTTATCAAGCGTCCGAATTTGTTCTAACAGCACCCACGAATCTTCCGTTAATTTATACTTTCGTTTGTCCAGAAATACATGCGTAGGCAGCCGTTTCTTTTGTTGTTTCGTTAAAACTGTAGCTAAGACTGTCGGTGAAAATTTGTTACCAATATCGTTCTGCAATATTAAAACCGGTCGTAACCCACCTTGCTCCGAACCTACTACCGGAGATAGTTTCGCCCAAAATATTTCGCCTCGTTTTATTACTTGTTTCATATCGCACACTCCTTCGTCTTTAATACTTCGACAAATGGCTCCGTGCTTCCTTCGAGTTTAACTACCTGATTTCGAAAAATTGCACGCGGGTTGAAAACGCCTAAACCCCAGCTTTTTTCGACCGGGCTTGGGGAATCCGACTATTTCACTCGGAATTATCGGATATGTAAACCGTAATTATTAACGTTTGTATAACGATGAATACAATATTCACGATTATTACGTAAAAGATGAATACGTTGTAATAATGTCGATATACAAACCGCGTCATACCAACGTTTGTTTACTACGAAATATTATCCGTTATGCAATATCTTATACATCCGCATACCTACGCCCTTTGCCTCGCCAGTAGCTCCGTTATTTCCCAGCGTTTATGTATAATGAATGAAGGTTCATATTACGGAAAGCTGCGCGATCGGCCTACGTTTAGCTAACCCCGTGAGTTCCGGAAGGCTCTCCGTCCCAGGCGCTTCTTGCTACTGATATTGCGGAAATGTAAACTTTTGGACTGCCGCATGCCATCCATATACCCCCGTACGTATCCGTTAGCCTTACGCCACATTACCCGCACATATCCCGAAACACCGAGTTTCTTCTATTATGTAATGCGTTAATACGTTAGAGTAATGATGTAATAAAGCGAACGACGAATTTAATTATAAAACTCCACGGTTGTCCATGGCATATAAAGACAACCCTTCATAATATAACGTATCTCCTTTAAATAGTTTTCACTTACAAAGAAAAGCGTCTAAATGGCGCTTTTTTTTAATTCTAATCTACGACAGTCACAGCGCACACATCTTCGAAGGCCACGCGCTCATATTCGCCAGGCTTCACCTCAACACGTAACTCATGCGTAATTGGATCAACGCGGTGTATATGTCCGTTCATCTCCGAAGTAAAGCCGTCATCCCATACTGTAAGCCTCACCGTTAGCTTATACGCCATTGCGTAGGCTATCCGCTGGTCAAACTCTTCCGTATCGAATTCGCTTAATAGCGGCCTTGCCTGGCGCTCATCGTCCTTAAACATCTCGCGCTGCATTTTGAAGACTTCCGGCATAAACGACGCTGCATTCCATTTAATCTTTCCGCGATCTCTTATCGTCATTACGATCATCTCCTCGTTCTTATTAAACACGAACAAACGTTCTGTATGCACATAAAAATAAACGCCACCCGTTAAGGTGACGCCAATACATTAATAATCTTTCCGTTGCTTTAAGTTATTCAGCGGTGAAAACTTACGGTGCTGTTCCTTTACGTCCTCAGCGAATAAGTTAACGTATGTCCGCACCATATCAAACGTAGTATGGCCGAGTATCTGCTGAAGCTCGAAGATGCCTGCGCCATTCTTTACGCTTAGCTTAGCAAACGTATGTCGGAATGTATGCGGACTGCATCGTACGCCCTCAATACCCGCCTCTTTACCGTAGACACTTATACGCGACTGGATCTGGCGCTTAGTAAGCGGTGTGTCATCAATCGTAATAAACAACGCATCACAATCGACCACATTGCCACGGATTGCCAGGTATCGTCTTAACTGGTCTTTCATCGTAGCTGATAACGGCACGTATCGCTGTAAATAGCCTTTAGTATTGCGGATTAGTACCTTCGACTCTTCCCAGTTAATGTCGCTTACTTTGACGCCTATAAGCTCGTTAACACGGACGCCAGTTTCGAGTAGCAATAGCATAAGCGAATAATCGCGCACACCAACGAAAGTCTTTAAGTCTGGCCGGCTCAGTATATCGGTTATTTGCTTTACCGTAAACGTCGCAATAATGGCCTTACGATCACGTATTAAACTAAGATTCTCTACGGGATTCTGCGGAATATACCGGTCTTTATACAAGAAGTTAAAGAACGCCCGAATCGCACGTAGTCTAGTATTAATTGACGTTGTTTTCAGTCCTTTTTCAACGCGTAAATAACGGATCACATTATCGTTAATGATGTCCTTAGTTATTTCGCCAGGATAAGTCGTCACGGACTGTTCGACGAGTAACTTTTGAAATGTCGTTAATTCATTCCGATAATATTTAATGGTATGCTCGCGCAGATTTCGAATCTCTCCGTCTTTGATAAAGAGCTCTAGCGCATCATTAAAGTCGAGATAATCGGACCGTAAACTACCGCGTAGCTTCGTTAAATCCTCTGTAGAAAGTGCATTTGTTCGTCTAGTGCGGGTCAAAATAACTCCTCCATTGCTGAATTATTCGCTCCCATTGCGTACGATTCACCGCGTACGATTTTCGCTGCTCGAATCGTGTGCATAGACGAAAAAACGACGACCTACATCTCGTGTAGATCGTCGTCATTTCAACGTTTTTTGATACCGGTGGTCGGGGTCGAACCGACACTCCAGAAGGAACACGATTTTGAGTCGTGCGCGTCTGCCAATTCCGCCACACCGGCGCGTATTAAAATGTTTTGATGAAGCAATGCCGAGGACCGGAATCGAACCGGTACGGTAGTCACCTACCGCAGGATTTTAAGTCCTGTGCGTCTGCCAGTTCCGCCACCCCGGCGAAATCTAATTACCTGTTATTATCCATACTTAGCAAATGTTTTATGGAGGCGGCAACCGGATTCGAACCGGTGGTAAAGGTTTTGCAGACCTCTGCCTTACCACTTGGCTATGCCGCCATATATATTGGAGCGGAAGACGGGATTCGAACCCGCGACCCCCACCTTGGCAAGGTGGTGTTCTACCACTGAACTACTTCCGCAAATTGGCTGGGCTAGCTGGATTTGAACCAACGCATGTCGCAGTCAAAGTGCGATGCCTTACCGCTTGGCTATAGCCCAACGTTTTTAGTTAATGATAAATATATTATGGGGCGACTGATGGGAATCGAACCCACGAATGCCTGAACCACAATCAGGTGCGTTAACCACTTCGCCACAATCGCCACAATATAATTGGCAGGGGTAGTAGGAATTGAACCCACACCAAAGGTTTTGGAGACCTTCGTTCTACCTTTAAACTATACCCCTATAAATGGTGGAGGGGGACGGATTCGAACCGCCGAACCCGGAGGGAGCGGATTTACAGTCCGCCGCGTTTAGCCACTTCGCTACCCCTCCACATAATATTCAGATTGCCATCATCTGGTGCTGCTAAAAAAACTAATGGTGGCTCAGGACGGAATCGAACCGCCGACACAAGGATTTTCAGTCCTTTGCTCTACCGACTGAGCTACTGAGCCAACAACGGTCTGGACGGGACTCGAACCCGCGACCTCCTGCGTGACAGGCAGGCATTCTAACCAACTGAACTACCAGACCAATTGCGGGGACAGGATTTGAACCTGCGACCTTCGGGTTATGAGCCCGACGA